>JAJDXK010000045.1 GCA_022823305.1 Alphaproteobacteria bacterium
TGGCGCGGGAACGCGCTCATCGGCGACTTCCACCGGGATTTTCTACAGCCGGGCGCGCCTGTTCGAGGGCGCGGGCTGGCGGGCGCTGCACGCGGGCGGCCCGCCCTTCACGCTCGCCGACTCCCGGGTGTTCGTGGCGGCGACGCTCGCCGGGCCCCCCGGCCCCGGACCGGAGACGGCGCTGTCGGCGTTCCGCCGGGCGCTCGAAGGGACGCTGGCCTCGGCCGGCGCCACCGCGCGGCGGGTCTCCCCCGATGCGCTGCTCGCACTCGCGGCCGAGCTCGCCGCGCCCGACATGGCGGGCGAGCGCGACGGCGGGCTCGCCCGCCCGCTGCGGCGCTGGTCGCCGCGCGATGCGCTCCATCTCCAGTGCGCGGCGCCGGGCCGGGCGCTCACCGTCGCCCCCACGGGGCTCGTCTTCCACCACCCCGACGGCGGGGACGTCGCGGTGCGGGTGCTCTCCGCCGTCGCCTTCCCCGAGGTCTGGCCCGGGTGGCGCGGGAACGCGCTCATCGGCGACTTCCACCGCGACTTCCTCCAGCCCGGCTGTCCGGTGCTCACCTGCCTCACGGTCATGACCGGCGAGGCGGCCGACGGCGAGCGGGCGTTGCTGAAGAGCGCGCGCGCGACGCAGCAGGCGGGCACCGGCATCGCGCGCTACCTCCCGGGGCTCCCCGAGAAGGCGCGCGACTGGCAGTTCGTGACCGAGCGCATCAAGGACGGCGAGCGCCTGGTCCGCGCCTGCTACATGGCCGCCGTGTACGCGCCGCTCGGGACCATCGACGAGGCCGAGCAGGCGGTACGCGCCATCTACCACGGGCAGGGCTGGCGGGTGACGGCGGAGCGCTACGTGCAGCTCCCCTCCTGGCTCGCGTGCCTGCCGATGGCGGCGGCGGGCGGGCTCGACGAAGACCTCGCGCGGATGGGGCGGATGAAGACGCTGCTGACCTCCAGCGCGGTGAACCTCGCGCCGGTGCACGGCGAGTGGCGGGGGCAGCCTGCCAATCCCGACAACCCGCCCGCGCTCTTCCTCATCGGGCGGCGCGGCCAGCCCGCGTGCTGGTCGCCGTTCGCGAACGACGCGGGCAACTACAACGTCGCGGTCACGGGGAAGTCGGGCAGCGGCAAGTCCGTCCTCATGCAGGAGCTGGTGACCGGCATCGTGGGCGCGGGCGGCGAGGCGGTCGTCATCGACGACGGGCGCTCGTTCCAGCACACGGCGGAAGCCTTGGGCGGCGCCTTCATCGCGTTCGGCAAGGACGCCGCGACGCTCAACCCCTTCGCGATGATCGACGCGGAGACCGCGAACCGCGACGGCGACTACCGGGAAGAGTGTTTCGCGATGCTCGCGGGCGTGGTCGGGCGGATGGCCCGGCGCCGGGGCTCGATCGACGACATCGAGGCCGCGCTCATCGACGAGGCCATCGCCGCGGCCTGGGACGAGGCGGGCAACGGCGCCGACCTCGGCACGGTGAGGAAGCATCTCGAAGGCCGCGACGACCGCCGGGCGACCGATATGGCGACGGCGCTTGGCCCCTGGTGCCCGGGCGGGGCGACCGGACGGCTGTTCGCAGGCGGCGAGACGCCGGCGCTCGACGCCGCGCTCACCGTGTTCGAGCTCGCGGAGCTCAAAGGACGGGGCGACGTGCAGGGCGTGGTGCTGATGCTCGTCGTGTTCCTGGCCACGCAACGGATGTACCACGGCGCGAGAACCAAAGCGAAGGCCATCGTGATCGACGAGGCGTGGGACCTGCTCTCGGGCGAGGACAGCCGGGCGTTCCTCGAAGGCGCGGCGCGCCGGGCGCGGAAGTACCGCGGGGCGCTGGTGACCGGCACGCAGTCGGTCAACGACTACTACGCGAACCCCGCCGCGCGGGCAGCGTGGGAGAACTCCGACTGGACCATCTTCCTCGCGCAGAAGGACGAGTCCATCGAGCTCCTGAAGTCCGAGAAGCGCATCCACTGCGACGCAGGCATGGAGCGGGCGCTGAAGAGCCTGACGACGGCCGAGGGGCGCTACGCCGAGCTTGTCTTGCACGGCCCCGACGGCTGGCGGGTGGGGCGCCTCGCGCTCGATGCGTGGTCGGTCGCGCTGTTCTCCTCGCGCGGCCCCGCGTTCGCGGCGGTGGAGCGGCTCAAGGCCGAGGGGCTCTCGACACGCGAGGCCATCGACCGCATTGCGGGCGGGGCCTCTCGCGCCGAGGCCGAACGGGAAGGCACACGGGACGAAGGGAGAGACACATGACGCGGAGAGCAACCGCCGCGCGTCCGCTCAACTGGCCGGACGACGCGGAGAACGTCACGGCGGCGGACGTCGACTTCGAGGCGCTGGCCCATGTGCTCGCCAACACCTGCCGCCGGGGCGGCTGCCTGCGCCAGTACCACTCGCTCGCCGCGCACGCGGTGCTCGTGAGCGAGGAGGTCGCCGCGCTCGAGGGCTTGAGCGAAGAGGACCGGCGGCGGCTCGCGCTGCACGCGCTGGTTGCGGACGCGCCGTCGGCGTGGCTGCGGGGCGGCGCGCCGGGGTCGCAGCGCGCGATGGAGCGCACGGGCCGCCTCGCCGGCGGCATCGAGAGCGCGGTGCGCGAGGCCGCGGGGCTCGATGCGGCGCTCGGGGAGGAGCCGGCGGAGCTGCTGAAGTTCGTCACGCGCATGGCGGCGGCGGCCGAGCGGCGCGACCTGCTGGACAGGGATGCGCCGGCGGGCGCGGGCGTCGCCTTCCCGCCGCTCAAGCGCCGCATCCGCAGCGTCCCTCCGGACAAGGCGGCGGCGGCCTGGCTCGCCCGCTTCCGGGCGCTCAGCGCGGCGCCCGGCGTCGGCGGTGCCGGGGCGGAATGAGAAGCACGACGACGGGGAGGCCGGAGATGGCGCGAACACAAGGGCGAGGCCCGCGGCGGCGGGGACGGAAGGGAATCACCCGGGACGGCAAGCGCCGGGAGCGCCGGCGCGGCGGCGCGCCCGCGGGCGTCCAGGTGGTGCGCGACGCCGAGGAGGTGTTCCGCGCCGCCATCCTCGCCGGGGTGCTGTCGGCCGAGCGCGCGGACCGAAACTGGGCCGGTCACTACCTCTACCTGTTCCATGACGAGGACGGCACGGCGTGGTTCAAGCACCGCGACACCCGCGCCTACGTCTCGATGACCGCGCGCCAGCGCGCGGCGGGGTACGCGGGATGAGCGAGCTTCGCGTGGTCGTCTCCGCCGTGCTGCTTGGCGCCGGCGTCGCGGCGGCGATCGCCGCCGGCATGACGCGCATGGCCGCGGACGAGCGCCCGCGCATCGCGACGGTGCGCCTCGCCGAGCTCGCGGCCGAGCATGCGGCGGAGGTCGCGCGGGGGAGCGGGACGCCGGAAGAGACCGCAGCGGCGGTGCGGGCCTGGGGCCTGGCGCTCGAAGACGCGCTCGGGCGGGTCGCGGCGCGCGGCAACGTGGTGCTGCTGCCCGCGCGGGCGGTGGCGGCCGGGGCGCCGGACATGACCGGGCCGGTCCGTTTGCTGCTCGAAGAGCGGCGGGAGCGGGCCGCACCGGAGCCGGGCCCGTGATGGAGCGCGTGCTCTTTCGGGCCGTGCCGGCGCGGCCCGGACGCGGCGGAACACGGGCCCGGGTCGGACTCGCCTGCATGGCGGCGCTCGGGCTCCTGTGGCTCGGGCTCGCCTCGCGGGTGCACGTCAACGCGAGCTGGTCGGACGACGCCTGGGGCTACCTCGTGCTCCCGGCCGGCGAGCCCGCCATCGGCGACGCGGTGCTGTTCGAGCCGCCCCCGTGCCTCGACGCGCCGGTGCCGTACCTGAAGACGGTGCGCGGGCTGCCGGGCTCGGTGGTCACGGTGGCCGCGGACCGCACCGTGCGGGTGGACGGCGTGCGGCTCGGCCGGGCCAAGGCCCGCGCGCTCGACGGCAGGCCGCTCGAAGCCGTCGCGCCCGGCGTCATTCCGGCGGGCCGGTACTACCTGCACGGGCCGCACCGCGACAGCCACGACAGCCGCTACGCCGAGATCGGGCTGGTGCCCCGGGAGCGCATCGTCGGGCGGGCGGTGGCGCTGCCGGACCTGCCCTGGTTCGGGCTCGCCGGTCCGCTCGTGGGGCCGGAGGACGCCGGGCGGACGGCGGAGGCGCGGGAATGAGCCGCCCGGCCCGCTTCCGGCCCCTCGCGGCGGGGTGCGCCGCACTCGCGCTGCTCGTGGCGCCCGCTCAGGCCGCGGACCTCGGCGTGCGGGGCGCGACCTGGGCCGTCGCCGAGCCGGACCTGCTGGAGCAACTGGAGGCGCGCCTTCAGGACATGGAACGCTCGGGCGCGCTCGCCCGCTTCGAGGCCGAGGCGCGCGGCCGGGCAAGAACGCGGCTGGAGGCGCCGGAGCCGGTGCCCGGTATCGCGCCCGCTCGGGAGCGGCGCATCCGGACGTTCGACCCTTCGGTGACGGTGGCGGCCGACATCCGCGGCGCGGACGGCACGCTCGTCGCCGCGGCCGGAACGCGGATCGACCCCTTCTTGCATGCGCCGCTGACCAGCGACCTCCTGTTCATCGACGGAAGGCGCGAGGCCGAGGTCGTATGGGCGCTCGAACACGGGCGGCCGGCGAAGGTCGTGCTGCTCGCCGGCCGCCCGCTCGCGCTCGCGCGCATCCACGGCCGTCCCTTCTTCTTCGACCAGGGCGGGCGGATCGCCGCGCGCCTGGGGCTGCGGTTCACGCCCTCGCTGGTCACGCGCGCAGGGGCGCGGCTTCGCATCGCGGAGATCCCCGTCGAGGAGCGGGAGTCCGGACGATGAGGACCGCCCGCGTGTTGCTCGCCGCGCTCGCGCTGCTCGTCCTCCTCCCGGCCGGAACTGCGTGGGCGCAAGCCTGCACCGGGCGCTTCGTGAACCCCATCACGGACGTGTGCTGGGAGTGCCTGTTTCCCATCACCATCGGGAGCGCGACCGGCGCCCCGGACACGCCCAATCCGGGCTCGCCGATCTGCCTCTGCGGCTCGCCCATTCCGCGCATCGGGCTGTCCCTCGGGGTGTGGGAGCCGGCGCGGCTCGTCGACGTGACGCGGGTGCCCTGGTGCTTCCCCAACCTCGGCGGGCTCACCATCAATCCGGGCTTCCACGCCGCGCGCGGGCGGACGGGCTCCTCGGGCGGCGACGGCGCGTCGGGGTCCGTGTGGCACGCGCACCTCTACATGTACCCGCTCCTCTCGTGGATCGGCGCCCTGCTCGACCTGGGGTGCCTGGAGGCGGGCGGGCTCGACATCGCGTGGACCTCGGAGCTCGACCCCGCGTGGCTCGACGACGAGCTCTCGTTCCTGCTGAACCCCGAGGCCGCGCTCTTCGCGAACCTCCCGGCGCAGGCCGCGTGCGCCGCCGACTGCGCGGCGTCGTCCGCGGGGCTCCCGCTCGACGCGATGTTCTGGTGCGCGGGGTGCCAGGGCGGGATGTATCCGCTGACCGGGAACGTGGCGGCGCACGTGGGCGGCGTGCAGGCGTCGCTGCTCGCGGCGCAGCGCCTCCTCTACCGGCTGCACCGCGCGGGCCTCGCCTGGGGAACGGTCGGGTCCGGGGCGCTCTGCGGGCGCTACCCGATGCCGGTGATGCGGAAGTCGCAGTACCGCTGGCAGATGACGCAGCCGGTGCCGGCCACCTCCCCGCTCACCGGCTGCAACCCGACGGGGCGCTCGTCGGTGCTGTGGGAATCCTTGCGCGAGCTGCCGGTGGCGGGCGAGAGCTTCGGCTACCTGCTGTGGCGCAAGCGCAACTGCTGCCTGTTGTGAAGTCGCCGAGAACGCTCATGAAAGCGCCCTTGAACAGTCCGTTCACGACCCGCCGCCGCCTCGCGGCAACCGTGCTCCCGCTCGCCTGCGCGCTCGTGCTCGCCGCGTGCTGTCTCCCGGCCCGCGCCGGGGAGCTGCCGGCGGACGAACGCGCGCGCACCCTGGTCGAGGAGGTCCTGCGCCAGGCGGGCTCGGACGGCCCGGACGGTCTCGGGGACTGGACGCGCTCAGTTGTCGACCGCGCGCTCGAACGTGCCGGCAAGGCCGCGCCGGACACCGGGCCCGGCGCGGCGGACGCCTCCCCCGCCCCGCTCCCGGCCGAACGCCACGCGGCAACGCTCGCGGGCGCCCGCCCCAACACGGCGGACGTGCTCGTGTTCATGAGCCTCGCGGTGCCGGCGCCGGGCTGGGGCGGGTGGGCGCGCGAGGCGGCCCGGATCGGGGCGCCGCTGGTGCTGCGCGGGGTGGGCGATGCGGGCTTGCGCGCGACGGTGAAGGCGGTGGGCGAGCGCCTGGGCGGCGCGGAGGCCGGCGTCGCCATCGACCCGCGGCTGTTCCGCCTGTTCGGCGTTGCCCGCGTCCCGGCGGTGGTCGTCGTGCCCGGTGGGGTGCCGGCGTGCGCGAGCCGGGGCTGCGCGGACGATGCTCCGCCGCCCTTCGACGTGGTCGCCGGGAACATCGGCCTCGCGGCGGCGCTGGAGGCGGTCGCGGCCGAGGGCGACGCGGGTCGGGCCGTGGCGCGGCGGGAGCTGGAACGGTTGAGGGGAGAGCGGGAATGAACGCACGCGAGGAGATGCACGGCGGCGGCCGGGCGGATGTGCTCATCGACCGGGCGACGCGCGTGGTCCGCCTAATCACCTGGGTCGCGATGTTCGCCCTGGTGTGCCTGATGCTGTGGTGGCTGGGCGGCACGGCGGCGCACGCGGAGGACCCGAGGGCGGCGGCCCGCGCGATCGGCAATGCGGGCCAGGCGGCGGCGGGCGCGATCGTGCGCGACGCGGCGAGCGCGGACGGAGTGCCCGGCTACGAAGGGACGGACGTGCCCGAGCGCCGCCTGACCGACGCCGGCATGGCGGACGCTGCGCGGCAACGGCTCGCCGACCCGGACGATCCGGGCGGCGACGCGGGGCGCGCCCTCGTCCGTGGCACGGCCTCGCGGCCGGACCGTCCGGTGACGGCGGGCGACCCCGGGGTCCGGAGAGGCAAGGCGATCGTGGCGAACCCCCGGGCGACCGCCCACGGCGCGGACGGCATCGCCTCGGGCTCGGTCACCGAGTGCGGCGCGGACGTGGGCGATGCCGGGAGCGGCGGGTCCTGCGGCGCGGTGGCGTGGTGCGTCGGCGCCGACTGCGAGAGCGTGGGCACGGACGCGAACGCGGGGTTCGTCGAGGCGGCGACGCGGCTCAACATGGCGGTGGAGCTCGGCGGCGAGGAGTTCGACCGGGACGACATGCGCTTCTTCACCGGCCAGCGCCGGGCCTGCCACATCAAGCTGTTCGGGCTCGCCAACTGCTGCAAGAACAGCGGGCTCCTGGTCGGGCTCGGCAACTGCTCGGCCTCGGAGCGCGAGCTCGCGCAGGAGCGCCACGACGGCAACACGCGCTATCTCGGGACGCGCTGCGCGAAGCGCACCTTCTTCGGCGTGTGCATCCGGCGCGAGCGGGTGTGGTGCGTGTTCGGCTCGAAGCTCGGGCGCATCTTCCAGGAGCAGGGCCGGCGCCAGCTCGGGCTCGGCTGGGGGAGCTGCCGGGGGCTCACCGTCGCCGAGGTCGAGCGCATCGACTTCGAGCGCCTGGACCTCTCGGAGTTCACCGAGAACCTGATGGACGGGGGACAGGAGCCCTCGGTCTCGCTGCCGGGCGCGGGTGAGACGAAGGACGCGATGCGCGCACGTATCCGCGACTTCTACGGCCGGGGCGGATGAGCGCGGCCATGCGAAGCGTCGCCCTCCTCGCATTCGCCTGCCTGTGCCTGGCGCCGCTCCCGCTTGCCGCCGCGGCCGGCGAATGGCGCGAGTGGTGCACCGGACCGGGCGAGGCGCCGTCGCTCGGCTGGCACTTCTACTGCGACCGCGCGGAGGAGGAGGCGGTGGAGGACCCGCCGCCCCCCGCTGCCACGCCCGCTCCGCCTGCCGGGACCGCGAGCGAGCGCATCGAGGCGCTGCGCCGGGCGCTCGACGAGGCGCGGGCGCAGGCCGTGCTCGACCCCACCCCGGAGAACGTGGCGGCCTACCTGCGGCTCCAGCGCGACACCCTCCGGCGCGCCGCCGTCTTCTCCGACGTGTTCCGCCGCACGGTGTGGGCGACGCCCGAGCTCGACTACACGCTGACGCGCCCCGTCGGCGCGCTCGCCAAGCGGCTCTGGTCCGACGAGCGCCGCACGGAACGCGACGCGGCGCTCAAGGCTTTGAGCGAGCGCTACGGGCTCATCTACCTCGGCCACGAGGACTGCGGCGGCTGCCGGGTGTTCGGCCCGCTGCTGCGCGCGTTCAGCCTGCGCCACGGCCTCGACGTGCTCGCGGTCTCGATGACCGGCGGACCGCTCGAGGGCTGGCCCGAGGCCGTGCCCGACAACGGGCGCGCGGCCCGGCTGGGCCTCGACGGCGGACCGCTGCCCGCCGTGGCGCTGTTCGACACCGCGACCGGCGGGGTCGTGCCGGTCGGCTTCGGGGTGCTAGCCGAGGACCAGCTCGCCGAGCGCATCTTCGTGCTGACCCAACGGGAGACCGGCAGTGACTATTGAGGCGAGGAAGGGCGCGCTCGGCGCGGCGCTGGCGCTCGCGCTGGCGGCGGCGCCGGCGCACGGCGACGTGCTCTCGGAGATGGAGTCGTTCTGGCGCGGCGCCGCGGTCAACACCACCGGCCCCACCGCGTTCCAGGGTCAGGCGTCCGGGCACTGGACCCTCGGGAACCTGTATCTCCGCGCGCCGGTGCGCTCCGAGACCATCGCGACGGTGAACCTGCCGAGCTTCCGCGCGGGCTGCGGCGGCATCGACGCGTTCGCGGGCGCCTTCTCGTTCATCAACTCCGACCAGCTCGTCGCGTTCGCGCGCGCGATCGCGCAGAACGCCGCCGGGTTCGCGTTCGAATTGGCCCTGGAGACCATCTCGCCGGTCATCGCCGAGACGATGTCGAAGCTCCGCGCCTTGGCGCAGTGGGTCAACAACCAGAACCTCAACTCCTGCGAGACCGCGCAGGCGCTCGTGGGCGCGGTGTGGGCGAAGAACGACCGGGCCTCGTCCGCCATCTGCGCCGCCATCGGCACCTCGCAGGGGATCTTCTCGGACTACGCCGCGGCGCGCCACGGCTGCGGCGCCGACGGGCAGCGCAACTCGACGCTCGCCTCGGCCTCCGGGCCGATGGCAAGCCAAGTCCCCGTCAACGTCAACTACGCCTGGAAGGCGGTGCGGGCGTCGTCGTTCCTCTCCGCCGACACCGAGCTCGCCGAGTTCGCGATGTCGGTCTCGGGCACCGTCATCGTGACCGCGCCGACCTCCGACAGCGACACGAGCGGCCCGCGCGTGCGCATCCTCGAGCCGCTCGCGCTCGACCGCCGCGTGACGGAAATCTTGATGGAGGGCGGCGGGCAGCTCCCGGTCTACCGCTGCGACACCACCGCCGACTGCCTCAACCCGACGCTCGGGACCGTGACGGTCCCCGCCGACCGCGGGTTCCGGGCGCGGGTGGCGGCGCTGCTGCGCGACCTCGTGGACGCCGTGCGCACCGACACCGCGCCCGCGGGCGACGCGCTCGGGCTCGTCAACTTGACCACGCTCCCGGTCTACCGGGTCGCGAACGTTGCCGCCGCCTACCGCGGCGCGGTCATCGACCAGGAGGTGGACGCGCTCGCCGAGGCCGTGGCGCTCGACGTGCTCCAGGTCTGGCTCTCGGACCTGCACAGGACGGTCGAGGAGCGCGCCGGGACGCTGGATATCGCGGACGGCGAGCAGCTTGCGCGCTGGCGCGAGGGCCTGCGGGTCAACCGTACCGCCTTGAGCCGGCACCGGGCGGAGGGGCTCGCGCGCTTCAACACCGCGCTCGGGGTCATCGAGAAGCTGCGCCTCATCGAGACCGAGCTCGCCGGCGCCCTGTCGGCGGACCTGCGCGCGGCACTCGCCTACGCGCGCGGCGGCGCCGGGGCGGCGGGCGCGAGGTAGGCGCGGTGTTCGAGCTCTTCACCCTGGGCGGCGGGACCTACCTCGTCGACCTGCTGAACGCGGTCGCGGCGATTACCGGCGGCGGCGCCTACGTGGTGCTCGCCCAGCTCGCGGGCGTTGCGGGCCTTGCCTGGGTGCTGTTCCGCACCGCGTTCGGGGGGAGCTGGAAGGACAACGCGAAGTGGATCTTGCTCTTCATCACCGTGTGGGGCGCGATGGTGGTGCCCAAGGTCACGGTGCGGGTCGTCGACCGCCTCGACCCCGCGCTGGCACCCGCGGTGGTGGACAACGTGCCGGTGGGGCTGGCGCTCTTCGCATCCCTCACGAGCCAGGTGGGCGACGGCCTGACCCGCTTGACGGAACAAGCCTTCACGCTGCCGGACGACCTCCGCTACCAGCGCCACGGGCTCATCTTCGGGGCGAGGCTCGCCGCCGCCGCGACGCGCCTGGAAGTGACCGACGCGGTGTTCGCAAGGAACCTCCGCGGCTACGCCCGCCAGTGCGTGTTCCACGCGCTCCTGCTCGGGCACGTCACCGCCGACGACCTGCGCGAATCGACCGACGTGTGGCGGCTCGTCACCGCCTCGGGCAGCCCGTCCGCCGGCGCCTCGCCCGCGCGGATGTTCGAGTACGCCACCAGGGGCGCATCCTCGGGCACCGGCGCGACCACGCTCGACCGCGAGATTGTCACCTGTGCCGACGGCGCCGGGCGGCTCAACGCGCAGTGGACGGCCGAGCTCGCGCGCGCGGGCGGGATCTTCGGGCGGCGGCTCTTCCCGGACGCGGCGACGGACGCGCTCGCGCGCGCCGAGCTCGTGGCCGCGCTCCCGGCCGCGCACGACTTCCTCATCGGCGCCTCGCGCTCCGCCGGCGAGATCATGCGCCAGCAGATGGTGCTGAACGCCGTGCACGACGCGGGCGAGCAGTGGGCGGCCGAAGCCGGCAACGCCGCCGCGCTCCGCGCCTACACCGAGGCCCGCGCCGAGGCCCAGACCGTCTCCGCCTATCGGGCCATCGGCCGCCAGGCCGAGACCTGGGTGCCGCTCTTGAGGATTGTCTTCGAATGTCTCTATGTCGGCGCGTTCCCGATGGCGGTCCTGCTGATGCTGACCCCCGCGGGCGCGGCCATCTTCCGGTCGTATGTCACGGGGCTCGTCTGGCTCCAGTCGTGGGGGCCGCTCTATGCGGTGCTGCACCGCATCTCGATGGGAGAGGCGGCCGAGCGCATGAGCGCGAGCGCCATGATGCCGGGCGGCGACGCCGGCATCTCGCTCATCGCGCAGGCCGGGATACGGGCGGTCGCCGAGGACGTGGCGGTGATGTCGGGCTACCTCTCGATGTCGGTGCCGTTCCTCGCCGCCGCGCTCGCGTATGGACTGTCGAAGGCGACGGTGCTCGCGACCTCGGTGCTCGCGGTTGGGCAGGACGCAGCGTCCGCCGCCGCGCACGAGGGGACGACGGGCAACATCTCGCTCGGCAACACGAGCGCCGACACCCACCGCTATGCGACGCTCGAAGGGCGCCAGATCCGCACGTCGGCTCATGTCGACGCGGACCGCTACACCGGCTACGCGCCGGGCGGGGCGGCGTTCACCGTGGCGGGCGACGGCACCGCGATTGGCGACGTGGGTGCGGCCACGAGTCGCATCCCCGGGGCCGGGATCAGGCTCTCGGAGTCGCTTGCCGCGAGCCACGAGCAGCGCGCGGCGGAGGCCCGCGGACTCTCGCGGCAGTGGTCGGTGGAAGCCGGCGTGGCGCGGAACGCCGCGGTGACCGACGCGACCGCGCTCGCCGAGCGCTACAGCCATGACGTGAGCACGGGCGAGGCGTTCGCGAGGGGGGTGACGGAGAGCGAGAGCGCGCAGGTCCAGGCGCTCGAATCTCATGTCGAGAAGCTGGCCGAGACCGCCGGGATCACGAAGAACCAGATGGCGACCCTGGTGGGCGAGGCGAAGGTCGGGGGCGGCTGGGACATCATCGCCAAGATCCGCGCCGACGGCTCGGCGTCGTGGCGCGGCCAGACCATCGAGAAGGAGGCGTGGGACCGGACGCAGGACTACGCCGAGCAGCACCAGGTGCTCGACCTCTGGTCGCGGGTCTCGGAGGCGTCGCGGCGCTACTCGACGGCGACGGGCGAGAGCGAGATGGCGGCGCTGGACGAGAGCCTGTCGGCCAACCTGACGCGCATGCAGCGCTTCGACGAGCGCGCGTCCCTCGCCCGGCAGGAGTCCGAGAGCTGGTCGGAGCAGGCCGCCCTGGTGACCTCGCAGGGGCAGGCCGTCGACCGCGACCTCGCGCAGCCGTTCTTCGAGTGGCTCGGCGAGCGCACCGGCGCGGACGGGCGCGCGATCGGCGCGGCGGGGGCGCTGCGCCTCGCCACCATCCGCACCCCGGAGGACGCCGAGGTGTTGCGCGAGCACGCCGCCGCGTTCATCGCCGAGCGCTTTCCCGCGCCCGCCGGGCCGGACCCGTCAACCATCGGCGGCGAGGCGGAGTACGGCGCCGCGCGGAACACGCTGACGGACGCCTACGCCCGGGAGACCGCCGCCGCCCATGCCGGCTGGTCGGAGGGCGTGCGCGACCGGGCCTATGTCGCGGGTGCGCCCATCCCGGGCGAGGTCGAGGCGGGCGCCGTGGGCGAGCGGGCGGAGACGAAGGCCGGCATGACGGTGAGGGAGGCCGGGCGTGAGGCGCGGCGGACGGTTGCGCGCGACGACGCGCGGGAAGGCGGCGCGGGCGTGGCGGCCGAGGTGGAGCGGCCCTTCGACGAGCATGCGGTCGAGAACTTGCCCTTCGCCAGCGAGTGGTTGGCCGAGAAGCTCTACGGGACGGCGCGCAATGCCGTCCCCGACGGCCCCGACGGTTTCGAGGACCGGCCCGCCCCGGAGGGAGCGGAGGCCGTGGAGAGTCCGCCGCGCGCCTCGCACGAGGACCGCAGGCACTGGCGCCACGGCCGGCGGGAGGACTAGCCGTGATCGTGGTTGCGAAGGTGGTCGTCGTCGTGAAGGCGGTCCTCGAGGTCGCCGAGCCACTCGTAGCGGCCGGTGCGCGAGGCCCATTCGTCGATGTCGCCGTCGTCGTGCCCGAACTCGTGGCGAGCGAAGGCCGACCAGTCCCGGTGACGAAGGCCGCGGTGGAGCGCAGCCGCGAGGCTGGCCAGCACGGTCCAGGCAATGGCAGCGAGCCAGAGCGGCCCGATGGGCTCGGCGTCCGCGCCGAGGGCGAGGGCTGCGGCGGTGTAGAGCGCGGCGAGGCCGGGCCCGCCGAGCACGAAGACGCGCTCCGGCCAGGTCGTCGGGCGCGCAGGCGGGTGTCCGAATGTTCCGGTCATGTTCATGCCTCCGAGCATAGCGCCGGCCGGGGCGTGCGCAAGCGCCTCGCGCTCCACCGGCCGGCCTCGCCCCGGCCGAGGCCCCGCTCCGCCTCCGGGCGGCGCCGGACGGTGCGCCGCGGCCAACACGCACCGGGCGGGTCCGGTCCGGATCCGTTCATCGCTCAACCTGCAAGGAGGAAGACACGATGCTGCACGTGAACCGCGCGACGCTGCTCGGCCATGCGGGACGAGACCCCGAGATCCGCACCCTGCCCGGCGGCGGCCGGACCGCTTGGTTCAGCCTCGCCACGACCGAGCGGTGGACGCGTAAGGACGGCGAGGCCGCCGAGGCCACCGAGTGGCACCGCGTCGTCGTCTACGGCGGCGCGGTCAAGGCGGTCGAGGCGCGGGTGCGCACCGGCGCCCTGGTCATGGTCGAGGGGCGCATCGCCGGGCGGGAGTTCACCGACGGCGCGGGCGTCGACCGGCGCATCACCGAGATCGTCGTGGGCAGGCCGCAGGACATGGTCAACGTGCTGACGCCGAAGCCGAACGAGACCGGCTCCGCGCCCGCGGGTGCGTCCGTCGCCGGCGCCGGTGCGGGCGACGCCGGGGCCGGATAGAGCGGCCCCGCGCGCCGGTCCATGACGCGGCAACGGGAGGCGAGTGGTTGAGAACCGTCGGGTCGAGCACGCTCAGGGGCGGGCAGACCGTCTTCCACGGCCTTCGCATGTGGGGCCAGCTCCTGCGCGCGGGCGCCTTCCTCTCGGCCTTCGCGGTGGTCGCCGTGCCCGCCTGGAACCTCTGGCACGCCACCGACGGCTACGACTGGTACGCCGCCGCCATCGTGACCACGGCCGAGGCCAAGCTCGTGCTCGGCTACGAGGCGGACGCGCGCCAGGACGTGCGCATGCGCGACGGCTCGTACCGGGTGCTGACCATCACCGAGATCGCCGCCTCGCGCCCGGCGCGGCGCGCCCGCGAGCGGCTGCGCGACGAGGTGCTGGCGTCGGCCCTCCTCGGCGCCAAGGCGTCGCTCGTCGTCATCGCGCTGTTCCTGGTGCTGTTCTGGTTCCGCGGCTGGCAGCTCAACCGCGCGCGCCGCATCCGGGGCGCGGAGCTCGCCACCGCCCGGGAGCTCGGGCGGCGGGTGCGGCCGGTACGCGCGCGACTGGGCGACGTCCTCGCGCTCCGCCCCGGCCCCTACCGCATCGCGGGCGTCCCGTTCCCGGCGCGCACCGAGACCCAGCACACCATCGTCTCGGGCACCACGGGGTCGGGCAAGACGGTGCTGATCTCCGACCTGGTGGCGCAGATCCGCGAGCGGGGCGAGCGCTGCGTGATCTACGACAAGATGGGGAGCTACACGGCGGCGTTCTTCGACGCCGACCGCGACGTGCTCCTCAACCCGCTCGATGCGCGCAGCCCCCGCTGGTCGCCCTTCTACGAGGCGCGCGGGCCGCGCGACTTCGACATGATGGCCGCCGCGCTCATCCCGCAGCAGCGCGACACCGTCGATCCCTTCTGGGTCACCGCCGCGCGCCAGCTCTTCTCGAACGGGGCCGGCGTGCTCAGGCAGAAGGGCGAGACGCGCAACACCGTCCTGGTCGACCATCTCCTGAAGACCGAGCTCACGGCGCTCGCGCAGGCGATGGAGGGCACCGTCGCGCAGTCCATCGTCGATCCCGAGAACCCGAAGACGGCGCTCTCGGTGCGCGCCATGCTGACGGCGAACCTCTCGGCGCTGGAGTTCCTGCCGGACGAGGGTGAGCCCTTCTCCATCCGCGAGTGGATATCGGACGAGGACCGCGGCGGGTTCCTGTTCCTGACCTCGCGCGGCGACCAGCACGCGAGCCTGCGCGGGCTCATCTCCACGTGGCTGGAGATCGCGGTCAACGCCATGCTGTCGCTCGACCAGAGCGACGGGCGGCGCATCTGGGTCATCCTCGACGAGCTCCCCACCCTGCACCAGGTGCCGTCATTGCAGCCGGGCCTGGCCGAAAGCCGTCAGTTCGGCGGGTGCTTCGTGCTCGGCGTGCAGGTCATCTCGGCGCTCCGCGACCTCTATGGGAGGAACGGCGCCGAGACGGTCTCGGGCCTGTGCGGCACGCGCGTGGTGCTGGCCGCGCCCGACCGCGACACCGCGCAGTGGTCGGCCGACAGCCTCGGGCGGGCCGAGGTCGAGGAGGTCGCCGAGGGGTTCAGCTACGGGGCCAACACCATCCGCGACGGGGTCTCGCTCACGCCGAAGCGCGAGCTCCGGCCGCTGGCGCTCGCCTCCGAGATCATGCGGCTTGAGAACCTGCACGGGTATCTGCGTTTCCCGGGCCCCCTTCCGGTCGCCACCATCCGGCTCGACTACGTGAAGCGCCGACGGGCGGCCGAGCGGTTCGTGCCGCGCGAGGCGGAACCGGAGGCCGATGCGGCGCCGGATGAAGGGCCGGAAGGACCGGCGACGGACGATGCGCCGGGGTCCGAGGCCGTCCGCCCGGAGGCAGGCGCAAGCGAGCCGCCGGCGTGGCTCGAACAGGCCGGCGCGGGGGAGACGCAGGGCGAGCTCGGGCTCGACGCGGGAGCGACTGGCAGAGAGCCTTCGGAACCGCCGCGCATGGTGGGCGACGCGGGGGACGCGGGGGATGCGGAGAGGGTCGCACCGCCGGACAACCCGAGCGAAGAGACGGACCGAAGCACGGCGCCGCCGGCCTCGCCGGACGCGGCGGCCCCACCGGACCCGGCAGCGGGCGATGTAGCCGCGGGTGCGGACCCGGCGGTGGCGGTCGATGCGCAAGCGTCGGCGGCGGTCGGACGCGAGCGCGGAGAGGCGCCCGAAGGCGGCGTCCGGGAGGGACGACCGGGCAGCGCCGCCGGCGTCGAGATCTGACATGGTGGCCTCGATCGGCGCGGTCGCCGCGCCGTCGCAGGGCGCCTCCTACTACGAGCGCGACGGCTACTACGCGAAGGACGACGCCGAGCACAAGGCCGCGAGCGCCTGGGCGGGCCGGGGCGCGGCCGGGCTCGGGCTCGAGGGCGCGGTCGACCCGGACGTGTTCCGCTCCGTGCTCGAAGGCACGGTGCCCGACGGCAGCGGGCGCACGCTCGGGCGCTTCGACGGGGACGGGAAGCGCCTGCACCGGCCCGGCCGCGACCTCACCCTCTCGGCCCCGAAGTCGGTCTCGCTTATCGGCCTGGTCGGCGGCGACGCGCGCGTGGTCGAGGCCCACGACAGGGCCGTCGCCCGCACTCTCGACTGGTTCGAGAAGAACGTCGCCGAGACCCGCATGAAGGACCCCGAGACGGGTCGCATGGTCCGCACGGGCGGCCAGAAGACGGTCATCGCGACGTTCCGCCACGATACCTCGCGCAACCTCGACCCGGCGCTGCATACCCATGCGGTAATCGCCAACATGGTCCAGGGCGAGGACGGCAAGTGGCGATCGATGGCGAACGAGAAGCTGTATGCCTCGAAGATGCTGCTCGGGGCGCTCTACCGGAACGAACTCGCGGCGGGCCTCGCGCGGCTCGGCTACGGCATCGAGAAGACGCATTCCGACGGGCGCTTCGAGATCGCGGGCGTCTCGCGGAAGGTGATCGAGGCGTTCTCGACGCGGCGCGCGGAGATCGAGGCGGCGGTGGCCGAGCGCGGCGGCGGCAACACCGCGGACGACCAGCGCCTCGCCCAGCGCGCGGCGCTGATGACTCGGGCGGCGAAGCGCGACGTGGACCGCGAGGCGCTGCGCGAGAGCTGGGAGCACCAGGCCGCGGCGCTCGGGTTCGACGCGAAGGCGCTCGCCGCCGATGCGATGGCGCGGGAGGCCGGTCCGGACGCGGGGAAGGATGTGGGGCGCGAGGATGCGCCCGGCCCGGCCGGAGGACCCGGCGCGGCCTCCCCCGGCGCAGCCGCGGAGGCGGAGCCGGCCGCCCGGGACGGCGTACCGACGTCGCCCGCGGCGCAGGCCGTGGACTGGGCGGTGGCGCACCTCTCGGAGCGCGAGGCGGTGTTCGCGAGGACAGCCCTGCTCACCGCCGCGCTCGCCCGCCACCCGGGCGTGGCGGCCATCGGGGACATCGAGCGCGAGGTCGCGGCGCGCGAGCACGCCGGCTCGCTCCATCCCGCCCGTCTGCCGGGCGCCGAGGGAATGCTCACCACCGCCCGCGCGGTCGCCGACGAGCGCGAGACGCTGGCGCTGATGCAGGCCGGACAGCGGCGCGGGACCGCTCCCATGCGCGCCCGCACCGTCGACAAGGCGCTCCGCAACGGTCCCCTCTCCCACGGCCAGAAGGAGGCGGTGAAGCTGATTCTCTCAGGGAGCGACCGCGTGGTGGGCGTCCAGGGCTATGCCGGGACGGGCAAGACGACGATGCTCTCCCGCGCCCGCGCGCTCCTCGAGAAGCGGGGCTACGCCGTCAAGGGGCTCGCGCCGTCCGCGTCCGCCGCGCGCACGCTCGAATCCGACGCCGGCATCGAGAGCGAGACCCTGCAGCGCTTCCTCGCCCGCTACGCCGGGGTCGCCGAGGGGCGCACGACCAAGAAGGGCGAGAAGGAGATGCGCGGCGCGTTCGCGAAGACCGCGCTTGTGGTCGACGAGGGCTCGCTCGCCTCCACCGTCCAGGCCCGGGATCTGCTCCGGGTCGCCGATGCGCTCCGCATCCCCCGCGTGGTGCTGGTCGGCGACGAGAAGCAGCTCGATGCCGTCGACGCGGGCAAGCCGTTCGCGCAGCTCCAGAGGGCGGGCATGAAGACCGCCGTCATGGACGAGATCATGCGCCAGCGCGATCCGGCGCTGAAGGAAGCCGTCGAGGCGAGCCTCGCGGGCGAGATCGGCCGGGCCTTCGACAAGCTCGGCGGGAACGTGGCCGAGGTGAAGCCCGACAACCTCGCGGGCGCCGCCGCCGCGCGCTGGCTCGCGCTGTCTCCGGAGGAGCGCGCGAACACGGGGCTGATCGCGCCGAGCCACAGCCTGCGCGAGGGCATCAACGAGATCGTGCGCGCGCGGCTGGAGCGCGACGGCACCGTGCACGGCCCCGCCCTGCGCGGCGAGCGGCTGGTCTCGAAGGGCTACACCAACGCCGAGAAGAGCCTCGCCGTGAGCTACCGCCCGGGCGACGTGGTGGCGTTTCACCGTCCCTACAAGCGCCTCGGGGTCGCCAAGGGCGACGAGCTGCGGGTGCGGGGCGTCGACCGCGCTGCGCACACCGTGATACTCGACGGCAAGGACGGAGAGCGGGTGCCCTGGGAGCCCGGGCGTCTCGCGGCGCGCGCGGGCGGGGTCGAGGTCTACCGCAGCGACGACATCGAGCTCAGGGCCGGTGACCGCATCCGCTGGACGCGGAACGACGCGGGCCTCGGGCTCGTGAACAGCCAGACCGCGGAGGTCGCGGCGGTCGCGGGCGGCAAGGTGACGTTCCGGCTAGAGGACGGGCGGATGCTCGATCTGAACGCGGGCGACGCACAGCTCCGCCACGTCGACCGCGCCTGGGCCTCGACCGTGCACGCGTTCCAGGGCAAGACGGTGGACAACGTGATCGCGGCGATGGAGGCGAGGCACCCGCACCTCACCACGCAGAAGTCGTTCTACGTCGAGATATCCCGCGCCCGCGACCGGGCCGAGCTCGTCACCGACGACAAGGCGGCGCTCAAGGAGCAGCTCGAAGCCGTCACCGGGGAGCGGATCGCCGCGCTCGAAGCGGTCGAGCCGGAGCGGGCGAAGGGCCGGGACGGTGGACTGGAGGCGGGCCGGAGCGCCGGGCGGGAGAGCGGCGGGGCCGCGTCGCAGGAGCGGGACAAGGCACCGGAGCCGGGGATGGAACGGGATGGCGCAGCGAAGGGCGTCGATCGCGGGCTCGGGCTCTGATGTGTCTGTGCCGGCGGCGGCGGGACCGGAGCGGTGGATTGGAAGCGGCCCCCACGGGTTGCGCGAGATTGAAACGCCGCCGGGCGCTCCATATAAGGTGTTCAGGCGCCGCCGCGGCGGGGATAATGAGCGGCCCGACCGGGCGGCAACGGGAATGGTTCGATGAACACGGTTCTGGACGAAGTCACCAGCGACGCCATCGACGCGAAGCACGTGGAGCGGCGCGTGGAGGACTGGGAGGCGCGCCTGAACGGGCTCTTTGCCGCGATTGGCGAGTGGTTGCCGGACGATTGGGAGGCCCGCCGGGGGGCGCCGGTGCGCATGCACGAGAAGATGATGCGCAAGTTCGGTGTCGAGGCGAGGCGCATTCCGACGCTCGAACTCCACGGACGGACCGGCGAGGTGGTCGAGCTCAAGCCGGAGGCACTGTGGATCATCGGCAACAATGGCCGGATCGATGTGAAGCGCGACGGCCGGCGCTACCTCATCGTCGATGCCGCCGACAATTTCGAGGAGCCCGACTGGCAGGCCGCGCCCGCTGAAAACCGATGCGATCGCGAGGCCGTAACCGCGGACTGGCTGAGACGAATCCTGCGGTGAGCGACCTTCGCGCCATCGCGGGGTCGTATGAGCGGATCGACGGCTTTCTCAAAGACCTGCGCGAACGCCACGATGCAGCAGGCGAGCCGGATGAGCGCGACCGCGTTGCGCGCGAGCAGGAAATCAACGATCAGGCGTATTTCGTGCTGGCCTGGGGCCAGTTGGAGGCGGACATCGACGAAGCCTGCCGGGACGCCATCCGGCACGGACAGTCGCATGACGACTGGCGCAATCGCCGGGTCTGGTCGCTGTACAACCCGGACGATCGCCGGCTTTCGGGCCTGAGCTTCGAGAACCGCCTGACGCTGGTCCTCGCGAGGGGAAGCGACGAATGGAGGCGGACCATGCAGTTCTACAACGTCCGCAACCAGATTGCTCACGGCACGCTCTTGTCTGAACGCATTGACGTGTCCGGCGAGATACAGGAGTTTTTCCGCATTCAGTCGTCGTTGGTGCGGGAGTGAGTGACCGATGCCGGTACAGCGACTGCGCGGCGGCGCCTCCAATCACTGGACGAGGAAGCGCCGGGAGCGTTGGAGTCGCGTTCGCTGAGGACCCGGTTGCGGCTCATCAGCGAGAACTGCTGGACGGCCTGGCACGTGAATTTCGGCCGAGTACCGTAGTCGACGACATCATTGAAACAGGAAATGGCTGCATTCCATTGCGCCACGCGAGCGTTGGTCGTGAAGTGCGGTGGCGCAAGTTCAGGTCCGGCCAACCGGCTCAGAGCGTGCTCGAACAGCCGGGTTTGCACGTCAATGCGCATGGGCGCATGCGCCAATCCATGTCAGACCGTATCGTGAGGTAAAGGAAGGATGGACGTGAATCTGACTGTGAAAGCCGAGGGGCTGGAAGTCCTCCTGAAATATGCTGCCAGCGGAATTGGTGCAGTTGCGGGACCTATGCTGGCGCCTTGGCGGGCCAGTCGCGAAGCGCAAGCCAGAATTATCTCTGCTCATGCGGAAGCTGACAGCGTTCGCATCATCGCCGACGCGCAAGCTGCCGCACAACGGACCTTCGCCTCCGGTAGCAGCGTTGAGGATGCCTTGGAGATTAGTCCTGAGGGAATCACTCAGCGCCTCGAATATCAGGAACGGAAACGGCAGGCGAATATCTCCGCTGTAGTGCGGGAAGCAGCTCGGGAGCTCGGAGACAAGGAGGTCATACAACACGAACCCGACCACGACTGGGCCGCACGATTTTTCTCCAGTGTTCAGGATGTATCGTCTGAGGACATGCGCAGAATTTGGGCTCAAATGCTCGCTGGAGAAGTCGAGACGCCGGGAGCCACGTCAGTACGAACGCTTGCTACGTTGAGGAATCTAGCCTCAAGTGAAGCCAAGGCATTTTCGCAGATCGCGAGGTACCGGATAGGCAATTTCGTCTTCCCGGATCCCAATACGAGGTATGACGGATACACTTTACCGCTGTTGGTAGAAGTCGGACTCATTCGATCCACGCACGAAGACGCCGACTTTATCGACGTTTCAAGCAAACCCGAGGTCATTCACCGAGAGCCCGGATATATCCTTGTCGTGGAAGCTGAGTCACCGTCCAGTACTCATCTGAGGGGCCACGAAGTTACGCGGCCGGGCAAGGAAATCGCTCAGTGCATCGAGCCCCAGCCGGACATGCGGTACCTCGGACGGATTGCGCACTCTCTCCAAAAGAGCGGCTTTACGCTCAAGATCGCCACCGATGTATTCCGAGATGCGGGTGGAGGGTTGAGCTACAGATCCGAGGACTTGCAGGCAATCGAGCCTATACATCCGTGAGCAGGCGGTGGGACGCGTGCAGCGATCTTACGATCGCGGGTTCTTGTCGGTCGAATCGGTCTGCGCAGGGGGTCGCGTTCCCGTAGATCTGAGGGCGTCAGGATCGGGCACGATCCCGGAGATGAATTCTCGGATTTCCTGCACTTCGTTCTCACGACCGTTGGCGATGAGGTCGCGGGCGATGGCTTGGGCAGCGAACAGCGAGGCCCTGGCGACCTTGATTTCGGCTTCGGTGCTGGGCCATTCGCGAAGGTCGAGGGCCTCAATGGCGAGCTCGACGACGAGCTGATTGGGCGAAACCTGCCGCTCGCGGGCGGCGGTCTCGATGCGATTCCACTGCTCGGTGGTGACCCGGACGTTCTTCTGCTGTGACTGTGCCATGAGAGTTTGCCCACCTTGCCGTGAGGTTCGCGAGAGTTCCCGCTCCGATCTTGCCAAGTCCGCTGGTCCGGACGGGCACCGATCGCCCGCGTTGCGGACCGAAACAGTGACCGAACGGGGCCTTCGGGGCGGCGACCGGAGTGGTAGCGGCCATAGTGGAGCACCCGCAAGGGCGATACCAGACTGGTAGTTCCGCAGGAGCAAGTCCATATCCTGTGGGGGCGGAGCGGGCTTCATGCCAAGCGCAATGCCACGCAAACTCCTGCAATTGCTCAAGTATTTGGGCCGAGCACCGGCGCTACCAAAATGGTGCGAGCTATTCCGGCATGCCATCGGTGGACAGGCGCACGCTCGCCCGGGGCATAGGCAGCCAGCAGCGGACACGGGCAGCCACGGCAACCCCTGCATCAACGATGCGTCGGGTGTGAGAACCAAGGCCGCCCCGGGCGGTCCGGGACGGCCAGCGCGCTGCATGAGCGAAGGGGGAATCGACGCCGGGGAACCCGGCGGAGGGGAGCCGCCGCGGCGCGTGAGCGGCGGGCGGTGCGCCCGGAGCCGCAGGCAGACGTGCGCAGCACGCTGCCGGAGGCGGAGGCGGCGGTGCCCGCCCCGGTGCGGGCGCCGGAGCACGGCGCGGTGCGGAGCGAAGTGCGCGAAGCGCTCCGCAGGAGCGCGCGCACGAGCGGAGACACGGGCGCGGCGGTTCGTGCACGGGGCGGTGCCGGAGCCGGTGCGAGGCGCAGCCTGCACCGGCGAGGCACGGGGGTGCCGCCCGGGACGAAGCCGAGGCGAGCTTCGCAGCCGGCGCAGCCGGCGAGGGCGAGCGAGGCGAAGTCCCCGACGAGCGCGGCGCGCAGCGCCGGCGCGAGGAGACTGCGGCGGTCCGGCGGGCGATGCGGTCGAACCGTGCCGCCACGGCGCCGGTCCGGCAACGGCGGTGAGCGCAGCGAGCCGCCGGGCAAGCGGAGCGCGCAGTGAGCGTCAGCGAACGGAGGCGCGAGGGATACCCGCCCGAAGGGCCGAGACCGCGCAGCGGGCTCGGCAGGGTAGCCCGGTCGCGAAGCGACGCGCCCAGCCTCA
>JAJDXK010000007.1 GCA_022823305.1 Alphaproteobacteria bacterium
GCACACACGGAGAGCCGTCATGACCGCCCAGACCCTGCCGGACGACCCGAACTACTGTTTCGTGCCCGCCTACGACGTCGAGGACGAGGTGCAGCAGATCCGCATCGTCATCGAGGGGATGAGCGGATACATCCCGACGGCGCTGGTGGCGCTCACCGTCGAGGACGCCGAGCGCCTGTGCGACAAGCTGAACCGGCGCCTCGGTCTCTCGCGCGAGGACTGGACCGCGCTCGCGGCCCGCTCGATGCGCGCCGAGACCCCTGAGCCGGGGGACGTCACCGAGCACTGATCCGCGGGCCTGCTGCGCAGCCGTCCCGCAAAGTGCACTTGTGCAATCCGCAATCGAAACGTTCGAGACCGATATGGCCACTTATTCGCAGATCAAGAAGTGGGTGAGGGAAAGCCGCGGCTGGTCAGTTCAGCATGACTGCTGGATTGCACACTGCAAGGAGTTGGCCGGGCTTCGTCCGCGAAGAGCCTGGAATCGCGTGGACGCCGGCCGGGTCGTGGAATGTCCTCCCGAAAAGAGGGAAGGAATCATCGCAGCGTTTCGTCATTTCGGCATGCTTGACGACGAATGATGGTTTGGGGCCCGCGCCAGACGACCGATCGCCGCAGACAACAGTGATCATCATTCACGTTTAGTTTGCCCTCCGCCCCGCTGCGCTGCCGGCCCGTTGTCCTCCGGCCTCACCCGCGCCGCGCGAGCCACCACCACGCGCCCCAGGCCGGCAGGGCGACCGCGACCGCGATCGGGCCGAGCAGTCCGGCCGGCAGCGACACCGCCACCGTCGTCGCCCCGAGCCCGACGCCCGCGGCCCAGGCGCCGCGACGGTGCCCCAGCCGCCACAGCCGCCGGCAGCCGAGCGCGAGCGGCACGCCGCAGGGCGCCATCGGCACCAGCGACGGTCCTCCCTCCATCACCATCATCGCGAGCCACGGTCCGAGCTCCGGCAGCGCGAGCCCCGGTCCGAACCGCACGAGAGCGCTCGCGACCACTCCGCCCGGCAGCCACAACAGCGCCAGCGCCCAGAAACGCCACGGTCTCGTCGATTCCCGTCCCGCCATGCCCCACCCGAGCCTGGTGTCTCCCCCCATGCCGCCCCGCGGTCCGGGGACGCCCCGGGGGCGACACGGCCCCGCGGGGAACGCGATGCGGCCGGAATCGTAACGGGGGAGACCGCCCCTCGCGACTCCCGCCCGTGCCGGCATCGGGCCGCGCGCCCCACGCCCCGGCACGTGCCGCCGGCCCGCCGGCCGCGGGGCGCCGGCGCCCATCCCCGCCCGGGCGCCGGACACCGCCGGGCGCATCTCCATGAGGTGGAGCGGGCGCCCGGCAGGGGCGGTCCCGAAGGGCGGTCGAGAGCCTCCGGGCCGCGCCCCCCTGCCGACGATGGAGCCGTCATGCCACACGAACCCGCGCTCGCACCGGCCGTGCGCTCCGAGGCCGCCGCCCCCTATGCCGCGACGGGGGTCCCGTCCCCGCCGCCCGAGGCGCCGCTCGCCCGCGTCGCGCGCGCAGGCACCGCCGCCCTCGAAGACCACGAGCTCCTCGGCCTCCTCGGCGTCGACGTCGACGCCGCCACGCTCGCCGCCGCAGGCGGCTTGCGCGGGCTGCTCGACGACCCCGACGACCTGCTCCGCACCGTCCTCCTGCCGGCCGGGGACCGGGCGCGGGTGCATGCGTTTCACGAGCTGCACGCGCGCTGGATGCAGGCCCGGCTTCGCCGCGACGGCGCGCTCACCTCGCCCGCCCACACCCGGCGCTACCTCGAGGCGCGCCTTCGCGGGCGCCGCAACGAGGTCTTCGTCGCGGTCTTCCTCGACAACCGCCACCAGCCCATCGCGTACGAGGAGCTCTTCCAGGGCACGGTCGACGGCGCCACCGTGCACCCGCGCGTCGTGGTGCGCCGCGCGCTCATGCACAACGCCGCCGCCCTCGTCGTCGCGCACGGGCATCCGAGCGGGGTCGCCGAGCCGAGCCTCTCCGACCGCGCCATCACCAGGCGCCTCGCCGAGGCGCTTGCGCTCGTCGACGTGCGCCTCATCGACCACTTCGTCGTCGGCGACGGGGAGGTGGTCAGCTTCGCCGAGCGCGGACTGCTCTGAGTGCGCGCGAGGAGAGGAGCGCTTCGAGAGGGCGACGGCCAGGGCGCGCAGAGGGAGCACCGCTGCGGCCCGGCGCGTCGATCCCCCCTCTCTCGAAGGAGACCGAACCATGTTCATCCCCACCGACCCTCGTCCCCTCGTCGCCGAAGGCTTCGTCGCCGGCGACGAACGCGATTCCACCGACTCCGTCGCCCAGCTCCTCGCCGAAGTGGGCCTGCCGCCCCAGGCGGTGCGCGAGGTGCTGGCCGCGACCCCCGGGGCCGGTCCCGGCCTCGGGCGCGAGTAGGAGGGAAGCGAGGAGAAGGTGAACGGGAAGGGGCCGGGGAGTGAGTCCCCCGGTCCCCCGGTTCGCAACCCATCGTCATCATCCAGACCATGAGGAGAATCACCATGGCATTCGGACTGAATCGCGCGGAAGTCATCGGCCGCCTCGGCGACGACGTCAGCGTCACCCACCTCATGAGCGGCGGGCGCGTCGCCAACATGTCGGTCGCGACCGACGA
>JAJDXK010000125.1 GCA_022823305.1 Alphaproteobacteria bacterium
GTGCAGCGTGCCGCCGGCGACGCTGATGCGCCCGGCGAGGCTGATGCTGGCGCGGCTGGCGGAGCGTTCGCTCGCCGGCATCTCGCGCGCGAGCAGCGCGTCGACCGTCTCCGCCGCCAGCGTCGCCGCGAGCGGCGCAGGCAGCCCGACCACGGGCCGCACCAGCACGCTGCCCCAGGTGTCGAGCCCGGCGTCGACGCCGGTGCCGGCCCAGGTCTGCGCGCTCTTCTCGGCCGGCTTGAAGGGCTGCGGCAGGTCGCCGCAGGCCGCCAGCGCGGCGCAGAGGAGCGGAATCAGCAGGAGTTGCAGCCTCATGGTCCCGATACCGTCAGCACGCAGCTCGCCACCAGCCCGACGAAGAGGAGCACGCCGAAGATGATGACGTAGGGCATGCTAGCGTGCCAGCGCGACGATGGAGATGTTGCGCCCGTAGTCGGGCTCGCCCTGCGCCAGGCTGCGGCGGTAGCTGAAGTAGCGCTCCGCCTCGGCGCAGGTGTCGCCTCCGGTGGCGCCGATCCCGCCGAGACCGAGATCGCCCAGGCGGCGTGCGACGTAGCCCCCGAGGTCGAAGAGGAAGCGCTCGTCCGTTCCCGCCGGGGCGAAGAGATCGGCGTCCTGCGGCCGCCGCGCCAGGAAGGGCGCCGGGAACTCGGGCCCCACTTCGTATGACGCCGCGCCGATCGCGGGGCCGACGGCGGCGCGGATGCGGCCCGCCTGCGCGCCCAGGCCCAGCATGGCCCCCACCGCGGCCTCCAGCACCCCGCCCAGCGCGCCGCGCCAGCCGGCGTGTGCCGCGCCGATCACGCCCGCGTCGGGGTCGGCCAGCAGCACCGGCACGCAGTCGGCGGTGAGGATCGCGAGCGCGAGGCCCGGCGTCGCCGTCGCCATGGCGTCGGCGCGCGGCGCGTCTGCCCGCGCCCAGGGCTCGGTGACCGTGAGCGCATCGGCGCTGTGGACCTGGTAGACGGTGCAGAGGGCGTCGGCCGGCAGGCCGCAGGCGGCGACGGCGCGGGCGCGGTTCTCGGCGACGGCCTCCGGGTCGTCGCCAGAACCGAGGCCGCAGTTGAGGGAGCGGTAGAGGCCGCCGCTGACGCCGCCCGCGCGGCCGAAGAAGCCGTGCCGGACGCGCCCGCCCGCGTCCTCCAGCACGTCGTGGGCGAGCGGCTGGATCACTGCGCCGTCCCCCGCGCGGGCTCGAAGCCGGGCGGCGCGCCCAGTGCAGGATGCGCGAGTGCCAGCGCCTTGAAGAGCGCGCCCATGGCGTGCGCGCCGGTGAGGCGGCGCAAGGCCGCGTCGATCTCCCGCGCCTGTTCCGCGCTGGCGCGCTGCTTCAGCACGCCCGCCCGCGCCTCGATCCCGAGCGCCTGCAGGAATTCGCCCTGGGCCACCGGGCCGAACACGCGGGCGCCCGCCTGCCGGGCCGCCGCCGCCAGCGCGGAAAAATCCACGTGCGCGGTGAGGTCGGCCGCGCCGGGCGCCTCCAGCACGCCGTGGCGGCGATGGCGCCGCATCGCCTGCAGGGTGTCGCCGAGGCCGGTCCCTTCGTGCCCGTAGTCCACGATCAGCGCCGCCCCGCCGTGCTTAACGACGCGCCGGGCGAGTGCGGCCGCGAGAGCCTCCCGCACCGGGGCCCGCTCGACGATGGCGCCCGCCGGCGCGCCCGCAGGCCCGTCCGTCGCTGCGCAGCAAGGCCCCGCGGCGGCGAAGCGGAGCGCGCGCGAATCCGGCGCGAGGGTCACCACGCGCTCGCGCCAGCCGTCGCCCACCCGCTCGAACTGGCGGATGGGGAGCGCGTCGAAGAACTCGTTGGCGACGACCAGCAGGGGGCCGGGCGGCACGCCCTCGACGCCCGCGTGCCAGGTGGGGCGCGCCTCTTCCAGCAGCGCGGCCTGTTCCGCGCGCAGGGGCTCGCTCGACTCCACCAGGTGCAGGTCGACCGCCTCGCGGAAGCCCGGCACGGTGCGCGCCGCGCGCAGCGCATCGGCCATGAGGGTGCCGCGTCCCGGCCCGAGCTCGACCAGGCGCACGCTCGCAGGCGCGCCCATGGCCTGCCACAGCGCCGCAGCCCAGAGCCCGACCAGCTCGCCGAACATCTGGCTCACCTCCGGCGCGGTGACGAAGTCGCCTTCGGCGCCGAGGGGCCGCGCACGGCGGTAGTAGCCGAGGGTCGGGTGGCTCAGGCAGAGCTCCATGTAGGTGGCGACGCTGATCGGCCCCTCGCGCCGGATGCGCTGCCTGATCTCCGCCGCGAGCGCGCTCATCGCCCGGAGCCGCCGCCCGCCGGCCTGAGCGGCGGCAGGCGGAGGATGAGGACGAGCCCGATGAGGACCATCGGGATCGAGAGAACCTGCCCCATGGTCAGCCCCGGCAGGATGAAGCCGAGGAAGGCATCGGGCTCGCGGAAGAGCTCGCCGACGATGCGGGCCACGCCGTAGCCGGCGAAGAAGAGCCCGGCGACGGTGCCGGGCCGCTGAACGATTCGCCGCGCATGCACCGCCGCGGCCAGGATGGCGAAGAGAACGAGGCCTTCCAGCACCGCCTCGTAAAGCTGGCTCGGGTGGCGCGGCTCGAGCCCGCCGCCGGGGAACACCATCGCCCAGGAGACGTCGCTCGCGCGGCCGTAGAGCTCGCCGTTGATGAAGTTCGCGACGCGGCCCAGGAAGAGGCCGATGGGCACCTGTGCGCAGATCGCGTCGGCGACGGAAAGCAGGGCGATCCGCTTGGCGCGGGAATAGAGGATAACGGCGACAAGCACCCCTACGGCGCCGCCGTGGAAGGACATCCCCCCCTCCCAGATCTGCAGGATCTGCGCCGGGTTCGCGAGGAAGAAGCTCGGATGGTAGAAGAGCACGTAGCCGAGCCGCCCGCCCACCACGACGCCGAGAGTCCCCCACACCAGCAGGTCGTCGGCGTGGCGCTTGGTCAGCCCCTCGATGCGCGTCTCCGCCAGATAGCGCACGTACTGCCAGCCGAGCAGCAGGCCGAGCACGTAGGCCAGCGCGTACCAGCGGATGGTCAGCGGGCCGATCTCGACGGCCACCGGGTCGATGGCGGGGAAGGCGAGGGCAAGCATCAGGAGGCTCTCATCGGTAGGGGTCCGCCCGGCTCAGGTAGTCGCGCACGTAGGTGCCGACGCCCTCCTCGATATCGGCGAAGGGCGCCGTGTAGCCCGCGCGCCGCAGCCGCTCCATCCGCGCCTCGGTGAAGTACTGGTAGTGCGCGCGCATGGCCTCGGGCATGGCGACGTACTCGATCTCCGGCGCCCGCCCGAGGGCGGCGAAGAGCGCGCGCGCGAGGTCGGCGAAGGTGCGCGCGCTGCCGGTGCCCACGTTGAAGAGGCCGCTCGCCTGCGGGTTGTCCAGCAGCCAGAGCATCACCGCGACGCAGTCGCCCACCCAGACGAAATCCCGGCGCTGGCCGCCGTCCGGGTAGCGCCCGTGATGGGACTTGAAGAGGCGCACCGGGCGGCCGGCGGCGGCGTCGGGGTAGATGGTGGCGACAACGCTCCTCTGCCCGCCCTTGTGATACTCGTTGGGGCCGTAGACGTTGAAGAACTTGAGGCCGGCCCACTGCGGCGGGCGCGGCGCGCCCCGCGCCAGCGCGTGGGCGATGCGGCGGTCGACGAGGTGCTTGCTGCGGCCGTAGCCGTTGAGCGGTCTGAGCCGCGCCAGCGCCGGGATCGCGCCGTCGTCGTCGAAGCCGCACGAGCCGTTGCCGTAGGTGGCCGCCGACGAGGCGTAGATCAGCGGTACGCCCTCGGCAGCGCACCAGTGCCAGAGGTCCATGGTGAAGCGGTAGTTGTTGCGGGCCAGCAGGCTCGCGTCGGTCTCGGTCGTGGACGAGTTGGCGCCGAGGTGGAAGACCGCGCGCACGTCGCCGGCGCGGGCCCGGAGGAAGGCGGGGAGCGCGGCGGGCTCGATCACGGCCTCTAGGCTGCGCCGGGCGATGGTGCGGCCGCCGTCGCCCGCGCCGGGGTTGTCGCAGACCGCCAGCGGCCCTGCGCCCCGCTCCTCGAGGGCGGCGACCAGGTTCGAGCCGATGAAGCCCGCCCCGCCCGTGACGATGATCATGCCGCTCCCTGCCGCCATTCCGTTCGAATCGGCGCGCCCGGTTATAGCCCGGAACTCTCGCCACGGTCATGGATTGCACGACCGTGTTGCCCGCACCGCGGTGCGCTGGGCGGTCCCCGCGTCCGTGCCAGGATTGCGCCATTCGGTATACGCCCCCACCTCACCCCGGCCCTCTCCTCCCCGGCGGGGAGGAGAGGGGGCGAAGGCCGTCGCCGCCTACGTTCCCCCTCCTCCCGGGAGGAGGGGGACAGGGGGAGGTGGGAATCGTGCGGGCCTCATCGCGCATGGCCGCGGCGGGAATCAGCGCTCAGATCGTCCGCAGAAGCCCGCCCATGACGAGGCGCAGCTTCTGCGTCGCGCTGAAGCGGATGCGCCGGCCGGCGACTGGGAAGCCCGCCCCCTCGATGCGGTCGAGATAGGCCTCGTAGACGCTGCGCATGAGGATGGCGGGGCGCATGGCGCGGCGTTCCGAGCGCGGCAGGGCCTCGCTGGCTGCGCCGAAATGGCGCCGCGCCATGGCGCCGAGCGCGCCGCACACCTTCTCCACCCCCGGCGTGCGCGCGATCGCGTCGGGCCTGATGTCGGCGAGGCCGTGGCGCTCCAGCAGCTCCTGCGGCAGGTAGATGCGGCCGCGCCGCGCGTCCTCCGCCACGTCGCGCAGGATGTTGGTGAGCTGGAAGGCCTGCCCCAGGTGGCGGGCGAAGTCGGGGATGCTGCGCGCGCGGTACTCGAAGATCTCCACCGAGAGCAGGCCGACACAGCCCGCGACGCAGTGGCAGTAGCGCTCCAGCTCGGCCAGCGTCGGGCGCAGCATGGCGCCGCCGCCGTCCATCTCGAAGCCCTCCAGGATCTCCATGAAGTGACCCTGCTCGAGGCCGAAACGCTCGACCGGGCGGGCGAGCGCGCGCGTCACCGGGTGGCGCGGCGCGCCCTGGTAGAGCGCGCGGACCTCGCCCCGCCAGGCGTCGATCAGCGCGCGCGACTCGGCCGGGTCCTCGATCTCGTCGGCCACGTCGTCGGTCTCGCGGCAGAAGGCGTAGAGCGCCAGCATCGCCTCGCGCTTCTCGCGCGGTAGCAGCATCATCGGCAGGAAGAACGAGCTGCCCGACGCCCGGGTCACCTCGGCGACGTAGCGCTTCGGATCGCGCGCCTCGGGGATCGGCAGGGCGGCGGTCTGGCTCACCACGCGCCTGCGATGCCGCGCAGCGCCAGCGCCACGCGGCTTGCCTTGGGCACCCGGATGCGGCCGGCCAGCGGGTCGCCCCGGCCGAGCTTGCGGTGCAGCGCCCAGGCCAGCCTCACGATCACCGCGCACTCCCAGCGGAAGCGGCGGCGGCGGACCGAGCGCGGCATCGCCTCGGCCCGGCGCAGCAGGTGCGCGGTGTGCTCCAGGCAGCGGTCGACGGCATGGCGCACCGCCGGCGCCGCGCGCCGCTCGGCCAGCAATTCCACGCCGCCGCCGGCGTCCCTGAGCCATGGCTCGGGGATGTAGACGCGATCCAGCGCGCGATAGTCCTCGCCGCAGTCCTGCAGGTGGTTGAGCACCTGCAGCGCGTTGCAGAGCGCGTCCGAGCCCTCGATGTCGGCATGGGGCGTCTCGCCGTGGATGTCCATCATCACCCGGCCGACCGAGGCGGCCGAGCGCTGGCAGTAGTCCATCAGGTCGTCCCAGTCGACGTAGCGCAGCTTGGTCGCGTCCTGCATGAAGGCCGACAGCAGGTCGCGCCCGTTCTGCGCGGGACACCCGGTCTCGGCCAGGCTGCGGTGGTAGGGCACGGCCCAGTCCGGCAGTGCCGCCTCGTCGCGGCCCAGCGCGTCGCTCGCCGCCTGCAGCCGGGCCACCTTCTCGTCCGCGGGGATGGTGGGGGAATCGGCGATGTCGTCGGCCTTGCGCGCGAACAGGTAGAAGGCGTGCACGTGGGGCCGGCAGTCCGGCGGGATCAGGAAGGAGCCGACCGGGAAGTTCTCGCTGTTGGCGCGGATCAGCGCGCGGATGTTCTCCTCGCGCGCCGCCTCGCCCTGCCCGGGCGCCTCGTCCACTGCCGCCGTTGCGGAGAGGGTCATGCGCCCGCCCGCTCAGTTGGCGCCGTCGAGCAGCCGCCCGGCGAGTTCGCGCGCGGCGGCGTCGATATCGTAGACGTCGTCCAGCCGCGCGACGGCGCGCTGCTCGGTCCGCTCCAGGCAGCGCTCGACCGTGCGCGCGATCTCGAGGAAGCCGATGCGGCGGGCGAGGAAGCCGCCGACCGCGACCTCGTTGGCGGCGTTGAGCACGATCGGCACACTGCCGCCCGCGTCCAGCGCCTCGCGCGCGAGCCTGAGCGCCGGGAAGCGCTCGAAGTCCGGCGGCTCGAAGGTGAGGTGCCCGAGTTCCGCGAGGTCGAGCCGGGGCGAGGGCGCCGGCATGCGCGCCGGCCAGGCCAGAGAGTAGGCGATCGGCGTGCGCATGTCAGGGGTGCCGAGCTGCGCCAGCACCGAGCCGTCGACGTAGGCGACCATGCTGTGGATCACCGACTGCGGGTGCACCAGCACCTCGATCTGCTCCGCGGCGACCGGGAAGAGGTGAAAGGCCTCGATCATTTCGAGGCCCTTGTTCATCATGGTGGCCGAATCCACCGAGATCTTGGCGCCCATGTCCCAGTTGGGGTGGGCCACCGCCTGCTCCGGCGTGGCGTTGGCCATGGTCTCGGCCGAGGCCTCGCGGAAGGGCCCGCCGGAGGCGGTGAGCACGATTTTCTCGACGCTCCCGGCCCGCTCGAAGTCGAACACCTGGTAGATGGCGTTGTGCTCCGAATCGACCGGCAGCAGCGTCGCCCCGCCGCGCTCGACCTCGGCCAGCATGAGCGCGCCGGCGCAGACCAGGCACTCCTTGTTGGCGAGCCCGATGACGGCGCCGCGCTCGGCGGCAGCCAGGGTCGGGCGCAGCCCGGCGGCGCCGACGATGCCCGCCATGACGAAGTCGGCCGGCACGGCCGCGGCCTCGACCAGGGCCTCCGGCCCGGCGGCGGCCGCGGTGCCGGAGGCCGCGAGTGCCTCTTCGAGCTCGCCGTAGAGCGCGGGATCGCCGATGACGGCCCGCTTCGCGCCCACCGCGCGGGCCTGCTCGGCGAGGCGCTCCACGCTCGTCTGGGCGGTCAGCGCCTCCACCTCGAAGGCGCCCGGGTGGCGGGCGATCAGGTCGATGGTGTTGCAGCCGATCGAGCCGGTCGAGCCCAGGATGGTGACGCGCCGGGGCTCCGCTCCCTCGACGGCGGCGGCAAAGGCCCGCTCGGGTGCTGCGTCGACAGCGGCATCCATCGGCGCCATGCGCAATCACCCTTCGTCAGACGGAGACGTGGCCCCCCATTGCGATTATCTTTCCAGCCCGGACACGCCACCGCAACCGCAATCGCCGTCGCACGATCCGAGAGACGAGCACCGCTGGAGGACGACATGAGCCTGACGAGCAAGACCTGCGAACCCTGCCGGGGCGGCATTCCGCCGCTGGAAGAGGCCGAGGCACGGGCCTTCCTGGACCAGACGCCGGGGTGGGAGCTGATCGACGACGCCACCAAGATCCGCCGCACCTTCAAGCTCGGCGACTTCGCCGAGTCCATGGCGCTGGTGAACAAGGTGGGCGACCTCGCCGAGGAGGAGGGCCACCACCCCGACATCACCTTCGGCTGGGGCTACTGCACGGTCCTCTTCTACACCCACAAGATCAGGGGCCTGCACGAGAACGACTTCATCATGGCTGCCAAGGTCAACGCGCTGGCCGCCTGATCGACTCGCCGGGTCATTCCCGATCCCGCGCGCCGTGAAAGACGCCGATGATGCTGACGTCGGCGTCGTCGCAGGTGTAGACAACGATGTAGGGAAGGCCGGGCACGACAAGCTCGCGCGTGCCGGCGACGTGACCTGCTCGTCCGGACCTCGGAAAGGACTCCAGGCGATCGACCGAGCGGAGCACACGCTCGACGACCGCCCGTGCAGCTTCGGGATCGTGTTTGCTGATGTAATCCCGGATATCGGCGAGGTCGCTGACGGCAGAGAGCCGCCACCGAAGTCTCATTCAGCGGCCTTTTGCTGGAAGAAGGCGCGAACCTCGTCGTGAGGGGCGTATCGCGGTGGCTCGCCGAGGCGGCGCTCGACCTCGGCGATCTGCTGCGGTGTCAGGCGGGGCGTGTCGGAGTCGTCCTCCACCACGCTCAGGAGCAGGTCGGCCGCCTCGTTCTGGCGATCGGGCGGGAGCCGGCGGAGCTTCGCGATCGCCCGTTCGAGTCGCTCGGTCATGGCAGGACGCTAGCATGGCGCGGAAGCGCCGGCGAGGGCGGAGAGGTCGCGCAGGAGTCGCTGCACGCCCTCCAGCCGCGCCTCGGTGTCGGGCCAGCGCCGGGTCGCGATGAGGCGGCTGTCGGGGCGGAGCCTGAGCGCGTTCTCCGGCGCCGAGACGTAGCGGACCAGCGCCGCCGGGTCCGGAAAGCCGCCGTCGCGGAAGCTCAGCACCGCGCCCCTGGGCCCGGCCTCCACGCGCTCGATGCCGCTCTGCCGGCAGAGCTGCTTGATCGCCATGATCTCCAGCAGGTGGCGCACCGAGTCGGGCGGCGGGCCGAAGCGGTCGCCCAGCTCGTCGACGAAGTCGTCGATGCCGGCCTGATCCTCCAGCGCCGCGACCCGGCGATAGAGCGTGAGCCGCACGTCGAGGTCGCGCACGTAGCTCTCGGGGATCAGCACCGAGGTGCCGAGGCTGATGGTGGGCGACCAGCGCTCGGCCGGCGGCGCCTCGCCGCCGGCCCTGGCCCGCGCCGTCGCCACGGCCTCCTCCAGCATGTGCTGGTAGAGCTCGATCCCGACCTCGCGGATGTGGCCGGACTGCTCCGCTCCCAGCAGGTTGCCCGCGCCCCGGATGTCGAGGTCGTGGCTCGCCAGGCTGAAGCCCGCGCCGAGTCCGTCCAGCCGGTGGATGACCTGGAGCCGCTTGTGCGCGGTGTCGGTGAGGCGATGCCCGGGCGGCAGCGTGAGGTAGGCGTAGCCGCGCAGCTTGGCCCGCCCGATGCGCCCGCGCAGCTGGTAGAGCTGGGCGAGGCCGAAGCGGTCGGCGCGGTGCACGATCATGGTGTTGACCCGCTGCAGGTCGAGCCCCGATTCGATGATCGCGGTGGAGACCAGCACGTCGACCTTGCCGTCGTAGAAGTCGGCCATGATCGAATCGAGCGTGCGCGCCGCGAGCCGGCCGTGGGCGAGGGCGACCTTCACCTCGGGCACGAGCGTGCGCACGCGCTCCGCCACCTCGTCAAGGTCGGCGATGCGCGGGCAGACGTAGAAGGTCTGTCCGCCGCGCAGGTGCTCGCGCATCAGCGCCTCGCGCACCACCACCGGGTCGTAGGGCAGGATGAAGGTGCGCACGGCGAGCCGGTCCACAGGCGGGGTCGCGATCACGCTCATGTCGCGCACGCCGCTCAGCGCCATCTGCAGCGTGCGCGGAATCGGCGTGGCCGTCAGCGTCAGCACGTGGGCCTCGGCCTTGAGCCGCTTCAGCTTCTCCTTGTGGGCGACGCCGAAGTGCTGCTCCTCGTCCACGACGACGAGGCCGAGGTCGTTGAAGGCGATCTGCGGGCCGAGCAGCGCGTGGGTGCCGATGACGATGTCGATCTCGCCCGAGGCGATGCCGCGCTTCACCGCCGCCTGCTCCTTGGTGCCGACGAGGCGCGAGAGCTGGGCGACGTTGACCGGCAGCCGGGCGAAGCGCTCGCCGAAGGTCTGCAGGTGCTGGCGCGCGAGCAGGGTGGTGGGGGTCAGCACCGCCACCTGCTTGCCGGCCTGGACCGTGTGAAAGGCCGCGCGCAGCGCCACCTCGGTCTTGCCGAAGCCCACGTCGCCGCAGACCAGACGGTCCATGGCGCGGCCGGCGTCGAGGTCGGCGAGCGCCTCGTCGATGGCGCGCGCCTGGTCGTCGGTCTCCACGTAGGGAAAGCCCGCGCAGAAGGCGTCGTAGAGGGCGCCGGGCGATGCGAGCTGCGGCGCGGGCCGGGTCGCGCGCTCGGCCGCGAGCCCGATGAGCTGGTCCGCCATGTCGCGGATGCGCTGCTTGAGCCGGGCCTTGCGCGCCTGCCAGGCGGCGCCGCCCAGCCTGTCGAGCGCCACCGGCTGGTCGGCCGAGCCGTAGCGTGAGAGCAGCTCGATGTTCTCCACCGGCAGGAAGAGCCGGTCGTCGCCCTCGTAGAGGAGGCGCAGGCAGTCGTGCGGCGCGTGGTCGACCTCCAGCGTCACCAGGCCGTCGTAGCGGCCGATGCCGTGATCGGCGTGCACCACCAGGTCGCCCTCGGAGAGCGCGGCCGCGTCCACCAGGAAGTTCTCGGCCGGCTTGCGGCGGCGCTCGGGCCGGCTCGGGCGGGCGCCCAGGATGTCCTGCTCCGCGATCACGGTGAGCGCCGGCGAGGCGAAGCCGCGCTCCAGCGGCAGCACCGCCGCGGCGGCGATCCCCGGCGGCAGCGCGCAGGCCGCCCGCCAGTCGGCGACCGGCTCGATCCCGTGCATGCCGTGCTCGCGCAGCAGGCGGACCATGCGGTCGCGGCTGCCCGCAGCCCCGCTCGCGATCAGCACGCGCCGGCCCATCTCCTGCTGGCTGTCGATATGCGCGCCCACGGCCTCGAAGAGCGCGCCGTGCCGCTGCTTGCGCTCGGCCACGAAGTCGCGGCCGTCGCGGGCGCCGGCATCGGCTGCGCCCTCGGCCTCGACGTAGGGGGAGCAGCGCGCCACCGGGCGCCCTTCCAGCAGGCGCGCCCAGGCGTCCGCGTCGAGAAAGAGGGTCTCCGGCGGCACCGGGTGGTAGGGCGCGTCCGCCACTGCCGAGGATCGTGGATTTGCGCGCGCGTCGAAGAAATCCGCGATGGTCTCGAAGCGGTCGTCGCGCGCCTCCGCCGCGCGGTGGTCGAGCAGGACCGGCCCTTCCGGCACGTAGTCGAAGAGCGTCTCCAGCCCTTCGTGGAAGAGCGGCAGCCAGTGCTCGATGCCGGGGTAGCGGCGCCCGGCGGAGACCGCCTCGTAGAGCGGATCCTCCCCGGTCACGGCGCCGAACTGGCGGCGGTAGCCCGAGCGGAAGCGCGCGATCGACGGCGCATTGAGCAGCACCTCGCTCACCGGCGCGAGGAGAACGGCGCCAGCGGCCTCGGCGCGGCGCTGCGTCAGCGGGTCGAACCAGCGCATGCTCTCGATCGCGTCGCCGAAGAAGTCGAGCCGCACCGGGCGCTCGGCATCGGGCGGGAAGATGTCCACCAGGCCGCCGCGCACGGCGTAGTCGCCCGCGTCCATCACCGTGCCGGTGCGGACGAAGCCGTTGCGCTCCAGGTAGTCCAGCAGGGTCTCGACGTCGAGATGCGCGCCGGCCTCCAGGCTGAGCGTCGCATCGGCCAGCATGGTGCGGGGCGGCACCCGCTGCACCGCCGCGTTGACCGTGGTGAGCACGACGGGCGGGCGCGCCCCGCTCCCCCGCAGCAGGCGCACGAGGCCGGCGAGGCGCCGGCTCGCGATGTCCGCGCGCGGCGAGACCCGGTCGTAGGGCAGGCAGTCCCAGGCGGGGATGGTGACCTGCACGCAGCCGGGATCGAAGAAGGCCAGCAGGGCGGAGAGACGCGCGAGCCTCGCATCGTCGCGGGCGACGTAGAGCACCGGCGCGGCGTGGGCCTCCGCCAGCCTGAGCAGCAGCGGCGCGGCGAAGCCCTCGGGCACGCCGCCGAGGGCGATCTCGCCCGGTGCGGCCAGCGCGCCGAGGCAGCGGTCGGGGACGAGCGCGGTCAAGGGCCGTGCCGGCGCTGCCGGCTCAGCGCCTCGCGCCGGAGGCGGGCGAGGAAGGGCGTGTCGTGCTCCGTCGGCGCCGGCGCGCGGCCGCTGATCCAGTTCGCGATGTCCACGTCGTTCGCGCCGAGCAGCCGCTCCGCCTGCGCCACCTCGTCGGCGGGCAGGTCGTCGCCGAGGCGGGCGATGACCTCGCCCACCAGCAGGTCGGTCTCCTTGGTCCCCGTGCGGGCCGAGCGGTAGCGTAGCCGCCGGCGCCTGGTCTCAATGTCGAGGTCGTCGCTCACGGCCGGCGCGGCTCCGGGCGTGCGCGCGGGCTCAGCCTGCCGCGACCGCGGCCGGGTCGCGGCCCACCAGGCGGCGGTAGATCTCGGGGTCGGTCGCGCCCTCGCTGCCGATGACGATGACCCGCGCCTGCGCGTCCAGGCCGAGGGCCGCGCGCGCATCCCGCTCACCCGCCGCGGCCATGAGCCCGGCAAGCGCGGCGGCGCCGGATTCGCCCAGCACCAGCGCAGGGTCGTCGGCAAGGGGGGCGGCGGCGAAGCGCATGGCATCCACCGCGCCCGCGTCGTCGAGGGCCATGAAGGCGAAGGCGCCCGTCGCCAGCACCTGCCAGGCCAGCGGCGAGACCTCGGCGGCGGCGAGGCAGGCCATCACCGTGTCGAGGTCGCCCGAGGCGGGGCGCGGCGAGCCGGCGAGCGCGCTCTGGTAGAGGCAGTCGGCGCTCATGGGCTCGACCACGATGCCCCTGGGGCTCGCGGCGCCCGCGTCCTGGCGGAAGGCGCCGATCAGCGCGGCCGCGAGCCCGCCCACGCCGGCCTGGACGAAGAGGTGGGTCGGCGCTGTGCCGGCCAGCGCTTGCCTGATCTCGTCCGCCAGCATGGCGTAGCCGTGCATGACCCGGCTCGGCGCCTCGTCGCCGCCGGCGTGCGAGGTGTCGGAGACCAGCAGCCAGCCTTGGGCCGCAGCCTCCTCGGCGCAGGCGCGCACCGCCTCGTCGTAGCTGCCGTCCACGCGCCGGATGGCGGCGCCCTGGGCGGCGATGGCGCGCTCGCGGCCCATGCTCACCGGCCCCGGCAGGAACACCGTGCAGCGCGCGCCCGCACGCCGCGCCCCCCAGGCCACCGCGAGGCCGTGGTTGCCGTCAGTCGCGCAGCAGACGGTCACGTCCGCGACCCGCGCGGCGGCACGGCCGGCGGCCACGTCCTCGATGGAGACCGCGCCCTCCAGCCGTTCGCGCAGCATGTGCACCACGGCGTAGGCCCCGCCCAGCGCCTTGAAGCTGCCGAGGCCGAAGCGCCCGCCCTCGTCCTTCAGCCACAGCGTTCCGATGCCGAGCGAGGCGGCGAGGCCGTCCAGCCGGTGCAGTGGGGTCGGGCGGTAGCCCTCGAAGCCGGTGATGGCGGCTCGCGCCGCGGCGCGGCGCTCCGGCTGGATCACCGGCGCGGCGGGGTCCTCCGGCGCTGGCGCGTAGCGCGGGTTCGGATGGAGGCGGAAGGGGGCGGTCATGGGTCAGCGCAGGTCTGCGAGCAGCGGCATCACCTCGTCGGCGAAGCGCTGCAGGTGCGCGGCCTTCTCCCGCTCCGGCGCCAGCAGGTGGATCACGAGGTGGCGCATGCCGGCCGCGTGGAAGGCGCGGATGGCGTCCGCCACCTCCGCCGGCTCTCCCAGCGCGCAGTAGCGCTCGGCCGGGCGCCTGAAATCCATGGCGTAGCGGACGCTGAGGAACTTTGCGGCGAAGTCCAGCGCGCTCGCACGGTCCCTGTCGAGGCGGACGAAGAGCAGGTGCGAGGTGCCGAAGCGCTCCATCTCGCGCCCGGCGTCGTCGGCGGCTGCGGCGATGGTCTCCAGCGAGCGGCGGTAGCGCTCGGGATCGACGACGTAGGACATCCAGCCGTCGGCGAGCCGGCCTGCGCGGCGGAGCGCCGCATCGGCGCGGCCGCCGCACCAGATCGGCGGGCCGCCTGACCGCGCCGGCGGCGGCTCGATCGCGACCTCGGGAAAGGAATAGAAGCGCCCCTCGTGGGCCACGGGCTCGCCCGACCAGAGCTTGCGCAGCACGCGGATGCCCTCGCCGAGCCGGGCGCCGCGCTCGTCGACCGGCACGCCGCAGAGCCGGAACTCGATGGGGAACTCGCCGCCGCCGCCGACGCCGAGGATCACGCGGCCCTTCGAGACCGTGTCCAGGGTCGCCACCTGCTTCGCCACCGGCGCCGGGTGGCGCAGCGGCAGCAGGTAGACCGCGGTGCCGACGGTGAGCCGCTCGCTCAGCGCCGCCGCCTGGGCGAGCTGGATCAGCGGGTCGAGGATCGGCCCGGCATAGGCCACGTGATCGCCGGACCAGAGCGAATCGAAGCCCAGCGCGTCGAGCAGGCGGACCACGTCCGGCAGGCCGCCGTCCGCCGGTCCTTCCGGGTCGTCGTATCCCGGCGGCGCCAGAACGTGCTGGTAGCCGACGCTCAGTCTCGGCTCGAGGGGTAGCTCCACGACCGTCTCCCGCGTTGGTCGGAACGGCCGCGCACTCTAGCCCGGAGTTCCCGCCTCGGCCACGGCGCAGAACGCAAACCCCCGCCTCACCCTGGCGCCCTCCCTTTTTCATATCCCTCAGTCGCCGGGCGCTCGCTCCGCTCGCTTGGCTCTCGCGCTTCGCGCGCGGCGCAGTCGCGCCGTCCGGGCCTGACGGCCCGGTGAGGAGGAGAGGGAGAGGTGGGTGTCGACAGTCAGGTGCCGAGGCCGGGATAGATGGGGAAGGCGCGGCAGAGCGCCCGCACCTCTGTGCGGACGGCCTGCTCCTCCGCCTTGTCCCTTGCGCCGCCCGCATCAGCCATGGCGTGCAGCAGGTCGGCGATCCAATCGCCGATCTGCCGGAACTCGGCCTCGCGGAAGCCGCGCGTGGTGCCGGCCGCGGCGCCGAAGCGCAGGCCCGAGGTCACGCGCGGCGGCTGCGTGTCGCCCGGCACCGCGTTCTTGTTGCAGGTGAGGCCGGCGGCCTCCAGGCCGTCCGAGGCCGCGGCCCCGGTGAGGCCGAGCGGGCGCAGGTCCGCCACCAGCAGCGGCGTGTCGGTGCCGCCGGCGACGATGGCGATGCCGCGCGCCATCAGCGTATCGGCGACGCAGCGGGCGTTGGCCAGCACCTGCGCCGCGTAGGCCCTGAACGCGGGCTTCAGCGCCTCGCCCAGGCAAACCGCCTTGGCCGCCACGGCGTTGAGGATCACGCTGCCCTGCACGCCGGGAAAGACCGCGCTGTCCAGCCTGCGCGCGAGGTCCGCGTCGTCGGTGAGGATGATCCCGCCGCGCGCGCCGCGCAGGTTCTTGTAGGTGGTCGCCGTGGTCACGTGGGCGTGGGGCAGGGGGCTCGGGTGCGCGCCGCCGGCGACGAGGCCGGCGAAGTGCGCCATGTCGGCGAGCAGCATCGCGCCCACGGCGTCGGCGATGCGGCGGAAGCCGGCGAAGTCGATTGCGCGCGGATAGGCCGAGCCGCCGCAGATGATGAGCCTGGGCCGGTGCTCGTGCGCCAGCCGCTCGACTTCGCCCAAGTCGATCAGGCCAGCCGCGTCGGTGCCGTAGCGCACCGGGTCGAACCACTTGCCGGTGAGGTTCACCGCTGCTCCGTGACTGAGGTGTCCGCCGGCATCAAGCGCCATGCCCAGCACCGTGTCGCCCGGCTCCAGCAGCGCGAGGAAGACCGCCTGGTTCGCCTGGCTGCCCGAATGGGGCTGGACGTTGGCGAAGGCGCAGCCGAAGAGCCGCCTGGCCCGCTCGATGGCGAGGGCCTCGATGCGGTCGGCGTGCGCGGCGCCGCCGTAGTAGCGTGCGCCGGGGCGGCCCTCGACGGTCTTGTTGACGATGACTGAGGCGAGCGCGTCGAGGCTGGCGCGGCTCACCAGGTTCTCGGACGCGATCAGCTCGATCCCCTCCTGCTGGCGCCGGAGCTCGTCCGCGAGCGCCGCGTGGACCTCGGGGTCGGTGCTCTGCAGGCGATCGAGGAAATAGCCCGGCTCCAGCGCCGGAGAGTCGTTCATTGCGCCGCCGCCGGTTCCAGCAGGCAGTCGTCGGCGAGGGGTGCCACAGGCGTGAAGTCGGTGTGGTGCTTGTGCTCGGGCCGGGCGAAGGCGGTCTGGGCGTTCGCGACCGGGTTGAGAATGAGCGAGAAGATGGCGCGGTCCCAGGGCGACATGTTGCCGGGCGAGCCGTGCACCATCAGGTCGCCGAAGATGAGCCCGGTGCCGGGGGGCCCGAGCGCCGGCGCGATGCCGCCCGCAGCGACGAGCTCGCGCACGGTCTCCCTGTCCACCACCCAGAGCGGGTAGCTGGTGCTGGCGGTGTCGTGGAAGGTGGGCAGCGGCTCGTGCCGATGCGAGCCCGGGATGAAGTAGAGCGGCCCGTTGTAGTGGCTCACCTCGTCCAGCAGGATGTGCAGGTTGAGCGCCTGCGGCTTCGGCACCCCGTCGTCCCTGTGGTGGGTGGCGAAGTCGTAGTGCCACTGCCAGGCATCGCCCTCGAACGCCGCCTTCACGTTGACCTTGACCTGCTGGATGTAGAGCTCGGGCCCGGCGATCTGCCGGGCCGGCTCCACCAGGCGCGGATGACGCGCGAGGCGGTCGAAGAGCGCGCTGCGCCGGTGCAGACCCATGATCGTGCGGGGCACGGTGCCCACCTTCTCGGCGATGTTGGCCTCGGAGTCCTCGGCGAAGAGCGGCGGCATGGCGGTGCGGATCGCCTCGACCTCGGCCGCGGAGAAGAGGCCGGGGAGGATCAGCAGGCCGTCCCGGCGGAAGGTCTCGAGCTGCGTGTCGCTGAGCTTCAACGGCCCGGCCTCACGCGCCGCCCATGCGCGCCCGGTTGGCGCGGGCGCCCTCCCGCAGGGGTGCGGAAGGGCGCCTGAGCCTTCTCGATCCGCCTACTCGGCGGCGGCGGGCGTCGCGCCCCGCCGGCGCTTGGCCAGCGCGATCTCGTTCGGCGCGCGGTGATAGGCGCCGTCCTTCATGATCATGAGCAGGTTGTCGGCGTCCTGCATGATCGAGACGTCCTTGGTCGGGTCGCCGTCGACCAGCAGCAGGTCGGCCAGATACCCCTCCTTGACCATGCCGACGTTCATGTCCATGAGCTCGCCGGCCCACTTGGTGGCGCCGATCAGCGCCTCGGCCGGCGAGTAGCCGAAGAGGTTGACGAAGTGCTCCATGTCGCGGGCGTTGGCGCCGATGGGGTTCCAGGCGAAGCCGTAGTCGCCGCCCGGCATGGCCCGGATGCCGCGTTTGCGCACCTCCTTGTAGGTGCGCACCGTGTGCTCCATCTTGTAGAACATGTTGTAGCTCTCGGCGACCTCGCGGGTGATCCCCCACTCGCCGGCCTCGTGCGCGAACGTGTAGACGATGCCGACCGCCGGTGCCAGATAGACGTCCTTCTTCTTGGCCTCCAGCATGTCGAGGGTCTTATCGGTCGCGTAATCGGCGTGGTAGATGATGTCGATGCCGTGCTTGAGCGCGAGCCGCACCGCCTTGTCGGCGCGCGCGTGCGTGATGATGTTGACATCCGCCTCGCGCGCGACCTCGGCCGCCGCCGCGACCTCGGCATCGAAGTAGGTGATCCTCTCCGACTGGCCGGGACGGGCGAACTCGTCGCCCGAGATGTTGATCTTCAGGTTGTCCACGCCCTCGCGCACGCAGAGGCGGCAGGCCTTGCGCACCTCGTCCGGTCCGTCGGCGATGTAGCCCACCGATTCCTGGTGCATGTGCCACAGGCGCTCGTCGCCGAGGCCGCCTGAGGAGACGATCTCGGGCGAGGCCGCCTTGATGCGCGGGCCCGGATAGCGCCCGGCGTTGATGACGTCGCGCAGCACCGGCTCGATGCGGAGCTTGTTGTAGCCGACCCCGGCCGCCGAGAAGAGGCTGGTGAAGCCGTGGTCGAGCATGGTGCGCGCGTTGTCGAGCGCCTGCACCATGTGCTCCTCGGGCGAGAGGCGCCCGATCTCCGGCAGGTTCGTGCTGTCGATGTAGCAGACGTGGGCGTGGGGCTCGACAAGCCCCGGCATCAGGGTCGCGCCGGCGCCGTCCACCACGGTGGCGCCGTTGGCCCTGATCCTGCCCTTGCCCTTGGCGACCTTCTTGATGAGGTTGCCTTGCAGCTTCACCTCGCCCGCGTAGGGGCGCTTGGCGTTGCCGTCGAAGATCATCACGTTCTTGAAGAGGGTCTCAGCCATCGTCTCTGCCTCCGCCTCGGGCATGCGCCCTTGCGGTCCCCGGTGCCGCATGCCGCAGGGGTCGATCCGTCGCGCCGTTCTCGGCGGCGCCTCGTGTAGCGCGCACCTTATGCGCCCGCACCCGCACTATCAATCGCTAACCGGCCTGCGCGGCCGATTTCCGCCCACTCCGGCGGTCTTTCCATCTTTGCCCTCAGGCGCATCGCGCGCCCCGCGCGCGTGGACGCGCGACGCTACGCGCCTTGCGGCGCGCCGGCGCAGTCGCGCCGGCCGGGCCTGACGGCCCGGCTCTCGTCCTCGATAGCGCCTGCGTTGCCGCGCGGGCATACTGCCGGCCTTGCGAGGCAAGGCGTGTGGGAGGGTGCAGACGATGCTGGTCGTATGGGGCCGCAAGAACTCGATCAACGTGCAGAAGGCGATGTGGACCATCGGCGAACTCGGCCTCGCGCACGAGCGCAGGGACGTGGGCGGCCCTTTCGGCGGGCTCGATTCGGCCGAGTACGGCGCGCTCAACCCCAACCGGCTGATCCCCACCGTCGTCGATGACGACGGCACCACGGTCTGGGAATCGCACAGCGTGGTGCGCTACCTCGCCGCGCGCTACGGGGCGGGCGGCCTCTGGCCCGAGGAGCCGGCCGCCCGTGCGCTCGCCGACCGCTGGCTCGACTGGATGCAGACCACGCTGCTGCCCAACCTCGCGCCGGTCTTCATCGGCCTCGTCCGCACGCCGGCGGAGAAGCGCGACATGGCGCGGATCGAGCGCGGCGCGCGCGCCATGGGCGAGAGCTGGCGCATCCTCGATGCGCAGCTGGAGGGGCGGGCCTTCGTCGCGGGGGACGGGCTCACCATGGGCGACATCGCCGTCGGCGCCGCCTGCTATCGCTACCACGCGCTCGACATCGAGGGGCTGGGCGTCGAGCGCCCGGCGCTCCCCAACATCGCCGCCTGGTACGCGCGGCTGCAGGAGCGCGAGCCCTTCCGCACCCACGTCATGATCCCGCTGAGCTAGGCGAGCCGGGGACGGCGCCGCGCTCAAGGAGAGCGCCGGTTTGAAGTCATCCGTCCTCAGCCACGCGTCCGGGCTTCGTGCGGACATCCGGTCCGGGAAGGCGGTTCCCGCGCTCTCCGCCGGGTTCACCTCGGGCCTCGGCCTGCTCGTGGCGCAGGTCGCCTTCGGCAGCTTCATATTTTCCGGTGCGCTGGCGCCCTATTCCTCCCAGGGCGTCGGCCTCGTGCTCTTCGGAAACTTCGCCGCCTGCCTGATCATCGCCTTCGCCGGCGGCTATCGCGGCGCGATCTCGGGATTGTCGCCCGCGTTGGTGATCGTCATGGCCGCGCTCGCGGCCTCCGTGGAGGCGCAGGGCGCGGGCCTCTACGCCACCGTGGCGGTCGCGCTCGTCATCAGCGCGATGGCCACAGGCGTCTGCTGTCTCATGATCGGGCGCTTCCGGCTGACCAACCTGGTGCGCTTCATCCCCTATCCGGTGGCGGGCGGATTCGTCGCCGGCATCGGGGGAGCCGTGTGCATCGCCGCCATCTCGCTGATGGGGGCGGAGGCGCACTGGCGGGCCGTTCCCTCGCTCTTCGAGCCGTCGGTGCTGTGGCGATGGGGCCCGGGGGTCGCGTTCGGCATCGCCCTCTACCTTGGGATGCGGCGCTGGCGCAATGCGCTGATCCTGCCGGTGAGCGTCGTGCTCGCCGTCGGCGCGTACCACCTCGCCTTCTACGCCTTCGACATCTCCGGCGAGGAGGCGCGGGATGCGGGGCTGCTGCTCACGAGCACGGCGGAGGGGAGCCTGTGGCCGGCCCTCTTCCCCGCCGATCTGGCGCACGTGGACTGGGCCGCGATGGCGGGCCAGGTGCCCGCCATGCTGCTGCTGATCCTGATCGCCTTCATCGCCGTCACCATGAACGTCGCCGGCCTGGAGGTGGCGGTGAACCGGGAGCTGGACTGGGACCGCGAGTTCCGGGCGACGGGGATCGCGAGCACGGTCGGCGGCCTGGGCGGGGGCACGGTGGCGACCCTGATCGTGCCGGCGTCGCTGCGCAGCAAGCTCTTCGGGGCCACCACGCCGCTGACCGGCGTCGTGGCCGCCGCCGTCATCGGGATCGCGCTCTTTCTCGGCGACGGCATGCTGGAGCTGGTGCCGACGGCGCTGGTGGGCGGCATTCTGGTCTTTGCCGGCCTCGGCATGCTGGACGAGGGGCTGGTGAGAAGCCGCAGGCGGCTTCCCTGGTCGGAGTACGGCATCATTCTCCTGATCTTCCTGGTCGTCATCTTCCTGGGGCTCTTCGAGGGCGTGGCCGCCGGGATGCTGGCCACTCTCGTGTTCTTCGCCCTGCGTCTCAGCCGCGTCGACCCCATCCAGTCCCGCTTCAGCGCCCGCGAGCGCCACAGCAACAAGGCCCGCCCCGTCCCCGATCGCGCCATCCTGCTGGCGGAAGGCGAGCGTGCGCAGGCCTACCTTCTGCGCGGCTACCTCTTCTTCGGCAGCGTCGTCCCGCTGGCCGACCGGCTGAGGAAGTCCCTCGCCGGGCCCGAGCCTCCCGCCTGCCTGATGCTGGACTTCGCCGCCGTCTCCGGCTTCGACTTCTCGGCCGTGAACGTGCTGTCCAGGTTTGCGCAGAAGGCGAACGAGGCGGGCGTGCAGCTCGTCATGAGCGGCTCGTCCGAGACCTTGAGGTTCGGCTTGCGGCGCAACCTGCCGCCTGCGGTGTACGAGGAGATGCTCTTCGAGCCCGACGTCGATCTCGCCCTCGAGCGCTGCGAGGAGATCCTCATCGCGGCGTGGCGGACGGACGCGACGCGCGTGGACGAGCGGCGCGCGGCGCTGCGCGAGCACGCCGTCGGCGACCTGGTGCGCCACCTGGAACGGCAGATTCGCTTCGAGGACCTGATGGAGGAGCTCGAACCGTGGCTGACCTCGCGCCGCTTCGCGACCGACGAGGCCCTTGCAGGACCGGGCGCAGCGGTCGACGGCCTGCTGCTGCTGCTGTCCGGCCGGGCTTCGGCCTACGACGCCGAGGGCGCGCGCCTTCGCCAGTTCAGCCCCGGCGATGCGATCCGGCCGACCGATGCCCTGGGCACGAAGGCCGCGGCGGTGAGGGCGGACGAGCCCTGCCGAACGGTGGTGCTCACGGCATCCGCGCGGGCCTGGCTGGAGCAGAACGAGGAGCGGCTTGCCCTCAAGCTCTATCGATACCTGCTCGCCGGGCATTTCGAGACCGGACCGGAAGCCGATCCCCCGCGCGAGGGAGAGGCGGCGGTCGCTACGCCGCCGGCCGGGACATGATCGATTCGCGAACGGCCGGGTGTCAGGGGCCGGCGATGCTGCCAGCGTTATCCATCGATGAAGAGGAGGACCTGAAATGGCCGTAAGGGTGATACTCGAAGTCAGGGCGAAGCCCGGCACCGGGGACGAGGTGGTTGCGTTCTTCAGGTCGGTCCTGCCGGAGACGCGCGCCTACGAGGGCTGCACCAGCGTCGACACGCTGCAGAACGCCGACGACGCCGACAACGTGGTGGTGGTCGAGGTCTGGGAAAGCCGCGAGCAATACGAGAAATATCTCGCCTGGCAGCGGGAGAGGGGCGTCAGCAACCGGCTCAAGCAGGCCCTCGCCGAGCCGCCGAGCATCCGCCACTTCGACGAGACCGACGCCTGAGCCGCACTTCGTCGTCATCGCGAAGGGGTGGCCGCCGCCCGCGGTCTAGCCCTCCGCCCAGCCCTCCCTGTGCGCGGTGAAGACCTTCACGTCGAACACGGTGTGGGCGAAGAGCCAGCGGCCGTCGCGCTTCACCAGCCGGTCGTCGTAGCTCGCGAAGATCCAGCGCGCCTCGTCCTTGCCCGCGTCGTTGGCGACCGTGCACGGCATCAGCAGCCACCACTGGCCGCGCGCGCTGTCGCCGTCGACGTCGATGATCTCGTTGAGCGCCAGGTGGCCGGCGAAGCTGATCTGCTTGCCGACCTCGCGCACCATGTTGCCGAAGGCCTCGGCGCCCTCCTGCCGGCCGAAGGCCTCGCCGCCGTCCCACACCGCGTCCGGCGTCATCAGCGTGACGATGCCGTCGGCGTCGTAGCCCGCATCCGCATAGGCCATGTAGCGGTGCTTGAGGCGGCGGATCGCCTCGATGTCCTCGAGCCGCTGGATCCGCTCTTCCAGTGTCGCGCTCATGCTCAGGCCTCCGCCCAGCCGTCCTTGTGCGGCTTGATGAAGTGGATGTCGACGGTCAGCGTCTCGTAGAGCCAGGTGCCGTCGCGGCGCACGTAGCGGTCGTCGTACTGGCCGAGCAGCCAGACCGCCGTGGGCACCTCCTCCATCATGACGGTGGCCGGCATGATGATCCACCACTGGCCGCGCGCGCTGTCGCCGTCCACGTCGATGATCTCGTTCATCACCAGGTGGCCGGCGAAGACGATCTGCGACGAGACGCGGGCGAAGTGGGCGTGGATCGCCGCGCGTCCCTCGTGGCGGCCGAAGTCGTCGCCGCCGTCCCACACGCCGTCCTCGACGAACTGCCCGGCGATGCCGTCGGCGTCGTAGCCGTCGTCGCAGTAGGCGCAGTACTGGTGCTTGAGCCGCTTGATCGCCTCGATCGATTCGAGCGTTTCCACGCGGCGTTCGAGCTCACTCACCGCCATGTCTGTCTCCTTCCCTTGTGCACGTCCGTTCCGAGCGTCAGCGGTCGAGCGCCTCGGCCTTGCCCGGCTCTTCCCACCAGGTGTCCAGCACGGCGCCGTAGACCGGCGTGACCCCGGGCCGGCCGTACTTGTCCCAGTAGGCGTAGCGGTCGTCGTTCAGGTGGTAGAGGGGGAGGAGGTAGTGCCCCCACATCAGCACGCGGTCCATGGCGCGGACGACATCGACGAAGTCCTCGCGCGCCCGCGCCTCGGTCATGCGGGCGATGAGGTCGTCCACCGCCGGGTCCCTGATCCCCGGATAGTTGCGCGTGCCCTCCTGGTCCGCGGCCTCGGCGCCCCAGTAGAACGCCTGCTCGTTGCCCGGCGAGAGCGACATGCCCCAGCGGTAGACGATCATGTCGAAGTCGTAGACGTTGCGCCGGTACTGGTACTGCGCCGTGTCCACGGTGCGGACCTTGGCCGCGACGCCCAGGCGCTCGAGGTTGCGGATGAAGGCCAGCGCGATCTTCTCGTTGCCCGGGTTCGCCAGCAGGATCTCGAAGGCCATGGGCAGGCCGTCGGATGCCCGCACGAGCGCGCCGTCCCGCACCTCCCAGCCGGCCTCGGCGAGCAGGCGCCGGGCCGCGGCCAGGTTCTTGCGCAGGCCGCCTTCCACGGCGGGCGCGTGGTAGGCGGTGTCGAAGAGCTCGGGCGGGAGCGTGTCGCGATGGGGCTCCAGCAGCGCCAGCTCGCCGCCCTCGGGAAGGCCGCGCGAGCCCAGCTCCGAGTTGTCGAAGATGCTCCCGGTGCGCACGTAGGCGCCCTGCAGCAGCGCCCTGTTCACCCACGCGAAGTCGAAGGCGAGCGAGAGCGCGTAGCGCACCGCGCGATCCGCGAAGACGTCGCGGCGGGTGTTGAAGACCATCGCGAACATGCCCGAGGGCCTGCCGTGCGGGAGCTGCTCCAGCCTGACGCGGCCGTCCTCCACCGCGGGAAAGTCGTAGCCCGTCGCCCACCGCGTGGCGGAGCGTTCCAGGCGCAGGTCGTATTCGCCGGCGCGGAAGGCCTCCATCATCACGTCGTCGTCGCGGTAGTAGTCGTAGGAGATGCGCTCGACGTTGTGCTGGCCGCGGTTGATCGGCAGGTCCCTGCCCCAGTAGTCGGGGTTGCGGCGGTAGACGATGCTGCGGCCCGCATCGACGCTCTCGACCGTGTAGGGGCCGCTGCCGAGCGGCGGCGTCAGCGTCGTCTCGTCGAAGGTGACGTCCGCGTAGTAGGCCTTCGAAATGATCGGCATGAGCCCGAGGATCAGCGGCAGCTCGCGGTCCGGCGGGTCGGTATCGAAGACGAAGCGCACCGTGCGCGCATCGGGCCGCTCGATCTCGCGCACCTTGCCGTAGTAGAGGCGGTGGTTGGGCCGGCCCTGCTCCTTCAGCGTCTCCCACGAGAAGATCACGTCGTCCACGGTGATCGGGCTGCCGTCGTGCCAGCGCGCTTCCGGCCTGAGCGTGAAGGCGATGGACGAGCGGTCGTCCGGCACGTCGATCGTCTCGGCGATGAGCCCGTAGAGCGAGAAGGGCTCGTCCCAGGTGCGCTTCAGCAGACTCTCGAAGACATGGTGCCGCCCGTGCGCCACCACCCCCTTGATGATGAAGGGGTTGAGGTTGTCGAAGGTGCCGGTGGCGGCGCGGCGCATCTCGCCGCCCCTGGGCGCGTCGGGGTTGACGTAGTCGAGGTGCCGGAAGCCGGGGCCGTATTTCGGCTCCCCGTGCATGGCGATGCCGTGCGCCGGCGCGGCCGGCGCCTCGGTGCCCGCCAGCGCGAGCACGGCGAACGCCGCCGCCGCGGCCAGGGTGCCGGCCGCCCGCCGGCCCAGGGATATCCGCATCAGAAGGTGACGACGCTGCGGATCGACTCGCCCTCGTGCATCAGGTGGAAGGCCTCGTTGATTTCGTCGAGCGGCATGGTGTGGGTGATCATCGGGTCGATCTCGATCTTGCCGTCCATGTACCAGTCGACGATGCGGGGCACGTCGGTGCGTCCCCTGGCGCCGCCGAAGGCGGTGCCGCGCCAGACCCGGCCGGTGACGAGCTGGAAGGGGCGGGTGGAGATCTCCTGCCCGGCGCCGGCGACGCCGATGATGGTGCTCTCGCCCCAGCCCTTGTGGCAGCATTCGAGGGCCTGGCGCATGGTCTCCACGTTGCCGATGCACTCGAAGCTGTGGTCGGCGCCGCCGCCGGTGAGGTCCACCAGGTAGGGCACGAGGTCGCCCTCGACCTCCTTCGGGTTGACGAAGTGGGTCATGCCGAATTGCTCGCCCAGCGCCTTGCGCTTCGGGTTGATGTCGATGCCGACGATCATGTTGGCGCCGACCAGGCGGGCGCCCTGCACGACGTTGAGGCCGATGCCGCCGAGGCCGAAGACCACCACGTTGTCGCCGGGCTTCACCTTCGCCGTGTTGATGACGGCGCCGACGCCGGTGGTGACGCCGCAGCCGATGTAGCAGATCGTCTCGAAGGGCGCGTCCTCGCGCACCCTGGCGACGGAGTACTCCGAGACCACCGTGTAGTTGGCGAAGGTCGAGGTGCCCATGTAGTGGTAGATCTGGTCGCCGCCGAGGGAGAAGCGGCTGGAGCCGTCCGGCATCACGCCGGCGCCCTGGGTCACGCGGATCGACTGGCAAAGGTTGGTCCTGCCGCTCGTGCAGTACTCGCACTGGCGGCATTCCGGGACGTAGAGCGGGATCACGTGGTCCCCCGGCGCGACGCTGGTCACGCCTTCGCCGACCTCGACCACCACGCCTGCGCCCTCGTGCCCCAGGATGGCGGGGAAGAGCCCCTCCGGGTCGTCGCCCGAGAGGGTGAAGGCATCGGTGTGGCAGACTCCGGTGGCCTTCACCTCGATCAGGACCTCGCCGGCGCGCGGGCCCTCGAGCTGCACGGTCTCGATGCTGAGCGGCTTGCCTGCGCCGGTTGCCAGCGCCGCGCGGACCTCCATCGCCCCCTCCCAGTCTGTTCCGTCGGTTGCGAATCGATGTCAGCTCAATGTGTCACCGCGTACCGGGCCGGACAAGGCCCCGGCGTCGGGCCGCGCACTACTGCGGCCTGATTCCGCGCAGGCGCTCGCTGCGCCGCCGCAGCAGCTCGAGCGTCGTCAGCAGCAGGATCGAGACGAACACCAGCAGCGTGGCGACGGCCAGGATGGTCGGCCGGATCTCCTCGCGGATGCCGGAGAACATCTTCCAGGGGATCGTTCGCTGCTCGACCGAGCCCACGAAGAGCACCACCACCACCTCGTCGAACGAGGTGATGAAGGCGAGCAGCGCGCCCGAGATCACGCCCGGCAGGATCAGCGGAACGATGACCGTGAAGAAGGTTCGCGTCGGGCTGGAGCCCAGGCTCGACGCCGCGCGGGTGAGCTGGTGGTCGAAGCCCACCAGGGTCGCGGTGACGGTGATGATGACGAAGGGGATGCCGAGCGCCGCGTGCGCCAGGATGACGCCGAAGTGCGTCGAGGCGATGCCGATCCGCGCGTAGAAGAAGTACATCCCGGCGGCCGAGATGATGAGCGGGACGATCATGGGCGAGATCAGGAGCGCCATGATCGTCTTGCGGAAGGGCATCTCGGGCCGGCTGAGCCCGAGCGCCGCGAGCGTGCCGAGGAAGGTCGAGATCAGCGTGGCGAAGACCGCGATGAGGAAGCTGTTCTTCACCGCCTGCTGCCACGAATGCTCGGTGAAGAATTCCCAGTACCACTTGGTGCTGTAGGCGCCCTCCTCGAAGGCCAGCATTGCCGGCGTGAAGGTGAAGTAGGGCAGGTCGTTGAAGCTGAGCGGAATGATGACCAGCAGCGGCCCGACCAGGAAGATGAAGATCAGCACGCAGATCGCCCGGAACGCGTAGTACCAGACCCGTTCGGAAGGGGGGGCGTGCAGCGGGGGAGGCATCGGCGCTACCCGAGCTTCATGTTGGCGACGCCGACGATGCGGTCATAGAGGAAATAGAGGAAGAGAACGACGGCCAGCAGGATCACGCCGAGCGCCGCGGCCAGACCCCAGTTCAGGGTCTCGCTGATATGGAGCGCAATGAAGTTGGAAATGAACGTGCCGGTCTGCCCGCCGACCAGCGCCGGCGTGATGTAGTAGCCGATCGACAGGATGAAGACCAGGATGCAGCCGGCGCCGATCCCGGGCACCGTGTTGGGCATGTAGACCTTGAGGAATCCGAGGAAGGGCGGGGCCCCGAGCGAGCGCGCCGCGCGCATGTAGGACGGCGGAATCGTCTTCATGACCGAGTAGAGCGGCAGGATCATGAAGGGCAGCAGGATATGGGTCATGGCGACGAAGGTGCCGATCTTGTTGTGTATCAGCTGCAGCCGTCCGTCCTCCGATACCACGCCGATGAAGACCATCAGGTCGTTCAGCACGCCCTCCGACTGCAGCAGCGCGATCCACGCGGTCGTTCGCACCAGGAGCGAGGTCCAGAACGGAAGGAGAACAAGAATGAGAAGAAGGTTGCTGTGTCGGGTCGGCAGTGTCGCCAGGAGGTAGGCGACCGGATAGCCCAGAAGCAGGCAGAACACCGTGATGAGCGCGCTCATCCACAACGTTCGGTAAAACAGAAACAGGTAGATTCGTCGTTCTTCCACCTTCCACGAGACATCGCCGCTCTCGTCGAAAGTGAGGTCCACGGCCGAGAGAAAATAGCTCTCCGTAACGGCGTCGGATTCGCGGTGAATCAGCTTCCAGGTATCGAGCTCGCCCCAGCGCTTGTCGACCGCGATGAGCTGATCGCGGTATGACGGTTCGGTGATGAGCTTGGCCCGTCGCCCGGTCTTGCGGAACAGGCTCGTCATCCCCGTCTTTTCGAAGTTCAGCCGCCGCCCCGCGCGGCCCAGGGTCTTGTCCTTGAACGACTCCTGAATATCCAGAACGAGCGCCTCGAACACGAACTCTTTCGGCAGCGCTTCGCTGAGCGGGTCCCAGCTCTGGATGGCGATCGTGGTGCGCGGGAGGACCGACGAGACGATCTGGTTGTCCACGCTCCTGAAGAGCATGTCGGCGACCGGCATGACAAAGGTGACCATCAGGAAGGCGAGGATGGGCACCACCAGCATGAAGGTTCGGGTGCGCCTGCGGGCCGTCGCGCGCCGCAGGCTCCGCTTGAGCGGTACCCCGTCGGCGGTCCGCAGGACGCCGTCGTCAACCGTCGTCATCGGCACCGGGCCCGGTGCGGCCGATCGATCTAGGGGAGGGAGGAGGGACCGGGGCGCGTCGCCGCACCCCGATCCCCCGCCTCGCTAACGCGCCGCTACTTGGCGAGCCAGGTGTTGAACACCTCGTCGAGTTCTGCCCGGTGGTCGGCCCACCAGACGTAGTCGAAGTCGAAGATGGTCGCCGCGTTGTTGGGATCCGTCGGCATGTGGGGCTTCATGTCGATGCCGAGATCGGCATGGTTGCCCACCAGCGGAGCCGAGGAATAGCGCGCGGGACCGTAGGAGATGAACTTGGCCTGGTCCGCCAGGCGCTGGGTGTCGGTGGCGAAGCGGAGGTACTTCTTCACCTCTTCCAGATCCTTGACGCCGACCGGCACGACCCAGCCGTCGAGATCGAAGATCTGCCGATCCCACATCATGGCGATGGGCTGGTTCTTCTCCGCGATGGCCGAGAAGAGCCGGCCGTTGTAGGCCGAGGCCATGACGACCTCACCGTCCGCCAGCAATTGCGGCGGCTGCGCCCCCTTGGTCCACCACACCACCTGGTCCTTGATGGTGTCGAGCTTGGCGAGCGCGCGGGCCACGCCCTCGTCCGTGCTCAGCATGCCGTATACGTCCGCGGGCGCGACGCCGTCGGCGAGCAGGGCCCATTCGAGGTTGTTGATGGGCCGCCTCTCCAGCGAGCGCTTGCCGGGGAACTTCTCCAGGTCGAACACGTCGGCGATGCTCGACGGCTGATCGCCCTCGAAGACATCGGTGCGATAGCCGAAGGTGGTGGAATAGACGATCTGCGGGATGAAGCAGTTGGTCCCGCCCGGCGTGAGAGTGCCCGCGAAGAAGTCCTCCGATGCGGGGGTCCCGTCGGGCGCGGGTTCCAGCCAGGTGTCGGGATCGATCTCCATGATCAACCCCTCGTCGCAGGCCGTGATCGCGTCGGCGGCAACCATGTCGACGATATCCCAGGTGACGTTGTTGGACTCGACCTGGGCCCTCACCTTGGCCAGTCCTTCGGCGGCGTTGTCGTCGTTGATGATCGTGACGCCGGGATTCGCCGCCATGTAGGGGTCGTGATAGGCCTTCTGCTGGCTGGCGGTGTAGGCGCCGCCCCACGAGACGATCGTGAGGTCGACCGCCTGGGCGCTTCCGGCGGTGAACGCGGCACCCGCGAACGCGACACCGGTCGCGAGCGCAGTTGCAGTCAATAGTCTCTTCATCGTGCCATCTCCTCTGCTGTATGCCGGATACACCGGCGGTTGCTCCATGGCCGTGTTGGTGGCCCTCCCTGACACGTTCTGGTCTGCGCTACCCGACGCCCGTTCAACTCTCCTCTTCCGGCGCGTCGGGCGTCTGGCAGTCGAGTGCCCGGCAGTCGTCTGCGGCCCAGCCGAGCTCGACCTTCACGCCCTCCGAAAGCGCAACCTGACGCTCCGTGTTCGGGATCTTCACGACGAATTCCTCGGTTCCGGAAACGGCCAGTCGCGCGCGAATGTGATCGCCGAGGTAGATGAGCTCTTCCACCCGGCCGGAGATCCTGTTCTCCACCTCCTGTTCCGCAGGCGCAATGAGCACCCGTTCGGGACGAAGAGAGAGCGTCGTGCGCGTCCCTTCGGCCTCGACCCTTATGTTGCGGGCCGAAACGACGCTGCCGCACTCGAGGGCGACGCTGCAATACTGCCCGTCCATGGACTTGACCTGGCCGAAGAGGCGGTTGTTCTCGCCGATGAATTGCGCGACGAAGGCGTTTTCCGGCTCCTCGTAGAGCGCGCTGGGCGATGCCAGTTGCTGAATCACGCCGTCGTTGAAGACGGCGATGCGGTTGGACATGGTCAGCGCCTCGGACTGGTCGTGCGTCACGTAGATGACGGTCACGCCGAGGCGCTCGTGAATGTGCTTGATCTCGTATTGCATCTCCTCGCGCAGGTTCTTGTCCAATGCGCCGAGGGGCTCGTCCATGAGCACCAGGTCGGGCTCGAACACCAGGGCCCGCGCCACCGCCACGCGCTGCTGCTGGCCGCCCGAGAGCTGCGCCGGCCGCCGGCCGCCGAAATCGGGCAGGCGGACCATGTCGAGGGCGCGCCGGACCTTCTCTTCCGTCTCCGTCTTCGGGGTGCGGCGAACCTTCAGCGGAAACGCGAGGTTCTCCTCGACCGTCATGTGCGGAAAGAGCGCATAGTCCTGAAAGACCATGCCGATATTGCGCCGGTGCGGCGCCACCCTGTTGATCGGGCGGTTGTTCAGATAGATTTCGCCGTGGGTGGCCGGTTCGAAACCCGCCAGCATCATCAGGCAGGTGGTCTTGCCGGAGCCCGAAGGCCCCAGCATCGTCAGGAATTCGCCTGCCTCGATTTCGAGATTGAGGTCCTTGATGACCAGAGTCTCGCCATCGTAGCTCTTCTGCACGCGATCGAAGATGACGATGGCGGAGTCGCTGGTCATATGACCACCTGATGCGATCGGTCCAACCTATCGATCCATGCGATCTATGGCAGGCCGAGAGCGCAGCGCGGACGGCCTTCGCGCTGTGCCGCCGCTCTGTCCTTCATCACCGCGATCCTCCCGGCCCGCTTTTTCGGTCGAGCGAGCTTCACTCAATCGTGGGAGCCCGCAAAGAGGGCTGTCAATACCAAATGTGGGCTGGCGACCCCCATTCTGGCGGCCAATGCCGTTGACCGTTCTCGCGCGCGGGCGCGGTTGCAGGGCTGCGGCCGCCCGGCTCATCGCTGACGCTGCTCCCAGTCGGGGTGAATCCAGGGCACCTCGTTCGCCAGCGCGGGCGGCTCGCGCCCCAGGATGTGGTCGGCGCCCTTCTCGCCCACCATGATGGTCGGCGCGTTGAGGTTGCCATTGGTGATGTGAGGGAAGATCGAGCTGTCCACCACCCTGAGCCCGTCCACGCCGATGACGCGGCAGGCCGGGTCGACCACAGCATGCGGATCGTCGGCCGCGCCCATGCGGCAGGTGCCGCAGGGGTGGTAGGCGCTCTCCACGGCATCGCGCACGAAGGCGTCGATCGCCTCGTCGCTCTGGACCGCAGGCCCCGGTGCGATCTCCTCGCCGGCGTAAGGCGCGAGCGCCGGCTGCGAGAGGATTTCGCGGGTGAGGCGGATGCAGGCGCGAAAGTTCTGCCAGTCCTCCTCGTGCGCCATGTAGTTGAAGAGGATCGAGGGCGCCGCGGCGGGCTCCGGCGAGGTGAGCCGCACCCGGCCGCGCGACCTGGAGCGCATCGGCCCGACGTGAGTCTGGAAGCCGTGCCCGCCGGCGGCGGCCTTGCCGTCGTAGCGCACTGCGAAGGGCAGGAAGTGGTACTGGATGTCGGGATACTGCACGCCGGCGCGCGAGCGGATGAAGGCGCATGACTCGAAGTGGTTGGTGGCGCCGAGGCCGTTCCTGAAAAAGAGCCAGCGCGCGCCGATCAGCGCCTTCGACAGCGGGTTCCAGTGGCGGTAGAGGGTGATCGGCCGCCGGCACTTCACCTGCAGGTAGATCTCCAGGTGGTCCTGCAGGTTGCCGCCAACGCCGGGCCGGTCGGCGACGACCTCGATCCCGTGCGCCGAAAGGTGCGCGGCCGGGCCGATGCCCGAGAGCAGGAGCAGCTTGGGCGAGTTGACGCTGGAGGCGGCGAGGATGACTTCGTCCGCGGCCCGCACGCGGCGGATCGCACCCGCCGTCTCGTACTCGACGCCGACGGCGCGATGGCCCTCCATCACGACCCGGCGCACGTGGGCCCGCGCGCGGAGCGCCAGGTTGCGCCGCTGCAGCGCGGGCTTGAGGTAGGCGTTGGCGGCGGACCAGCGGCGGCCCCGCCACACCGTCATCTCCATCGCCCCGAAGCCTTCCTGGCGCTGGCCGTTGTAGTCCTGGGTCGCACTGTAGCCGGCCTGCTCGCCGGCCTCGATGAAGCCCCTGTAGAGCGGGTTCTCCATGCGTCCGCGGGTGACGTGGAGCGGGCCGTCGCCGCCGCGCCAGCCGGCCTGCCCGCCGTGGGAATGCTCCATGCGCCTGAAGTAGGGGAGGACGTGGCGATAGCCCCAGCCTGCCGCGCCCAGGGACTCCCAGGTGTCGAAGTCGCAGGCGTGGCCGCGCACGTAGACCATGCCGTTGATCGAGGACGAGCCGCCGATCACCTTGCCGCGCGGCGTCGCCAGGCGGCGGCCGCCGAGGTGGGGCTCGGGCTCGCTCTCGAAGCCCCAGTCGTAGCGCGGCATGTTCATGGGATAGGAGAGGGCGGCCGGCATCTGGATCAGCGGGCCGGCGTCGCTCCCGCCGTGCTCCAGCACCAGCACACGGTTGCCCGCATCTTCCGAGAGCCGAGCGGCGAGCACGCAACCGGCCGAGCCCGAGCCCACGATCACATAGTCGAACTCGTCGTCGAAGCGCTCGCTCGAAGACGCCATGCGCCGCGCCGCGGTTCGCCTACGAACGCCGGGCCGCAGGCCCGGACGGCGCGACCGCGCCGCGCGCCGAATGGCGCGTAGCCAAGCGAGCGGAGCGAGCGCCCGGCGATTGAGGGGTATGAAGGGACTCGAGCTGGCTGTCGATGTGCGCCTCCATGATGGCGATCGCGCTCTCGCCGCAGGGCTCGCGGTCGCCCAGCACCCGGCGCAGCCACAGCCCGTCGATCATGGCAGCCGTGGACTCCGCGGCGACATCGGCCGATTCCCGCGTCGGCAGGCGCCGGTACTCGTGGCGCAGGTTGCTGATGAGCCGGCGCGCGTAGATGTGCAGCAGGCGGCGCACCTCGGGCTCGGTGTGAGCCTGCACGTAGAAGGTAAGCCAGGCGGAGATCACCTCGGGCTGGAGCTGCTCGCCGCAGAAGCTGCCGTCCACGATCGCCGAGAGCCGTTCGCGCGGGGTCTCGGCCTGGCGCAGGCGCTCCCTGATGCCCTGGCCGAACTCGATGAGCAGGTGGCGCATGGTGGCGATGATCAGCGCGCTCTTGGAACCGAAGTAGTGGTGCACGAGTCCCTGCGAGAGGCCGGCCTCGCGCGCGACGTCGCCCGTGGTGAGGTCCATGAACCCGCGATCGTGGATGCTCCTGATCGCGGCCTCGACGAAGGCGCGCCGGCGCTTGGGCGCCATCCCGGTCTTTGGCATCGACTGCTCCTGTTACCCTGTCATTATATTTGGTTGGTTGACCAATCAAGAAAAAGTTGCGAAAGTCCGCCGAACGTATAGAGCTTCTGGGAGGGTGCAATGCACATTCGGATGAAATCCGCAATTGCCGCCGTCGCCATGGGCGCAGCGGCCATGGCGGGCAACGCCTATGCCGACGACGCCGCCACCTGCGGCGAGGTGGAGTTCTCGGACGTCGGCTGGAGCTGCATCACGGCGACCACCGCCGTGGCGACCACGATCCTGGAGGGTCTCGGCTACGAGCCGAAGGCGACCGTGCTCTCGGTGCCGGTGACCTTCGCCAGCCTTTCCAACGGCGACATCGACGCCTTCCTCGGCCTCTGGCTGCCGACCCAGCAGAGCATGATCGACCCCTACTTCAACGACGGCACCGTCGAGAACGTGGGCGTCAACCTCGAGGGCGCCAAGTACACGCTCGCCGTGCCGACCTACGTTTACGAGGCCGGGGTCAAGACCTTCGGCGACATCGCCGCCCACGCCGACAAGTTCGACAACAAGTTCTACGGCATCGAGCCCGGCAACGACGGCAACATGATCATCCAGGGCATGATCGACGACGACGCCTTCGGCCTCAGCGGCTTCGAGGTCGTGGAGTCGAGCGAGCAGGGCATGCTCTCCCAGGTCGAGGCCGCGGTCAGGACCGACGAGTGGATCGTCTTCCTCGGCTGGGAGCCGCATCCCATGAACCGGCGCTTCGACATGAGCTACCTCGACGGCGGCGACGACTACTTCGGCGCCAACTTCGGCGGCGCCACGGTCTACACGCTGGCCCATGCCGGCTACACCGAGGCCTGCCCCAACGTCGGCGCGCTGCTGAAGAACCTGCAGTTCAGCCTGGCGCTTGAGAACGAGATGATGGGCTATATGCTCGACGACGGGATGGACCCGCAGGCGGCCGCCCGGAAGCTCGTCGAGATGCACCCCGAGCTGGTCGACCAGTGGCTCGCGGGCGTGACCACGCTGGATGGCGCAGACGGTGCCGCCGCCGTGAAGGCCCATCTCAACATGTAACGGGCCAGGAACGCGGGCGGCCCCAACGGGCCGATGACGCGGGCGGTCGGCGCTGAGACGCGCCGGCCGCCCGTCCCGTCCGGTCGGGGAGGGGCGACATGGACGCCGACGATCTCGGAGTCCTCACCGAGAAAATTCCGATCGGCAAGTGGATCGCCAGCGCCGTCGAGTTCATCAAGGACCATCTCTTCCACGAACTGCGGGCTTTCTCGGAATCCGTCGGCTGGCTGCTCGACGCCTGCGCCGACTTCCTCGGACTGATCCCGCCCCTTCTCTTCGTCGCCCTCGTCGCGGGTCTGGCCTACTGGCTGCACCGCAGCATCGCTCTGGTCATCGGCGTCGTCATCGGCCTGCTGCTCGTCCTCAACCTCGGTTACTGGGAGGAGATGCTCTACACGGTGGTGCTGGTCTCGGCCTCCACCTTCGTGTGCATGCTGGTCGGCGTTCCCATCGGCATCGCGGCGGCCCATCGGCCGTGGCTCTACCGGGCGCTGCGTCCGGTCCTCGACCTGATGCAGACCATCCCGCCCTTCGTCTACCTGATCCCGGCGCTGACCTTCTTCGGCCTGGGCCTGGTGCCGGGCCTCATCGCCACCGTGGTCTTCGTCATTCCGGCGCCGATCCGGCTCACCCATCTCGGCATCTCCAGCGCGCCCCGGCCGCTGCTCGAGGCAGGCCGCGCCTTCGGCGCCAGCGACCTGCAGCTCCTGCTCAAGGTGGAGCTGCCCCACGCGATGCCGAACATCATGCAGGGGATTACCCAGAGCATCATGCTGTCGCTTTCCATGGTGGTGATCGCCGCCCTGGTGGGTGCTCCCGGAATCGGCGTGCCCGTGGTGCGGGCGCTCACCACGGTCAACGTCGGTCAGGGCTTCGAGGCGGGGCTCGTGATCGTGATCGTCGCCATCGTGCTCGACCGTATCGTCAAGCAGTCCAGGAAGCGCGCACGCAGGAGGGGCACGACCGCACGCTGATGGCCGTCATCGCCTTCGACCACGTCGACGTGATCTTCGGCCGGAAGGTCGGGGAGGCACTGGCCCTGCTCGACGCCGGCGCCGACAAGGACCGCGTCTTCGAGGAGACCGGCCAGGTGGTGGGCGTGCAGGACGCCTCGCTCGAGGTCGAGGCCGGCGAGATCTTCGTTCTCATGGGGCTCTCCGGCTCGGGCAAGTCGACGCTGCTCCGCTGCGTCAACGGCCTCAACCGGGCGACCAGGGGCCGCGTCCTGATCGACGACGGCGGGCAGGAGATCGACGTCACCGACTGCGACTCCCGCTTCATGCGCAGGCTGCGGATGGAGCGCGTCTCCATGGTCTTCCAGCAGTTCGCGCTGATGCCGTGGCGCACCATCGCCGACAATGTTGCGCTCGGGCTGGAGATACGCGGCGTCTCCAAGGCCGAGCGCCGCCAGCGTGTGACGGAGGTGCTGGAGCAGGTGGGGCTCGGCTCCTGGCTCGACCACCATCCGCACGAGCTATCGGGCGGCATGCAGCAGCGCGTGGGGCTCGCCCGCGCCTTCGCCACCGATGCCGAGATCCTGCTCATGGACGAGCCCTACTCGGCCCTCGATCCGCTGATCCGCGAGCGCCTGCAGGACGAGCTGCTGGCAATTCAGCGCACCATGAAGCGGACCATCCTCTTCGTCAGCCACGACCTCGACGAGGCGCTCAAGATCGGCAGCCGCATCGCCATCATGGAGGGCGGACGCATCGTCCAGGTGGGCCCGCCGGAGGAGATCGTCACCGAGCCGGCGGACGAGTACGTGCGCCAGTTCGTCGCCAACGTGAACCCGCTCAACGTGCTGCGCGGCATCTCGCTGATGCGCCCGCTGGAGGCGCTGCGCAGCGAGGACGGCGTCCACCTGCTCGACGACGCGTCGGCCATGACCTGCCGGCTCGACGCCGGGGGCCGGCCCGAGGCGCTGGCCCTGCAAGGGGCGCCGGCGCGGCTCGTGCCCTATCGGGAGGGCATGGACCTCTCCGCCCTCGGCAAGGGCGAGATCGTCGCAGGCGGCCCGGAGACGACCATGCGCACCGCGCTGGAGGTGCGCCACGAGACCGGCCGCGCGATGCCGCTGCTCGGCGGCGCGGGGCAGCTGATCGGAGTCATCGGCGCGGCCGAGCTCCTGTCTGCGATGGTGCGCCGGGGCGCGGAGCCGGCGGTCGCCCCGGGCTCGGAGGCGCCCGACGCCGCGCCGGCGACGCCCGCGGATGGCGCGGACGCGCCGCCTGCCGATGACGTGGCTGCGCAGGCGGCGGGTCCGGCGAGGCTCCAATGAAGAAGGGACGTCCCATGGCTCGCAGGTTCCGCACGCTCGCTCTCGTCCTGCTGGCGCTGGTCGCGGCCCCTGCGGCCTCGGCGCACTACGTCGACCTGAACCAGGCGCTGCACAGCAGGGACACGCTGACCGTCGGCATCGCGCTCACCGGCCAGCCCTTCGCCTACAAGCGGGACGGGGCGCTCAGGGGCTTCGAGGTCGAGATGGCGCGCGCCGTGGCCGAAGCCCACGGGCTGGCGCTGGAGCTGGTGCGGCTGCCGCGCGCGCGCCTGGCCGAGGCGCTCGCCGCAGGCGAGGTGGACACCGTCAACACGCTCGCCCTGGAGGCCGAGCCGGAGGCCGCCAGGACCGTGCCCTATCTCGTGGTCGGCGACCACCTGATGGTGCTGCGCGGCAACCCCTTCCGCATCCGCGAGGCGGGCGATCTCGCCGGCCGCGTCACCTCGGTCACCTCGGGCTCGAGCGCCGAGCGTTTCGCCCACGACCTCAACCGGGAGTTCGTGGAGGCAGGCCGGGAGCCGATGCACGTCCACTCCTTCCCCGACGACCGCTGGACCCACTTCCCGGTCTCCATGGGCCACGCGCATGGCTACTTCACCCGGACCGTGAGCGCGGTGGCGGCGGACGCCGATCCCGACTCGCGCAACCGTCTGCTGGAAGGGGTGTTCCGCCCGGTGCGCGAGGTGGGCTTCGCCATCCGCGCGGGCAACGACAAGCTGCACCACGCGGTCGAGCACGCCGTCGCCGCCATGGTCGCCACCGGCAAGTACCGCAGGCTGCGCGAGGCGCACGGCCTGCCCGCCGACCTCTCCCCTTACCGGTAGGCCCTATACGCCTCTCAGGCGCGGGTCGAGCGCATCGCGCAGGCCGTCGCCGATGTAGTTCACGCTCAGCACCGTGAGCGAGATCGCGAGCCCCGGCCACAGCACCCGCGCCGGCGTCACCGAGATGAAGTTGGCGCCGTCGAAGAGCAGCCGCCCCCAGGTCGGGAAGTCGGGCGGGAAGCCCAGCCCGAGGAAGGAGAGGGCGGATTCGGTGATGATGGCGTTGGCGATGCCGAGCGTCGCCGAGACCATGATCGGGCTCAGCACGTTGGGCAGGATGTGGCGGGTGATGATGCGCCGCCTGCGCGTGCCGATGCTCCGCGCCGCGGTCACGAACTCGCGCTCGCGCAGCGCCAGCACGTCGCCCCGCACGATGCGCGCGGTCTGCATCCAGCTCGTGATGCCGATGATGAGCACCACCAGCAGGAAGATCCCCGTCTCCGGGCCGAAGGCGGCGCGCAGGCTGTCGCGGAAGAGCATGATGACCACCAGCAGCAGCGGCAGCAGCGGCAGCGCCAGGAACATGTCGGTGAGCCGCATCAGGAGGCCGTCGAGCCGCCGGAAGTAGCCCGCGAGCACGCCGACGAGCGTGCCGAGCACCAGCGCGATCAGCATCGCCGTGAAGCCCACCGCGAGGGAGATGCGCCCGCCCGCCAGCAGCTGGGCCAGGATGTCGCGGCCGAGGTTGTCGGTCCCCAGCGGATGGGCGAGGGAGGGGCCCCGGTTCTTCGCCAGGATGTCGAGGTAGTGCGGGTCGATGCCGTGGATCAGCGGGCCGATGGCCACGGCCAGCGCGATGGAGATGAACACGCCCGCGCCCGCGAGCGCGCCGGTGTGGTTGCGGAAGGCGAGCCACACGTCCATCCAGAGCGAGCGGTGGCGCTGCATGCCGCGCGGGGGGCCGGAAAGGCTGCCTGAGGGCGCGTCCACCATCGCTCAGCCGTAGCGGATGCGCGGGTCGAGGACGCCGTAGAGCACGTCCGCGACCAGGTTGAAGAGCACGATCAGCACCGCGAAGAGGAACGAGAGCGTCTGCACCAGCGGGATGTCGGCGCCCTGGATCGCGGTGATGAGGAGCTCGCCGATGCCGTTCACGCGGAAGATCTTCTCGGTGATGATGGCGCCACCGAAGACGGTGGGGATGCCGAGCGCGATCAGCGTCACCACCGGGATCAGGCTGTTGCGCATCACGTGGATGAAGAGCACGACGCGCTCGCGCAGGCCCTTGGCGCGGGCGGTGCGCACGTAGTCCTGCGTCAGGTTGTCGAGCACCGCGGCGCGCATGAAGCGGCTGATCTGCGCCGCGTTGAAGAGCGCGAGCACCATCACCGGCATGACGATCTGCTTGACCTGCACCCAGAAGCTCGCGAGGTCGGTGACGCGGTGCGTGGTGTCGTAGATCGAGGGCAGCCAGCCGAGGCTGACGCTGAAGACGACGATCATGAGCAGGCCGGTGAAGAAGGTCGGCGCCGAGAAGCCGATCATCGAGACGAAGGTGCCCACCTGGTCGAACCAGGAATACTGCCGGTAGGCCGATACGATCCCGATGGGCACCGCGATGAGGATGCCGATCAGGTAGGAGAGCCCCACCACCCAGAGCGTCTGCGGCAGGCGCTCGATGATGAGGTCCACCACCGGGCTCCGCGTCGCCCACGAGCGCACGCGCAAGCGCTCCTCGGAAGCGCCGATCTCCACGCCGAAGGCCCGCTCGATCAGGTTGAGCGGCTCGTTGACGAAGAACTGCTCCATCCACCTGGCGTAGCGGACGTGGAAGGCCTCGCCGAGCCCGAGGGATTGCCGTATCTGCTCGCGGGCCTCGGCCGGGATGGTGAGCGGAAGCTGGCCGGTGGGGTCGTTGGGCGCGAGGTCGAGCAGGGCGAAGATGATGAAGCTGATCGCGATCAGCGTCGGCACCGCGAAGAGCAGGCGGCGGATGACGTAGTGGATCATCGCCCGTGCTGGCTGGCGGACAGGCGAGGCGCGGACAAAAACACCCCCATCTCACCCCGCCCCTCTCCGCCCCCGGGGGCGGAGAGGGGCGGGGTGAGATGGGGGTGTTTTTGTCCGCGCCTCG
>JAJDXK010000094.1 GCA_022823305.1 Alphaproteobacteria bacterium
CCTTACGGTCGGTTCACGAACCGGACATTGGAACCCCCGCCGCCGCGCCTGTGCACCGCACCATGGTGCGGCGCGCAGGCCCGCAGGGTCCTGCGCGCAACATCGAGACTCGTGCGTGCCCGAAGGGTCGCGGGCGCGGCGTATGGCCGCGCAGGCCCACAGGGTCCTGCGCGCAACATCGAGACTCGTGCGCGCCCGAAGGGTCGCGGGCGCGGCAGGAAAAATGCTGGCAAGGCGGGCGCTTCGGGCGTATAGCACAGCGCAAACGAGAACGATGCCGCGGGAGAACGAGATGCCCGGCCCATGGAACCCCGGCCGCTGGCAGGGGCTGCCGATCAGGCAGCAGCCGGCGTGGCCCGACGCGGCCGCGCTCGCCGCGGCCGAGGAGCGCCTCAGGTCCTCGCCGCCGCTGGTCTTCGCCGGCGAGGCACGCAGGCTGCGCGAGCGCCTGGCGCGGGTCTCGGAGGGGGAGGCGTTCCTGCTGCAGGGCGGCGACTGCGCCGAGAGCTTCGCCGAGTTCCACCCCGACACCGTTCGCGACACCTTCCGCGTGCTGCTGCAGATGGCGGTGGTGCTGACCTACGGCGCGAAGCTCCCGGTGGTCAAGGTCGGGCGCCTCGCGGGCCAGTTCGCCAAGCCCCGCTCGTCCGATACCGAGACCGTGGGCGAGGTGACGCTGCCCGCCTACCGCGGCGACATGGTCAACGGCATGGCCTTCGACACGGAGTCGCGGACGCCGGAGCCGCAGCGCCTGCTCCGCGCCTACGGCCAGTCGGCGTCGACGCTCAACCTGCTGCGCGCGCTGGCCCAGGGCGGCTATGCCGACCTCCACGCGGTGCACCGCTGGAACCTCGGCTTCGTCGCCCAGAGCACCCAGGGCGCGCGCTACGAGGCGCTGGCCAACCAGATCGGCGACACCCTCGACTTCATGGCCGCCTGCGGGCTGACCGAGGAGACCTCGCCGCAGATCCGCGAGACCGAGTTCTACACCTCCCACGAGGCCCTGATCCTGGAGTACGAGCAGGCGCTGACCCGTGTCGATTCGACCACCGGCGGCTGGTACGACTGCTCGGCGCACATGCTCTGGATCGGCGACCGCACGCGCCAGGCGGACGGCGCCCACGTCGACTTCCTGAGCGGCGTCGGCAATCCCCTCGGCATCAAGGCGGGCCCGAGCCTGGAGGCGGACGACCTGCTTGCCCTCATCGACAGGCTGAACCCGCAGAACGAAGCGGGCCGGCTCACGGTGATCTCGCGCATGGGGCACGACAAGGTCGAGGCCAGGCTGCCCGCGCTCGTGCGCGCCGTGAAGCGCGAGGGCCGCCGCGTGGTGTGGGCCTGCGATCCCATGCACGGCAACACCGTCAAGTCGTCCAACGGCTACAAGACCCGCGTCTTCGACCAGGTGCTGGCGGAGGTGCGCGGCTTCTTTGCGGCGCACCGGGCGGAGGGCACGCACCCCGGCGGCGTCCACTTCGAGATGACCGGCCAGGACGTGACCGAGTGCCTCGGCGGCGCCCAGGCGATCACCGAGGAGGACCTTTCCGCCCGCTATCACACCCACTGCGACCCCCGGCTCAACGCCTCGCAGGCGCTCGAGCTCGCCTTCCTCATCGCCGAGCACCTGAGGGAGGAGCGGGCGGTCACCGCGCAGCCGCGGGCGCTGCACGGTTAGCCCAGCCCGGCCGGGTCGCGATGTCGCCCCAAACCGGCCCCGACGAGCGGGAGGTCGCCCGCTACACCGACCGCTACTTCGCGCGCACGCGCGAGGCGATCGCCCGCTTCGGCGACGCCCGGGTCACCTACGCGCTCTTTCTCCGGCGCCCGGTCTGCTTCGCGCCGCGCCTGATGATCGAGTGGCTGGAGGCGATGGCGGCCGAACGCGACACGTCCTTCGACATCGACTGCCAGTTCGAGGAGGGCGCCTGGGTCGGCGCCGGCGAGCCGCTGGTGTACCTCTCCGGCTCCTTCCGCCACCTGGTCGACCTGGAGACGCTCTACCTGCAGCGCCTGGGCGCGACCTGCGTGGCCGCCTACAACGCCTACGCCATGGCCCGCAGCCTGCCGAAGGTCGCCTTCCTCGCCATGGACGCGCGCCACTGCGCAGGGCTGGAGATGGCGGAGATGATGGCCTACGCCGCGAGCGTGGGCTCGCGCGCGGCGCAGCGGGAGTGCGATGCCGTCGGCTTCATCGGCAACGCGACCGACGCCACCGCGCACTACTTCGGCAACCAGCGCGGCTACGGCACCATGCCGCATGCGTTCATCGGCTACGCCGGCTCCACGGTCCGCGCCGCGGAGATGTACCACGAGCTCTACGCGGGCGAGCCGATGACCGTGCTGGTCGACTACTACGGCCACGAGATCACCGATGCGCTCGCCGTCTGCCGGCGTTTCCCCGAGCTTGCCGGGCAGGGCGAGCTCAGCTTCCGCCTCGATACCCACGGCAGCCGCTACGTCGAGGGGCTGGACATGGCCCGCTCCTACGCCGTGCTGGAGCGCCACAGCCCCAGCGCGGTGCGGGAATACCGCACCGAGGCGGAACTGCGCTGGCTGCACGGCACCGGCGTCAGCGCGGCGGCGCTCTTTCACCTGCGGGCGGCGCTCGACGAGGCCGGCTTCGATGCGGTCAAGATCGTCGCGAGCTCGGGCTTCAGCCCGGCCAAGTGCAGGGTCATGGCCAGCGTCAACGCGCCGATCGACGTGGTGGGCACGGGCTCCTTCCTGCCCGAGAACTGGTCCGAGACCTTCGCTACGGCGGACGTCGTCGACTACGACGGCACCGCGCGGGTCAAGCTCGGCCGCGAGTTCCTGCTGCGCAACGGCGAGGGCGAGGCGCTCCGCGCACGCCAGGGCGCGCCGGAGAAGAGCCTGTAGCCGGGGCCGGCAATCGCCGGCTCCTTCGTATATAACCAAGCGGCCATGACCGAGACGCTCGCCATCGCGCTGGCCCAGCTCAACCCCACCGTGGGGGACCTGGAGGGCAACAGGGCGCTGATCCTGCGCGCCCGCGACGAGGCCGCGGCGCAAGGCGCGGACCTCGTCGTCTGCACCGAGCTCGTCGTGACCGGCTACCCGCCCGAGGACCTGGTGCTGAAGCCGGTGTTCCAGGAGCAGGCGCAGGCCACGGTCGAGGCGCTCGCGGCGGCGACCGCCGACGGCGGCCCGGCGCTGCTCGTGGGCGCCCCGTGGACCGAGGACGGCAAGCTCTACAACGCCCTGCTCCTGCTGGAGGGCGGCCAGGTGGCGGCGCGGCGCTACAAGTACGAGCTGCCCAACTACGGCGTGTTCGACGAGGTGCGGGTCTTCGCCCGCCCCGGCCTGCCGGGGCCGGTCCCCTTCCGCGGCGTCCGCCTCGGCGCCATGGTCTGCGAGGACATGTGGTTCCCCGAGGTCGCCGAGTGCCTCGCGGAATCGGGCGCCGAGATCATGATCGCCATCAACGGCTCGCCCTTCGAGAGCGACAAGGGCGACGCCCGCCTCAACCTCGCCGTGGCGCGCATCGGCGAGACCGGCCTGCCGCTGGTCTACGTGAACCAGGTGGGCGGGCAGGACGAGCTGGTCTTCGACGGCGCCTCCTTCGTGCTCGGCGCCGACAACGCCCTGTGCGCCCAGGCGCCGGCCTTCGAGGAGGCGGTGCTGACGACCCGCTGGTCGCGCGGGGCGGAGGGCTGGACCTGCGCGCCGGGCCCGCGCGCGGCGCTGCCCGAGGGCCTCGAGGCGAACTGGCGCGCCATGACCCTGGCGCTCGCCGACTACGTGGGCAAGAACGGCTTTCCCGGCGTGCTGATCGGGCTTTCCGGCGGCATCGATTCGGCGCTCACCGCCGCCGTCGCCGTCGATGCGCTGGGGCCGGAGCGGGTCTTCTGCGTCGCCATGCCGTCCCGCTACACGGCGCAGTCCTCCCTCGACGACGCGGCGGCGTGCGCCCGCCTGCTCGGCGTCCGCCACGAGACGGTGGCGATCGAGCCGGCGGTGGACGCCATGGACGCGATGCTGGCGCCGATCTTCGCCGGCCGCGCCGCGGACGAGACCGAGGAGAACATCCAGGCCCGGGTGCGCGGCGTCATCCTGATGGCGCTCAGCAACAAGCTCGGCCACATGGTGCTCACCACCGGCAACAAGTCGGAGATGTCGGTGGGCTACGCCACGCTCTACGGCGACATGTGCGGCGGCTACTCGGTGCTGAAGGACGTCTACAAGACCGCGGTGTTCGCGCTGGCGCGCTGGCGCAACGCGAACTGGAGGGAGGGGCTCAAGGGGCCCAAGGGCCGGGTGATCCCGGAGGCGATCATCGCCAAGCCGCCCAGCGCCGAGCTTCGCCCCGACCAGACCGACCAGGACACGCTGCCCCCCTACGAGGTGCTCGACGACGTGCTGAGCGGGCTGGTGGAGGAGGAGCGCTCGAGCGCGGAGATCACGGCGCGCGGCCACGCGGCGGAGACCGTGGAGCGCATCTGGCGCATGCTCGACATCGCCGAGTACAAGCGCCGCCAGGCGCCGCCCGGCATCAAGCTCACGCTGCGCTCCTTTGGCAAGGACCGCCGCTACCCCATCACCAACCGCTACCGCGGGGCCGGCTGAGCGATGGCGCTCGTGCTGCACAACACGCTGACGAAGCGGCGCGAGGCGCTGGAGCCGGTGCGCGCGGGCCACGTCGGCATGTACGTCTGCGGGCCCACGGTCTACGACCTCGCCCACATCGGCAACGCCCGGCCGGTGGTGGTGTTCGACGTGCTCTACCGGCTGCTGAAGCGGCTCTATCCCTCCGTCACCTACGTGCGCAACATCACGGACATCGACGACAAGATCAACGAGGCCTCGCGCCGGAGCGGCGAGCCCATCGAGTCCATCACCGCGCGCACCACGAAGGCCTTCCACGAGGACATCGCCGCGCTCGGCGCGCTGCCGCCCGACGCCGAGCCGCGCGCGACCGCGCACATCGCCGGGATGCGTGCGCTGATCGAGACGCTGATCGCCGCCGGCCACGCCTACGAGGCGGAAGGCCACGTGCTCTTCCACGTGCCCTCCGCGCCCCGCTACGGCGCGCTCTCCGGCCGCAACCGCGAGGAGATGATCGCGGGCGCGCGGGTCGAGGTGGCGCCCTACAAGCGCGACCCCGCCGACTTCGTGCTGTGGAAGCCGAGCGATGCCTCCCTGCCGGGGTGGGAGAGCCCCTGGGGCCGGGGCCGGCCCGGCTGGCACATCGAGTGCTCGGCCATGAGCCGCGCCTACCTGGGCGAGACGCTGGACATCCACGGCGGCGGCATGGACCTGATCTTCCCCCACCACGAGAACGAGATCGCGCAGAGCGAGTGCGCCTGCGCCCGGCCCTTCGCCCGCCACTGGGTGCACAACGGCGTGCTCACCGTCGACGGCGAGAAGATGTCGAAGTCGCTCGGCAACTTCATCACCATCCGCGACGCGCTGGCCGGGACGCCCGGCGAGGTCATCCGCCTGGTGCTGCTGAGCACGCATTACCGCAAGCCTCTGGACTGGACGGCGAGCGGGCTTGAGATGGCGCACCTTAACGTTGACAAGCTCTACACGGCGCTGCGCAACGTCGGACCGACGGATGGGGCGGCGAAGAACAGCGTCGATCCCGAGGTCGAGGCCGCGCTCTGCGACGACCTCAACACGCCGCGTGCGCTCAGGGCGCTCTCTCGCTTGGCGCGTGAGATCAACACGGCCCACGACACGTCGACACGAGAGCGGTTGGCGGCCACGCTGCGCGGCTCCGGCGCCCTGCTCGGCCTGTTACAGGCCGACCCGCACGCCTGGTTCCGCGGCGAAGGCAGCGAAAGCGGCATGAGCGATGCCGAGATCGAGGCACTGAAGGACGCCCGTGAGGCTGCACGGGCCGAGCGTAACTATGCAGAAGCCGACCGCATCCGTGACGAGTTGAAGGACGAGGGCGTCGTCCTCGAAGACAGCGCGGAGGGGACGCGGTGGCGCCGCGTGCGCTGAGCGGCCGGCGCCCCGCGCACGTCATCGCGAGCTGAGCCGTGGCGGGGAGCGGGCGGCGCAAGGCCTGCGCGGCGGCCCATGTGGACGCGGGCGCCCCGGCGGTCATCCTCGTCCGTCCCCAGCTCGGCGAGAACATCGGCACGGCGGCGCGCGCCATGCTCAACTGCGGCCTCGCCGACCTGCGCCTGGTGCAGCCGCGCGACGGCTGGCCCAACGTCAAGGCGCTGGGCGCGGCCTCCGGCGCCGATGCGGTGCTGAGCGCGGCCCGCGTCTGTGGCTCGGTGGCCGAGGCCGTGGGCGACCTCAGCCTAGTCCACGCCACCACCGCGCGCCCGCGTGAGATGCTGAAGCCCGTGCTGGCGCCGCGCGCAGGCATCGCGGCGATGCGCGCGGGCGCAGGGCGGGGCGCGCGCCTCGGCCTCCTCTTCGGGCCGGAGAAGGCCGGCCTCAAGAACGAGGAGCTGGTGCTGGCCGACGCCATCGTGCAGATCCCGCTGAATCCGGCCTTCGCCTCGCTCAACCTGGCGCAGGCGGTGCTCATCATGGCCTACGAGTGGCGCCTCTCGGGGCCCGCGCCGGAGGAAGCGCCGCCGCCGGAGCCTGCGGGGAGCGCGCGGCCCGCCACCAAGGGCGAGATCCTGCACTTCTTCGAGCACCTCGAAGGCGCGCTCGATGCGCGTGGCTTCTACCCCACGCCCGAGATGCGGCCCCGCATGGTGCTCAACATGCGCGCCATGTTCGAGCGCATATCGCTCACCCGCCAGGACGTGCAGACCCTGCGCGGCGTGGTGCGCGCGCTCACCGGGAAGGGGCCGCCCCGCACCGGCTCCTGAGCCTCGCCCGATCTTGGCGCGACGGCAGGAGGCGTGCGAGAGTGTGCGCGCCGCGGAGCCCCTGCGCCGGTCGGGGGGCCGCGAGGGGAGGGCCGCCATGACCGTCAGAGTTCCCAGCACCGAGCAGATCGTCGAGGTTGGCGCGCAGCTCGGCATGCGCCTCGGCGAGGACGAGGCCGCGCAGTACATCGCCGCGATGCAGCCACTCCTCGACGGCTACGACACCGTCGATTCCATGGCCGACGAGCTGCCGCCGGTGACCTGGCCGCGCGTTCCCGGCCGCGCGCCCGCGGACGGGGAGAACCCGCACAACGCCTGGTACTGGAAGTGCGAGATCAAGGGCGCTGCGGACGGCAAGCTCGCCGGCAAGCGGGTCGCGATCAAGGACAACCTCTGCGTCGCCGGCGTGCCGATGATGAACGGCGCCTCGGTGCTGGAAGGCTACGTGCCCGACGTGGACGCCACCATCGTGAGCCGCATCCTCGATGCGGGCGGCGAGATCGCCGGCAAGACCGCGTGCGAGTACCTCTGCTTCTCCGGCGGCAGCCACACCAACTCGACCGGGCTTCCGGTGCACAACCCGTGGAAGCGGGGCTACACCACCGGCGGCTCGTCCTCGGGCTCCGGCGCGGTGGTCGCGGCCGGCGACGTGGAGATGGCGATCGGCTGCGACCAGGCCGGCTCCATCCGCATCCCGGCCGCGATGTGCGGCATCGTCGGGCTCAAGCCCACGCATGGCCTCGTGCCCTACTCGGGCGTCATGCCCATCGAGATGACGGTGGACCACGCCGGCCCCATGACCGACACCGTCGCCAACAACGCGCTGCTGCTCGAGGTCATCGCCGGCGCCGACGGGATGGACCCGCGCCAGATCGGGGTGCCGGAGACCCTCGACTACGCGAGCGCGCTCGAACACGGCGCGGACGGCATGACCATCGGCGTGCTCAAGGAGGGCTACGGCCACCCCAACTCCGAGCCCGGCGTGGACGAGCGCGTGCGCGCCGCGGTCGCGCAGTACGAGGCGCTCGGCGCCACCGTGCGCGAGATCAGCATCCCGGAGCACCTGGTCGGCGTCGCCGTCTGGACCCCCATCGGGGTCGAGGGCACGGTCGACTTCATGATGAACGGCAACGGCTTCGGCACCAACTGGAAGGGCCTCTATGTCACCAGCCTGCTCGACCGCTACGCCTCGTGGCGCGAGCGCGCGGACGAGCTCTCGCACTCGCTCAAGTATGTGATCCTGCTGGGCCAGTACATGCTGAACCAGTACGGCGGCCACCACTACGCCAAGGCCCAGAACATCTCGCGCCGCATCCGCGCGGCCTACGACCGCGCGCTCGGCGAGTGCGACGTGATCGCGATGCCGACGCTGCCGATCACCGCGACGCCCATTCCGCCGCCAGACGCGCCCATCGGGCTGGTCATCCAGCGCGCGCACGAGATGTTTGCCAACACCGCCGTCTTCGACGCCACCGGCCACCCGGCGCTCACCGTCCCTTGCGGCCTCAGCGAGGGCCTGCCGGTGGGGCTGATGCTGGTGGGGCGGCACTTCGACGAGGCGACGATCTACCGCGCGGCACACACCTACGAGCAGTCCGTCGACTGGCGCACGCTCTGAGGCGCGGCGACATTCCAGGGAGACTCCCAGACATGAAGCTCTACGATTTCTCGCTTGCGCCGGGCCCCCGCCGGGTGCGCATGTTCATTGCCGAGAAGGGGATCGAGATCCCCTCGGTGCAGATCAACACCCGCGAGCGCCAGCAGTTCACGGACGAGTACCGCGCCGTGAACCCCAACTGCATGGTGCCCACGCTGGTGCTCGACGACGGCACCAGCCTGGGCGAGACGGTCGCCATCTGCCGCTACCTGGAGGAGACCCATCCCGAGCCCAACCTGATGGGGCGCGACGCCAGGGAGAAGGCGATCGTCGAGATGTGGAACCGCCGGGCGGAGCTCGAGGGCTATCTCGCGGCGGTCGACGCGGTGCGCAACAGCGCGCCGATGTTCGAGGGCCGCGGCGTCGCCGGCGTGACGGGCGGGGTGCCCCAGATCCCGGCGCTGGCCGAGCGCGGCAGGCAGTCCATGGGGCGCTTCTTCGGCAAGATCGACCGCCAGCTCGCCGACAGCAGCCATCTCGCCGGCGACAGGTTCTCCATCGCCGACATCACGGGCTACATCACGATCGACTTCGCCAGGCGCGCGGAGATCAAGATCCCCGAGGACTGCGCCAACGTCGCCCGCTGGTTCGCCGAGGTGGCCGAGCGCCCCAGCGCCGCGGCGTAGGCGCCACCCGCGCCGCGCCCTCAGGGGCGGCGGGCCAGCAGGTCGATCTCGACGCGGGCATCGAGCGCGAGCCCGGTGACGCCGACGCAGGTGCGCGCCGGGCGCCGGGCGGGATCGAAATAGGTCTCGTAGACCGCGTTCATCGCCGCGTAATCTTCCTTGAAGTGCGTAAGGTAGACCCGCGCCACGAGGACGTGCTCGAGGCCGAGGCCGACCGACGCGAGCACGGTCTGCAGGTTGGCCATGACGTTCCGGGTCTGGCCCTCGATGCCGGCGGGCAGGGGTGCTGCCTCGTCCTTCGGGTCGTTGGGCATCTGGCCGGTGACGAACACCCAGCCCTCCGCCTCGACCGCGTGGCTGAAGGGCGCGACCGGCGTCGGCGCGCCGGCGGCCATGTGAAAGAGCGGTGCCGTCATCGGGTTCCTCCCGTCTCGCACGTCCCGGACCGACGCCGACCCTGCGCCGCGCACGCGCACGGGGTCAAGGCGCCCGGCCCGCCGTGGCCGGTGCGCCTTGTTGGCCGCGAATGCGAAGCCTAGTCTTGCACGGGGCAGCGAGGGGAAAGGTCCGCTCATGCGCGTGACACGCCGTGCCGTGCTGGCGGGAGCGGGCGCCGCGCTGGTGGCGCCGGGGCTCGTGGCGCCGGCGCTCGGCACCTCGGCCGCGGAGCCTCTCTCCCGGCCCGTCCCGGCGAGCGGGGAGCGGGTGCCTGCGGTCGGCATCGGAAGCTGGATCACCTTCAACGTGGGCGACGATCCGCTGCTGCGCGCGGAATGCCGCGCCGTCATGGCCGCCTTCTTCGAGGAGGGCGGGGGCATCGTCGATTCCTCGCCCATGTACGGCTCCTCGCAGGCGGTGATCGGCGACGCGCTGGCGACGCTGGGGCATCCGCAAGGCCTCTTCTCCGCCGACAAGGTCTGGACCGACGCGGCGGATGGCCCGGCGCAGATCGCGGAGACGGCCCGGCGCTGGGGCGTCGGGCGCTTCGACCTGCTGCAGGTCCACAACCTGATCGACTGGGAGGCGAACCTCGACACCCTCGCCGCCATGAAGGAGGCCGGCCGGCTGCGCCATACCGGCGTCACCACCTCGCACGGGCGCCGGCACGAGGCGCTCGAGGAGGTGATGCGGCGCCGGCCGCCCGACTTCGTCCAGCTCACCTACAACATCGTCGACCGGGAGGTGGAGCGGCGCCTGCTGCCGCTCGCGCAGGAGCGCGGGATCGCGGTCATCTGCAACCGGCCCTTCCAGCGCGGCCGCCTGCCCGACCGGCTCGCGGGCGAGCCGATGCCCGGCTGGGCGCAGGAAATCGGGGTCTCCACCTGGCCGCAGTTCCTGCTCAAGTTCATCCTCTCGCACCCGGCGGTCACGGCCGCCATCCCCGCGACCCGGCGGGTCGACCACCTGCGCGAGAACAAGTCCGCCGCCTTCGGGCCCGTGCCCGACGCCGCCATGCGCGCGCGAATGGCGGCGCACGTGCGCGACCTGTAGGGCGGCCGTGCCCTTCGGGCCGGCAGGCTCGCGCGACGCGGAGAGGGCATAGAAGCCCGCCATGGCGGGGTCCTGGGCGCTGGAGGACCTGCTGCCCTTCGAGCCGCAGGTCTACTGGCGCCTCTTCGCGCTGGAGAACGAGTCGGCCTGGCCGGCCCAGCCGCTGCTGCTGGCGGCAGGGGCGGCGCTCGTGCTCTGCCTGCTGTCGGGCCGCCGGCCCTCGGCGCGGTGGCTGGGCCCGGTCCTCGGCGCAGCCTGGCTCTGGGCCGGGTGGCAGTTCGTGGCCTTGCGCTACGGCTCGGTCAACTGGGGCGCGCCGACGCTCGCCTGGGGCTTCCATGCCGAGGCCGCGCTGCTGGCGGCGCTCGGGCTCACCGGCCGGCCGGGCTTCGGCGCGCGCGGCTGGCGGGCCCGGGCCGGCGTCGGGCTTCTCGCCGTGGCGCTTCTCGGCTGGCCGCTGCTCGCACCTCTCGACGGGCGGCCCTGGCGCGAGGCGGAGGTCTTCGCCCTTGCGCCCGACCCGACCGCGCTCGCCACCCTCGCCCTGCTCGCACTCGGCAGACGCAGCCCGTGGACGGCCCTGCTCGGCGTCGCTCCGCTGCTGTGGCTCGCGCTCTCCGCGCTCACGCTCGTCACGATGGGTGCCTGGCAGGGCTGGGCGGTGCTCGCGGCCCTGCTCGCCGGCCTCGCAGCCTGCGCCGCGCCCGGCCGGGACCACGAGTGAGAGGCGCAGGCTTGCCGCCGCAGCGCGGCCGCGCTATGAGGCCGGGCGATGGAGGTGCGCATCTACAGGCCGGCCAAGACGGCGACCCAGTCGGGCCGCGCCAAGATCGGCCGCTGGGTGCTGGAGCCGAGCCCCCGCGGCCAACGTGCGGTGGACAGCCTGATGGGCTGGACCGGCTCCGACGACACCACGCAGCAGGTGAGGCTCAGCTTCGAGAGCAGGGAGCAGGCGGTGGCCTACGCCAGACGCAAGGGCTTCGCCTACGTGGTGGACGAGCCGCAGACGCGCACCGTGCGCCCCAAGTCCTACGCCGACAACTTCATCCGCAAGACCTGAGGCGCGCCGTCCGTCTGACCGTTTCGGCCGGGCTGAAGCAACATCCGACCGGACGGAGTCACACCCGGTTGCCGCACGTGCCCCTGTCTGCATGCAGTGCGGCCCGGCACGCCCCCACCTCACCCCGGCCCTCTCCTCCCCCGGGGGAGGAGAGGGAGAGCAGGCGGCGCCGCCATCGTTCTCCCTCCTCCCGGGAGGAGGGGGACAGGGGGAGGTGGGGGCGTTCGAGCCGACGTGACCCCGTAAGGCCGGATCGTGCGCTAGCGGCGGGACGGCGAGCCGGGCGACGGGTCCTCTGTCCCGGACGTATCGTCTCTCCACCACATCTCGCCGCCCCGAGGCTCGCCGAAGTCCTGCTCGGGGTGGAGATTATCGGCCGTCACACGGCTCAGCAGGTCGTCGAGGTCGTAGGTCCGCTTCCGCGTCGCTGCCCGCTCGTCTGCGCTCCTGGGGGTGTTCATGGCCAGGCACCTCACCCGGCGAAGCGGGGCTCGGGGATGCCGCGGATGCCGAGCCCGGTGACCGCGAAGAGGCCGCCGGCGAGGAACTGCGGCTTCGCCTCCACCGCGAACATGTCGTGCACCGCCGGGTGCTGCACGCGCGCCATGGAGGTGACGTAGAGCACGTCGAGGTCGTCGCCGCCGAACATCACGCTGGTGACGTTCTTCACCGGCATGCCGATGCGCCGCTCCACCTGCCCGTCGGGCGTGTAGCGCACCAGCTCGCCGCCGATCACCTGGGCGTTCCAGAGATACCCCTCCTCGTCCACGGTGGAGCCGTCGGCGACGCCCGCGTCGTCCTTCGTCGACGCGAAGACGCGCTTGTTGGAGAGCGTGCCCGTCTCGATGTCGTAGTCGTAGGCCCAGAACTCCTCCTGGAAGCTGTCGGCGAGGTAGAAGGTCCTGTCGTCCGGGCTCCAGCAGGGCCCGTTGGTGCAGATGATGCCGCCGTCCACCCTGGTGACGCTGAGGTCGGGGTCGAGCCGCCACAGGCCGCAGATGGTGAGCTCCTCCTTGTCGTCCATGCCGCCGGCGAAGAAGCGCCCGCGCCGGTCGCACTTGCCGTCGTTGAGCCGGGTGCGGGGCTGCTCGGCGTCGACCTTCGCGATCAGCTCCATCTCCGCCTTGTCGTAGTCGAAGAAGTAGAAGCCGTCGTCGAGCGCCATCACCGCGCCGCCGCCGGCGCGCAGCGCCATGGCGCCCACGTCGTGCCCGCCAAGCGTCCAGTTCTCGACCTTGCCGCTCTTCGGGTCCATGCGCCAGAGCTCGGGCTTGCCGACGCGCCGCCCGGTGCCGTCCACCCAGTAGAGCCGGCCTTCGTCGACGTCCCACACCGGGCCCTCGCCCAGATGGTTCCCGCAGTCGAGGATGCACTCGATCCTGATGCTCATGCGCAGCGTCCCTCCCTTTTCGCGATGGTGGCGGCGGCGCCCGCCGCACGCAAGGGCGCACGTTGTCAGCGGGCGGTGCGGCGGCTAAGAGAGGGCGGGGGAGGGACCACATGACCGCTCACGACATCGACCTTGCCGCACTCGGCCGCTACGACACGCCGACCGTCTGCAACGCGCTGCTCGCTGTGGCGCCGGAGGCGGCGCGGCGCTCGACCAAGGGGATGCTCCAGTGCGCCAGGCCGGCGCTGCCGCCCATGGTGGGCTTCGCCCGCACCACGCTCTACCGCACGCAGGAGCCCGGCGGCCTCGACGCGGCCGAGGCGCGCGCGCAGGACCTCGCCTGGTTCGACTACGTCTCCGCCGGGCCCGGCCCCCGCATCGTCCTGGTGCAGGACGGCGACACCCCGCACGCCGCCACCAACGCGCTCTTCGGCGAGGTCATGAGCTTCATGCACAGCGCGCTCGGCTGCATCGGCCTCATCACCAACGGCGCGGTGCGCGACGTGGCCGGCATGGCCGAGGGCTTCCAGGCGCTCTACGGCGGGCTCGCGCCCAACCGCGCCGACTATCACCGCGTCGACTTCGACTGCGAGGTCAACGTCGCCGGGCTCTACGCCCGCAGCGACACCCTCATCCACGCCGACGCCAACGGCGCCGTCGCCGTGCCGCCCGAGCAGGTGCCGGCGATCCTGGAGGCGGCGGCGGCGATTACCGCGAAGGAGCAGGCGATCATCGACTTCTGCCGCGACCCCGCGGTCACGCCCGAGAGCTTCAAGCGCTTCTGGGCCGAAGGCTGAGCCGCCGTGCGCATCCTCCTGCTGCAGAACCACAAGGATTCGGGCCCCGGCTACCTGGAGGAGCCCGTGGCGCGGCGCGGCGCGGCGCTCGTGCCCTGCATGCCGCACCTCGACGCGAGCCACCGCATCCCCGAGGACGACGCGGGCTACGACGGCTTCCTCCTGATGGGGGGCGCGATGCACGCGGGCCACGTGGAGGAACACCCCTGGCTCGAGGACGCAGCCGCGCTGGTGCGGCGCTTCACGGAGGCCGGAAAGCCGGTGCTCGGCATCTGCCTCGGCTCGCAGATCGTGGCGCGGGCCTTCGGCGGGCGCTGCTACGATCTCGGCGTGCCGGAGGTGGGCTTCGTGCCGCTCAGGCTGACCCGGGCCGCGGCGGCCGACCCGGTGCTCGGCCAGCCCTTCGCCGACCCGCTGCACCTCGCCCAGTTCCACAGCCAGACCTTCGACATTCCCGAGGGCGCGATGCGGCTGATGGTGGGCGAGCAGGTGCCGAACCAGGCCTTCCGCATGGGCGCCGCGACCTACTCCTTCCAGCCCCACTTCGAGGTGACGCCGGCGATGATGACCTCATGGGTCGCGGGCTCCGAGGAGATCGTGCCGACCCACTACCCCACGCTGCCCGACGCCCTGCCGCACCAGCTCCGGCTCCACCACCACGCCAGCCACGACTTCTGCTGGCGCGTCGGCGACGCCTGGCTCGGCCTGATCGCCGCGCGGGCGGGGCGCGACGGGACGAGGAGCTGAGGGCGCCGATCCCTGCGGCGTGAATCGGCGCGCCGCCCTATGCGGCGGCGATTCGCTCGACCTTGATGGTCCGCTCGAGGTGGCGGGAGCGCGCGAGGTCGTGGGCCAGCTGCATGCCGAGCCACGTTTCGGGCGTCGAGCCGAAGGCCTTCGACAGGCGATAGGCCATCTCGATGGAGACGGCGGCCTTCTCGTTCACCAGGTTGGAGAGCGTCTGGCGCCCGACGCCGAGCCGCCTCGCGCCCTCGGTGACGCTGAGACCCAGGGGCTTCAGGCAGTCCTCGCGAACGATGGCGCCGGGATGCACGGGGTTCTTCATGGCCATCGCAGTCTCTCCTAGTGGTAGTCCAGGTAGTCGACATCCGCGGCGTGCCCGTCTTCGAAGCGAAACGTCACCCGCCAGTTGGCGGAGACGGAGACCGCCCAGTGCCCCTGCAGGCGGCCCCTGAGCGGATGGAGCCGAAAGCCCGGAATGTCCATTCCCTCGGGCCCGCTGCTCTGGTCCAGGGCGGTCAGGATGCGCAGGAGCTTGCCGACGTGCTGCTGCGTCACCTTCGATGAACGGCCCTGCTCGCAAAGCTCCTTCAAGCCGCGATGCCGAAACGTCCTGATCACATTCCGTGTGTATAGTGTCGACCGACACTAGTCAACATGATTGCAGGAGGATTGCCGTGTTGCCAGGACGGATGACGGGTGGTGACCCCTACGGGAATCGAACCCGTGTCTCCACCTTGAAAGAGTGGTGTCCTAACCTCTAGACGAAGGGGTCACGCCGCAGGCCGCGCCACATGTCGCGCGGTGGGCCGCGCTATGTAGCGGGCCGGGCGCCGCAGAATCAAGGGCAATCGGGGGCGATACGGGCGCGCAGGCGGCGGCCCGCAGGCGGCTACCCGTCGCCGCCTTCCGAAGCCTCTGGCGCGATGGCGCCGTCGTCGATGTGCAGCTCCACCGCGCGCGTGCCGCGCCGGCGGTCGAGGCGGAGCCGGCCCGCCAGGTGAAAGGCCGCGCCCGTGCCCGCGAGCAGCGCGTGGCCGAGCGCGTTGTCGGCGGCGCGGAAGGCGATGCCCTTGAGCCGCTTGCCGGAGCGCCCCGCGAGCTGGCAGCGCACGTGGCCGCGCCCGACGATGTCGGCGCGCAGCAGCCGAGCGCCGGCGATGGCGAAGCGCGGCTCCGGGTTGCCGGCGCCGTAGGGGCCCGCCGCCTCCAGCATCTCCAGCAGGTCCGCGGTCGCGCCCTCGACGCCGAGCGCGCCGTCGAGACCGAGGCCGGGCGCGCCGGCCTGCGCGTCCACCGCGGCGGCGAGCCGCTCGTGCAGGAAGGCCGTCAGCGCCTCCAGCCGATCCCGCTCCACCGTGAAGCCCGCCGCCATGGGATGGCCGCCGCCGTTGACCAGGTGCCCCGCCTGGCGCGCCGCGGTGATCGCCGCGCCGATGTCCACGCCGGGCACCGAGCGGCAGGAGGCCTTGCCGACGCCGTCCTCCCAGGCGACGACCACCGCCGGGCAGCCGTAGCGCTCGCGCAGCCGGCTCGCGACGATGCCGATCACGCCGGCGTGCCAGCGCTCGTCGTGGGCGAGGACGAGAGGGGCGTTCGCGCGCGCACCCTCGGGCGCGCTCTCGACCTGCTCGATCGCCGCTTCCAGCACCGCCTGCTCGATCTGCTGGCGCTCGCGGTTGAGCGCATCGAGGCGGCGCGCGATCTCCGCCGCCTCGCCCTCGTCCTCCGTCGACAGCAGCCGCGCGCCGAGGCTCGATTCGCCGACCCGGCCGCCGGCGTTGACGCGGGGGCCGAGGATGAAGCCGAGGTGATAGACCCCCGGCGGCTCCTCCAGCCCTGCGACGTCGCCGAGCGCGCTGAGCCCGGTGTTGCGGCGCCGGCGCATCACCGTGAGCCCCTGGCGCACCAGCGCGCGGTTGACGCCGGTGAGCGGCACCACGTCGCAGACGGTCCCGAGCGCCACCAGGTCGAGCCATTGCAGGAGGTCGGGCTCGGCGCGCGTGCCGTAGCGGCCGGCCTCGCGCAGGTGCCGGTTGAGCCCGACGACGAGGAGGAAGGCCACACCCACCGCGGCGAGCTGGGTGTGCGGGCTCTCGTCGTCGAGCCGGTTGGGGTCGATCACGGCGCAGGCGCGCGGCAGCCGCGCCTCGGCCAGGTGGTGGTCGACCACGATCACGTCGAGCCCGGCGTCTGCGGCGTCCTCCAGGGCGTCGAAGGCGCTGATCCCGCAATCGACGGTGATGACCACCTTCACGTCCTGCGCCGCGAGCTGGCGCATGGCGGCGCCGTTGGGGCCGTAGCCCTCGCGCAGGCGGTCGGGGATGTAGATCACGGGCGCCGCGCCGAGGGCCCCGAGGAAGCGGCTGAGCAGGGCGGCGGAGGTCGCGCCGTCCACGTCGTAGTCGCCGAACACCGCGATCGTCTCGCCCGCCTCCAGTGCCGCGGCGAGGCGGACCACCGCGCGCTCCATGTCGCGCAGGTGGAGCGGATCGGGCAGGAGCCGGCGCAGCGTCGGCTCCAGGTAGTCGGGCGCGTCGTCGGCCGCGACGCCGCGCGCTGCGAGCACGCGCCCCACCGGCTCCGGCACCTCGATGGCCTGGGCCAGCGCCAGGCCGGTCATGGAGTCGGCGAGCCGCGCCCGCCAGCGCCTGCCGAGCAGCGATCGCTCGACGCCGAGCATCGCCGCCCCGTCCGTACGCGCTCCGAATTCCGTCCTGCGATCCATGCGCGGTTCCCGCCCTCCTCCGAGAGTCGGATTGGTACGCCGTGAACGGGCGTTTGGGAATGCGAATTCGGCGCAATCGGCCTCGGGGAACGCGCCCCGGCGGGAGCCTGGCGCCGGGCGCCGCGAGCGGCGCGCACGCTGCGCAGCCGTTGGGGAAATGGTGTTGTTTCGCTTCCCGGAATCGTGATTCGATGGCGACCGAGCAACCTCAGGAGGTGGTCCGCATGAGCCCGTCCCCCGTCTCCCCCCTGTTCGACGAGCAGCCGCTGCATCCGGAGGCGGATCGCTCGCCCACGCTCGCCGCCCGCTACTACGTCGACCCCGCCGTCTTCGAGGCGGAGAAGGAGGCCATCTTCTATCGAAGCTGGCAGTTCGCCGCGCACCGCAGCGAGCTCGACGCTCCGGGCAAGTTCGTCACCACCCGCATTCACGACCAGGAGCTCTTCCTGGTCTGCAATGCCCGGGGCGAGGTGCGCGCCTTCTACAACGCCTGCGCCCACCGCGCCCATCCCCTGGTCGAGGGGCAGGGCCGCAGGGAGCGGCTCGTCTGCCCCTATCACGCGTGGACCTACGACCTCGACGGGCGGCTGCAGCACGCGCGGGGCACGCGGTCGATGGCGCACTTCGAGCAGGGCGCCATCTGCCTCAGCGAGGTGCGGTGCGAATGGCTCCTCGACTTCGCGTTCATCAACCTCGACGACGCGGTGCCGCCTCTGGCAGCGCAGGCGCCGACGCTCGCGGACGACATCCGCGCCTGTCTGCCGATGCACGACGAGCTGGTGGCGCGCGGCGGGCGCAGCCTGACACCGCCGCAGGTGCGGGCCAACTGGAAGGTCGCGGTCGACAACTTTCTCGAGTGCTTTCACTGCCGGAACGCGCATCCGACCTTCTCGCAGACCCTCGACGTATCGCGCACCGACATCAGGGTGGAGGGCATCGTGTCCCGCCAGTCCATGCCGGCATCGAACGAGGCGGGCGAGACACCCTACGTCGTGAGCCCGGACGAGCCGGTGCAGCAGGGCGTGTTCTGGTTCGTGTGGCCGAACACCTCGATCCTGATCCTGCCGGGGCCGCCCTCGCTCTACGTGTCGCGCTTCGCGCCGGTCGAGCCCGCGCTCACCGTGCGGCAATTCTTCGGCCTCGGCATGCCGGGAGAGATCGGCGATGCGGAACGCGCACGTGACCGCCTGGCGTCGGAGTTCGTGGGGCCCGAGGACATCCGGCTCTGCGAGGCGGTGCAGCGGGGCTTGCGGCAGCGCGGCTACAGCCAGGGACGCTATGTCATCGACGAGGCGCGCAACGAGTGGTCGGAGCACGCGCTGCACCACTTTCACCGGCAGTATCTCGAGCGGCTGGCCACGGGCTCCGATGCTCCCTGATCCCCGCCGCGCCGTCGCTGGTGCGGGCTGTCCGCAGAACATCCGCCCATCGGCTTCGATCCTGCGCGGGGAGGCAACCGACGACATGGAGGAGAAAAGAGCATGTCAGGCATGAACGAGGCTCTGGAACGGGCAGTCGCGCAGGAGGATGTGCCCTTCGCCGTGGGCATGGTCGCGGACGCAGGCGGAATCCGCTACAGCGGCGCCGCCGGCGAGGCCGCGCCGGGCCGCGCGGCCGGCGAGGACACGGTGTTCCGCATCTTCTCGATGACCAAGGCCGTGGGCTCGGTCGCCGCCATGATCCTGATCGACCGGGGCAGGGTGCGTTTCGACACGCCGGTCGCCGACATCCTGCCGGAGTTCGCGAAGGTCCGGGTGCTCGACGGCTTCGACGGCGACACGCCGGTGATGCGCGCCCCGAGGGTGCAGGCGACCCTGCGCCATCTGGCGACCCACACCTGCGGCTTCGAATACGAGTTCTGGAACGGCGATGTCACCCGCTACATGGAGGCGACCGGCCATCCGAGCATTCTGTCGGGCCTCAAGGCGTCGCTCTTCTATCCGATGATGACGGATCCGGGCGCGCGCTGGGGCTACGGCATCGGCATCGACTGGCTCGGCCAGGCGGTCGAGGCGGTGGACGGGCGGCGCATCGACGCCTTCTGCCGCGAGGAGATCTTCGAGCCGCTCGGCATGACGACCACGGCCTTTGAAGTCGACGACGCCATGACCGCCAACCTGTGCGAATTGGTGGCGCGCGGCGAGGACGGCGCCTTTGCCCCCTTCGAGCTGGCCCCGCCCTCGCAGCCCGAAGTGTACGGCATGGGCCACAACCTCTATTCGACCGCGCCGGACTATCTGCGCTTCCTCCGCATGGTGCTGCGCGGCGGCGAGCTGGACGGCGAGCGCATCCTGTCGGAGCAGGCGGTCGCAGACATGACGGCGGATCACATGCAGGGGTTGGCCTTCGAGAAGATGGTCACCACCGCGCCGGCGGTGACGGCAAGTTTCGACCCCTTCCCCGGCACGCGGGTGACCCACAGCTTCGCCTTCATGCGCAACGAGGAGGCGATTCCCGGCCGGCGCGGCGCCGGCTCGATGGGCTGGGCCGGCGTGTGCAACACCCACTACTGGCTCGACCCGGCGAAGGGAATCGCCGCGGTCATCATGACCCAGTCGCTGCCCTTCGTCGAAGAGCGCTTCATGGCGACCTATGCCGCCTACGAAAAGGCGGTCTACGCCGGCCTGTGAGAGGGAGCGGGGGCCCGAAATCCTCCTGACCGGCGAGGGGCCGTTCCTGCGCGGCCCTGTCGTCCGCCGCGCGGGTCACGCCGGCGCCCTGGCCCGGGCTCAGACGTCGGGTCCCCAGTCGTCGTAGGCGGGCAGGTCGCCGGCGAGCCGGAGCCACGGCAGCCGGGTGTCGGCGAAGATGTGATAGCCCGGCTCGGCCGCCGCGGGATCGCCGAGGCTGCCCACCGTCACGTCGAGCTCCGCGGCGCCGTCGAGGATGAAGGCGAGGTGGGTCCCGCACGTCCCGCAGAAATACCGCGTCGCCTCGGGCGTGGATTTCAGCGCCGCCGGCGTGCCCTTCGTCCAGGACCACGCCGCGGTCGGGAAGGTGATCCACGTCACCACGGGCGCCGCCTGCACCCGGCGGCAGATGGTGCAGTGGCAGTGGAAGATGCGCAGCGGCTCCCCATCCGCCCGGTAGCGCAGCGCGCCGCAGTAGCATCCACCTTCGTAGGCCATGACTCGTCCTCCCCGATCAGTGTCGGCTTCAGCCGCGCCCGCCGGTCGCCGCTCAGGCCGACGCTTGCAGCTCCCCGGCTATCGTATCGAGGGCGCTCCGCGCGGTCTCGACGATCCGGTCGATCTCCGCTTCGGTGACGATCAGCGGCGGCGCGAGAACCATGATGTCGCGCACCGCGCGAATGATGACTCCCCGGTCGAGGCAGCGATCGCGGCATCTGACCCCGACTCCCAGGTCGGGGTCGAAGCGCGTGCGCGAGGCCTTGTCCGCGACGAGCTCGAGCGCGCCGATCATCCCGACGCCGCGCGCCTCGCCCACCAGCGGATGGTCCGCCAGCTCCCGCAGGCGGGCCTGCAGGTAGGGGCCGGTCGTCTGCCGGACGGTGTCGACGATGCCCTCGTCCTGCAGGATGCGGATGTTCTCCAGCGCCACCGCGCAGGCGACGGGGTGGCCGGAATAGGTGAAGCCGTGCGCGAACTCGTCGTCGGCCGACGTCAGCACGTCCGCGACCCGCTCGCCGAGCAGGACGGCCGAGAGCGGCACGTAGCTCGAGCTCACGCCCTTGGCGACGGTCATCAGGTCCGGTGTGAAGCCCAGCGTCTCGCAGCCGAACCACGCGCCGGTTCGCCCGAAGCCGCAGATCACCTCGTCCGCGATCAGCAGCACGTCGTGCTCGGCGCAGATGCGCTGGACCTCCGGCCAGTAGCTCGCGGGCGGCACGATCACGCCGCCTGCGCCCTGGATCGGCTCGCCGATGAAGGCCGCGACCCGGTCGGGGCCGAGCTCCAGAATCCTGTCCTCCAGCGCCCTGGCGGCGCGCAGGCCGAATTCGTCCGGGTCCATGTCGCCCTCGTGGTCGAACCAGTAGGGCGCCTCGACATGCTCGAACCCCGGCAGCGGCAGGTCGGCCTGGGGATGCATGAAGGCCAGCCCCGAGAGGCTTGCCGCCGCCAGCGTGACGCCGTGGTAGCCGTAGCGCCGGCCGATGATGGTCTTCTTGTCGGGCCGGCCGCACAGGTTCCAGTAGTAGCGCACGATCTTGACGACCGAATCGTTGGCCTCCGACCCGGAGTTCGCGAAGAAGACGTGATTCAGGGTCCCCGGCGTGAGCTCCGCCAGCTTCGCGGCCAGCTCCACCGCCGGCGGGTTGGTCGACTGGAAGAAGGTGTTGTAGTAGGGCAGGTCGAGGAGCTGGCGATAGGCCGCCTCCGCGAGCTCCTTTCGCCCGTACCCGACATTGACCGACCACAGGCCCGCCAGCCCGTCGAGCAGCCGGTTGCCGTCGCTGTCCCACAGATACGCGCCCTCCGCCCGGGTGATGACCCGCACGCCCCTGGCCGCCAGCTCGGCGTGGTTGGTGAAGGGATGAACGTGATGGGCGCGATCGAGCGCCTGCCAGTATTCTGTCGTCTGGTTCTGCAGACTGGTGCTGTTCACTGACCTGCTCCGGCGAATGGTCCAGCTTGAATGTTAGTGCATTGCCGGAATTTCGGCCAAGCCGGGCGGTCGCTCCGGCGGTCCTCAGTCGCGGGTGCGCCGGATGTAGACCGCCGCGGCCAGCAGGATCAGCGCGCCCTTCACCACCATCTGGAACTCGATCGAGAGCCCCAGGATGACCACGATGTTGAAGAGCGAGACCAGGATCAGCGCCGCCAGCAGGGCGCCGATCACGCTGCCCTTGCCGCCGCGCAGGGAGGCGCCGCCGATCACGGCTGCCGCGATGCTGTCCAGCTCGTAGCCCTGGCCGGTCCAGTTGTCGACGATGCCGACGTAGCCGACCAGGAAGAG
>JAJDXK010000119.1 GCA_022823305.1 Alphaproteobacteria bacterium
GGCGTCGATATGGGAGGAAGCCATTGTTATGTAGGGAATAAATCTGGAAATGTCGTCTCCTGCGCCCTCAAGGCATCTCCAGGCATCTCTTGTCCAGATATCCGGAAATTGCGCTCCATTTAAGTGCCGCCGATATCGACGCCGATGCGCCAGGCGCTCACCTCGCGCTCTCGGGCGCGTCGGCGGAAGGCGCGGGCATCTCGCCGCGCGAGACCGCAGGCGGCGCGGACCACCCGCGCGCGGCCCCGAGCGCGGCCCGGCGCGCCTCGGTCGCCTCGTGGTCCACGCGCCATTGCTCGCGGTCGACGATGACGCCGTAGTCGTCGCGGGCCGCGTCGTCGCCGATCAGCTCGTTGCGGAGGTCGCGCAGCACCGCATCCGGGTCGCGCTCCAGCGGATCGCCCCAGCCGCCGGCGCCCGCCAGCTCGTGGCGGAAGACGTCGCCCCGGGTGATGGTCTCGGTGAGCTTGCTGGGCAGCGGGCGCTCGCCGGGCCCCGGGTTCATCGCGTTGCGCGAGGGCTGGCCGGGGCTCCCGCCATAGAGCCCGTAGGGCCGGAAGGTGCGGCGGTCGGCCCGCACCTGGAGCAGGCCCTCTGCCTCGAGAAAGCGGTAGTCGCGGCGGAAGGGCGTGCCGCCCCGAAAGCGGCCGGCGCCGGCGCGGTCGGGCACGAACTCGTAAGCGAGAATCTGCAGCGGGTACTCCGCCTCGGTCACCTCCACCGACTGCGAGGCCATGTTGGCGAAGATGTTGGAGTTGCCGTCGAGCCCGTCGGCCCAGGGGCGCGCGCCCCAGGTGCCGCAGGTGAAGTCGACGTAGACGAAGGGCTTTCGCTGATCGTCGTAGCCGCCGATGGTGATGCCGGTGTTGCCGCCGTCGGAGGCGGCGAAGACCTTCTCCGGCAGCATCATGGCGAGCGCGCCGAATGCGCAGTCGACCATGCGGAAGCCGGTGAGCCCGCGCGCCGCACAGGCCGCAGGCAGCACGGCGTTGGTGATGGTGCCGGGGGGCGCGGAGACGGTGATGGCGCGGAAGACGCCCTCGTTGTTGGGAATCCCCGCCGGCAGAACCGAGCGGATCGCCGTGTAGGTGGCGGCCTTGGTCCACGACAGCGTGCTGTTGATCGCCCCCTTTACCTGGGGCGACGAGCCGCTCCAGTCGGCGTGCAGGCTGTCGCCCTCCTTGCGCAGCGTCACGAACAGCCGGATCGGCTTGCCCCGGTCGACGCCGTCGTCGTCGATCCAGTCCTCGAAGCTGGTCTCGCCGTCGGGCAGGTCGCGCAGCGCGGCGCGGGTGAGCCGCTCGGCATAGTCGATGATCTCGCGCAGGTAGAAGCGCACGGCCTCCGCCCCGTGCTGCTGGACCAGCTCGACGATCTGGCGCTCCGCGATGTGGCAGGCGGCGAGCTGGGCGCGCAGGTCGCCGAAGAGCTTGACCGGCAGGCGCACGTTCTTCTCCAGCAGCGCGAACAGGGTCTCGTTGCGCACGCCGGCGTCGTAGAGCCTGAGCGGCGGAATGCGCACGCCCTCCTGGTAGATCTCGGTGGAATCGGAGGCATTGGAGCCCGCGACCCGGCCGCCGACGTCGGCGTGGTGGCAGACGGTCGCGGCGAAGGCGAGGCGGTCGTCACCGTCGAAGACCGGCTTGAAGACGAAGATGTCCGGCAGGTGCATGCCTCCGTCGAAGGGGTCGTTCATGATGAAGACGTCGCCGGGGCGGATGTCGTCGCCGTAGTGGCGCAGCACCGACTCGATCGCCGTCGGCACCGAGCCGAGGTGGCCGGGCAGTGTCAGCCCCTGCGCGATCAGGCGGCCGTCCGCGTCGGTGAGCGCGGTGGAGAAGTCCATGTTGTCGCGCAGCACGCCGGAATAGGTGGTGCGGCAGACGGTGAGCGCCATCTCGTCGGCGATGGCGAAGATGGCGTTCCTGAACAGCTCGAAGCCGAAGGGGTCGGCGCCGCCCGCGCCGGTCTCTCCGGCCGGCACCGCCGCCGCGCCCTGCTCCGCAATTGCCTCCATGCGCCCCTCCTCAGGCTCGGCGCGATGATAGCGAGGGGGCCAAGCGCGAGTCGACTCCGGCCGGCAGGGCTTCCTAGAATGACGGCTCGGCAACGGCCTGATTTGCGGCATGTCCCAACGCCCCGTGACCACCCCCGTCCGCGCAGCGCACCGCCTCGACGAGGCGGAGCTCGAGCGCCATCTCGCCCGGCATGTGCCGGAGGCCGCGCCGATCAGGGCCGTGAGCCAGTTCGCGGCAGGCCAGTCCAACCCGACCTATCTGATCGAGGGGCCGGAGCGACGCTTCGTGCTGCGCAAGAAGCCGCCGGGCACGCTGCTGCCCAAGGCGCACCTGGTCGAGCGGGAGTATCGCATCCTCGCGGCGCTGGCCGGGACCGACGTGCCGGTGCCGCGCGTGCATCACCTGTGCGAGGACACCGGGATCGTCGGCACGGCATTCTACGTGATGGACCACGTGGAGGGCTCCGTCGACCAGGACCCGGCCTGGCCTGCGCAGCCGGCAGGCGACCGCCGCGCCCTCTATCTCTCCATGGCCGACGTGCTGGCACGCCTGCATCGGGTCGACTGGCGCGGGCTGGGGCTCGACGACTTCGGCCGCGAGGGCAGCTACATCGCGCGCCAGATCCGGCGCTGGACCGGCCAGTACGAGGCCTCGCAGACCGACGAGATCCCGGAGATGGACCGCCTGATCGCCTGGCTGCCGGAGCGTATCCCCGACGACGACGAGACCACCATCGTCCACGGCGACTACCGGCCGGGCAACCTGATCGTGCACCCTGCGGAGCCGCGCGTCGCCGCAGTGCTCGACTGGGAGCTCAGCACCCTCGGCCATCCGCTGAGCGACCTCGCGCACAACTGCCTCGCCTTCTCGATCCCGCGCGGCGCGACGGCGCTTCCCGGCCTTGGCGGCGCCGACTTCGAGGATCTGGGGCTGCCGGCGGAAGAAGCCTACCGCAATGCCTACTGCGAACGCGCGGGCCGCGGACCTATTGCCGACTGGGGCTTCTACATGGCCTTCGGCTTCTTCCGCATGGCGGCGATCTGCCAGGGGGTCTACGCGCGCGGCCTGGGCGGCAACGCGAGCGCGCCCAATGCGCACGAGTACGGCGAGCGCGCCCGTGCGCTCGCCGTGCTTGGCTGGGAGAAGGCCTCGGGCGCCGCCTGAGCCGCCGCCCCGAGCGGCGCGTCAGTCGCCCGACGAGTCGGCTGCGACGCCGGCCGCGATGACGCTCAGGATCGCGACGCCGGCGACCCAGAGGTCCGTCTGAGGTCCCAGCGGCTTGCGGCTCATGGTCTCGCCCGCCGGATCGCTGCCGGCGCAGGCCGTCAGTTGCCCGGCCGCGAGCAAGAGGGCCAAGGCGAGCGCGACCGTCCGGGGTCGCAGGCCGGCGCGTTTCCAACGACGCAACATCGTCTCCCCTGTTATCGCCTCGCGCCCGCGCCCGCAAGGGCCTTGGCGGCAGGGCGGCCTGCGCCCTTCGCCACGGCCGCGGTCCGGGAGGCGCCATCGGGCGACCGCCCGGCCGCGACCTGATACGATTGCAGCCGGCATTCAGGGGAGAGCGCGGATGAGCGAAGGCCGGGGCGACCTCTCGCAGTGGCGCGAGCCGCAGGCACTGATCGAGACCGGTGCGCTCGAGGCGAGCCTCGGCGCGCCCGATCTGCGTATCGTGGACTGCACCACGTGGCTCAAGCCCGCCGAGCCGGGGGACGACGCTCCCTACCGCGTCGTCCCGGGCCGGGCCGAGTACGACGCAGCGCACATCCCGGGCGCCGTCTTCCTCGACATCCAGGGGACGATTTCCGACCCCGACACGCGCCTCAGGTTCATGGCCCCGTCGGCCGGGCGCTTCGCCGACGCCATGGGCGCGCTCGGCATCGGCGACGGGTCCCGCGTCGTGCTCTACGCCGCCGGCAGCATCATGTGGGCGACCCGCGTCTGGTGGATGCTGCGCGCCTTCGGCTTCGAGCGCGCGGCGGTGCTGGACGGCGGCTGGGAGAAGTGGAAGGCGGAGGGACGCCCCGTCTCCTCGACGCCGGTGACGCACCCGCCGGCGCGCTTCACCGCGACGCTCCGGCCAGGCCGCTTCGTGGACGGCGCGTACGTGCGCTCCCGGCTCGACGATGCCGGCACCGCCATGGTGAACGCGCTCGCGCCGGCGTTTCATCTCGGCGAAGGACCGAGCCGCTACGGGCGCCCGGGACGGATCCCGGGGAGCGTCAACGTGCCCGCGGCCACCCTCGTCGACCCGTCGAACGGGGCATTCGTGTCGCTGGACGAAGCACGGCGGCTCCACGAGGAGGCCGGGATCACCCCGGAGCGACAGGTCGTCGCCTATTGCGGCGGCGGCATCTCCGCCACCGTCGGCCTCTTCCTCCTCCACCAGCTCGGCTATCCCGACCTCACCCTCTACGACGGGTCGCTGGGGGAGTGGGCGCAGGACCCCGACCTCCCGATCGAGACGGGCCCGCAGGCGCTCTCCGGCTGAACCGAACTGCGGCCGCCCGCTTCGCCGGGACACGCGCTCAGACGCCGTAGTGCGCGCGGTACCAGGCCACGAAGCGGGGCAGGCCCTCGGCGATGGTGGTGCAGGGCGCGTAGCCGTGGTCGCGCTGGATGGCCGCGATGTCGGCCCAGGTCTCGGCCACGTCGCCCGGCTGCATCGGGGCATGCTCGATCACGGCCTCGCGGCCGATCGCCTGCTCCAGAACGGCGACGAAGTCGGTCAGCGCCTCGGGCCGGCTGTTGCCCACGTTGTAGACGCGATGGGGCGCCGCGCCCCCGCCGCCGGCCGGCGGGGCGTCGAGGACGCGGAGCACCGCCGGCACCACGTCGTCGATACAGGTGAAGTCGCGCTTCATCCTGCCGTGGTTGAAGAGCGTGATCGGCCGGCCCTCAAGGATCGCCCCGGTGAAGAGGAAGGCGGCCATGTCGGGACGCCCCCAGGGTCCGTAGACCGTGAAGAAGCGCAGCCCGGTGGCGGGCACGGCGAAGAGGTGCCCGTAGACCTGGCCGATCAGCTCGCCGGCCTTCTTGGTCGCTGCGTAGAGGGAAATCGGCGTATCGACCCGGGCACCCTCGGAGAAGGGCACCTCGCGGACGCCGCCGTAGACCGAGCTGGAGCTGGCGTAGACGACGTGCCTGAGCGCCGGCAGCGTGCGGCAGAGCTCCAGCATCACCACCTGGCCCATCACGTTGGCCTGCACGTAGGCGTAGGGGTCCACCAGCGAATGGCGCACACCGGCCTGGGCCGCGAGGTGGACGATCCCGGCGATGGCCTCGCGCTCTCGCGCGACCGCCCCGGCCATGGCCTCGGCATCGGCGATGTCGGCACGGGCGAAGGCGAAGGCCCCGTGCGCCCGCAGCCGCTCCAGCCGGGCCTCCTTCAGGCGCACATCGTAGTAGGCGTTGAGGTTATCCACGCCGAGAACCCGCTCACCCCGCTGGAGCAGCGCCTGGCAGACGTGGAAGCCGATGAAGCCGGCGGCGCCGGTCACGAGGATCGTCATGGGTTAGCCCGGACTTCTCACCAGGGTCATGGTCTGCGCGGCGCCGTCACCGGGTTCGACACGGCACGGGTTGCGCGCACATGGCCCTCTCGGCGATACCACTCACGCGCCCATTGTCGGCGCTTCGGCGACACGGACAAGGGTCGGCGGAGCGGCGGCACGGGCAAGCAGCGCGACCCGCAACCCATCCTTCGGACGGCATCCCATGCGCATTGCGGTCATCGGTCTCGGTTACGTCGGCCTGCCTCTCGCCACCGCCCTGAGCGAGCACTTCGAGACGCTCGGCTACGACATCGACGCCGCACGCATCGACGAACTGAAGGCGGGCCACGACCGCACCGGCGAGCTTTCGCCGGAGCGCCTCGGCGCCGCTCGGCTCGGCCTCAGCGCCGATGCCGCCGACCTGGAGGGCGCCGACATCTTCATCGTCGCGGTGCCGACGCCGCTCGACGCCGAGAAGCGCCCCGACCTCGGCGCCCTGCTGGCGGCCTCCGAGACCGTCGGCGCGCGCCTCGGGAGCGGCGCGGCGGTGGTCTACGAGAGCACGGTGTGGCCGGGGGTGACGGAGGAGATCTGCGTCCCCGTGCTGGAGCGCGCCTCGGGCCTTGCCGCAGGCACCGACTTCCACGTGGGCTACGCGCCGGAGCGCATGAACCCCGGCGATCCGGCCCACGGCATCGCGCACATCACCAAGGTCGTCGCCGGCCAGACGCCGGAGGTCGCCGAGCGCCTCGCCGCCCTCTACGGCGCTCTCAACGGCGGCAACGTCTTCATCGCCCGCGACATCCGCACGGCCGAGGCCGCCAAGGCGATCGAGAACGCCCAGCGCGACATCAACATCGCCTTCGTCAACGAGGTGGCGCAACTCTTCTCGACGCTGGGCCTCTCCACCCACGACGTGCTCGACGCCGCCCGCACCAAGTGGAACTTCCTCGACTTCACGCCCGGGCTGGTGGGCGGGCACTGCATCGGCGTCGACCCCTACTACCTCGCACACCGCGCCGTCGAGGTCGGCCACGACCCGCAGATCATCCTTGCCGGCCGGCGCACGAACGACGCGATGGGCGCCTTCGTCGCGGATCAGATCGAACGCCGCCTGGGGACGGCCGAAGGGCCGGTCCTGATCCTCGGGGTCACCTTCAAGGAGAACGTGCCGGACGTGCGCAACTCGCAGGTGCCGGGCATGGTGGCGCAGCTCGCCGCGCGCGGCATCGAGACCGCGGTGCACGACCCCATCGCCGATGCGGACGAGGTCAAGACGCGCCACGGCATCCGCCTGCTGCCCGGGCTGGAGGGCGCCGGCCCCTACGCCTGCGTGCTGGGCGCCGTGGCCCATGCACCCTACCGCGCGTTCACGAGCGCGACCTTCGCCTCGCTGCTTGCGCCCGGCGGCCTCGTGGTCGACATCAAGAACATGTGGCGGGACACGGCGCTGCCCGGGGGGCTCCGGCGCTGGACGCTGTGAGTCTTCCGGACTATCCCCGGAACAGCCCCTCGATCGCGCCCGGCAGCTCGGCGAAATCCTCGATCACGACATCGGCGCCGAGGTCGTGCACCGGGATCGGGCTGTAGCCGTAGGCGGTCGCGACCACCGCAACGCCCGCACCGCGCGCGGACTCGACGTCCGCCGCGCTGTCGCCGACCATGATCGCGCGCGCAGGCTGCGTGCCGAGGGCGTCGAGCGCCTCGCGCAGATGGCCGGGATGCGGCTTGATCGCGGCCACCGTGTCGCCCGCGAGCACCGCCGCGACATGGTGGTCGATGCGGAGATGGGCCAGAAGCCGGCGCGTGGAGCCCTCCCTCCTGTTGGTGCAGACGGCGAGCGCGATGCCGTCCCGGCGCAGCCGCGTCAGCGTCTCCGCCACCGAGGGGAAGAGCCGCACCGTCTCGGTCTCGATCTCGAAGTAGTAGGCGATCAGCGTCTCGACCAGGGGCGGCAGCGCCGCGTCCTCGGGCGGCGGCTGCCCCTGCGCGGCGAGCGCGGCCAGCAGCAGGCGCTTGGCCCCCTCGCCCGCACGCTGGCGGAACTGCGCGAAGGGAACCGGCGCGTGGCCCATCTCCTGCAAGAGCCGGTTGAGCGCCGCGATGAGATCGGGCGCGGAATCGACGAGCGTCCCGTCGAAATCCAGCAACACCGCGTCCACGTGCTCGCGCATGGGCGCGGATGGTGCGTGAAGGCCCCCGCATTGACAAGGCGCGGCAGGGGCAGCGCCGGCGGCGGACATGCTATGATGCAGGGAGTCGCCCGGTCCCCCACCGAACCGGCGTTGGATACCCCGCCACAGATGAGAGATAGGGCGTGAGCCAGAGGGTCTCCCCCAGCACCCGTGCCGATCCGGCATGCAAGGAGGGCGCCGCCAGCGGCGCGGCGCCGGTGCGCGCGCTCGCCTGCGTCGTGCTGGCGGCGGGCAAGGGGACGCGCATGCGCTCGGCCCTGCCCAAGGTGCTGCATCCCCTTGCAGGCCGGCCGATGCTGGCCCACGTGCTGGCGAACGCAGGCGCGCTCGCGCCCGAGCGCGTGGTGCTGGTGGCAGCACCCGAGCTCGAGGGCGCCGCCGAGGGCCTGGAGGACGCGGGCGTGGCGTTCGAGAGCGTGGTGCAGGCGAAGCCCCTCGGCACCGCCCACGCGGTGGCGGAGACCCGGCCGCTGCTGGAGGGTTTCGAGGGCGACGTGCTGGTACTCTACGCCGACACGCCGCTGGTGCGGGGCGAGACCATGGCCCGGCTGGTGCAGGCGCGGCGCGAGACCGGGGGCGCGGCCGCGGCGGTGCTGGGCTTCCGCCCCGAGGACCCTGCGGCATACGGCCGGCTGCTCCTCGGACCCGATGGGACGCTCGAACGCATCGTCGAGCACGCCGAGGCCGACGAGGCCACGCGAAAGGTCACGCTCTGCAACGCAGGCATGATGGCGGTGGACGGGCGCCGGCTCTTCCCCCTGCTGGATGCCATCGGCAACGACAATGCCAAGGGCGAGTACTATCTCACCGACCTCCCCGCCCTCGTCGCGGCGCAGGGCGGCGTCACCGCCGTCACCGAGGCGCCGGCCGACGAGGTGATGGGCATCAACGACCGCGCCGAGCTCGCCCGGGCCGAGCGCATCGTGCAGGAGCGCCTGCGCCACGCCGCGATGACCGGCGGCGCGACACTGACCGATCCCGCCACCGTCTGGCTCAGCATGGACACGCGGATCGGCCGCGACGTCACCATCGGGCCCAACGTCGCGATCGGCCCCGGCGTGACGATCGAGGACGGCGTGGAGATCAGGCCTTTCAGCCACCTGGAAGGCGTGCGCGTGCGGAAGCGCGCCGTGATCGGCCCCCACGCCAGGCTTCGGCCCGGCAGCGACGTGGGCGAGGGCGCGCGCGTCGGCAACTTCGTCGAGATCAAGAGCGCCACGGTCGAGCGCGGCGCCAAGATCAACCACCTGAGCTACGTCGGCGATGCCGGCGTCGGCGCGGGCGCCAACATCGGCGCCGGCACCATCACCTGCAACTACGACGGCTACGCCAAGTCGCGGACCGAGATCGGCGAAGGCGCCTTCATCGGCTCCAACACGGCGCTGGTGGCGCCGGTCAGCGTCGGTCCCGGCGCGGTGGTGGGCGCGGGCAGCGTGATCACCGAGGACGTGGAGGCGGACGCCATCGCCGTCGCCAGGGGCGAGCAGCGCGCGCGCAAGGGGGCGGCAGCGCGCAGGCGTGCGCGGCGCAAGCCCGCCCCGGCCGACGACTAGGAACCAACGCGAGGGAGAGCCGGCACCGTGTGCGGAATCATCGGCGTCACCGGCCAGGGCGAAGCTGCGCCGCACATCCTCGAAGGGCTGCGGCGGCTCGAGTACCGCGGCTACGATTCGGCGGGGCTCGCGACGCTGGCCAACGGCTCGTTCGAGCTGCGCCGCGCCGAGGGCAAGCTCGCCGCGCTCGAACGCCTGGTGGCGCAGCGCCCGGTCAGCGGCACGGTCGGCATCGGCCACACCCGCTGGGCGACGCACGGCGAGCCGAGCGAGACCAACGCACACCCGCACACCGCCGGCCGCGTCGCGGTGGTGCACAACGGCATCATCGAGAACTACCAGGAGCTGCGCGCGAGACTGGAGGCGGAGGGCCGGGAGCTCGCCTCCGACACCGACACCGAGGTGGTGCCGCACCTGATCGATTCCCACATGGAACGCGGCCTCGACCCGGAGGCGGCCACGGCCGCGGCGCTGGCCGAACTCGAAGGCGCCTTCGCGCTCGCCATCATCTTCGCCGCCCACCCGGACCTGCTGATCGGCGCCCGGCGCGGCTCGCCGCTCGCCATCGGGCATGCCGAGGGCGCGACCTACCTCGCCTCCGACGCGCTCGCGCTCGCGCCCTTTACCCGCCGCATCAGCTACCTCGACGAAGGCGACTGGGCGGTGCTGACGAGCGCCGGGGCGACGGTGCGCGATGCCGCCTGCCAGACGGTCCAGCGCCCGCTCAGCGAGACCGCCCACGACGGCGCCATGATCGGCAAGGGCAACTACCGCCACTACATGCTGAAGGAGATCTTCGAGCAGCCGAGCGCCATCGGCGACACCGTGGGCGCCTACTACCACCCGGGGGCGAGGACGGTGACGCTCCCCGCGCTCCCCTTCGCGCTGGAGCGGGTCGAGAAGGTGACGATTGTCGCCTGCGGCACCTCCTACTACGCCGGCCTCGCCGCGCGCTACTGGATCGAGCAGACCGCGCGGGTTCCGGTGGAGATCGACATCGCCTCGGAGTTCCGCTACCGCGCGCCGCCGCTGGGGCGGGACGGCGCAGCCCTCTTCATCTCCCAGTCGGGCGAGACCGCCGACACGCTGGCGGCGCTGCGCTTCGCCAGGCAGGCGGGCGTGCCGACGGTGGCGGTGGTCAACGTGCGCGAGAGCACCATGGCGCGCGAGGCGGACGCGATACTCCCCACCTACGCCGGCATCGAGATCGGCGTCGCGTCGACCAAGGCCTTCACCACCCAGCTCGTGACGCTCGCCTGCTTCGCCATCGCGCTGGCGCGCGCGCGCGGCGCCATCGACGAGGCGGAGGAGGCGCGGCTCGCCGACGCGCTCGCCCACGTCCCGGCCCATGCGGCGGACGTGCTGGGCCACGACGAGCGCATCCAGCGCCTGGCCGAGACCCTGCGCCAGGCGGAGACGGTGCTCTACATCGGCCGCGGCACCGGCTACGCCATCGCCATGGAGGGTGCGCTCAAGCTCAAGGAGCTCTCCTACATCCACGCCGAGGGCTTCGCCGCCGGCGAGCTCAAGCACGGCCCCATCGCGCTGCTCGACCGGGGCGTGCCGGTGATCGTGGTGGCGCCGCCGGGCCCGCTCTTCGACAAGACGGCGTCGAACCTGCAGGAGGCCGCGGCGCGCGGCGCCCACGTCGTGGTCATCAGCGACGAGGCCGGCTGCGAGGCGCTGGCGCCGCTCGCGGGCGACGCCATCGCGCTGCCCTCGCTCGACCCCTTCGTGGCCCCCATCCTCTACGCCATCCCGGTCCAGCTCATCGCCTACCACGTGGCGGTGCTCAAGGGCACCGACGTGGACCAGCCGCGCAACCTGGCGAAGTCAGTGACGGTGGAATGAGCCGGGACGGGGCCGTCATCGACCTCGACGACGAGCACCGCGAGCTGCGCGAGCCGGTGCGCGCGCTCTGCGCCCGCTACCCCGGCGAGTACTGGCGCGAGAAGGATCGCGCCAGGGCCTACCCCGAGGAGTTCGTGCAGGCGCTGACCGAGGCCGGCTTCCTCGCCGCGCTGATCCCCGAGCGCTACGGCGGCAGCGGCCTCGGCATCGGCGCGGCCGCGGCGATCCTGGAGGAGATCCACGCGTCGGGCTGCAACGGCGGCGCCTGCCACGCCCAGATGTACACCATGGGCACGGTGCTCCGGCACGGATCGGACGCGCAGAAGGAGGCCTACCTGCCCGACATCGCGAGCGGCGCGCGCAGGCTGCAGGCCTTCGGCGTCACCGAGCCCACCACCGGCTCCGACACCACCCAGCTCCGCACCACCGCCGAGCGCAGGCCGGACGGCGACTACACCGTGAACGGCCAGAAGGTCTGGATCTCGCGGGCCGAGCACTCGGACCTGCTGCTGCTGCTCGCCCGCACCACGCCGAAGGAAGAGACCGCCAAGCGCACCGAGGGCTTGTCGGTCTTCCTCGTCGAGCTGGAGCAGGCGGTGGGCAAGGGCCTCGAGATCAGGCCGATCCGCACCATGATCAACCACGCCACCACCGAGCTCTTCTTCGACGACCTGGTGATCCCCGGCGCCAGCCTGATCGGCGAGGAGGGCAAGGGCTTCCGCTACATCCTCGACGGCATGAACGCCGAGCGCATCCTGATCGCCGCCGAGTGCATCGGCGATGCCCGCTGGTTCATCGAGAAGGCCAGCACATACGCCGCCGAGCGCAAGGTCTTCGGCCGCCCCATCGGCGCGAACCAGGGGGTGCAGTTCCCCATCGCCGAGGCCTATGCGCAGACCGAGGCTGCGCGGCTGATGGTGCTGAAGGCCGCCGCCCTCTTCGACGCGGGCCGCCCGTGCGGGCCCGAGGCCAACATGGCGAAGCTGCTCGGGGCGGAAGCCTCGTGGAAGGCGGGCGACACCTGCCTCCAGACCCACGGCGGCTTCGGCTTCGCCGAGGAGTACGACGTGGAGCGCAAGTTCCGCGAGACCAGGCTCTACCGCGTGGCGCCGATCTCGACCAACCTGATCCTCGCCTACCTCGGCCAGCATGTGCTCGGCATGCCGCGCTCCTACTAGCGCAGAAACCGACCTTGGCGGATTAGGGCGGGCCGAATGACTGCCACCTCCCCCTGTCCCCCTCCCCCAGAGGCGGAGGGGGGACGCGGTTGCGCCGGCGTGCCCTCCCTCTCCGCCCCTGGGGTCGGAGAGGGCCGGGGTGAGGTGGGGGATTCTCGCGCCGCCTCCAGGAGCGGGCGGTCATGAGCGCACAAGCCGAAGGCCCGCTTGCGGGCCTGCTGGTGGTCTCGGTGGAGCAGGCCGTCGCCGCCCCCTTCGCCACCAGCCGCCTCGCCGACGCCGGCGCGCGCGTCATCAAGGTGGAGCGGCCGGAGGGCGACTTCGCCCGCTACTACGACCGCCACGTGGGCGGCGAGTGCGCCTGGTTCGTCTGGCTCAACCGGGGCAAGGAATCGGTCGTCCTCGACATCAAGAAGGCCGACGACAACGCGCTCCTGCACCGCATCGTCGCCCGCGCCGACGTGTTCGTGCAAAACCTCGCGCCGGGCGCCGCAGGCCGCGCGGGCTTCGATTCGAGCGAGCTGCGGGAGCGGCACCCGCGGCTCATCACCTGCGACATCAGCGGCTACGGCGAGTCCGGCCCCTACGCGGCGATGAAGGCCTACGACTTCCTGATCCAGTGCGAATCGGGGATCGCCTCGGTGACCGGCACGCCGGAGAACGCGAGCCGGGTCGGGGTCTCGGTCTGCGACATCGGCGCGGGGCTGAACGCCTACGGCGCGATCCTGGAGGCGGTGCTGGGGCGCGCGCGCACAGGGCGCGGCAGCGGCATCCGCGTCTCGCTCTTCGACGGCATGGCGGACTGGATGACCGTGCCGCTGCTGCACCATGAGCACAGCGGCAAGGCGCCGGCGCGCACAGGGCTCCGCCACGCCATGATCGCGCCCTACGGCGCCTACCCGGTGGGCTGCGGCGGGCGCATGGTGATCGCCATCCAGAACGAGCGCGAGTGGGCGCGCTTCTGCGAGGCGATCCTGGACGATGCGGCGCTCGCGGACGACGCGCGCTTCGCCGGCCACCCGGCGCGCCTGGCGAACCGGGAGGCCATGGACGCGCTGATCGTCGCCGCCTTCGCCCGCCACGACATGGACTCGCTGGCGGCGGCGCTCGGCGCGGCGCAGATCGCCTTCGGCCGCCTCAACGAGGTCGCCGACCTCGCCGCCCACCCGCAGCTTCGCCGCGCCCCGGTGGAGACCCCCGCCGGCCCGGTGGACATCGTCGCCCCGCCCGCTCGTCACGACGCGGACGAGAGCGCCGACCGCCCCCTCCGCCCCGTCCCGGCCCTCGGTGAGCACAGCGAGGCGATCCGGGCGGAGTTTCGGGGGTAAGGAAGCGGCTCAGCGGGACACGTGATCCCGCCGATCACTCGAAGCGGGCGTCGTTCAGCCGCCAGTAAACGGGCGTTCCGTGGAGAGGGGAGTTGTCCTCGATGAGATCCCACGGAAGCCTGCCGTCGTCCGTCCGCGCTCTCGGATCGGCCCCGGCGTTTAGCAATGCCGCGACGACTTCAGGTATTTTGCTCTTGGCGGCGGCATAGTGCAGAGGCGTCAGTCCATTCTCGTCACGTGAGTGAAGATTGGCCCCGAAATTCAGCAACGATGCGATTATCTTGGTGCGTGCTTCGATTTCAGCTTCGGCGCTCGGCGATGCCAAGAGCATCAAAAGTGTTCGTCTGGCGATCGCCGCCGCGTGCAGAGGCGTCCTCCCATACTCGTCTCGTGCCTCGGGGTCGGCGCCGGCGTTCAGCAATGCCATGACCACCGCAGGGGTTGTGCTGTGAGCCGCTGCATAGTGTAAAAGCGTCACTCCATGCTTAGCGCGGGCGTCCAGAGCAGCGCCCGCATTCAGCAATGCCGAAACCACCGCAGGGGACCCGCTGAAGGCCGCCGCCACGAATAGAGGCGTCTTCCCATCCCCATCCCGTGCATCGGGATTGGCGCCCGCGTCCAGCAATGCCGAGACCACCGTAGGGGTCTCATCGCTAAACGCCGCCAAATGCAGAGGTGTCTGCCCTTTCTTGTCCCGTGCATGGAGATCCGCCCCGGCCGCGAGACAACGCGAAACGTCGGCCGCCTCCGCCTCCTCAAAGAATTCCCATGTGTTCCACTGTTCGCAGGACACTTGCGCGGCGACGGCGCTGACAAGCGCAACCCACAGGCCGAGTGCGGCTCCAATTGCCGTCAGAAATTGCCGCGCCATGATGTCTCCACCACCCCAAATCCAGTGCCTGTCCCCATGCTGCGTTGGCACACGAGCGCACACAAGAGATGCGCCTGCACACCTCGACTCGATCCCGTCATGCGGGCGGTATTACGTAATCCCAGCCGGGAGCCGTTCGAAGACTCGCTTGCGGCGCCGGAGGCGTTCACGGATGAAATCTCGGGACTGTTAGCGTATAGCTTGCCGGGCGACCGCTCGAAGGGCACAGAGGAACCGGCAAACCATGACTAACGCACGACTGGTCGCGGGCCGGCCCTGGCCGATCATTCATATGGACACCGACCAGGTGATCCACGACGAGGACCGGCCCTGGGTCGAGATGAAGGACCTGGGCTACGAGGGCTCCTACATCAAGGTCCTCTACGTCGACCGCGGGACCAACACCGTCGCCTTCCTCTACGACATGGCGCCGGGGCAGGCCTTCCCCATGCACGAGCACCGCTGCCGCGTGCTCGCTTATACCCTGGAAGGCGAGTGGTGGTACGACGAGCGCAAGGCGCTGAAGGCGGGCACGGCCATCTTCGAGGACAGCGGCTCGACCCACTTCCCCCAGAGCGGCGCGCAGGGCTTCAAGGCCTTCGTGGTGCTGCTCGGCGAGCCGGGCGAGGACGTGCTGATCCGCCGCCAGCACCCCGACACGCTGGAGGTGGTCGAGATCGACATCGACTACTTCGCCCGCGCGATGCAGGGCGACGAAGAAGCCGCCTAATTCTCGTCTGCCGTCCGGGCCGTGGTTCGAAACGCGCGGGGGGCGCGTGACTCTTTCGTGCCGCGCGCGGGACCTTTCAGGCCCGCGCGACTTACTGCTTGAGGCCGAAGTCGCCGAAGCGCTTGTTGAAGCGCGAGACCTGCCCGCCGCGGTCGACCAGGCGCTGGGCGCCGCCGGTCCACACCGGGTGCGAGAGCGGGTCGATGTCGAGGGTCAGCGTCTCGCCCGCCTTGCCCCACGTGGAGCGCGTGGTAAACGTGCTCCCGTCGGTGCGGACGACGGTGATCTCGTGGTAGTCGGGATGAATGTCTTTCTTCATCGCGGGCCCCGCTTGTCGCGCGGCCTAGATACAGAGGCGGCGCGCCGGGTGCAAGCGGCGATTGCTTTCGGCCTGCACGGTGCGGCTGATCCTGCCGCCCCCACCTCACCCCAGCCCTCTCCATACTCTTTCGTATCCCTCAGGCGCCGGGCGCACGCTCCCCTCGCGTGGCTTTCGCGCCATACCGCGCGGCGCGCAGTAGCCCGCTCCGGGCCTGACGGCCCGGCTCCGATGCCGTCCGGCCACCTGCGCGGAGGTCGGGAGCGATGAGCTTCCTCGGGCAGGCAGGTGGGCGCCGCCGCCGGGGCGATGCGCCGTCTTCGCTCCCGCGCGGCGAGATCGGCAAGATCCGCCACCTCTTCCGCTACCTGCGCCCCTACCGCTGGGTGATGGTGGCCACGGTCATCGCGCTCTGCGTCAGCGCGTCGGCGGTGCTCGCACTGGGCCAGGGTCTGCGCGTGCTGATCGACGACGGCCTCAGCAGCGAGGAGATCTCGCGCCTGCACGAGGCGCTGATCTACATGGCCGGCATGGTGGCGCTGCTGGCCGGCGGCACCTTCACCCGCTTCTACCTGGTCTCGTGGCTGGGCGAGCGCGTGGTGGCCGACATCCGGCGCGCGGTCTTCCGCCAGCTCGTCCGTCTCAGCCCCGCCTTCTTCGAGATCAACAAGGTGGGCGAGCTGCTGTCGCGCATCACCACCGACACCACGCTGCTGCAGACGGTGATCGGCCACCAGGCGTCGTCTGCGCTGCGCAACCTGCTGCTCCTCGTCGGCGCGAGCGCGATGCTGGTGGTGACCAACCCGACGCTCACCGGCTACGTGGTGCTGATGGTGCCGGTGGTGGTGTTCCCCATCGTCATCCTCGGCCGGCGCGTGCGCCGCTACTCGCGCATCGCCCAGGACCGCGTCGGCGACGTCGCCGGCCACCTGGAGGAGGCGCTGGGCGGCATCCGCACGGTGCAGGCCTTCGGCCAGGAGGAGCGCAGCGGCGAGCGCTTCGGCAACCACGTCGAGGCCGCCTTCCGCGCGGCGCTGCGGCGCGTGCGCGCGCGCGCGGCGCTCACGGCAATCGTCATCCTGTTGGTCTTCTGCGGCATCGGCCTGGTGCTGTGGATCGCCGGGCGCACCGTGCTGCTGGGCGAGATGACCGGCGGCGAGATGACCGCCTTCATGTTCTACGCGGTGGTGGTGGCGGCCTCGGTAGGCTCTCTCAGCGAGGTATACGGCGACCTGCAGCACGCCGCGGGTGCTGCCGAGCGGCTCGCCGAGCTGCTGGGCGAGCAGCCGGCGCTCGCGCCGGTGGCGGTGCCGGCGCGGTCCCTGCCGCAGCCGCAACAGGGCGCGGTGCGCATGGCGGACGCCACCTTCCACTACCCCGCCCGCCCCGATGCGCCGGCGCTGCACGGGCTCTCGTTCGCCGCGGCACCCGGCGAGACGGTCGCCCTGGTAGGCCCCTCCGGCGCCGGCAAGTCGACCGTCTTCAACCTGCTGCTCCGCTTCTACGACCCCGACGCGGGCCGCATCACGCTGGACGGGATCGACCTGCGCGAGGCGTCGCTGGAGGCGGTGCGCGGCTCCTTCGCGCTGGTGCCGCAGGACCCGGTGATCTTCGCCGCGAGCGCGCGCGAGAACATCCGCTTCGGCCGGCCCGAGGCCGGTGACGACGAGGTCCGCGCCGCAGCCGAGGCCGCCGGCGCCGCCGCCTTCCTCGACGCCCTGCCCGAGGGCTTCGACACCTTCCTCGGCGAGAAGGGCACGCGGCTCTCCGGCGGGCAGAAGCAGCGCCTGGCGCTCGCCCGCGCCGTGCTGCGCAACCCGGCGGTGCTGCTGCTGGACGAGGCGACCAGCGCGCTCGATGCCGAGAGCGAGCGCGCGGTGCAGGCGGCGCTGGAGCGGCTGATGGCGGGGCGCACCACCATCGTCATCGCCCACCGCCTCGCCACCGTGCAGAAGGCCGACCGCATCGTGGTGATGGACGAGGGCCGCGCGGTCGCGGAGGGAACCCACCAGTCGCTGATGGCGCGGGGCGGGCTCTATGCCAGGCTCGCCGCGCTCCAGTTCGACGACGGGCGGGCAGACGACGCGGCCGGGGGCGAGCGCGCGCTCGACACCCTCGACGACGCACCCCGCAGCGCCGCGGGGTAGCCGCCGGAGCGCCCCCTCTTCGACCGGCTCGCGACCGGCCGCGACCGCGGC
>JAJDXK010000118.1 GCA_022823305.1 Alphaproteobacteria bacterium
CTTCGCCCCGCGGCGATCGTCTTCGCCGTCAAGCCGCAGCTGATGGCGGAGATCGCGCCGCTCTACGCCGGCCTAGGCGGGCCCGGCTGTGTTCACCTCTCGATCGCCGCGGGCTGGCCCAGCGCCCTGCTGGAGCGCGACCTCGGCCCGGTTCCGATCGTGCGCGCCATGCCCAACACGCCTGCCGCCATCGGCCAGGGCATGTCCGTCGCCTACGCCACCCGGGCCGCCGGAGCCGACCAGCGGGCGCTCTGCCAGGAATTGCTGGAGGCGGTGGGCGCCGTCGCCTGGACCGACGACGAAGCGCTGATGGATGCGGTCACCGCGGTCTCGGGCAGCGGCCCGGCCTACGTCTTCCTGCTCGCCGAATGCCTGGCCGGCGCCGCCGTCGCCGCCGGGCTGCCGGAGGACCTCGCCCGCACGCTCGCCGAGCGCACGGTGAGCGGCGCCGGCGCGCTGCTGGCGCAGGCGGACGAAGAGGCAGGCACGTTGCGCCGCAACGTCACCAGCCCCGGCGGCACCACCGAGGCCGCGCTCTCGGTCCTGATGGCGGACGACGGGCTCTGCCCGCTCATGACCCGCGCCGTGCGCGCCGCCACCGAACGCTCCCGCGCCCTCGCCCCTTCCTAGCCCGTTCCGCCCGGCGTGAGGCAGGCCGTGGCCCTGTCACGGGTTCCGCGCTACACTTTGCGGACCGGCGGCAGCGACGAGGTGCGGAACCATGCCGAGGAAGGCTGCACCGAGACCGAGCAAACGTTCAGACGTGCCCCAGACCATCATCGAGAGCGCACTGAAATTGGCGGCGGAGCGCGGCTGGGCGCGGGTCGGGCTCGGCGACATCGCCGAGGCGGCGGGGGTGTCGCTCGCCGAGATGCGCGATCACTTCTCCTCCAAGCACGCCATCGTCGCGGCCTATGCCGCGAGGATCGACCGCGAGGTGCTGGCCGCGCGGGACCCCGAGATGGAGGGGCGCCCCGCGACAGAGCGCCTCTTCGACGTGCTGATGAAGCGCTTCGACCTGCTCAACGCCGACAAGAAGGGCGTCGACTCGATCCTCAGGAGCTGGCCTTCGAACCCGGAGGCGATCCTGTGCGGATCGGTGACGCTGCGCCGCTCGATGCGCTGGATGCTGGAGGCGGCCGGGCTCAGCAGCGCCGGGCTGAGGGGCAGGGTTCGCGTGAAGGCGCTCTCCGCCCTCTATCTCTCCATGCTCCAGGTCTGGCTCCATGACGACAGCGAGGACATGGCCCGCACCATGGCCGTGCTCGACCGCAGGCTGCAGCGCCTCGACCGCATGACGCGCAGCCTCTGCCGCCTCGCGCCGGGGCGGGGCTGGTCCGAGCCCGAGCCGGCGGAGGCGGAGGCCGGGTAGAGGCCCTGCCCGCGGTTCGCTAGACCGGCAGGCGGAGCTCCGCCCGCAGGCCGCCGAGCGTGCCGCCGCTCATGCGGATGTCGCCGCCGTGACCGCGCGCGACATCGCGGGCGATCGAGAGGCCGAGCCCGGCTCCCCCCGTGCGCGGATTGCGCGCGCCGTCGAGCCGGAAGAAGGGCTTGAACACCTCCTCCCGCTGGTCCTCCGGGATGCCGGGCCCATCGTCCTCCACGGTCACCGCCACCACGTCGTCCCGGCGCGCGGCGCTGATCTGAACCTGCGCGCCGTAGTGGACGGCGTTCTCCACCAGATTGGTGAGGCAGCGACGGATGGCGTTCGGCCTGAGCGCCATGACCAGGGGCCGCTCGACCGCAAGCGAGACCGGACTGCCGTGGCGGCGGGCATTGCCTGCGACATCGTCGATGATCTCGGCGAGATCCGTGTCGACCGGCGCCTCGCCGCCCTGGCCGCGCGCGAAGGCCATGTACTCGTCGATCATGTGCTCCATGAGCAGCAGGTCCTGCTCGGATTCGGCGATCTCGCCGCGCGACTCCGGGTTCGCGTCGGCGAGCAGCGCGAGCTGCAGGCGCACCCGGGTGAGCGGCGTGCGCAGGTCGTGGGAAACACCGGCCAGCATCTCCGTGCGCTGGCTGATCTGCCGCTGGATGCGCCGCTGCATCTCGAGGAAGGCCGCACCGGCGCTGCGGATCTCGGCCGCGCCGGAGGGCTTGAGGTCGGTCACCGGCCGGCCCTTGCCGAAGGCGTCCGCCGCGGCTGCGAGGCGCCGGATCGGACGGATCTGGTTGCGCAGGAAGATCACCGCGATGACCGCGACCACCAGCGCCGTGCCCACCATCCAGAGGATGACCAGGTAGGTGGTCGAGTGCCGCATGCGCTTGACCGTGGTCAGCAGGGTCAGCACGCCGTCCGGCCGCTGGACGCGGATCGACATGGCCTTGTCGGGCAGGCCGGTGTCGAGGTGGTAGGGGACGCGGAGGCGCTCCCCGAGCTGGCGGTGCAGCATGTGCTCCGCCGTCGTGTCGCCCTGGGGCGGGGGCTCGTCGGGCAGAACCGCACCCTCCTCGAAACTCACGGAGAACTGCATCTCGTGCCGGGCCACCGTGCTGAGCCGCGCGATATCCTGCGGCGTGGTCGCGCTCTCCGCCATGCGCATGATCGTGAGGACGTCGCCGGAAACGTCCATCGCCAGCTGGCGGCTGACGGTCTCCCAGTGGCGCTCGAAGAAGATGAGGGCGACCGCGACCTGCACCAGGACCAGCGGGATCAGGACGATCAGGATGGTCCGCCAGAAGAGCCCGCGCGGCGCGATCCGGCTGGGCAGCCTCACGGCGCGCGTCCTCCGGGCGGGCGGCGGGGCTCAGTCGGTCCGCAGCACATAGCCCCGGCCCCAGACGGTCTGAAGGTATCGGGGATTGCGGGGATCGGGCTCGATCTTGCGCCTCAGGCGGGCGATCTGGACATCGATCGCACGGCGCGACGCCCCGCCGCCCATTCTCTCGGAGAGCGCGTGCCGGCTCATCGTCTCTCCCGGGCTGGCGGCAAGGGTGCGGAAGAGATCCGCCTCGGCCGTGGTCAGCCGCACCGGCTCATCGCCGCGCAGGAGCTGATCCCGCGCCGGGAAGTAGCAGACCTCCCCGAGTTTCAGGCTGGTGGCGGTCTCGTCCGGCGCCGCCGCCGTGCGTCGCAGGATGGTGGCGACACGCAGCAGCAGCTCGCGCGGCTCGAAGGGCTTGGTCAGGTAGTCGTCGGCGCCGCTCTCCAGCCCCGCGATGCGGTCTTCGGGCTCGCCCATGGCGGTGAGCAGCAGCACCGGGACCGTAGCGGTGCGGCGCAGCCCGCGCGTGAACTCGACGCCCGATTCGCCTGGCATCATCACGTCGAGCACGATCAGGTCGAAGGCAATGCCGTCGAGCTGGGCGCGCGCCTCGGCCGCCGAGCCGGCGGTGGAGACGTGATAGCCGTTGTCGCGCAGGTAGCGGCCGAGCAGCTTGCGGATGCGGTCGTCGTCGTCCACCACCAGGATGTGCGGCGCCTCTGCCGGCGGCGCTTCGCGGCGGGCGGTGCCGGCGGCCGCGCTCTCGCCGATCATCGGCGGGGTGCCCCCCGGTGCCCCGGCCCCCTGGCCCGCATTTCTCAGGGCCGTTCGAAGCGGCGCCGGTCCGCCTCGTCGATGATGCCCATCAGAACCTCCCGGTACCCTTCCACGGCGATGCCGCCGGCGCTGCGGTAGGCTCTGGCGATACGGGCCCGCTGGGTCGCGGAGAGGCGCCCTTCCAGGCTGCGTCCCTTGGCCGTGAGCGTGAGCAGCCGGCGGCGCCCGTCGGCCGGGTCCTGCCGCGTCGTCACGAACCCCTCCTCCACCAGCCGGCCGAGCACCCGCGACAGGCTCTGCTTGGTGATCCGCAGGATCTCGAGCAGCGCGGTTACCGAGATATCGGGATTGCGGCCGACGAAGTAGATGACCCGGTGGTGCGCGCGCCCGAAGCCGTGGGATGCCAGGATCGCGTCGCACTCGGTCGTGAAGTCGCGATAGGCGAAGAAGAGCAGCTCCATCGCCTCGTGAAGCTGGTCCTCGCGCAGGTAGAGCGGATTGGGTCCGGCCTTTATGTCAGTCACGTTGACTTATATGCCGGCCGATGCTAGGGAGCGCAACCGCTTTCTGCCCACCCCCGACAGTCAGTGAATGCCATGGCCGACCTCATTCCCTACGACGATCGCGACGGAGTCATCTGGTTCGACGGCACGACGGTGCCGTGGCGCGACGCCAGGCTGCACGTGCTGAGCCATGGCCTGCACTATGCGAGCTGCGTGTTCGAGGGCGAGCGGGTCTACGACGGCCGCATCTTCAAGGTGGAGGAGCATACCCAGCGCCTGCTGGACTCCGCCGAGGCGCTGGGATTCGAGATCCCCTTCAGCCGCGAGGTCCTGGTGGAGGCCTCCAAGGCGGTCGTCGACGCCAACGACATCGGCGACGGCTACGTGCGGCCGGTGGCCTGGCGGGGCGCCGAGATGATGGGCGTCTCGGCCCAGCACAACACCATCCACGTGGCGATCGCGGCCTGGCACTGGCCTGCCTACTTCGGCGAAGACGCCGTCCAGCGCGGCATCAAGCTGAAGACCGCGCGCTGGCGCCGGCCCGCTCCGGACACCGCGCCGGTGACGGCCAAGTGCGCCGGGCTCTACATGATCTGCACCCTCAGCAAGCACGAGGCGGAGGCGGAAGGCTACCACGACGCGCTGATGCTCGACTGGCGCGGGCAGGTCTCCGAGGCCACGGGCGCCAACATCTTCCTGGTCCGGAACGGCGTCATCCACACGCCGACGCCCGACTGCTTCCTCGACGGCATCACCCGGCGCACGGTCATCGAGCTCGCCGAGAAGCGCGGCTACGAGGTGGTCGAGCGTGCCGTCATGCCGGACGAGATCGCGAAGAGCGACGAGATCTTCCTCACCGGCACGGCCGCCGAGGTGACACCGGTGGGCGCGATCGACGACCACAACTTCCAGGTCGGCCCGGTCACCCGCACCCTGATGGCCGACTACGCGGCGACGGTGCGCGCGCGGGATTAGACCCCGGCGCCGCCCGACGACTCCGCCAGGCGTCTGCAGACCGCCAGATAGCGCTCCATAACCGCGGGCTCCGCGTAGTCCGCCGCGAAGGCGCGAAGCGCCGCCCGGGCGCGCGCCGCCGCAGCCTCCGGCGCTTCGAACACCGATCTCATGGCCGCCGCCATCGCGGCCGGATCGTCCGAGGGCACGAGCAAGGCGGTGCTCTCGTCGAGCGTCTCCAGCGGGCCGCTGACCCGGGTCGCGACGATGGGAACGCCGCACGCCATCGCCTCCAGCACCACGAGTCCGAAGGGCTCGGCGCGGGACGGCAGCACGAAGAGGTCCGCATCGGCGAGGAACCCCGCGGCATCGTCGACCCAGCCGTGGAACACCACGCGGTCCGCGATCCCGAGGCGCTCGGCGAGCGCCCGCAGCGCCGCGCGCTCCGGCCCGTCGCCGGCGATCTCCAGCGTGAACGAGGCGCTCTCGCCTGCCGCCTCCGCCGCCGCGCGGAGCAGCACGTCGAACCCCTTCTTGGGCACGAAGCGGCCGAGTGACTTGACCACGCCGCCGGCCGGCCGCGGCACCCTGGCCTCGGCCACGGGCTTGAGCGAGCGGAAGTGCGGGATGCGCTCGATGCGCCCGGCCGGCACGCCGTTCTCGCGCAGGTAGGCCTCCTGGTCCTTCGTCGTCGGGATCAGCAGGTCGATGGCGCGGTAGTACTTCAGCTCGATCATGGTGTGCAGCATGGCAAGCGTCGGATAGCCCGCCGCGTGCGCGGCCCTGCCGCCGAGCGCGCTGGCGCGACCCATGTGGGTCTGCACCACGTCGGGCACGAAGCGCCGCAGCACGCGGCCGATCGCGCGCCGGCAGAAGAGGTCCCAGGTTCCGTGGCAGCGCACGCGCAGGCACTGCAGGTCGTCGCGCCGGTCGAGCAGGTCCATGGCGTCGCTCTCGGCAGCGCCGATGGCGAGCACCTCGTGCCCGCGCTCCGCCAGCGCCGCGCAGAGGTCGAGGAAGACCCGCTCCCCCCCGCCGAGCTGGCGCGCCAGCATGATCTGGGCGATGCGCATGCTAGGCGCCTCGCGCCCGCGCCGCCGGGCCGGCGGTGAGCGGCACTAGGAGGCCGACGCTGACGATCAGCGCGAGCCACCAGTTCTGCCACAGGCCGAAGGCCAGACAGCCGACGGCCAGGGTGGCGACGAAGAGCGCCTGTCCGCATTCCCGCGCGCGCGGCGCGAGCGTGTCGAGCCGCAGCGCGACCAGGCAGAGGACGCCGAGCGCGGCCAGCGCCCCGATGGCGCCGAGCTCGAGCAGGAGCTGGAGCGGCGCGTTGTGCGGGTGCAGGGGCAGGATGTCCCGGCCGGTCTCGCCGACGCCGCCGAACGCCGCGCCGATGTGCCGGGAGGCGTCGAAGCCCCAGCCGAGCAGCGGTTTGTCGGCGATGCGCTCGACCGAGAACTCCCAGATCGCAACGCGGTGCTGCGCCGAGCCCATCAGCCACGCCGCCCGGTGCCAGCCGCCGCCGTGCATCGCCAGCGCGGCGAAGGGCATGGCGACGAAGGCCACGACGGCGGCGGCGACGGTGGCCGCGCGCCCGGCCCTGCGGTGGCAGACGACCAGCGCCACGGTCACCGTGCCTGCCGCGAAGCCGACGGTGGCCGCCGCGCTCTCCATGAAGAACGAGGCGACGCCGAGGAGAACCGGGAGGGCGAGCGCCGCCCAGCCGGCCCGCCTGCTCCAGAGCCAGGCTGCCGCGGGCCAGACGATCAGCGCGATCGCCACCGCGCCGCGGTTGAACCAGATGGATTCGCGGCCGGAATCGGTGGCCCCGGACGCGCGCAGCAGCGGAAAGCCGAGACCGAACTCCACCGCCATGAGGACGAGGATGAGAACGAAGCCGCCGAGCAGCCAGCAGCCGACACGAGCGCGCGCGGCCTCGTCCAGCGAGGCCGCGACGGGAAAGAGGAGCAGGCCAGCCGCGAAGATCACCGCGATGCGGACGGCAAGGACGAGCGAGCGCGAGAGGTCGAAGCCCCAGGACGAGGCGATGGCGCACCACACGACGAGCAGCGCGAGCGCGACTCCGATCCGCACGTCGGGAACCGGGAATCGCCGGTGGGCCCACCAGTAAGCGGGCACGGCGAGGACCAGCGCGAGCAGCAGCAGGATCACGAGGCCCTTGGGCGCGACCACGCTGACGACGGGCAGCAGCGCGGCGAAGCCGCAGAAGATCGCCGCGAGCAGCGCCTGCGGCCGACGCCGCGCGCCGGCTTCGGCGATCCCGGCCTTATGGCCAGCGGAAGACGCTAGCATCGAAGGCCCCTGCCCGCCCTCAGGCGCGCCCGGGGAGCTGCTCGACGGCATCCATGACCTCGCGCGGCGGGAGGCCCGCGAGGGGCACGCGGCGCAGCACCGTCACGGCCTCGCCGCAGGGCGCGCTGCGCTTGGGGTCGGAGGCGGCGCCGAAGAGCACCACGGCAGGGCAGCCGACCGCGGCGGCGACGTGCATGGGCCCGGTGTCGTTGCCGACGGCGCAGGCGGCGCGCCGCGCGAGCGCCGCGACCTGGCCGAGGCCGGTGCGGCCACCGAGGTTGACTGCGTCGGGCGCCTGCCCCGCGATCGCACCCAGGATCGAATCCTCCGCCGCCCCGCCGATCAGCACCGGCGTGGTGCCGCGCGCGGCGAGCAGCCCGGCAAGCGCAGCGAAGCGCTCTGCCGGCCAGCGCTTCTCCGGCCGGTGCGCCGATCCCCCCGGCACCAGCAGCGCGAAAGCGCCGGCAGGCGCGAGGCCCGCGCTATCGTCGTCGAGCCAGTCGAGGGTCGGCGCCGGCACGTCCGCGATGCCGGCAATGCCGAGCTGCTCCCTCTGAAACGCCACCGTGTGCATGAGGTTCCGTTGCGGATTGCGGTGCGGATGCGAGCAGCCGGCGACGATCCCGGACCATTCCGGGCGGCGGCCGCGCGGCAGCATGCGGAAGTAGAGGCCGGTGCGGCCCGAGGTCTGGAGGTCGTAGACGCGCGCGAATTCACCATCGATCAGGCGCCGGCGCAAGCGGAGCCAGGCGAGAGGGTCGGCCACGAGGCTTGGGCGCTCGTCCGTCCACACCGCGTCGAACCAGCCGCAGCGCGCGCCCCACTCGGCGAAGGCGGGCGTGGTCAGCAGCGTGAGGTGGGCGGCCGGGTGATGACGTCGTATCGCCGCGAAGCACCCGGTGGCCAGCACCCAGTCGCCGAGGCCGCCGTGCTTGATGACCAGGATGCGCTCGGCGCCCGCCATGCCGGGCTGCCCTTCGTCGCGCGGGGATGTGGCGGTCCCGACGGCTGCGCCCACCCGTCTACGGCTCGCCCTGCCAGCGCTCGGCGGCCCGGTCGTCCGCCGCCCGCGCCGCGACCCAGCGCGTGCCCGCGTCGGTCTCCTCGCGCTTCCAGAAGGGCGCCTTGGTCTTGAGCCAGTCGATGAGGAAGGCGCAGGCGTCGAGCGCGGCGCGCCGGTGCGACGCCGCGGTCACCACGAGGACGATCCGTTCGCCGGGCTCGAGCCGGCCGTGGCGGTGGACGATCAGCGAGGCGGTGAGGTCCCAGCGCCGGCACGCCTCGGCCTCGATCTCGGCGAGCTGCCTCTCGGTCATTGCCGGGTAGTGCTCCAGCGTCATCGCCGTGATGGGCGGGCCGTCGCCGGCGTCGGCGCGGGTGATGCCGACGAAGGACGCGACGGCGCCGATCTCGCGGTCGCCCCCGGTGAGCGCCTCGATCTCGGCGCCGATGTCGAAGTCCTCGCGCTGGACCCGGATCACGGCCGCGCTCCGCCCGTGACCGGCGGGAAGAGGGCAATCTCGTCGTCGTCGGCCACCGCGTGGTCGGGCCTCGCGAACTCCTGGTTGACCGCGACCCGGATCACGGAGAGGTCCTCCAGCGCGCGGGCGTAGCCGCCGCCGCGGCCCCGGAGCCAGTCGAGCAGCGCCGCCACCGTCTGCACGTCGGCGGGCAGCGCGATCTCCTCGGCGTCGAGGCCGATCCGCTCCCGCACCCAGGCGAAATAGAGCAAGGTCATCGGTACATCTCGTTGAAGGGCAGGAAGTCGACCATGGTGCCGGCGCTCAAGGACGTGAGGTCCTCCGGCAGCTCGATCAGCCCGTCGGCGAAGACCGCCGAGCTGAGGATGCCGGCGCCGTCGCGCGCGAACTTCTCGGCCCCGAGCGTCCCGTCCGGCCGGGCCGAGAGGCGGGCACGCAGCCATTCGCGCCGTCCCTTCTTCTTCTTGTAGTCGAAGGCCGCCGGCACCCGGTAGTGCGCGGGCTCGACCTCGGTGCAGCCGCCGAGGCGCAGGATCAGCGGGCGCGCGAAGCGGAGGAAGGTCACCATGACGGCGACCGGGTTGCCGGGGAGCCCGATGAAGGGCACGCGCCCCACCTGGCCCAGCGCGATCGGCCGCCCCGGGCGGATGGCGAGGCGCCAGAAGTGGAGGTGGCCGAGTGCCTCCACCGCCGCCTTGACGTGGTCCTCGTCGCCCGTCGACATCCCGCCGGAGGTGAGCAGCAGGTCGTGGTCGGCGCTGCGTTCGGCCAGCGCCTGCGTGATCGTGTCGAGCCTGTCGGGCAGGATGCCCATGTCGGTGACGGCGCAGCCCAGCCTCTCGGCAAGGCCGGCGATGACGTAGCGGTTGGAATCGTAGATGCCGCCCTCGCCCAGCGCAGCGCCCGGCTCGTAGACCTCGTCGCCGGTGGAGAAGATCGCCACCCGGAGTCGGCGGAAGACCTTCAGCTCCGTGCGCCCGATGGAGGCGGCAAGCCCGATGTCCTGCGGCCGGAGCGCGCGGCCGGCGCTGAGGATGGTGGTGCCGGCGGCGATGTCCTCGCCCGCCCTGCGCCGGTTGGCGCCGCGCTTGATCCCGGGCGGGATGACCACGGCGTCGCCGTCCTCGCGGCAGTCCTCCTGCATGAGCACGGTCTCGGGGCCCTCTGGCATGGGCGCGCCGGTGAAGACGCGGACCGCCTCGCCACGCATGGCCGGACGCCCCAGCGGGTGGCCCGCGGCGGCCCGCCCGGTGCAGGGCAGGCGCGTCTCCGCCTCCGCATCGAGGTCGTCGAAGAAGACCGCGTAGCCGTCGACCGCGGCGTTGTCGTGCGGCGGTACGGCGCGCTCGGCGACCACGGTCTCCGCGAGGATGCGCCCGTTGGCCGCGCGCAGGGCGACGCTCTCGCTCTCGGCGATGGGGTGGACCACGCTCTCGAGCTGCGCGAGCGCCTCGGCCGCCGGGGTCAGCGCGCCGCCGAAGGCGAAGCAGTCGTCACTGAGCTGCGCCATGAGCCGAGACTGATTCGTTGCTTGCGGCCGCGCCGCAGTGCGACACCACGAACGCGGCGATCCTGTCCACATCGTCGAGGTCGAAGACCGGCACCGGGCGCCCGAGCGTGGCTGCACCCGGCACGGGCCGGTCGCTGGCGATGGCGACCACGGTCGCGTCGGTCGCGGCCAGCAGCGGTGCCTCGCCCGTCCCCCGGCGCACCTCGATCTTGTCGTGTCCGCCGCGCTTGTAGCCCTCGATCAGGACCAGGTCGGCGGGCTCGAGCCTCGGGAGCAGCCGCTCCAGCGGCGGCTCGCCGTCCGCGCCGCTCTCGCGCAGGTGGGCGACGCGGTCGGGCGCCGCCAGCACGATGTCGCGGGCGCCGGCGGCGCGCCACGCGTGGGCGGGATGGTCGTGCGCCAGCAGGTCGAAGCCGTGGTGCGCGTGCTTGACCGTGGCCACGCGCAGGCCCCGCGCGCGCAGGCGCGGCAGCAGCCGGCAGACCAGCGTGGTCTTGCCGCTGTCGCTCAAGCCCGTGACCCCGAACCTCTGCACCTAGTCCTTCCCCTCCGATCCCGAAGACTTCACGCCGCGCAGCACGACCCGAAGATAGCCGATCGCGCTGGCCCAGGTCAGCAATAGCGCGAGCCAGAGCAGGCCCTCGCCGGCGGTAACAAGCCCGCCGCCCGCGGCCCCGGGCAGCAGGGGTGCCGCCGCGGGCGCGAAGAGCAGCAGCGCGATCGCGCCCATCTGCGCCGCGGTCTTCCACTTGGCGAGCCTTTGCACCGGGAGCGCCACGCGGCCGGCGAGCGCCTCCCGCAGGCCCGAGACCAGCAGCTCGCGGGCGAGGATCGCCACCACGGCGATCACCGGCGCGCGGTCGTCAGTGGCCAGCATGACCAGCGCCGACGCCACGAGCAGCTTGTCGGCGATGGGGTCGAGGATGCGCCCCAGCAGCGAGTGCTGGTCCAGCCTGCGGGCGAGCCAGCCGTCCAGGAAGTCGCTCAGCGAGGCTGCGGCAAAGACCGCGAAGGCGAGCCAGAGTCCGCTCTGGCCCTCGATGAAGAAGGCGCCGACCAGCACCGGCATCATGACGATGCGCAGGCCCGTGACGGCATTGGGCCAGCTCGCCACGCGCAAGCGCTCGGGACCGTCCACGGCCTCGGGCCTCTCAGTTGTCGGCGCGGAAATGGTCATGGATCGCGCGCGCCACCGTGCTCGATATGCCGTCCACGGTCTCAAGGTCGGCGAGGCCCGCCTGGCTCACTCCCCGCGCGGAGCCGAAGCGGTGCAGCAGCGCCTTCTTGCGACGGGGGCCCACGCCCGGGATCTCGTCCAGCGCCGAGCGGGCGCGGGCCTTCGCCCGCCTCGCCCGGTGGGTGCCGATGGCGAAGCGGTGCGCCTCGTCCCGCAGGCGCTGCAGGAAGTAGAGAAGCGGATCGCGCGCGCCCAGCGCGACGGGCGGCCGGTCGGGCAGGAAGACGCGCTCGCGCCCGGCGTTGCGCTCCGGCCCCTTGGCGATCGCCGCCACCGCGAGGTCGGCGATGCCGAGGTCGGCGAAGACGCGCCGTGCCTCGCCGAGCTGGCCGGCGCCGCCGTCGATTAGCACCAGGTCCGGCCACGCCTCGCCGGCGCGCGCGGGGTCCTCCTTGATGAGGCGGGAGAAGCGGCGGGTCAGCACCTCGCGCATCATGGCGTAGTCGTCGCCCGGCGCCACCGGGTCGCCCGCCCCCTGGGCCGCCGCGGTCGAGCGGATCGTGAATTTGCGGTAGCCGTTCTTGATGAAGCCCTCCGGCCCGGCGACGATCAGGCTGCCCACCGCATCGGTGCCGGAGATGTGGCTGTTGTCGTAGACCTCGATCCGGCGCGGTGCGCTCTCCAGCCCGAAGCGCTCGGCCAGGCTCTCCAGCAGGCGCCGCTGCGCGGTGCTCTCGCCGAGGCGGCGGGCGAGCGCCTCTCGGGCGTTGCGCTCCGCGTCCTCCAGCAGCTTGCGCTTCTCGCCCCGCAGCGGGCGATGCAGCCGGACCTTGCGCCCGGCCTTCACCGTCAGCGCCTCGGCGATCAGCGCGGCCTCCCCGAGCGGCCGGTTCACCAGCACCAGCGGCGGCGCCTCGCGCGCGCTGTAGAACTGGCCGATGAAGGCGCCGAGGATGGCCTCGGCCGGGTCGTCCGCCCCGTGGCGCGGAAAGAAGGCACGGTTGCCGTAGTTCTGGCCCGAGCGGAAGAAGAACACCTGGACGCAGGCCTGCCCCGCCTCGACGTGGATGGCCACCACGTCTGCGTCCCCCATCGAGGGCAGGTTGATGCCCTGGCGCATCTGGATGTGGGCGAGCGCCTTGATGCGGTCGCGGAAGGCCGCCGCGGTCTCGAACTCGAGCGCGTCGCTGGCCGCGGTCATGCGCTCGGTGAGTCGGCGCTGCACCTCCTGGCTGCGCCCGGCGAGGAAGGCGCGGGCCTCGTCGACCAGCCCGTCGTAGTCGGCCTTGGCGATGCGGCCGACGCAGGGCGCGGTGCAGCGCTTGATCTGGTACTGCAGGCAGGGCCGCGTGCGGCTCTCCAGCACCGAATCCGAGCACGAGCGCAGCGGAAAGGCGCGCTGCAGCGCGTTGATGGTGAGGTTCACCGCGCCGGCCGAAGCGAAGGGGCCGAAGTAGTCGCCGCCTGCGCTCTTGGCGCCGCGGTACTTGGCGATCTGCGGCCAGGCGTGGTCGCGGCGGAGCAGGATGTAGGGGAAGGACTTGTCGTCGCGAAGCAGGATGTTGTAGTGCGGCTTGAGCCGCTTGATCATGTTGCTCTCGAGCAGCAGCGCCTCAACCTCGCCCTCGGTGGTGATGACCTCGACCGAGGCGGTGCCGGCGATCATGCGCTGCAGGCGCACCGGCAACGTGCGGACGTTGATGTAGGTCTGGACCCGCTTGCGCAGGCTCTTGGCCTTGCCGACGTAGAGCGGCTTCTCGTGCCGGTCGCGCATGCAGTAGACGCCGGGGCCGGCCGGCATCGCAGCCAGCGCCGCGCGCAGCGCCGCGACGCCGCGCTCTAGCGACACGCCGGGATCGGCAAGGGCCGCGGCATCGTCCGTGACGGACGTGGTCGGCCGCTCGATCTGCACGTCCACCATCGCGCCATCCGCCTGATGCGCCACGTGGCCTGAGAGATAGTCCCTGCCCTGCCGCCCGTCAACGCGCGGCGCGGCTCGCGCTTTCTGCTAAGGTGCCCCGCGGCACACCGGAGAAGGGAGACAACCGAGCAATGACCTTGAGAGACGAACTGGAGAAGCAGCGCGACGCCACGGTGCAGAAGATCCCGCAGGAGACCCTGTCCGTGATGGTGGGGGCCACGCGCGAGCTGATCGCCTCCGGCATCGCCGAGCGCAGCACGGGCGAGGGAAGCGCGGCGCCCTCGTTCTCGCTCCCCAACGCGCAAGGCGAGCCGGTCGCCTCCGAGTCGCTCTGGGAGGAGGGGCCGGTGGTGGTCTCCTTCTATCGCGGCGGCTGGTGCCCCTATTGCAACGTCGAGCTGCGCGCGCTGCAGCAGCGGCTGCCCGAGATCGAGGCGCTCGGCGCGCGGCTGGTGGCGATCACCCCGGAGACGCCGGACAACGCGCTCACCACGCAGGAGAAGAACGAGATCGGCTTCGAGGTGCTGAGCGACGGCGGCAACGCCGTGGCGAGCGCATTCGGCCTCACCTTCCGCCTGCCCGATGCGGTCAACGACATCTACAAGAACCAGTTCGGCATCGACCTAGAGGCCTCCAACGGCGATGCGAGCCAGACGCTCGCGATCCCCGCGACCTTCGTGATCGGCAAGGATGGCAAGGTGCTCAAGGCCTTCGTCGATGCGGACTACACCAGGCGGGCCGAGCCGGACGAGATCATCGCCGCGCTGAAGGAGGCGGGCGACTAGCCGGGAATTCTCATCTAGCATGGCCCGGCGCGGGAGCCGGTCGCAGGACCGGATTGCCCGCGCGGGGGAGACAGGAGGACGGCATGGCCTTTCGCGTCGAGGAAACGACGATCGCCGACATCCACGCGGCGTTTCGTTCAGGCGATCTCACCGCGGCGGAGCTGGTGTCGCGCTATCTCGCGCGGATCGAAGCCTACGATCGGAACGGCCCCGCCCTGAACTCGGTCATCAACGTCAACCCGAAGGCCGGGGAAGAGGCCGAGGCGCTCGACAGGGCATTCGCCGAAAGCGGGCTGACCGGACCGCTTCATGGCATTCCGGTGATCGTGAAGGATCAGGTCGAGACGGCCGATATCGTCACGACCTTCGGCTCCATCGCCGCGAGCGACTACCTGCCGGAGAAGGACGCGACGGCGATCAGGATGATGCGCGATGCCGGCGCGATCATCCTCGCGAAGACGGCGATGCCCGACTTCGCGACCTCGTGGTTCGGCTATTGCTCGGCGATCGGCGAGACCAAGAATCCCTACGACCTCGAGCGCGATCCGGGCGGGTCGAGTGGCGGCACGGGGTGTGCGGTCGCCGCGAATCTCGGCGCCATCGGCCTCGGCGAGGACACGGGCGGCTCCGCGCGCCTGCCGGCTTCGTTCGACAACCTGGTGGGGCTCAAGGTCACGCCGGGCCTGATCAGTCGGGCCGGCATGTCGCCGCTGGTCATCTTCCAGGATTCCGCCGGCCCGATGTGCCGCACCGTCACCGACACGGCCAAGCTGCTCCAGGTCATCGCCGGCTTCGACCCCGAAGATCCCTACACCGCGACGGCGCTGATCGCGGGCAAGACGGATTACGTCGCATGTCTCGACAGGGACGCGCTGTCGGGCAAGACCATCGGCGTCGTGCGCTCGGCCTTCGGCGATTCATCCAATCCGGATGCAGCGGCGGTCAATGCGGTGATCGAGGATGCCCTCGGCGCGCTGCGGGGCGCGGGCGCCGCCCTCGTCGATGTCGAGATCCCCGACCTGATGGACTACATCCTCTACTCGTCGCTCTACATCAATCATTCGCGGAGCGCGATCGACGAGTTCATCGCGTCCCGTCCCTCGCTGAAGGCGGAGAGCGTCCGCGCGCTCGTCGACGCCAAGCGCTATCACCCGATGCTCGACCTCTTCGAGGAGATCGCGCAGGGCCCCGAAGACCCCTATTCGGATCCGGAGTACTACCCGCGCTATACGACCTCGGAGAAATTCAGGCGGGTCGTGCTCAATCAGATGGGCAAGGCCGGCGCAGACGCGCTGGTTTATCCGACCACCCAGGTCCAGTCGCCACGGCGCGACGATCTCAACGCCGGGCAGTGGAGGACCCTCGAGTTCCCCACCAACACCCTGATCGGCGCGCAGACATGGATGCCGGCGATCAGCGTGCCAGCCGGCTTCACGCCGGAGGGCGTGCCGGTGGGCATGGAAATCCTGGGCCTGCCCTACCGCGAAGGCGACCTGCTGGCGCTCGCCTACTCCTTTGAGCAGGCGACGAACCACCGCCGCGCGCCGGCTGCGGCGCCGGAACTCGATTGAGCGGCCCGGGCCGGGAGCTCAGGCGCCGGAGCGCGTCGCCACGCGGCGGGCGAGCACGTCGAGCGCGAGCGCGCCGACGATAATCGAGCCCTTGATGATGTCCTGGTAGAAGACGCTGATGTCGAGCAGGACGAAGCCGTTCGAGATGGTGGCGATGATGCCGAGGCCGACCACGGTTCGCCACATCGAGCCGAAGCCGCCGGCGAGCGAGGTGCCGCCCACCACCACGATGGTGAGCACGTCGAAGATGATGACGGGGTCGAGGTTGGCCTGGGCCGAGTTGAGCTGGGAGGCCGTGAGCGAGCCGGCGACGCCCATGCAGACGCCCGAGAGCACGTAGGTGCTGCCGATCACCGTGCGCACGCGGATGCCGGAGAGCCGGCTCGCCTCGCGGTTGCCGCCGACGGCGTAGATCGCCTCGCCGTAGACGGTCTTCGCCAGCACCAGACCGCCGACCAGCAGGAAGGCGATCAGCAGCATTCCGGAGAAGGGAAAGCCGTGCCAGCGGCCGGCGCCGAGGTCGCCGAAGGCCATCTCGGGCACGACGAAGGCGGCGTTCTTGGTCACCACGTAGGTGACGCCGCCCAGGATGAAGCCCGTGCCCACCGTGGTGATGAAGGGGTTGATGTTGACGCCGACCACGAGCACGGCGTTGAGCAGGCCTACGACGAAGCCCGCCGCGATCGCGGCCATGAAGGCATAGGCCGGGTCCACCAGGATGCCGACGCCGGCCGCCACCACGGCGCAGAGCGAGTAGCCGGAGGCGATCGAGAGGTCGAAGCCGCCGGTGAGGATCACGTAGGTCATCCCCACCGCCATGATCCCGGCCGGCGCCCACTGGGACAGCATGTTGAAGATGTTGCCCTGGGAGAGGAACGCCGGATTGCCGATGGAGACGACGATCACCAGGATCACGAAGGCGACGATGATGCCGTAGGTGCGGAAGGCGACGCCGCCGTAGCGCCGCAGCATCCGGGCGCTGCTCTCGGCGCGGCTTTCGCGGGCCTCCGGCGCGGGCGCGTGCGGGGTCTCGCTCATGCCGCGGCCTCGCCGTCCACGCCGAAGGTCATGGTGAGGACGCGCTCCAGCGAGAGCTCGTCATGGTCCAGGATCGCGGCCTGCCGCCCCTTGGCCAGCACCAGTACCCGGTCGGCGAGGTCCACCACCTCCTCCAGCTCCGACGAGACCATGACGATGGCCATACCCTCGTCGGCGAGGCGCCGCATGACCGCGAACATCTCCCCCTTGGCGCCGACGTCGATGCCCCGCGTCGGCTCGTCCATCAGCAGGACGCGCGGGCGGCGGTGCAGCCACTTGGCGACCACCAGCTTCTGCTGATTGCCGCCGGAGAGCGTGCCCGTGGGTGCGCCCAGCCGGCGCGGGTCGAAGGCGAGCGATCTGGCGATGGTCTCCGCCGCCGCCTTGCGCCGGCCGCTGCGGACGATGGCGCCGGGGGCGAGGCCGCGCATGTCGGTCATGGTGACGTTCACGAAGCCGTTCTGGCTCAGCACCAGGCCCTGGCCCTTGCGGTCCTCCGGCGCGAGCGCGATGCCGAGCGCGAGCGCCCGGCCGACGGTGCGCGGCAGGGCCTGCGTGCGGCCGTCCATCGCGAGCGTTCCCGTGGCGCCCGGCTGGGTGCCGGCAAGCGCGCGCAGGAGCTCGGTCCTGCCGGAGCCGACCAGCCCCGCGATGCCGAATATCTCGCCGGCGCGGAGGACGAAGGAGATGTCCTCGAGCTTGCCGGGCACCGAGACGCCGTTCACGCGCAGGAGCTCCTCGCCCGCGGCGGCGCCGAGGCGCGCGGGCGGCGCGCGCAGCTCGATCCCCAGCATGGCGCTGACCAATCCCTCCTTGTCCCAGGCGCCGACCTCGGCGCTGGAGACGAGCTCGCCGTCGCGCATCACCGAGACCCGGTCGCAGAGGCTCAGCACCTCGTCCAGGTCGTGGGAGATGTAGATCACCGCGGCGCGCTCGTCCTTGAGCCGGCCGACCGTCTCGTAGAGCCGCTCGCGCTCGTTGGGCCCGAGGGAGGCCGTGGGCTCGTCCATGATGAGGATGCGGTGGTCGGCCTGCAGCGCCCGCATGATCTCCAGCATCTGCTGGTTGGCGACCGAGAGGTCGCCGGCGCGGGCGCCGGGCTGGATGTCGACGCCGAGGCGGTCACAGAGCTCGCGGAAGCGCCGCTCCATGGCGCGGCGCCTGACCAGCGGGCCGCGCCGCATGGGCCGGCCGAGGAAGACGTTGGAGGCCGCCGACATCTCGGCGACCACCGTCAGCTCCTGGTAGATGGCGGCGACGCCCGCGCGCTGCTGCGCGCGGGGCCCGTGCTGATCGACCGCCTCGCCGAAGATCTCGACGCGGCCCGAATCCGCGGTGTAGGCGCCGGTGAGGACCTTGATCAGCGTCGACTTGCCGGCGCCGTTCTCGCCGACCAGGCCGTGCACCTCGCCCTCGCGCAGCGAGAAGTCGACCTGCTTCAGCGCCCGCACGCCGGGGAACGACTTTGAGACTCCCTCGACGCGCACCGCTTCGGGGCCGGCGGCCGATGTCACGGGCGGGTCAATCCCTGCCTCCACTCGTCATCGCACCACGACCGGGCTCGTCCCGGTCGCGGCACGGGCGCCGGGGCGGGGCGCGCGTCCCCGCCCCCGCAGCGTGGCGCCTCAGTACTTGGGCTCGGTCATCGTGTCGGCGTTTTCCCCGGTGATGATGATGGTGCCGGGACCGTCGGCGACCGCCGGCAGATCGGCCTCGTTGATGTAGCCGTTGATCGGCTCGCCCTCGAGCGCGGCGATCAGCGCGACCGCGGCGTAGTACGACTCCTCCCAGGGGAGCAGCACCGTGGTCTCGTTGTAGGTGCCCGCCTTCACCTTGGCGATGCCGTCCTTGGTGGCGCCGATCGAGTAGATCCTGATGTCCGTGCCCGGCGTCTTGCCGGCGGCCTCGATCGCCTGCTCGACGCCGCGCGACATGTCGTCCCAGGACGAGAGGATCACCGTGATGTCGGGATGCGCGAGCAGGGCGTTCTGGATCTTCTCCAGCGCCACGCGCGGGTCGAAGTTCGCCGGCTGGTCCACGACGATCTCGGCGTTGGGGAACTTCGCCGCACCCTGCTGGATGGCCTTCTCCCAGAAGCCGAAGAGGTCGGAGCCGACGAAGCCGCCGACCGCCGCGACCTTGCAGGGCTCGGTGCAGGACGCGAGCGCGTGGTCGACGTGGGCGTTGTAGTAGGCCTGCCGCTGCATGGTGACCGTCGCGGCCAGCCCCTCCGAGTAGTCGGCGTCCTCGCACATGGGCAGGTCGAGCGAGACCGTGGGCTCGTCCAGCGGCATGAGGTGGCGCTTCCACATCGAGCAGGCGGGCGCGGCTGCGGTCGGCGCGAAGAGATAGCCGTCGAAGCCCTCGGTGATCGCGTTCTGCACCTGCTTGATCTGCGTCGCCGGGTTGAAGTTGGCGGCGAAGCGCTTGTAGGTGAAGCCGTATTTCTGGGCCGCCGCCTCGAGCCCGGCGCGGCGTGCCGAGCAATAGGGGTTCTGGCCGCACTCGGTAAGATAGGCGATGCGGTACGCCTTCGACGGCGTGATGTTGCGCGCATCGAACTCGAGAATCTTCTTCGCGTTCGCGACGGGGTCGTCGCCGGCCTGCGCGCGGGTGGCGTCGAGCGTCGTCGCCAGCGCGACGCCGATGCCGAGCGCGAGCGCCGCCGTCAGCACGCGGCGCAGTCTGAATCCGATACTCTTCATCGTGTTCCCTCCCTGGTTGAAGCGATCTCGCCAGGCCGCACGGCCCTGGGCCGGCCTGATGCCGGCGGGTGCGCTTCGGACGCTGCCGGGTCAGCTTGCGGCCTGCGAGCGCCGCGGCGCAAGGGGTTTTCCGCGCCACGCCGCGCCGAGCGCCGTCGCGGCGTGCGTGCGCCGGATCGTCACGGCACGACCACGATGTTGCCGACGTGGCGCTTGTCGATGAACGCCTGCTGGGCGGCGCGCAGCTCGGAGAGCGGATACGTCGCCGCCAGCACGGGCCTGATCTCGCCCCGCTCGACGTAGCCGACCATGTCGCGGAAGACATGGGCAGGGATCACGGTCGAGCCGGTAAGCGTGAGGTCGCGCAGGTAGAAGGTGCGGAGATCGAGCGTGACCAGGGGCCCGGCGATGGCGCCGGAGCAGGTGTAGCGCCCGCCGCGCTCGAGGATCCCGATCAGCGCGGGCCAGGAGGGTCCGCCGACGACATCGGCGACCACCGTCACCCGCTCGCCGTCCAGCGCGGCGCGCAGGTCCTGCGGCGCGCGCGGCAGGATGAGGTCGGGGCCGAGCCCGGCCACGGCGGTGTGCTTGGCCTCGGCGGCCATGGCGATCACCCGCGCGCCGCGACGCTTCGCGAGCTGGATCAGCGCGCCGCCCACGCCGCCCGAGGCGCCGGGGACGAGCACCGTGTCGCCGGCGCCCGCGTTCGCGCGGTTCAGCATGCCCTCCGCCGTGGTGTAGGAGCAGGAGAAGGTCGCGAGCTCGGCATCGCTCTGATCGCTCTCGACGACCGCCATGCTGCGCACGTCGCAGGTGGCGTACTCGGCAAAGCCGCCGTCCGTCTCCGAGCCGAAGTAGGCGGCCTTGTCCAAGTTGTCGGGGTCCGACCAGTCGCGCTGCCAGCCGTCGACCATGACCCGTCGGTCCACGAGTCCGGGATCGGCGCCCGCGCCCACCGCGACCACCCGCCCCACCGCGTCCGCACCCTGGATGCGCGGGAATTCGATGGGGCGACCGCCCCAAGTGGGGTCGTCCTCGTGGACCTCGGCGTGGGCGTCTCCGGTCGTCGCGTCGGTCACGGCCCTGGAGTACCAGCCGGTGCGGGTGTTGACGTCGGTGTTGTTGAGGCCGCAGGCGCCGACCCTGATGAGCGCCTCCATCGGCCCCGGCTCCGGCATGGGTCAGCCCTCGCGCCATTCGTACTTGTCGAGGGCGCCGTGGCCGGTGAGCACCATCGCCTTCATCGTGCGACTCATTCTGGGGCTGCCTCCCGAATGTCGGTTCGGGGCAGCAGGCTCTCGGGGTCGTAGGCCGGCGCGGCCAGGACGCGGGCCGTGCGGGGCCGGTCCATGACGACGACCTCCAGCGCCGTGCCGGGCGCAGCGCAGTCCGGCGCCACGTAGGCGAAGGCGAGGACCTTGCCGACCGCATGGCCGAAGGCGATGGAGGTGACCATGCCGACCGGCTTGCCGGCGTGCAGCACGGCCTCGCCGCCGCTGCCGTCCGAGTCCCCGTCCTCCGCCACCTCCAGGTAGGCACAGACCCAGCGCAGCGGCTGCGCCAGCGCGGCCTCGATCGCCGCCCTGCCTCGAAAATCCTTGTCGAGCCTGACGAAGCGCATCACGTCGGCCTCGGGCAGCGTGACCTCGTTGGTGAGCTCGCCGGCGCCCTTGAACGCCTTCTCCATGCGCATGGAGTCCATGGCGAAGGAGCCGTAGCTGGCCAGCCCGTGCGCCGCGCCGGCCGCCTTCAGGGCGCGCCAGGCGCCGAGGATCGCGTCGCGCGGCCCGTGCAGCTCCCAGCCGAGCTCGCCCGCGTAAGACAGCCGCAGGGCCAGGACCTCGCGACCGGCGACCGCGATGTTCTGCGCGGTCAGCCACGGGAACCCGGTGTTGCCGAGGTCGGCATCGGTGCAGGCGGCGAGGATGTCGCGCGCGCGCGGCCCGGTCAGCGCGAGCGCGTTCCAAGCCGTCGAGCGGTTGGCGATGGTCACGTTCCGACCTTCGCACGCGACGCTCAGGCAATCGACGAGGCGCTGCTCGAAGAAGGGCGCGCAGGCCAGGTAGAAGCGGTCCCCGGCCAGGCGCGTGACCGTGGTCTCCAGCTCGATCCTGCCGCTCTCCGTCAGCAGGTGCGTGAGCGCGATGCGGCCGGGCGCAGACGGCAGCCGGTTCGGCACCAGCCGGTCGAGCGCGCCGGCCGTGTCTGCGCCCGAGACCTCGACCTTGGCGAAGGCCGAGATGTCCATGATGCCGGCGCGCTCGCGCACTGCGCGCACCTCGGCGCCGACGATCCCGTGCAGCCGCGTGCGGCGGAAGCCGTAGATGTCCTTCACCTCGGTGCCTTCGGGTGCGAACCACTGCGGGCGCTCGTGCCCGTAGACCTCCTCGAAGACCGCGCCCTCGGCCTTCAGGTCGTCGTAGAGCGCAGACGGGTTCACCGGCCGGGCGGCGAGGCGGTTGAAGTGCGGGAAGGGGATCTCGTGGCGCAGGCCGTAGTCCTCCTTCGCCTTGACGATGCGGAATTCCCCGCCGGCGTAGGCGCCGAAGCGGCGCGGGTCGAATTCGCGCATGTTGAGATCGGCCGCGCCGTGCACGATCCAGCGCGCGAGCTCCCGTGTCAGCGCCGGCCCCCAGCCGATGCCGATCTGGATGCCGCAGCAGCACCAGTAGTTCTGCAGGCCCGGCGCCGGGCCGATCAACGGGTTGCCGTCGGGGGGATGGCTGAGCGCGCCGTGGACCACGCGCTTGATGCCGTATTCGCCGAGGATCGGCACGCGCTCCAGGGCCTTCTCCAGCCAGGGCATGATGCGCTCGTAGTGGGGCTCGAAGAGCTCGCTCTCCGACTCCCAGGGGCAGTGATCGTCCCAGACGGTGTTGGTGTCGCTCTTCTCGTAGATGCCGATCAGCCCCGACTTCTGCTCCATGCGGATGTAGCCGGAGACGCGGTCGTCGCGGACGACGGGCAGCTCCCTCTCCAGCGCCCGGTATTCCGGGATCGTGTCGGTGACGAGATAGTGGTGCGTCATCGACGTGGTCGGCAGCGCGTAGCCCGACCAGAGGGCCATCTGCCGGGCATAGGCGCCGCCTGCGTTGACCACGTGCTCGGCCGCGATCGGCCCCTGCTCCGTCTCCACCAGCCATTCGCCGCCCGCCTGCCGCGACACGCCGGTAGCCCGGCACTGGCGCACGATGGTCACGCCCAGCTGGCGCGCGCCCTTGGCCAGCGCGAAGGCCGCACCGGCCGGGTCGAGGTGGCCGTCGTCGGGTGTGTACAGCGCCGCCCTGATGCCGTCGAAGTTGTAGAAGGGGTGAAGCTCTGCGGCCCGCTCGATCCCGACGATCTCCATCGGGACGCCCAGCCCCCTGCCCACCGAGACGATGTGGTGGAGCCAGTCCAGGTCGTCGTCGCTGTAGGCCATGCGCAGGGAGCCGCAGCCGTGCCAGGTGACCGACTGGCCGGTCTCGGCCTCCAGCGAGCCTGCGTAGAGCCCGATGTTGTAGTCCACGCATTTGCCGAGCGTGTAGCTCGAGGTCGCCCGGGTGATCTGCCCTGCCGCATGCCAGGTGGAGCCCGAGGTGAGCTCGGCCTTCTCCAGGAGCACGACATCGCTCCAGCCCTCGTGGGCGAGATGGTAGGCCACGCCACAGCCCATGATGCCGCCGCCGACGATGACGACCCGCGCGTGAGAGGGAACCATCCCCTGAGCCCTTTCGAACCTGGTTGCGCCTGGACGTGCGAAGGGCCATTTGTAGCGTCGGCGGTGGGCTGCGATGAAGGGACTTTTGGCCGGTGCAACCAATGGAACTCCCGCTCGGGGACATGGGTCGCCGGGCATGAGTGCAGGGAACGCGCCGGTGCGCACGCTGGAGGCGCGCTACTACACCGATCCGGCCATCTTCGATTGCGAGCGGCGGGGCCTGTTCGCCCGCACCTGGCAGTTCGCCGGGCACGAGAGCCTGGTGCGCGACGCCGGCGACTACTTTTCCGCCGAGATTGCAGGCGAGAGCCTGTTCTGCATCCGCGGGCACGACGGTGTCCTGCGCGCCTTCTACAACGTCTGCCAGCATCGCGGGCATCGGCTGGTGCAGGGCGCGGGCAGCGCGCGCGCCATCGTCTGCCCCTACCACGCCTGGTCCTACGAGCTGAGCGGCGCCTTTCGCAACGGGCCCAACGTGGCCTCCGTTCCCGGCTTCGATCCCGCCGCGATCCGCCTCGCGCCGGTGCGGTGCGAGAGCTTCCTCGGCTTCGTCTTCGTCAACCTCGACGACGGCGCCGCAGCGATGGACGCGTGGTATCCCGGCGTGCGCGAGGAGCTGGCGGCGTACGTGCCCGACATCGGGGCGCTCGCGCCGCTCGAATGGATCGAGGTGCCGGAGCGGTGCAACTGGAAGGTCTCGGTCGAGAACCATTCCGAGTGCTACCACTGCACGCTGCGCCATCCCACCTTCGCGACCGGCGTGATCCGGCCCGAGAGCTACGACATCCGACCCATGGGCGAGGGCCACGTCCTGCGCCACACCACCCAGTGCCAGGACCTGGAGCGGATGTCCTACCCGATCGACCTCTCGGTCCCCCACGCGGACGAATACCGCACGTACTTTCTCTGGCCGGCGTTCGCCTTCCAGGTCTATCCCGGCAACCTGCTGAACACCTACCACTGGCGCGCCGACGACGTGGACCGCTGCACCGTCTGGCGCGGCTGGTTCACGCCCGGCGGCGCCGAGAGCGAGGTGGTGCGACGCCTCGCCAGGCAGGACCGGGAGACCACGGTCGCGGAGGACCTGCGGCTGGTGGAGAGCGTGGCGGAGGGGCTGAAGAGCCGGGGCTACCGCCCCGGGCCGCTGGTCGTGGACCCGGCGGGCGGGCTCAACTCCGAGCACTCGATCCGAACCCTCCAGCGCTGGATGCGCGAGGCCGTGGACGGCGAGGACTCGTAGCGACATTTCCTGTTGACATCCGCCGTGGCGCCGGCACAGGATTATCGAGTAATCGAAATTATTTTCGGTATTCGATAATTCGAGGGCTGCGCAACCCTCCCGAGCGCCGCAGTGGCGACGAGCGCGGCGACGGAAGGGGCAGCCCGACGGCCCGGCATCCGGGGGCAGCGCCATGCCGCAGGGTTGGCAAGTCGGTATTGATGTGGGTGGCACGTTCACCGACGTGATCGCCGTGCACCGGACGCGCGGCGAGGTCAGGGTCGCGAAGGTTCCCTCGCGCAGCGACGACCGCATCGCCGGGCTGGTCACGGCGCTCGGCGCAGTCGATCTCGCCTGGGCTGACGTGGACGACCTGATCCACGGCACCACCATCGTCACCAACGCCATCATCGAGGACGACCACGCGAAGGTCGCGCTGATCGCCACGCGCGGGTTCTCCGACACGCTCGCCATCGGGCGCCAGAACCGGCGCCACCTCTACCGCCTTGACCTGCCGCCCAAGCTCGCCCCCCAGGTGCCCGACGAGCGCCGCTTCGAGGTGACGGAGCGGCTCGACCACGACGGCCGCGTCTTGGTCCCGCTGGACCCGGACTCCGTGGAGGATGCGATCCGGCGCATCGAGGCGAGCGGCGCCGAGGCGGTGGCGGTGTCGCTGCTCCACGCCTACGCCAACCCCGCGCACGAGGAGGCGCTGGGCGAGCGGCTGCGAGCAAGGGTTCCCTTCGTCGCGCTCTCGCACCGGGTGAACCCCGAGGCGCGCGAGTACGAGCGGACGGCGACCACGGCGCTCAGCGCCGGCGTGATGCCGCTGGCCTCGGCCTACCTCGACGATCTCGAGGCGGCGAAGCCGGGGGGCTCGCGCCTGCACCTCTTCCACTCCGCCGGCGGCATGGCCTCGCCCGCGGCGCTGCGCGACCTGCCGCTCGGTCTCGCCGCCTCGGGCCCCGCCGCCGGCGTCGCCGCGGCCGGCCACATGGCACGCGCGCTCGGGATCGAGCGGGCCATCAGCTTCGACATGGGCGGCACCACCACCGACGTCTGCCTGATCCTCGATGGCGAGGCGCAGATCGCGAGCGACCGCTCCCTCGGCGGCAGGCCCCTGCGCCAGCCCATGGTGGCGGTCGAGTCCATCGGCGCCGGCGGCGGCTCCATCGCCCGCCTCGACCACGGCTCGCTCGCGGTAGGGCCGGAGAGCGCCGGCGCCGATCCGGGGCCGGCCTGCTACGGGAAGGGCGGCGACAGGCCGACCGTGACCGACGCCAACCTGGCGCTGGGCTACATGGACGCGAACCGTGTCCTCGGCGGAAACGTGCGCCTCGATGGCGCGGCGGCCCGCGACGCCATGTCGCCGCTTGCCGCCGCCATGGAGACGGCGGTAGAGGCCGCCGCGCTCGGCGTCGTCAGGGTCGCCAACGCGGCCATGCTGCGGGCGCTGCGCCGGGTCACGGTGGAGCGCGGTGTCGACGGCCGCCGCTGCACGCTGCTCGCCTTCGGCGGTGCCGGTCCCATGCACGCGGTGGCGCTCGCGCGCGCCTTCGCCATCGAGAAGGTGGTCGTGCCTGCGCATTCCAGCGTGTTCTCGGCGCTGGGCTGCGTCGGCGCGGAGATGAGCTATGCGCAGCAGCGCACGTTGCGCATGGCCGCCGACGCCTGGGACCGGGAGCGCGTGGAAGGCGTGCGGCGGGAGCTCCGCGCCACCCTCGCCGCCCCTCTGGGCGCGGCAGGCCACGAGGACGGCGCGCTCGCGGTCGAGGAGGTGGCGTCCATTCGCTACCGGGGCCAGAGCTACGCCATCGAGGTCGCGGGCCCGGCCTTCGACGATCCCGCGCGGCTGGGCCGGGACTTCAGGGAGCGCCACCGGGCGCTCTACGGCTTCGCCACCGAGGAGCCGTGGGAGCTGGTCTCGATCCGGATGCGTGTCGCCGCGCCCCGCAACGGCACGACCCCGCCACCCGCCGCCAAGGCCAACGCGGCGCCCGCGCCCACCAGGACCCTCCCCTGTACCTTCGAGCCCGGCGAGGCGGTGCCGACGCCGCGCTACGACCGCGCAGGGCTTACCCCCGACACGCCCATGGAAGGGCCGGTCATCGTCGACGACGCCTGGTCGACCGTGGTGGTGCCGCCCGGTGCCACGCTCTCAGCCGACGGCGTGGGCCACCTCCACATCGCCACGGGAGTGGGGCCGTGAGCGGCGCTGTGGACCCGATCGCCCTGGAGGTTGTCCGCCACGCGCTGACGGCGACGGCGGAGGAGATGTCGCTGGTGGTCATGCGCTCGGCCCGCTCGCCGCTGCTGCGCGAGGCCGGCGACCTCTCGTCGGCGCTCACCGATGCCGACGGCCACCTCATCGCCCAGGGCCGCGACATCCCCATGCACATGGGGGTCATGAGCTTCACCGTGCGCGAGTTCCTGAAGCGGGTGCCGAGGGAGCGGCTGGAGCCGGGCGACGTCTGGTTCCTGAATCTGCCGGAGGTGGGCGGCAACCACCTGCCCGACGTCAAGGCGATCCGGCCGATCTTCGCAGGCGGCGCCATCGTCGCCTTCGCCGCGAGCCTCGCCCACTGGGCGGACATCGGCGGGGCCGTGCCCGGCAGCTACGTCGCCGGCGCCACCGACGCCTGGCAGGAGGGGCTGCGGATTCCACCCTTCCGCCTCTTCAGCGCCGCCGGCCCCGACCGCGAGAAGCTCGACATGGTCTGCGCCAACGTGCGCGGCGCGGACGAGCGCGAGGGCGACATCCTGGCCCAGGTCGCCGCGAGCCGGGCCGCCGAGGAGCGCGTGCAGCAGGTCTGCGCCGAGCACGGGCGGGAAACGGTGCTGTCAGCCGTCGCCGCCATCCACGACCGGGCCGAGGCGCAGATGCGCGCAGCGCTGGCGGCCGTCCCCGACGGCGACTACGCGGGCGAGGACCGGCTCGACGACGATGCCGGCGGCGGCGGACCGGTCGCCGTCCGCGTGCGCGTCACCATCGCCGGCGACCGCGCGCGCTTCGACTTCTCCGAGACGGACGACGCCGCGCGCGGGCCGGTGAACACCACGCGCTTCATCGCCGCGGCCTCGGTCTTCTACGTGGTCAAGACCCTCTTCGGCCCCGACATCCAGCCGAGCGGCGGCTGCTACCGCCCGCTCGAGATCGTGACCCGCCCGGGCTCCCTGCTCGACCCGGGCGCCGAGAGCCCCGTGGTGGGCGGCAACCACGAGACCTCGCAGCGCGTCGCCGACGCCGTGTTCAGGGCCTTCGAAGCCGTCGGGCCGGAGCGCATCTCCGCCGGCGGGCCGACCACCTCGGGCCTGGTGCTCTTCGGCGGCAGGCGCGCCGACGGCGCCTGGACCACGCTCTACGAGGTGCACGGCGGCGGCGAAGGTGCGCGGCACGACCGCGACGGCGCGCCGGTGGTGCGCGTGCACATGTCCAACGTGATGAACACGCCCGCCGAGGTGGTGGAGGCGGAATACCCCGTGCGCATCGAATGCCAGCGCCTGCGCCGGGACTCGGGCGGCGCAGGCCAGCATCGCGGCGGCGAAGGCCTGCACCGCGAATACCGCGTGCTTGCCGACGAGATGTCGGTGACCTCGATGTTCGAGCGCCGGGTGGTGCCGCCCTACGGCCTGCAGGGGGGCGAGGACGGCGCACCCTTCCGCGTCACCGTCGTCCATGCGGACGGCAGGCGCACGGACATGCCTGGCAAGGCGAACCTGCGCCTCGGCAGGGACGACGTGGTGGTGGTCGAAAGCTGCGGCGGTGGCGGCTACGGTGCGCCGGAAGCCGCGAGCGAGTGAAGCGATGAGCGACGCAAGCAGGGGGATGAAGCCGTGAAACTCGAAGGCAGGAAGGCGATCGTCACCGGCGCCGCGAAGGGCATGGGCGCCGCCATCACGACGACGCTCGCGCGCGAAGGCGCCGACGTGGTGCTGACCGCCCGCGATGCGGAAGCGCTGGAGGCGGTCGCCGCCGACGTGCGGGCGCTGGGGCGCGAGGCTCACGTGGCGACCTGCGATGTGACCGAGGCTGCGCAGGTCGAGGCCATGGTGCAGCGCGCGCTCAAGGCCTTCGACGGCCGCATCGACATCCTGGTGAACATCGCCGGCGTCACCGGGCCCATCGAGACGCCGGTGCAGGACATCGACGTGGCCGACTTCGACTACGTCATCACCGCCAACGAGCGCGGCACCTTCCTGCCCATCAAGTACGTGGTGCCGACCATGATCGCCCAGAGGAGCGGCAAGATCGTCAACATCGGCGGCACGTCTGGCCTGCGCGGCTACGCCATGCGCACCGCCTACAGCGCGTCGAAGTGGGCGGTGCGCGGGATCACCCGCACCGTCGCGCTGGAGGTCGGCAAGCACAACGTCAACGTCAACGCCGTCTGCCCCGGCATCGTCGAGACCCCGCGCATGCAGACGCTCTGCGAGGAGAAGGCCCGCGTGCGCGGCTGGACCGTCGACGAGGTGTACGACGAATACGTTCAGGAGATGTGCCTGAAGCGCGTCACCACCTGCCAGGACGTCGCCAACGCCGTGCTGTTCATGGCGAGCGAGGACAGCCGCCAGATCACCGGCCAGGCCATCACCGTCGACGGCGGCTGGGACGTTTAGCCGGGCGAAGCAGACGACAGCGGGAGGCGTCGCCATGTACGCACCGTTCGAACTGGATATTCCCACGGACCTGCCCGGCGCGCTCGCAGCGCTCGCGAACGGCGCGGGCGAGACCGTTCTTCCCATCGCGGGCGGCACGAACCTGATCGTCGACATCCGCGCCAGGCGCGAGCGGCCGGACCGCATGGTGGGCCTCGGCGAGGTCGACGAGCTCAAGGGGATGGAATTCGGGCCGGAGCGCATCGCCATCGGCGGCCGCACCACGGTGAGCGACCTCCTGCGCGCGCCGGAGATCGCCCGCGAGGCGCCCGCGCTGATCGACGCCGCGCGCCTCTTCGGCGGCCTGATGGTGCGCAACACGGGCACGGTCGCCGGCAACATCGCCAGCGGCTCGCCGGCGGCGGACCTCGTGCCGCCGCTGCTGACGCTCGACGCCGAGCTCACGCTGGCGAGCGCGAACGCCACGCGGACGATGGCGCTGGACGACTACTATCTCGGCTACAAGGAGGACGCGCGCACGCCCGACGAGCTGATCACCCGGATCGCCTGGCCGCGCCTGCCGGCGAATGCCGTCAACAGCTTCTACAAGCTGGCGCGCCGCAAGGGCGATGCGATCACCGTCACCGGCGTCGCGGTGACGCTGGCGGCGGCGGACGGCCGCTGCACCAGGGCGCGCATCGCCCTCTGCTCCGTGGCGCCCGTCGTCTTCCGCGCCAGGCAGGCGGAGGCGCTGCTCGAGGGCCGGGCGCTGACGCCGGCGCTGATCGACGAGGCCGCGGCCGAAGCCGCCGCCGCCGCACGTCCCATCGACGACATCCGCGCGTCGGCCGACTACCGCCGCCACACGGCCCTGGCGCTCACCCGGCGGCTGGTCGGCCAGGCGTGGGACCGGCTGGCCTGAGGGAGTGACGCACATGCCCGAGAACCGGACCATCACGCTCCGCATCAACGGCCGCGACGAGGAGGGGCGCTTCCCCGCCCACCGCACGCTGCTGGAGGCGCTGCGCCAGCTCGGCCACATGGAGGTGAAGTGCGGCTGCGAGAAGGGCGACTGCGGCGCCTGCGCGGTGCTCGTGGACGGCATGGCGGTGGACAGCTGCCTGACCCTCGCCTGGACAGCCGACGGCAGGGAGGTGACGACGGTCTCCGGCCTCGGCGACCTGGACTCGCCCCATCCCCTGCAGCAGGCATTCGCAGACGGCGGGGCCGCGCAGTGCGGCTACTGCATTCCGGGCATCATCGTCGCCGCCAAGGCGATCATCGACGAGAACCCCGAGCCCAGCGAGGACGACATCCGCCTGGGGCTCAGCGGCAACCTCTGCCGCTGCACCGGCTACACCAAGATCTTCGAGGCGATCGCCGATGCGGCCGCCGTCATGCGTGCCGAGGGAGGCGAGCCATGAGCCGCACCGAGAGCGACGCGGGCGCACGGCCCAACGTCCAGTTCCGGCAGGTCGGCAAGCCTCTGACCCGCACCGATGCGCCGGGAAAGGTCACCGGGCGCACGCCTTACGCGGGCGACTATGTCATGCCCAATACGCTGCACATGCGGGTGCTGCGCGCGGACGTGGCCAGCGCCAGGCTGACCCGCCTCGATGTCTCGAAGGCACGCGCGCTCAAGGGCGTCGCCTGCGTGCTCACCGCCGCCGACATGCCCGACCGCACCTCCGCCACCGACATTCCCGGCCAGACTGGACAGAAGCGGCTCGACACCGACCAGCCGATTCTGGTCAAGGACAGGGTGCGCTACTTCGGCGAGCCGCTGGCGCTGATCGCCGCCGAGACGCGGGACATCGCCGACCACGCGGCGGAACTCATCGAATTCGAGCTGGAGCCGATCCCCGGCGTCTACGACCCGCTGGAGGCGCTGAAGCCCGGCGCGGCGCTGGTCTACGGCGCGGACAACATCGTCGCCGAACGCAAGATCAGGAAGGGCGACATCGAGGCGGGCTTCGCCGAGGCCGATCTGGTCATCGAGAACACCTACAAGACGCCCTTCCAGGAGCATGCCTTCCTCGAGCCCGAGGTGGGCCTCGCCTGGGTGGACGAGAACGACGTGGTCAACATCCGCGTCTCGACCCAGGTGATCGAGCACTTCCGCCCCATCGCCGACGCCATCGGCGTGCCGCACAACAAGGTGCGCGTGCGCGGCGCGCTGGTGGGCGGCGGCTTCGGCGGCAAGGAGGACCTGACCGTCGAGGTCTACCTCGCGCTGCTCGCCAAGCACACGGGCCGGCCGGTGCGGCTGGAGTATTCCCGCGAGGACTCCTTCGTGGGCCACGGCAAGCGCCACCCCTTCGTCCTGACCTACCGCACGGGTGTCACGAACGAGGGCAAGATCACGGCGATGGACGTGCAGATGATCGCCGACGCAGGCGCCTACGTCTTTCTCAGCCCCTACGTCGTCCTCTACGCTCTGGTGGCGGCACCCGGCCCCTATCGCGTCGACAACCTCAACGTCTTCGCCCGCGCCGTCGCCACCAACAACATGTACACGAGTGCGTTTCGCGGCTTCGGCGCGTTGCAGGCCTGCGCGGCCTACGAGCAGCAGATGGACGAGATCGCCGGGACGCTCGGCATCGACCGGCTGGAACTGCGGCGGCGGAACTTCCTCAAGACCGGCGAACCGATGTCCACCGGCTTCGTGCCGCCGAGCGCGATCTGGACCGAGCAGTGCGCCGAGCAGGCCTGGGCCGCGCTGGGCGAGCCCGCGCCGGTGCAAGGGCCGATCCGCACCGGCCGCGGTCTCGCCTGCTACCAGCAGAGCTACGGCCGCCTCACTTTCCTGCACGATACCTCGGAGGCGTGGGTGGGGGTCGAGATGGACGGCACCGTGGTGGTGCGCTCGGGCGTCACCGACATCGGCGCGGGCCAGATCTCGGCGCTCGGCCAGATCGCGGTGGAGGTGCTCGGCGTCACTCTCGACAACGTCGTCATCTACAACAGCGATTCCGCGGTCACCCCGCTCGCCGGCACCACCACGGCGACGCGCGCGCTCTACATGACCGGCAACGCCGCCAAGCAGGCGGCCGAGACACTGCGCGCCCGGCTCGTCGAGCGCGCCGCCCGGGAGTTCGGCGTCGAGGCGGGCGACGTCGACATGGCCTTCAACGAGGTCTTCGTCATCGACAGGCCGGAGAAGACCATGCCGCTCGTCAATCTGGTGCGCATCTGCGCGGCCGAGGGCATCCACCGCTCGGAGCTCGCGATCTTCCGCGCACCCTTCGGCGACTTCCTCGACCCCGAGACCGGCCAGGGCCAGGCCCATCCCGACTACGCCTACGGCGCCCATGCCGTCGAGGTCTCGGTCGACGTGGAGACCGGCGAAGTGGAGGTGCTGAAGAGCATCGCCGCCCACGACGTCGGCCAGTGCATCAACCCGGCGGCGGTGGAGGGGCAGATCCAGGGCGGCGCGCAGAACGGCCAAGGCTACGCGCTGAGCGAGGAGATGCTCTACGAGGAGGGCCGCCTCGTCACGCCCTCCTTCAGCGAGTACCTCATGCCGACGGCGATGGACATGCCCAGGGTCGAGTGCATCATCCTCGAATCCCGCAGCGGCGTCGGGCCCTTCGGCGCCAAGGGCATCGGCGAGCCGGCCATGACCGCGGTGGCGCCGGCCATCGCCAATGCCGTCGCGGATGCCATCGGCGTGCGCGTCTTCGAGATGCCGATCACGCCGGAGCGCGTCGTCAGGGCGCTGCAACAGCGCGACGCCTCCTGACAGACTCCGGTAGCGCAAGCCATGGCCGCCACGAACGACAAGCCGCTCGCCCGCTACGTCCGCGTCCTCGAGACCGTGGCCCACGCGCGGACCGGCGTGACGCTGACGGAGATTGCGCGCGAGCTCGACCTGCAGCCGGGGACGGCGCATCGCCTGATCCGCGGCCTGGTCGAGCTCGACCTGCTGCGCAGCGCGCCCGGCACCAAGAGCTACGTCACCGGACCGAGGCTGCAGACCCTGCTGCACGCGACCATGGAGCGTGCGGGCTATGCGGGGCTGGCCAAGTCCGTGCTCGACGGGCTGGTGGAAGAGTTCGGCGAGACCGCCCACCTGGCGCGGCTGAGCGGCGACTTCGCCGAATCGGTGCTGATGGAGCAGCCCGTGGGCTCCGACCGCGCCTTCGTGCAGCCGGGACGCCAGCTCCCCCTGCACGCGGCCGCTTCCGGCAAGGCGCTGCTCGCCTTCCAGGACGAGGACTTCGTCGCGGGCTACCTGTCCCGCCCGCGCACGCGCTTCACCGAGCGGACCAAGGTCGAGGAAGCGGACATCCGCAGCGAGCTCGCGCAAATCCGCGCCGACGGCATGGCGGTCTGCGACAACGAGCTCGATGCCGGCGTGCTGAGCTACGGGCACCCGATCCACGTCGGCGACGGCTATGTGCTCTATTCGGTCGGCATCACCGGGCTTGCGGACCGCTTCCGCCCCATCGAGCGTGCCAGGATCAGGCAGAAGCTCGCCGAGGCGGCGGACGACCTGGGCAGGCGGCTCGGCTTCGCGGGTTGAGGGAGACGCGCGTTGGCCGAGGGGAACATCGCCATAGACGTGCGCAATGCCGTCAAGCGCTTCGGCGCGGTGACGGCGCTGGCCGGCGCGAGCCTGACGATCCGGGACAACGAGTTCTTCACGCTGCTCGGGCCGTCCGGCTGCGGCAAGACCACCCTGCTCCGCCTCATCGCCGGCTTCGAGGAGATCACCGAGGGGGAAATCCTCCTCTACGGCGAGGACATCGGCGCGCTGCCCCCCAACCGGCGTCCGATCAACACCGTCTTCCAGCACTACGCGCTCTTCCCGCACATGACGGTGGCGGAGAACGTGGCCTTCGGCATGCGCCGGCTCCGCTGGAGCAAGGCCGACATCGAGGACCAGACCGGGCGAATTCTCGACCTGGTCAAGCTCGGCGACCTCGCGGCCCGCAGGCCGGCGCAGCTCTCCGGCGGGCAGCAGCAGCGCGTGGCGCTGGCCCGCGCCATGGCGCCCGGACCCAAGGTGCTGCTGCTGGACGAGCCGCTCTCGGCCCTCGACCTGAAGCTGCGCCAGGCCATGCGCATCGAGCTGAAGCAGATCCAGAAGGAAACCGGCATCACCTTCGTCTTCGTCACGCACGACCAGGAGGAGGCGCTGACGATGTCGGACCGCATCGCCGTGATGTCGGCGGGCGAAATCCGGCAGGTGGGAACCCCGCGCGAGATCTACGAGGCGCCCGTGGACCGCTTCGTGGCCGACTTCATCGGCGAGACCAACGTCCTCGACGTGACCGTCCACCGCGGGCCGGAAGGCGTCTGGACCTGTCGCCTGCCGGGCGGCGCTGCGTTTCCGTGCCAGACCGGCCGCCCACCGCAGGACGGCGCCGCCGCCCACGTGCTGATCCGGCCGGAGCGCCTCTCCCTCGTCTCCGAGGCGGCGTGCGAAAACGGCATGACCGGCGTCATCGACCAGGCCGTCTACCTCGGCACCGACATCCAGTACGGCGTCCGGCTCGACGGCGGCCCCGCCCTGCTGGTGCGCGCGCAGAACGCGGGCGAGAGCGCAGAGCCCTTCCGTCCCGGCGACCGTGTGGGGCTGGCCATCGCCCCCGGCGCGGCACGGCTGCTGATCGACTGATGGCCGCCGAGCTCGCCAGCACGCGCGCGGTCTCCCGCACCTTCGAGCCGGTGCGCGCCCCGCTGCTGATCCCGACCTGGGTGATCATCGGCTTCTTCCTGGTGGCGCCGGTGCTGATGATGCTCGCCTACTCCTTCCTGACGAAGGAGTTCCGCGGCGGCGTGATCTGGGAGTTCTCGCTCGCGGCTTACGACCAGTTCATCTTCGATCGCGGCCTTTTCGGCGACGAGCCGCCGCAGATCGAGTGGACCTACATCGTCATCTTCGTCCGCTCGATCATCCAGGCGGGCGTCGCCACGCTGCTCTGCCTGATCATCGGCTTCCCGACCGCCTACTTCATCGCCACGCGACCGCGCGCGACGCGCTCGATGTGGCTCTTCCTGGTGACCGTGCCCTACTGGGTGAACCTGCTTATCCGCACGGTCTCGATGAAGTTCCTCATCCGCGACAACGGGCCGCTCAACGAGGCCCTGCTGGGCCTGGGAGTCATCAACGAGCCGATCGCGCTCATCAACACGGACTTCGCCGTGCAGCTCGGGCTCTTTTACTCCTACCTGCCCTTCATGGTGCTGCCGATCTACGCCTCGGTGGAGCGCTACGACTTCGCGCTGTCGGAGGCCGCGGCCGACCTCTACGCCAACCGCTGGACGATCCTGCGCCGGGTGATCCTGCCGATCGTGCGGCCCGGCATCGTCGCCGGCTGCATCCTGGTCTTCGTGCCGAGTCTCGGCGCCTTTCTCGCGCCCGATCTCCTCGGCGGCGCCAAGAACTTCCTGATCGGCTCGCTGATCGAGGAGCAGTTCAAGGGCAACGCCGGCAACTGGCCCTTCGGCGCGGCTGCGTCGATGATCCTGCTCTCCCTCGTGCTCATCGCCCTCTTCATCTACGCGCGCCGGCAGGCGCGGCGCAGCGCGCAGGCGCTCTGAGATGCGGCACCGGATCAACATACGCCGCTATCCCGGCTTCCTGCCGGTGACGATCCTCTGCCTGGTGGTGCTCTACGCGCCGCTGCTGGTGGTGATGGTCTACAGCTTCAACGATTCGCTCTCGATCACGCGCTGGGGCGGGTTCAGCTTCCGCTGGTACATGGACATCTTCACCGGGCCGGAGTCCGCCAAGTTCAAGGATGCCGCCTGGAACTCGCTCACCATCGCGCTCTCGGCCGCCGTCGCCAGCACCATCATCGCCACCGCCGCGGCCGTCGCGATGGTGCGGGGCGGCGCCTTTCGCGGCAAGGCGCTGAACCTGGCACTCATCAGCATGCCGATCATGGTGCCGGAGATCGTCACCGCGGTGGCGACGCTGGTCTTCTTCAGCGCTATCGGCTTCACGCTCGGCTATCTCTCGATCCTGGTGGCGCACATCGTCTTCTGCATCCCCTTCGCGTACCTGCCGATCGCGGCGCGCCTGCAGGGGATCGACGGCTCCTACGAGGAGGCCGCGCAGGACCTCTACGCCAGCCGCTTCCAGGCGTTCCTGCGCGTGCTCATGCCATTGATGGCGCCCGGAATTCTCGCGGGCTTCCTGCTGGCATTCATCATCTCGCTGGACGATTTCATCATCACCAACTTCATCAAGGGCGCCGGCATCGAGACCCTGCCCACGGCGATATTCGGCGCCGTGAAGCAGGGGATCAAACCCAACATCATGGCGCTCAGTACCCTCATGCTCTCCGTCTCGATCATCATCGTGACGCTCTCCTATTTCATCAGTCGCTACGGGCGTCCCGGAACGAAGGCGGAGGCGTAACCACCACCGAAACCGCAACACGGGAGGAAACCATGCGGTACATGCTCAAAGCAGGACTGGCGGCGCTGGCGCTCACCTTCGCCGTGAGCGCGGCACAGGCGCAGGAGAAGCTCTCCATCTACCACTGGTTCGAGTACATCCCGCAGGAGCTGCTGGACAAGTTCTCGGCCGAGACCGGGATCGAGGTGACCATGGACACCTTCGATTCCAACGAGGCGATGCTGGCCTCGCTCAAGGCCGGCAAGCTCGGCTCCTACGACGTGGCCGTGCCGGGCGACTACATGGTCGAGATCATGATCGGCGAGGGCATGCTCGACACCGTTGCGGACGGCGAGCTCGCCAACTTCGCCAACATCGAGCAGCAGTGGCTGGACGTGCCCTTCGATCCGGGCCGCAAGCACTCGATCCCCTACCAGTGGGGTTCGACCAGCTTCTCGGTGAACCGGGACGTCTATCAGGGGGACATCAACGACACCGCCATCGTCTACGACCCGCCGGACGAGCTGAAGGGCAAGATCAACGTGCTCGACGCCCAGGGCGAGGTAATGCTGCTGGCCTCGCTCCATCTCGGCATTCCCCAGTGCTCGACCGACCGCGAGCAGCTCAAGGCGCTCGACGCGCTGCTGCAGGCGGCCAAGCCGCACTGGGCCTCGTTCAACTCCGACGGCGCCAAGGACGTGCTGGTCTCCGGCGACGCCGCGGTGGGGATGATCTGGAACGGCTTCGGCGCCAAGGCGCGCGCCGAGGGCGCCAACATCGAGTACGCCTATCCGCGCCAGGGCTACGTCGTCTGGATGGACAACGTCGTGCTGCTGAAGGACGCGCCCAACCGGGCCAGCGCGATCAAGTTCATGGACTTCCTGCTGGAGCCCGAGAACATCGCCGCGGTGACTAACTACGCGCGCTACGCCGCCGGCGTGAAGGGCGTGACGCCGCATCTCGATCCGGAGCTGGCCAGCCAGCCCGAATCCGTTCCGCCGGCCGATGCACCGGCCGGCACCTTCGTCGCCGTGTGCGATCAGGCGACGCAGGAGGTCTACGACACCATGTGGACGCGCCTGAAGAAGTAGGCGCCCCGTACCCGGGTCGGGGCGGCACGCCCGGCGGGCGCGTCGCTCCGGCTTCCCGGGTCTTCAACGGTCGGGTGAATCCATGAGCCAGGACACGCGATTCGACATCCTGCTTCAGCCTATCGAGATCGGGCCCGTCACCGCCCGCAACCGCTTCTACCAAGTGCCCCACTGCACCGGCATGGGCTACCGCGATCCGACGGCGCTCGCCCACATGCGGGGCGTCAAGGCCGAAGGCGGCTGGGCGGTGGTCTGCACCGAGCAGGTGGAATTTCACTGGAGCGCCGATATCACCCCCTTCATCGAGCTCCGCCTCTGGGACGACCGCGACGTGCCCATGCTCGCGCGGATGGCGGAGCAGATCCATGCGCACGGCGCGCTCGCCGGCCTGGAACTCGTCCACAACGGCCTGCACGGCCCCAACTTCCAGTCGCGCGAGGTGCCGCTGGCACCGACCGGCTTTCCGGTCGCGGGCTTCGGCTACGAGCCCCTGCAGGCGCGCACCATGGACAAGGCGGACATCCGCAACCTCCGCCGCTGGCACAGGGCCGCGGCGCTCCGCGCCAGGCGGGCGGGGTTCGACCTGATCTACGTCTACGGAGGCCACGCGCTCAACATTCTGCACCAGTTCCTCTCGCGCGAGTTCAACCACCGCAGCGACGAGTACGGCGGCTCGCTCGAGAACCGCGTGCGGCTCCTCGAGGAGCTGCTGATCGATACCAGGGAGGCGGTGGGCGACACCTGTGCCGTCCCCTGCCGGCTGTCGATGGACGAGCTGCGGGGCGCGGCAGGGCTGGAGAGGGCCGAGACCGAGGACATGATCGGGCTCGTGGCCGAGATTCCGGACCTCTGGGACCTCTGCCTCGCCGGCTGGGAGAACGACAGCCTGTCGTCCCGCTTCGGCGAGGAGGGCGGGCAGGAACCCTTCATCGCGGGCGTCAAGAAGCTCACCACGAAGCCGGTGGTGGGCGTCGGCCGCTACACCTCGCCCGACCGCATGGCCGCCGTCGTCCGCAAGGGCATCGTCGACCTGATCGGCTGCGCGCGGCCCTCCATCGCCGACCCCTTCCTGCCGAAGAAGGTCGAGGAGGGGCGGATCGAGGACATCCGCGAGTGCATCGGCTGCAACATCTGCGTCTCGGGCGACTACACCATGTCGCCGATCCGCTGCACCCAGAACCCCACCATGGGAGAGGAGTGGCGCAAGGGCTGGCACCCGGAGCGCATCCGGCCGAAGGAGACGGAGAAGCCCGTCCTCATCGTCGGGGCCGGCCCCGCCGGGCTGGAGGCCGCGCAGGCTCTCGGCAAGCGCGGCTACGAGGTGACCCTGGCCGAGCAGCGCACCGAGCTCGGCGGGCGCGTCGCCCGGGAATGCCGCCTGCCGGGACTCGCCGCCTGGGGCCGGGTGCGGAACTGGCGCGCCGAGCAGCTGCACAAGCTCGCGAACGTGAGCGTCTATCTGGACTCCGCGCTCGATGCGGACACCGTCCTCGAGTTCGGCTGCCCCCGCGTGGTCATCGCCACGGGCGCGCGCTGGCGCCGCGACGGCGTGGGCCGCCACTGGACAGCACCCATGCCGATCGGCGACGGCGCGCAGGTGCTGACGCCCGACGACATCATGGAGGACCGCCTGCCGCAGGGGGGACGCGTCATCGTCTGGGACGACGATCACTACTACATGGGCGGCGTTCTGGCCGAGCTCCTGGCGGACAAGGGCTACGAGACCACCTGCGTGACGGCCGCGTCGGAGGTCTCCACCTGGAGCCGCAACACCATGGAGCAGCACTTCATCCAGACCCGCCTGCTGGAGAAGGGCGTGCGCATCCGGGCGTTCCGGCTCCTGAACCGGATCAGCCCCGGTTGCGTGGAGACATCGTGCGTCCACACCGGACGCAGCGAAGAGGTGGAGGCAGATGCCGTGGTCCTCGTCACGTCACGAACGCCTGCGGACCGGATCGCGGCCGATCTCGCGCGCAGGCGGGATCGCTGGCCGGATGCCGGTCTGGAATCCGTGGACGCCGTCGGCGACGCCCTGGCGCCGGCGACGATCGCCCATGCCGTCTACGCCGGCCGCCGCTATGCGGAAGAGCTGGATGGTCCTGCGATCACCGGGGACGCGGTGCCCTTCAAGCGCGAGCTCGCGGAACTTGTCGACTGAAGACCTGGCAGGAGGAGGACGCGATGGTTGACGAGCGCCTGGCATCGATCGTCCGCAATTGCCGCAACACGACGGCGGGCCACTGCGGGGGCTATCTGGAGCCGACGGCGACGGGGCAGCCGGGCGCCTACGTCTCGACCGTCCTGCTCTCCACCGGCAGCGTCAACCTGGAGCAGTTTCCCGGCTATCCCTTCGAGGAGGACCTCGACCAGGGCATGGCCGAGATCGTTTCCTACGACCGGGCCGAGCGTAACGACGCCTACATCGGCGAGATCAACATGATGCAGGCGTCGTCCTTCAGCGGCGCCAACGGTGCGATCTGGGGCTACGACCTGGCGGTCGATTCCCGCATCGGCAAGACCTACCCCGTCGGGCGCATCGAGGGCATTCCCATCTACTCCCTCATCCCCCTGCGCGACGCCACCCGGCAGCTCTTCGGCGTCGCCGAGCGGCCGCATTTTCCGCCGCAGAAGGGCGCGATGGTGGTCTGTGCCGAGAAGGACCGCACCAGCGCGGTCTCCGACGGCAACATGTGGATCTGGTGCGCGCTCGGCTTCGCCATCGCCGAGGATCGCGGCCGGAGCGCCTGCCTCTTCATGGAGGACACAGGCCTGCTTTCCCTGCCCGAGGATGCCGACCAGACCGTCCGGCAGAGGCTCGACGACAGGCTCAACAGGATCGCCTACGCGGCTTACCTGTGTGGCGAGAACCAGGGCGCGACCTACAAGAAGATCTACATCGGCTGGAAGGCCTCGCACGTACCGAAGAACCATGTGGGCTGCGCGCTGACCTGCGCGCCCTACGTGACGCTGCCCTCTGGCGCGTTCACGAACATCTCTCCCGATACGGAGATCCTCGAGCTCACGACCGACGACTGGCTCACCCGCGTCGGGCTCTCCCGGGCCGAGGAGCCCGACTACGCGCTCAAGACCCTGACGGGACCGAACATTCCCGTCGTCTAGCCGATCGCCTCTATCGCGGGAGCGCCGTAGAGCTGGCGGGCGCGGCCCTCGAAGGCACGCACCATGCGGTCCACGGCATCGGCGAAGAGCCCGCTCATGACGCGCTTGAGCAGGCGCGAGCGGAACTCGAAATCGACGAAGAAGTCGACCTCGCAACCGTCCGTGCGCTCGCGGAAGCGCCAGCGGTTGACCAGGTAGCGGAAGGGCCCGTGGGTGTAGTTGACCTCGATCCGGTACTCGTCCCGGTGCAGATGCATGCGGGAGCCGAAGCGCTCGCGAAGCATCATGAAGCCGACCAGCATGTCGGCCTCGACGATGCCGGGCTCGCCGGGTTCGCGCCGGGTCACGCGCGTGCCCAGGCACCAGGGCAGGAACTCGGGGTAGCGTTCGACCTCGGCCACGAGATCGAACATCTGGGCCGAGCTGTAGGGGAGGAAGCGCCGCTCGGCGTGCTGCGGCATGGGCGCGCCTTCAGGCGTCGGCGGGCCGGGCGGAGGCGTCGGCCGCGAGCTTCGCCTCGCGGTTGGCCCGGAGCGTCCGGAAGTCGTCGCCCGCGTGGTAGGAGGAGCGCGTGAGCGGCGAGGACGAGACCATAAGAAACCCCTTGGCGTAGGCCAGCCGCTCGTACTCGGCGAACTCGTCGGGCGTGACATAGCGCATCACCGCGTGGTGCCGCTCGGTCGGGCGCAGGTACTGGCCGATGGTGAGGAAGTCCACGTCGGCCGAGCGCAGGTCGTCCATCACCTGGAGGATCTCGCCGCGCTCTTCGCCGAGCCCCACCATCACGCCCGACTTGGTGAAGATCGAGGGGTCGCGCCGCTTCACCTGATCCAGCAGGCGGAGCGAGTGGTAGTAGCGCGCGCCGGGCCTGACCTCGGTATAGAGCCGGGGCACGGTCTCGAGGTTGTGGTTGTAGACGTCGGGCTTCGCGTCGGTCACCGCCTCGATGGCGCCCGCCTTGTTGCGGAAGTCCGGCGTCAGCACCTCGATGGTGGTCTCGGGCGCGGTCTCGCGCAGGCGCTCGATGCAGCGCACGAACTGGAAGGCCCCGCCGTCGTCGAGGTCGTCGCGGTCGACCGAGGTGATGACCACGTGGTCGAGGCCGAGCGCCGAGACCGCCTGCGCCAGCTCGTCGGGCTCGTGCGGGTCGAGCTGGTCGGGCCGCCCGGTGGCCACGTTGCAGAAGGCGCAGGCCCGGGTGCAGACCGAGCCCAGGATCATCACCGTCGCGTGCCCCTTGGCCCAGCACTCGCCGATGTTGGGGCAGGCCGCCTCCTCGCACACGGTGTTGAGCCGGTGCGTGCGCATCAGCCGCCGCGTCGCGTTGTACTCGGGCGAGGTCGGCGCCTTGACCCGGAGCCAGCGCGGCTTGGGCTCGTGGTCAGAGCGGGACTTCAGCGGTGTGACCTGCGACTCCGGCATGGGTGCATCCTCGGCTACCGCCTAGATGTGGAGGACGCGCCCATAGGCGTCAAGGACCGATTCGTGCATCGCCTCGGAAAGCGTGGGGTGCGGGAAGATCGTCTCGGCAAGCTCCGCCTCGGTGCACTCCAGGGTACGGGCGACGGTGTAGCCCTGGATCAGCTCGGTCACCTCGGGCCCGATCATGTGGGCGCCCAGCAGCTCGCCCGTGGTCTCGTCGAACACGGTCTTGACGAAGCCCTCGGGCTCGCCGAGGGCGATGGCCTTGCCGTTGCCGATGAAGGGGAAGCGCCCGATGCGGACCGCGTGCCCGGCATCCTTCGCGGCAGCCTCGGTGAGCCCGACGGAGGCGACCTGGGGGCGGCAGTAGGTGCAGCCCGGCACGCGGCTCACGTCCAGCGGATGCACGCCGTCCACGCCGGCGATCTTCTCGACGCAGAGCACGCCCTCGTGGCTCGCCTTGTGGGCGAGCCAGGGGGGGCCGGTGACGTCGCCGATGGCGTAGACGCCGGGCTCGCCCGTCGCCATCCAGGGGTCGGTCCGGATGTGGCCCTTCTCGACCGCCACGCCGGTGCCCTCGAGACCCAGGTCCTCGACGTTGCCGACGATGCCGGCGGCGAGGATCGCGCGGTCGAAGGAGGCCTCCACCGTCTCGCCGTCCCCGGTCTCGATGCTTGCCGCGACCTGCCCGCCATCCACCGCGAGGCTGCTCACGCGGGCGCCGGTGTGGATGGTCAGGCCCTGGGCCTCGAAGGCCTTGCGCGCGGCCGCCGAGATCTCCTCGTCCTCGACCGGGAGCACGCGCGGCAGCAGCTCCACGACCGTGACGGCGCTGCCGAGGTCGGCGTAGAAGCTCGCGAACTCCATGCCGATGGCGCCGGCGCCGATCACCAGCAGCGACGCCGGCTGCGCGGGCGGCATCATCGCCTCCTTGTAGGTCCAGATCATCTCGCCGTCGGGCTCGAGGCCGGGAAGCACCCGCGCCCGCGCGCCGGTGGCGAGGATGATGTGGGCCGCTCGGATGATTTCGGTCGTCCCGTCCTCCTGCGTCACCTCGAGCGCGCCGGCGCCCGCGAGCCGGCCCTGGCCCTTGTGCACCGTGATCCCGTTCTTCTTCATCAGGTACTGGACGCCGCGCGAGAGCTGGTCGGCCACCCCGCGCGAGTAGGCGACGACCTTCCCGATATCGACCGAGACCTCGCCCGTGGTGATGCCGAAGTCGCCGAGGCGGCCGAGGGTGTGGCGCAGCTCGGAGACCCGCAGCAGCGCCTTGGTCGGGATGCAGCCCCAGTTGAGGCAGATGCCGCCGAGGCGCTCGCGCTCGACGACGGCGCACGTCAGCCCGAGCTGGCTCGCGCGGATGGCCGCGACATAGCCGCCGGGGCCGCTGCCGACGATGACGACGTCATAGGACGCATCCGCCATGGTGTCCTCCGGTCTCGCGTGTGGAAGGGGGCCGGCGCGGCCAGCCGTCCCTCGCTAAAGGAGCATGGTGAGCGGGTCTTCGATCAGGCCCTTGAAGGCCTGCAGGAAGGTGGCGCCGAGGGCGCCGTCCACCACCCGGTGGTCTACCGAGAGCGTGCACGACATCTGCGTGGCGACGGCGAGCGCGCCGTCCTTCACCACCGGCCGCTGCTCGGCGGTGCCGACGGCGAGGATCATGGCCTGCGGCGGGTTGATGATCGCCGCGAATTCCTTGATGCCGTACATGCCGAGGTTGGAGACGCTGAAGGTGCCGCCCTGATACTCCTCCGGCGCGAGCCCCATGGGCTTGGCGCGGGCGCGGGTTGCGAGCTCCCGCACCTCGGCGGAGATCTCGGCGAGCCCCTTGCCGTCTGCGTTGCGCACGATGGGCGTCACCAGCCCGTCCTCGATGGCGACGGCCACCGAGACGTCGACGCTGCTGTACTGGCGCAGCGCGCCGTCGACCCAGGAGGCGTTGGCGGCCGGCACCTTGCGCAGCGCCAGCGCCGCAGCCCGGATCACGAAGTCGTTGACCGAGAGCTTGTAGTCGTCAGAGCGGCCGTTGAGCTCGGCGCGGGTCTCCAGCAGCGCGTCCACCGTGCAGTCGACGGTGAGATAGAAGTGCGGCACCTCGCGCTTGGCCTCCTGCAGGCGCTGCGCGATGACCTTGCGCATGGTGCTGGCCGGCGCGTCCCGGTAGGCCGCCGCGGGCGCGGCCGGGGCCGGTGCCGCCGCGGGAGCAGGAGCGGGCGCCGCAGCGGCAGGGGC
>JAJDXK010000065.1 GCA_022823305.1 Alphaproteobacteria bacterium
ACCCGCATGGCGAAATGGAGGTCCATGCCCCAGCGCGTCTTGTAGAGCTCGTCGGGATCGTCCCGGTCGCGGAACGGCACGTCGAAATAGGCGACATAGTTCGATTGCCCCGGCTCGTCCGCGTGGCTGCCGATGTCGAAGAAGATGTGCATGTAGCTCACCGCCTCGCCGGTGGTCGGGTGCTCGTCGATCTTGAGCGCCATCACGAGGGGAAAGCCGAGCCTGTCCTCCCAGAAGGCGCGGGTCTCCTCGGCGTCGCGGCAGCGATAGGCGGAGTGGTGGAGACCGAGCGCGTCGATCTCGCGTCTGCTGGAGGTCATGGCCGTCGTCCCTGTTGCCGTCCCGGCAAGCCTAACGCATTTTTCGACCGGGCAGAATCGGTGGCCGCCAGGGAGGCCCCCCCTCACCCCGACCCTCTCCCCCGCCGGGGGAGAGGGGGATTCGCGCGGCGCCGACCCCTACTCCTTGCCTTCTCCCCTCCCGCTTGCGGGAGGGGCCGGGGGAAGGCTTCCGCTTGCTCTCCGCTACCGCTCGTGGGGCGGGTTTCTCGACGCCTGTATCCGCTTGATCCGCTCGGGCCAGGTGGAGCGGATGAAGGCGAGGATGTCCCAGATATCGTCGTCCGAGAGCATGTCCGCGAACCCCTCCATGCCGCTCCTGAACCCGCTTACCCCGCGCGCCTCCATCAGCGCCTTGCCGCCGAGCTTGGTGTAGTCGAACAGCAGCCGGTTGTCGTGATGCCAGGTATGGCCGGTCGCGTCGTGCGGCGGCGCCGGGAGCAGCCCGTCCTTGCCGATCCGCCGCCAGTCGGGCTGGCCCTCGAGCTCGGCGCCGTGGCACGAGGCGCAGTGCTCCTTGTAGAGCACCCGCCCGTTGCGGAGGTCGCGGTTCTCCAGCTCGTGCCCCGCCATCGCGGTCGCCGGCAGGAGCAGCGCGAGGACCGTCGCGAGACGCGTCACGCGACCTCGACCCAGGTCTTCATCCCCGACGCCTGGTGTCCCAGCGTATGGCAGTGGATCAGCCACTTGCCCGGGTTGTCGAAGACGCAGAGCACGTCCCGGCTCTTGCGCGGATCGACCAGCGTGGTGTCGCGGTAATGGCCGGGCGTACCGTCGGCGCCGAGCTCGTGGAAATGGTGGCCGTGGATGTGGATGCCGTGCGGGAAGGCGGTGTCGTTCCGCATGGTTATCCGCGCCGTCTCGCCGCGCGCGAAGCGTTGCCACGGCGCATCGGGCATGCCCGAGCGGCCGTTGAAGGCCCAGAAATCGTCGCCCCGGTGCCGCCCGCCCATCGCGCCGCCCTCCATGGCGAGCGTGAGCCGCCGCGCGCCCTTCGCGTCGGGCGCGGCGACCGGGGTCGGCGGCAGCGGCTCGACGGGACCGCGCGCCGGCGCGGGGTTGGCGCCTTCGACGGCGAGGGTGCCGAGCGGATAGGGCTCGCCGCGCGGCAGCAGGTGGAAGGTCACCGGGCCGGCCGCGTCGAGCACGATGTCGGTCCGCTGGGCCGGGGCGAGGACCGGCTCCCCCATCGGCTCGGGCGCGGCGAGCGGCATCCCGTCCTGCGCCACCACCGCGCCGGAGCCGCCGCCGATCCTCACCTTGAACGTCCGCGCGGTCGCCGCGTTGATCAGCCGGAGCCGGACCCGATCGCCGGCCCGCACCCGGTCGCGGGAGAAGAAGGCGCGCGCGTAGTTTCCGAGCCGCCCGGCATGGGAGAAATCGTGCCGGTTGCCGAAGCTCGGATGGAGCCCGCCGTCCGGCGTGAGCCGCCAGTCGTCGAGCACCACGGCGATGTCGCGGTCGACCTTCGGCGGGTCGCGCTCCTCGACGATCAGCGGGCCGTAGAGCCCCTTCGCCACCTGCTCCCAGGAGCGGTGATGGGCGTGGTACCAGTAGGTGCCGGGATGAGGCGCGGCGAAGTCGTACTCGAAGGTCGCGCCGGGCGCCACCGCGTCCTGGGTGAGTCCCGGCACCCCGTCCATCGCGTTGTCGATATGGATGCCGTGCCAGTGGATCGCGCTCGGCCGGTCGATCCCGTTCTCCAACGCCACCGACACCCGCCCGCCCGCGCGCACGCGGATTTCGGGGCCCGGCGTCCGGCCGTTGAACCCCAGCATCTCGGCCGGCCCGTGCCCCTCCTCGTCGGGCAGCAGGCGGACGGCGACCGGCTCCGCCCTCAGCCGCATCGCCCCCGCCCTGCCGGTCGCCGGCAGCAGGGCGCACGCCGTGGAGATCGCGAGAAACTGCCTTCGGTTCATAGCGACCAAAACATGGCACGGATCGGGATGGGGTCCAAGGCGGGAAAAAGTCCTTCCTTCTCCGTCATATCGACCGGAGCCTACCGAAGGGAGGCGGAGCGGAGATATCCGTCACGCACGGAACCGCATTTGCGTGCGTGGCGGATTTCTCCGCTCGCTCCGCTCGGTCGAAATGACGGGTGCGCAACCCTCGCGCGCTTCGGCCTGCTTTGGCAGGATGGCCGGCATGGCGCGGGATACGATCGACGAATTGCCGCTTTACCTGACCACGCGGGAGGTGGCGGCGCTGCTGCGGGTCAAGGAGCGCAAGATCTACGACCTCGCGGCGGCGGGCGAGATCCCGCACCGCAGGATCACCGGCAAGCTGTTGTTCCCGCGCGCCGAGCTGATGGACTGGGCCGGGCTCGGAGCCGAGGGCGCGCTGTCGGAGCGGCCGATGGTGCTGGCCGGCTCGCACGATCCGCTGCTCGAATGGGCGGTGCGCGAGTCGGGCTCGGGGCTGGCGACGATCCTCAACGGCAGCGCCGACGGGCTGCGGCGCTTCGTCGACCGGGAGGCGGCGCTCGCCGGCATCCATTTCCACGAGGCGGGCGAGTGGAACGTCGGCACCGTCGGGAAATGGCGGCTGGTGGGCTGCGTGCTGCTCGAATGGGCGGTGCGCGCGCGCGGGCTGATCCTGTCGGAGCGGGTCCATGACCGGGTGACGGGCGTGGCCGACCTCGGAGGCATGCGGGTCGCGATGCGCCAGGAAGGCGCGGCGGCGGCGGCGCTGTTCGACGAGCTCCTGCGGGAGGCGGGCATGAGGGAGACCGACATCGACCGCCTCGCCACCCCGGCCTGGACCGAGACCGACGCCGCGGCGGCGGTCGCGGCGGGCGAGGCGGACGCCGCGCTCGGCATCGAGGCGATGGCGCGGCAGTTCGACCTGCCGTTCCGGCTGCTGGTGCTGGAGCGCTTCGACCTGGTGGTCGACCGCCGCGCCTATTTCACCCGGCCGGTGCGCGCGCTGCTCGACTTCGCCGGCGGCGAGGCGATGCGGGAAAAGGCGAAGGCGATGGGCGGCTACACGCTGTCCGGCACCGGCAAGGTGCGCTGGCTCTCGCCCTGAGGTCAGAGCTTGATGGCCGCGAGGAGGGCCGCCAGATAGACCGCCGCGGTGCCGATCTGCGACCCGGTGACCCACCTGATCGTGTCGGCCGACGACTGCGTGATCTTTGTTTCGAGCGCGGAGCGCTGGACGTTGAGTTTGTGATCGAGGGATTCGTATCGCGCATCGATCCTCTGTTCGAGCCCCTCGCGCAGGTGGTCCATGTCCTTCGCGATGGCCGCGCCCTGGGCCTCGAGCTTTTGATCGAATTCCTCGCGCAGCTGGCCCAACTGCCCTCCGAATTCCTCGCGCAACTGGCCCAACTGCCCTCCGAATTCCTGGCGCAGGCGGCCGATCTCCGCTTCAAGCCGATCGATGTCCTCGCCGGTCGCGAAATCGCGGTCGATCCAGCGCGCCTGTTGCCGCACGATGACTCTCGCCTGCTCCGGCGGCATCCCGGCGGCGACCAGCTCCTCGACTGCCTGCTGGGTATCGAACAGAAGAACGGAATGGGCTTCGGCCATGCGCCCATACTATATAGAACACGCTATGGTTGCAAACCCCTCGGGCATACGCTACGCGGCATCGCGCGCGAGCGAGGGGACGCAGACTGTCCTGCCGTCGGCCAGCGCCTCGACCTGCACGTCGACGCCATAGACCGCCGACAGCGCCTCCCCGGTGAGCGCGTCGCGGGGCGCCCCGGTCGCCCGCACCCGCCCCTCGTGCAGCAGCGCGACGCCGGTGCCGACGGCGAAGGCGTGGTCCGGGTCGTGGGTCGACAGGATCACCGTCAGCCCGTCGGCGGCGAGCCCGGCGATCTCCCGCAGCACCAGGGTCTGGTTGCCGAAATCGAGGCTGGCGGTGGGCTCGTCCATGATCAGCACCGGGGTTTCCTGGGCGAGCGCGCGGGCGACCAGCACCAGCTGGCGCTGCCCGCCGGAGAGCCGCGTGTAGTCGTCCTCGGCGAGGTCCTCGATGCGGAGCCTGGCGAGCGCCCGCAGCGCCGCCGCGCGGTCCGCCTCGCCGGGCTGCGAGAACAGGCCGAGCCTGGCCGTCCGCCCCATCGTCACGACCTCCAGCACGGGATAGGCGAAGGGCGCCGCGTGCGCCTGCGGGACGTAGGCCGCGCGGGTCGCGATCTCGGCCCGGGCGAGCGCCGCGAGCGGCCGGCCGCCGAGCAGCACCTCGCCGCCGCGCGCGGGGATCAGCCCGAGCAGGGTCTTGAACAGCGTCGTCTTGCCGGACCCGTTGGGGCCCAGCAGGCACAGCACCTCTCCGGGCCCGGCGCCGAGCGCGATCCCGCTGCCCACCTCGTGCCCGGGATAGCCGATCGCGAGCTGCCGGGTCTCGACGGTCATGCCCATACCCGACGCCCCCGCCCGAGCAGCCAGAGGAAGAACGGCGCGCCGACCACCGCGGTCAGGATCCCGAGCGGCACCTCGACGGCGGAGATCGTGCGCGCGAGCGTGTCCACGGCGAGCATGTAGCCCGCGCCGAGGAGCGCCGCGGCCGGCAGAAGCCGCCCGAAGCCGGGTCCCACGATCATCCGCGCGATATGCGGGATCACCAGCCCGACCCAGCCGACCACGCCCGCGACCGCGACGACGCTCGCCGTGATCAGCGTGGCGCAGACGATGACCACCGGGCGGAGCCTGCCCGCCTCTACGCCGAGCGCGCGCGCCTCCTCGTCGCCGAGCGCCAGCACGTTGATCCGCCAGCGCAGCAGCACCAGCGGGACCAGCCCGGCCAGCACGACCGGCGCGGCGGGCAGGATGTCCTCCGTCTTCACGCCGGCCAGGCTGCCGAGCAGCCAGAAGGTGATCGCGGGCAGCTGGTCGTAGGGATCGGCGAGAACCTTGAGGAGCGAGGTCGCGGCGCCCGTCAGCGCGCCCACCACCACCCCGGCGAGCACCAGGATCAGCGTGCGGTCGCCGACCCGCACCGAGGCCGCGACGAATCCCACCAGCGCCACCGCCCCGAGCCCGCCCGCGAACCCCATGAGCTGGATCGCGACGACCGGCAGCGACAGGAAGATCCCGAGCACCGCGCCGAGCCCGGCACCGGCGGAGACGCCGAGGATGTCGGGCGAGACCAGCGGGTTGCGGAACAGCGTCTGGTAGCACGCCCCGGCCGCGGCGAGCGCCGCGCCCACCAGCAGCGCGGCGGCCACCCGGGGGAGCCGGATCGAGAGCAGCACGGTCTCCGCCCTCCCCTCACCCCCGCCGCCCGCGAGGATCGAAATCGCCTCGCCCAGCCCGAGCGGATAGGGCCCCACCGTCAACGCCCCGAACGAGCCGGCGACCAGGGCGGCAACGAGCCAGAGCGACGTCCGCGACCGGCCCGGCATCAACGCCGCCGCCTCCTCATCCGATCCCCTCCATCGCCGCCGCCGCGCATTGCCCTACCCTACCCCGTCCAGCCTCGATTTCTCACCAAGCGCCGAGGATGACCCCGCACCGCCGCTGTCTCCAAGCGTGTCACCCCGGCCCTGTGCCGGGGTCCAGACTGTCAGCGACCGCTCTCGCCCGGCTTCCCCCGGATCACGGTCCGGGGCAGGCCTGGACCCCGGCACAAGGCCACTGGTGTCCGGTTTAGCATTGGTTGAGTTGGAGACTGATCTGCCTTGCATCGTTTGGCGGCGTTTTGGGCGGGTCCTTGATGTTGAGGATGGAGCGGCGATGCATGATGTTGAGGCGCACCAGCCGTGCGAAG
>JAJDXK010000139.1 GCA_022823305.1 Alphaproteobacteria bacterium
CCCTCACCACCCGGCGACGTAGATCATTCGAAAGAGGTCGCGTCATGCAGGCTGGCCTCCTTCACCAGCCTGCATCTTGAATCACATCTACAAGCGATTGGAAATTCTAAAGATTCTATAAGATCGAAAAATGCTCTAGCTGCTATAAGGGGCCGGGCCGGGCCACGGCGGGGAAGGGGAGATGACGACGGCACCATCGGAGGCGCTCAGGCTCTACGGCACCGAGGAGGAGGCGCCCGCGGGGCGCACGCTCGGCGCCGGCGCGCTCACCGCCACGCTCGAGGCCGGCAAGCTGCGCTGGATCCGCTACGGCGGGGTCGAGGCGCTGCGCGGCCTCGCCTTCGTCGTGCGCGGCGCGGGCTGGGAGACCTATTCGCCGCAGATCGAGAACCTGGAGATCGAGGAGAGCGGCACGGGCTTCCGCGTCGGCTACGACGGTCGCATCGAGTCCGGTGACGGGACCCTCGCCTTCCGCGCCGACATCGTGGCCGAAGACGAGCAGAGCCTCGTCTTCACGGTCGAGATGACGCCGGAGACGGATTTCCGCACCAGCCGCACCGGCTTCGTCGCGCTGCATCCGGTCGAGGGCGTGGCGGGCGAGCCCTGCAGCATCACCCACAGCGACGGCACCGTGGAAGAGACCGGCTTCCCCGACCTGATCATGCCGCTGCAGCCCTTCTTCGACATCGCCGCCATGCGCCACCGGGTCGCGCCAGGGGTCTGGCTCACCTGCCGCTTCGAGGGTGCCGACCCGTGGGAGACCGAGGACCAGCGCAACTGGACCGACGCCTCCTACAAGACCTACTACCGCCCGCTGGCGCTGCCCTTTCCCTACACGCTCAAGGCGGGCGAGACGCTGCGGCAGACCGCGACGCTCGGCATCGAGGGAGGGGCGCCCGCCGTGGCCGGTTCGGCCGCCGGCGATGGCGCGGTAGAGCTAACCCTCGGTGGCGAGACCGGCACGCACATGCCGGAGATCGGGCTCGGCCTCGCCGCGGCCGAGCGCGCGCACTTCGACCACGGGCTCGACCTGGTCAGGGCGCTGGGGCCGGAGCACCTCGTCTGCGAGTTCGACCCGAGGGCGCACGATGCGGAGACGCTGGCGGCCTATCGCGACCTGTCCCGGGCGCTGAACGCCGAGGTCGTGCTGGAGATCGTGGTGCCCTGCGAGCGGACGGTGGCGGACGAGCTGGCGGCTGCGGCCGAGGTCGCGGCCCGGGCAGGCCTGAGCCCCGCCGCCATCGTGCCGGAGCAGCTCAGGCTGCTCTCCTTCACGCTGGAGAAGATCGCGGCCCTCGGCATCCCCGACTTCGACGAGGTCTATGGTGCTGCGCGGGCGGCCTTTCCCGGCGTGCGCCTCGGCGGCGGGGTCTTCACCAACTTCACCGAGCTCAACCGCAACTGCGCCGAACCCGACCTCTTCGACTTCCTCACCCACAGCACCTGCGCCGTGGTGCACGAGCCGGACGACCGCTCGGTGATGGAGACGCTGCAGACGCTCCCCGACATCGTCGCCTCGGCCAAGGCGTGGGCCGGCGGCAAGCCCTACCGCATCGCGCCGTCCGCCATCGGCATGCGCGCCAACCCCTACGGGCCCGACGTGCACCAGAACAGCGACAACGGGCGCCATTCCTTCAACCGCCAGGACCCGCGCCACCGCGCCCTGCTGGGCGCCGCCTTCACCCTGGGCTACGCCGCGCGGGTGGCGCCGCTCGGGCTGGAGGCGCTGGCGCTCGGCGCGCCCTCCGGCGCGCTCGGCATGGTCTACCGCAGGACCGAGCACCCGCAGCCCTGGTTCGACGATCTCAAGGGGCCGGCGGTGATGCCGCTCTACCACGTCGTCTCGGCGCTGGCGGCGGCGAAAGGAGCGGCGGTCCGCACGGTAACGAGCAGCGATGCCACGCGCGTGCTCGGCCTCGCTTACGGGGAGGGCGGCGGCACGCTGCTGTGGCTCGCCAACCTCACGCCGGAGGAGCAGGCGGCGACGGTCTCGGGCATCGGAGGCGGCACGGCCACCATCGGCCGGCTGGACTCGGGCAACTTCGCAGACGCCGTGACCGACCCCGCCGGCTTCGCCGCGAGTCCCGGCGAGACGGGCGATCCCGGCCGGGTCGCGCTCGCGCCCTTCGCGGTCGCGCGCATCGCCCTCGGCGCCTAGCGGACAGAGAAGAATTTCGGTTATTTGGCAAAGGGATAGAAGACATGGCTGACCATGCGCTGAAGGAGATGGCCCGCCACGGCCGGCTCAAGGTCGGCACCTTCGTGGTCGAGTTCGCGACGCCCGGGATCGGCCAGATCCTGAAGGCCGCCGGCTGCGACTTCGTGCTGCTCGACATGGAGCATTCGGGCTTCGGCTTCGACACGATCAAGCGGGTGCTGCGCTACATGCAGGCGGGCGACATGCCGACCATCGTGCGCGTGCCCTCGCGCGAGTATCACCACGCGGCGCGGGCCATGGACATGGGGGCCGAGGGCATCATGCTGCCCATGGTGGGCTCGGCCGAGGCCGCGCGCGAGCTGTTGAGCTACGTCAAGTACGCGCCGGAGGGCGAGCGCGGCGTCGCGCTGCAGATCGCCCACGACCGCTACGCGCCCGGAGACACGAAGAAGAAGCTGCGCCAGGCCAACGAGCGCTGCACCTTCGTCGCCCTGATCGAGACCGCCGAAGGGGTCGAGAACGCCGACGCCATCGCCGCCATCGAGGACGTCGACCTGCTCTGGATCGGCCACTTCGACCTCTCGGTCTCCATGGGCATTGCCGGCCAGTTCGACCACCCGGACTTCGTGGCGGCGGTGGCGCGCATCGCCCGTGCGGCGCACAAGCACAACAAGTCTCTCGGCCGCCTCGTGCCCAACGTCGAGACGGGCGCGGCGCTCTTCGGCGAGGGCTTCGACTTCATCTGCTACTCGGGCGATGTCTGGCTGTTGCAGCAGGCGATGCGCGAGGGCGCGGAGGGCCTGCGCGCGGTCTGCAAGCGCGGCCGGAGACGGAAGAAGAGATAAGGGAGATCAAAGGATTATGGCCGATAAGTTCAGAGTCGCGCTGAGCAGGGACTTTCTCACTGCGGAGGGCAAGCCGCTCTTCCCGATGTTCGACCGCACGCCGCTCGACGAGGACCCGGACATCGAGTGGCGCTACCTGGAGAAGGGCGAGGGCCCGGTGGACGCGGCCGAGCTCGCCGGCCACGACGCGCTCATCCTGCTGGCCCAGCGCTTCGACCGCTCCAGCGTGCCCGACGACGGCCGGCTCGCCCTGGTGGCGCGCTTCGGCGTCGGCTACGACACCGTGGACGTGTCCGCCTGCACGGAGAACGGCATCGCGCTGGTCATCACGCCGGACGGCGTGCGCCGCCCGGTGGCGGTCGCCATCATCGCGCTGATCCTCGCCGTCACCGGCAAGCTCCTGCTCAAGGACCGGCTCACGCGCGAGGGCCCGCCCGGCTTCGCCCGCAAGGGCGCGCACATGGGGGTGGGGCTCGTCGGCAAGACCCTGGGCTCGGTCGGCATCGGCAACATCGGGGCCGAGATGTTCCGTCTGGCCAGGCCCTTCGACATGAACTTCATGGCCTGCGACCCCTACGCCGACCCGGCGCTGGCGGCGGAGCTCGGCGTGCGGCTGGTCGACCTCGACACGCTCTGCCGCGAGTCCGACATCCTCACCGTCAACTGCCCGCTCAGCGACGAGACCCACCACATCGTCGACGCCCGTCTCATCGGTCTGATGAAGCCGAGCGCCTATCTCGTCAACACCTCGCGCGGCCCCACGGTCGACCAGAAGGCGCTGACCGCGGCGCTGCAGGAGGGGCGCATCGCCGGCGCCGGCCTCGACGTGCTCGACCCCGAGCCGCCGGAGCCGGACGATCCCATCCTCGCGCTCGACAACGTGGTATTCGCGCCGCACGCGCTGGCCTGGACCGACCAGTGCTTCGCCGGCCTCGGCGCCGGCGACGTGGCCGCCTGCAAGGCGCTGAAGCGGGGCGAGGAGCCCAGGGCCATCGTCAACCGCGAGATCGTGGACGATGCGGCCTGGCGCGCCAAGCTCGCGCGCTACGCCCGGGCCTTCGGCCGCTGACCGAATTCTTCAGTAACCGTGCCAGAGACGGCTTGAGGCTCGACGCGTGACCGGCTTCGACTTTCCGCCGCCGGCGATGCCGCCCGGCGTGGACGGCCTGCGCGCCGAGGTCCGCGAATTCGTCGCGGACTCGCAGGCGGCCGAGGGCTGGCGCGCGGATTCCGACTTCGGCTCGGACTGGTCGGCGTCGTTCAGCCGGGCGCTCGGCGCGCGCGGCTGGATTGGCATGACCTGGCCCCGGCAGTACGGCGGGCACGAGCGCTCGGCGCTGGAGCGCTACGTCGTGATCGAGGAGCTGCTGGCGGCGGGCGCGCCGGTCTACGCCCACTGGGTGGCCGACCGGCAGAGCGGCCCGCTGCTGCTGCGCTTCGGCAGCGAGGCGCAGCGCCGGGCGATTCTGCCCCGCATCGCCGCGGGCGCGTGCTACTTCGCCATCGGCATGAGCGAGCCGGACTCGGGCTCCGACCTCGCCTCGGTGCGCACCCGCGCGGTGCGCACGGGCGAGGGCTGGCGCATCGACGGCACCAAGGTGTGGACCAGCAACGCCCACCGCTCGCACTACATGATCGCGCTCTGCCGCACCGGCCCGGCGGGAGACAGCCGCCACGAGGGCCTCAGCCAGTTCCTGATCGACCTCGAGGGCGACGGCGTGCGCGTCAGCCCCATCGTCAACCTCGCCGGCAAGCACGACTTCAACGAGTGCGTGTTCGAGGACGTGACGATCCCCGCCGACCGGCTGATCGGCGAGGAGGGCGACGGCTGGCGCCAGGTCACGGGCGAGCTCGCGCTGGAGCGGAGCGGGCCCGAGCGCATCCTCAGCACCTTCCACCTGCTCGCGGCGCTGGTCCACGCGGCGGGGCCGGAGCCCGAGCCGCGCCTTGCCGAGGCGATCGGGCGGCTCACGGCGGAGCTCTACGCGCTCCGCGCCATGTCGCTCGCCGTCGCCGGCCAGCTCGAGAGGGGCGCGCTCCCCGAGGTCGAGGCCGCCATCGTCAAGGACATGGGCACCCGCTTCGAGGCCGAGGTGGCGGAGACGCTGCGCCGCGCCCTGCCGCTGGAGCCCGTCAGCGGCGACGGCGGCACCGCCAACGCGCCCTCACTGGAAGCTGCGCTAGGTGCGACGCTGCTGGGGCTTCCCTCGTTCACGCTGCGTGGCGGCACCAACGAGATCCTGCGCTCGATCATCGCGCGCGGCCTGGGTGTGCGCTGAGGGGCCCGTGAGCGACGAGACGCTGCGCCTGATCGAGAAGACTGCCGACGACCTGTTCGCGGCGGAAAGCGCGGAGGCGCGCGCCGCGCTCGCCCGCGGCGCGTGGCCGGAGCGGCTGTGGCAGACCTTCGCCGACACCGGGCTCGCCGCCGCCGCGCTGCCGGAGGAAGCTGACGGCGCCGGGCTGGCGGCCGGGCTTGCGGTGCTGCGCGCGGCAGGCCGCCATGCCGCGCCGCTCCCGGTGGCGGAGACCCTGATCGGGAGGCTTCTCTGCCATCGTGCAGGGGTCGATGCGCCCTCCGGCCTGCTCACCGTCTGCGCCCCGCCGAGCGGCGCGCAGGCCCCTCAACCGGCGGTGCGGGAGGATGGCGACTCCGCCACCCTGCCGCGCGTGCCGTGGGCGCGCTTTGCTTCCGTGCTCGTGGCCGGCGCTCCGGGCCAGGGACTGGCGTTCGTCAGGCCGGTCGACGTGGTCGAGGGCGAGAACCTGGCCCACGAGCCGCGCGACGACGTCGTCGTTCTCGGCCCACCGGAGGGATTCGCCAGCCTGCCGCCGGCGGTGGACGGCTTCGCGCTCATGGCATTGGCCCGCGCCGCCCAGCTCAGGGGCGCGATGGAGCAGGCGCTCGCCATGAGCCTGACTTACGCGCAGGAGCGCGTGCAGTTCGGCCGGCCGCTGGCGCGCTTCCAGGCGATCCAGCACCATCTCGCCGAGATGGCGGGCGAGGCGGCGGCGAGCGGAGCCGCGGTGGATGCGGCGGCGCAAGCCGGCACGCCCTTCGCCTTCGCCGCGGCCAAGGCACGCGCAAGCCAGGCGGCGGGCACGGTGGCGCGTCTCGCGCACCAGGTGCACGGCGCCATGGGCTACACAGCGGAGCACGACCTGCACCACTGGACCAGGCGGCTCTGGGCCTGGCGCGACGAGTACGGCAACGAGGCCCACTGGTGGCAGGTGCTGGGCGCAGAGGCCGCGCGGGGCGGCGGCGCGGCGCTCTGGCCGGCCATGGTCGCCGCTGGCGGTGCGGCAAGCGAGGGAGAGGGCGCGTGAGCGAAGAAATCGTGCTGGAGGTCGCCGACAGGATCGCGACCATCACGCTGAACCGGCCCGAGCGGCGCAACGCCTTCACCCGCACCATGATCGACGCCTGGGCCGCGGCGCTCGCCGAGTGCCGCGCGCGCGAGGACGTGCACGTCGTGGTGGTGACGGGCGCGGGCAAGGCCTTTTGCAGCGGCGGCGACATCCAGGAGCTGATGGGGGAGGGGCTGGAGCGCAGCGCGGCCGAGCAGCGGGCGCTGATCGGCGAGCACGTCCACCGCATCCCGCTCACCCTCGCCGACATGGACAAGCCGGCGATCGCTGCCATCAACGGCGCCGCCATCGGCGCCGGCCTCGACCTCGCGCTGGCGATGGACCTGCGATTCGCCGCGGCTTCCGCAAAGTTTGCGGAGACCTACGTCAAGGTCGGGCTCGCGCCCGGCGCCGGCGGCGGCCACTGGCTGCCCCGGCTGGTGGGGACGGCGAAGGCGCTGGAGCTCTTGTGGACCGGCGATGCCATCGACGCGGCGGAGGCCGAGCGCATCGGCCTCGTCAACAAGGCCCTGCCCGACGACGCGCTGATGCCGCACGCCATGGACCTCGCGCACAGGCTCGCCGAGGGTCCCACCCTCGCCATCCGCGCCATCAAGCGGCTGGTGCGGGACGGCGTCGGGGGCGACCTGCGCACCGGTCTCGACCGTGCGTCGGCCACCTACGGCGTGCTCGGCGGCAGCGCCGACCACCGCGAGGCGGTGGAGGCCTTCATCGCCAAGCGCCCGCCGCGCTTCCGCGGGGAGTAGGGCGCCAGTGACGGAGGAGGGCGCGGCGCCGCCGGACCTCGCCGCGATCGAGGCGGCGCGTGCGAGGCTCGGCGGCCAGGTGGTCGAGACGCCGGTGCAGCAGTGGCGCGGGCCGGCGGTCGCGGACGCGCTCGGGGCGGAGGGCGCGGTCTTCCTCAAGCTCGAGCTGTTCCAGCGCACCGGCACCTTCAAGGCGCGCGGCGCGCTGCTCGGTGCGCTCGCCCTCGACGAGGCGGCGCGGGCGCGGGGCGTGACCGCGGTGAGCGCCGGCAACCATGCCATCGCCGTCGCCTTCGCCGCGCAGCGCGTCGGCACCTCGGCCAAGGTGGTGATGATGGAAGGCGCCGATCCCTTCCGCGTCGCCCAGGTGCGCCGCTACGGTGCGGAGCTGGTGCAGGTGCCGGACGTGCACACGGCCTTCGAGACCGTGCGTTCCATCGAGGCCGAGGAGGGGCGCACGCTGATCCATCCCTTCGAGGGGCCGACGGTGGCGCTCGGCACCGCGACGGTGGGGCTGGAGCTCGCGCGCCGGGTTCCCGACCTGGATGCGGTGATCGTGCCCATCGGCGGCGGCGGGCTCTGCGCCGGGGTCTCCTGCGCGGTCAAGGCGGTGCAGCCCGCGTGCCGCGTCTACGGCGTCGAGCCCGAGGGCGCCGACACCATGCACCGCAGCTTCGCCGCAGGCTCGCCCCAGGCCATCGAGCGGGTGCGGACCATCGCCGACAGCCTCGGCGCGCCCCATGCGGCGCCCTATTCCTTCGCGCTCTGCCGGCACTACGTCGACGAGCTGGTGAAGGTCGACGACGCGGCCCTGCGGAGCGCCATGGGGCTCTTGTTTGCCGAGATGAAGCTCGCGGTGGAGCCGGCGGGTGCGGCGGCGACGGCGGCGCTCTTCGGCCCCCTCGCCGGGCGGCTGAAGGGCAAGCGCACGGGCGTCATCGTCTGCGGTGCCAACATCGACGCGCACAAGTTCATGGAGCAGGCGCTCTTCGCGTGAGCCTTGGCAGAGTGACCGCACAGATTGCATCGACCCGCCCGATTCTCTTGCTGACCATGACAACAAGTTCCCGACCAACACAATGGTACATCTCCAAGTCGCCGCGATAGCGCAACTAAACGAACATCTGTATCACCTTGTAGGAGATGATTAGATGGTGCCTTTAGCCCTGCATGGCAAAGAGATAGAAACGGTATTTCACCTGTTCGGAAGCAGCGAAAACGCCATGACCATGAGTCTTGGATGGTGCCTGTCTCAGGTTCCATCGTTTCTGGATTGCCTTGGCGATGTACTTGGCACGCCTGATCTGCGCTCTCACGATGCCGTCATCAGATTGCAGGAACACGAGGCCGGAACCGGGATCACAGACATCGAGATTTACGCGCCCGGCTATGCCGCGTGGATTGTCGAGGCTAAGCGTGGATTTGTCGTTCCAACTATGGATCAGCTCAGAAAATACGCCGAAAGACTGAACGAGCTTGAGGATCGCGATGCTACGAGAGGCCTGGTTGTTCTCGCAGCCTCGGACCGGAGCGGACAATGGCTGCTGCAGCGGGCACCCGATCAGATTGACGGTATCCCGATCCGCGCCCTCTCGTGGCGGGATGCGCAACGAATGGCCGGGGAGGCCCACGGCCTTGCCGGGCGGGCGGGAAAGAACCTTCTCGCACAATTTCAGAGCTACCTGGGATCGGAGGCCAACATGCAGGATCAATACTCCAATTGGGTGTACGTGGTTTCCCTCAATCGCGAGAGATTTGGTGGAGAAACGACCTTTCTCGAAGTCGTCGAGAAACATCGCAAGTATTTTCATCCGATGGGAGGCAGCAGAAGTGGCTGGCCGGTCGATCCCCCCAACTACATCGCATTTCGGTACGACGGTTGTCTGCAATCCATCCATCACGTCGACGGCTATGAAGTCGTCAACGACTTGGCGCCATTCTTTCCCAATCAACCGAGCGAGATAGGAGACCTCCGCCTTCTGTACCACCTTGGTCCCCCGATCCGTCCCGCCAGGGAAATAAGGGTTGGAGCACGTTGGCGGGCCAAGCGGGTTTGGTGCTTTATCGATACTCTTCTCACATCCGACACGATTGCCGAGGCCTTGGTAAAGACGAAGGAACGCGAACAGTCCATTTGGTCCGGTGCCGCGACTGGCTGATCAATCGCTTGTTGGTACGCCCGCGTCGCGTCGCCGATAACACTCGACACCCGCAAGTTCATGGAGCAGGCGCTCTTCGCCTGAGCCCCGGGCTCTCGTTGGCGCTTGCGGCGGGGGTCCACGTTACCGCTGCACCCGACGACGGGGCGGCCGGGCCCTCCCGCCCGCCTGTCACGCGATCGAAGACCTCGCGGTAGCGCGGGTGCTCGGTGCCGGCCAGGCGATCCCACCAGGTGAAATAGAGGCCGTAGTTCGAGCCGGTGGCGCTGTGGTGGAGGTCGTGGTGCGTGTTCGTCGTCAAGAGGCCGAACACCGCATGCGCCGGCGTGCCGCGCGGAAAGAACTCGAATCCGCTGTGGCCGATGACGTTGCGGACGATCATGTGCGCCATGAACAGGTATATGACCATGACGTGCAGCGGCAGGACGAATATGAGGATCGTCAGGAACAGCGCCTGAATCACGGCCTCCAGGGGCGCGAAGGCGTAGGCCGCCCAGGGCGAGGGGCTGTGCGACTCGTGGTGCAGCCGGTGAAACCGGTCGAACAGGCGCGGATGGTGCATCAGGCGGTGCGTCCAGTAGAAGTAGGCATCGTGCAGCACGATGGTCGCCGCCAGGCTGAAGACCGCATAGGCCCAGCCGTAATCCGCTACCTCCGTGTAGGTCAGCGACCAGCCCTTCGCCATGGCGACGTAGATGAAGACGCCGTTGAGCGCGAAAATGAACGCGGTCTGAAGCGAGTAGAAGACCTCGCGGCGGATCGCGTGGGAGGGCGCGTAACCCGGCTGGATCTTGCGGCCGCGCAGGGGATTGCCCTTCCACACCCAGAGAGCGAGGAACGCGGCGCTCGCCGGAACGACGATGAGCAGGAGGTGCACACCGAGAATCGTGGGCCACGCCGGCAAGGCCGCGATCAGGTCGTCGAAAGCGGCCATGGCTGTCCTTGCTCTTCCGGTCTGGAACCCCCCGCAGCGTGCAGCGCGGGGGGCGAAATGGCTACCAGCTGTTGCGGAGCTCGCGGAGCCTGAGGAAGACCTCGCGCGGGCCCGGATCGTCGGAGAGGTCGGGGAAGGCCTCGCGCAGGCGGGCGATGACGGAGGGGCTGTGCAGGCGGAAGAAGGTGTTGATCTCCTTCTCCAGAGCCAGCGTCGAGACCATCGCGTCGTCCGGGTCCTGCGGCCCGATCTCCTCGAGCAGCGACTTCGCCCGTGCGTTGTCGGGCTCCCGGTCCAGCGTGAAGCCCAGGTTGTGTTCGATGTAGTCGTGGCCGGGGTAGATCAGCGTCTCGTCGGGGAGCCGCGCGAGCTGCCCGGCGAAGGTCTCGTAGAGCTCGGCCGGATGCCCGCCGCCGTGGCAGTTGCCGGCGCCGGCGTTGAAGAGCGTGTCACCGCAGAAGAGCGCCGGCGTGTCGGTGCGCGAGAGCAGGCAGACGTGGCTCATGGTATGGCCGGGCGTGTCCAGCGCCTCCAGCTCCACCGTGGTGCCGACCCTGACCACGTCGCCCGCAGCGAGCCCGCGGTCGATGCCGGGGATCTTGTCGCGCGCGTTGGCATGGGCCAGCAAGGTGGCGCCGGTCGCCCCGATCACCTGCCTGTTGCCGCCGGTGTGGTCGCCGTGCTCGTGGGTGTTGAGCACCTGGGTGATCTCCCAGCCCCTGTCCTTGGCCCGCTCGAGGCAGCGCCGGTGGTCCAGCGGGTCGATCGCCAGCGCCTCGCCGCTCTCGGGGCAGGCGATGAGGTAGTTGAAGTTGCGGTAGTCGTTGGCGGTCCAGATCTGCTCGACCAGCATGACGTTCTCCGGCGCGGGCGGCGCTAGTCCGGGTCCAGTTCCGAGTCCCAGTAGAGGTAGTCGCCCCAGCTCTCGTGCAGGTAGCGGGGCGGGAAGCGCCGGCCCGCCTGGTGCAGGTCGTAGGCGCTCGGCGGCCTGGGCTTGCGCGCCGGCCGCATCCCGCACTCGCGCGGCAGCCGGTTGCTCTTGGCCAGGTTGCAGGCGCTGCAGGCGGTGACGACGTTGTTCCAGGTGGTGCGCCCGCCGCGCGAGCGCGGCACCAGGTGGTCGAAGGTCAGGTCCTCCACCGGCAGGGGCGTGACGCAGTACTGGCAGGTGAAGGAATCGCGCAGGAAGACGTTGAAGCGCGTGAAGGCAGGCCTGCGCGCGAGCGGCCGGTAGCGCTTGAGCGCGACCACGCTGGGCAGCCGGATGGTCGTGCTCGGAGAGCGGATCGCCCGGTCGTACTCCGAGAGGATCGTCACCCGGTCGAGGAACGCCGCCTTGACCGCGTCCTGCCAGCCCCAGACCGAGAGCGGGAAGTAGCTGAGCGGCCGGTAGTCGGCATTGAGCACCAGGGCGGGGCAGCTATCCAGCGATGCGTACACGGTCCCAAAACCCCTCGACGCGGTGCCGGCGTGGCCCTCGGCCACGTTCTCCCTGCCGGCGGCCCGCGATGCGGTGGCGCATCATGCCAAAGAGTGCGGGCCGGGCAAAGGCGGTCGGCCCGTCGATCATGACTCTGTTTGGGCGGCTGACGCGGTGCGCCGGCTTCCCACCTCCCCCTGTCCCCCTCCTCCCGGGAGGAGGGGGAACCAAGGCGGCGCCGGCCTTTTCTCCCTCTCCTCCCCGGCGG
>JAJDXK010000067.1 GCA_022823305.1 Alphaproteobacteria bacterium
GACAGGAGGTACCCAGATGGCCCAGAACACGAACATCGTCCGGCGCGACCCGTTCAACGGCATGCGACAGGTGATGGACCGGCTCTTCGACGACTCCTTCTTCCGCTCCGGCCCCGCCGGCTGGCCCGGCTCCGCCTGGAGCCTCGAGGAGGGCACCCTGCCGGTCGACCTCTCGCAGGCCGACGGCAAGATCAAGGTCCGCGCCTCCCTGCCCGGCTTCAAGGCCGAGGACATCGACATGCAGGTGCACGAAGGCGTCCTCTCGATCAAGGCCGAGCACAACGAGGAGCACGAGTCCTCGGACGAGCGCTACTACCGGCGTGAGCGCGTGACCGGCTCCGTGAGCCGCCGCATCGCCCTTCCGGGCATCGTGCACAACGCCGAGGTCGAGGCGGCGCTCGAGGACGGCGTGCTCACCCTGACGCTGCCGCTTCCCGAGCAGGCCCAGCCGAAGCAGATCGAGATCCACACCAGCTGATATGGAGTGACCGGTTGTCAACTGGCACCCGGCGCTCCGGGTGGAGGCCTCGGCGATCCGGGTCCGGAGCGGGAGAAGATGGACGAGCGGGAGCACCGCTGCGACGACGAGTCAATCTGATATGCGCGGGTTGCCTCAGGCCTTGCCGCATGACCGTGCTTCGCCGGGAGGAATCGCCCTCTAGGACCGCGGGTTGACGGCGCCAGGCGCCGCTGCCGCATAGCTGTACCGCGCATCCTCCTGAGCCTGCCCTCGCTCATCCATCCGCTCCTGCCCCGGACGCCTCGGAACGCCGCCCGGGGTGCTTCGAGCCCGTTCTTCCTTCCCCGTCAGGCCGCGGCTGACCGCTGCGCCTGGACGTGCAGCGCCTCCCACATGTACCCCGCCAGCTCGCGCGCCACGGCCACGTTGGCCACCACCGTCGGCTTGCCGTTCGCCGTGAGCAGCCGGTAGCGCCGGTGGAGCCGCGCCTGCGCCCGGTCGGCGAGCGCCACCGCCCACCCCGGCTGACCCTCCCTGCGCTTCCTGAGCTCCCGTCCGACCCGGGGCGGGTGCCGGTGGTGCCACGCGCTCTCCACCAGTAGCCGCCGCACGTGCGCGTTCCCCGTCTTCGTGATCGGACCGCGCTGGGTCCGCCCGCCGCTGCTGTACTCGCTCGGCGTGAGCCCCAGGTAGGACATCAGCTGCCGGGCGCTCCTGAAGCGCGTGATGTCGCCGAGCTCGGCCAGCACCGTCATCGCCGTCACCGTGTCCACACCCCGGAAGCAGCGCAGCACCCCGACCGCCTCCCGGTAGTCGTCGCTCTCTGCGCAGGCCGCCAGCTCGCTCTCCAGCACGCGCAGCCGCTCCTCCACGCCCTCGAGGGCGCGCAGGTGGTCGTCGAAGGTCGCCTGGGCCGCGGGGTGCTCGAAGCGCAGCGTCAGCAGCCAGCGCCGATGCCGCCCCGTCCACGCGCGCCCGTCGTAGGCGACGCCGCGGCGCAGCAGCAGCTTCGACAGGCGATGGCGCGCCCGCGTGCGGTCCGAGACCGCCGCCTCGCGCGCCCGGCAGAGGTCCCTCACCGCCTCCTGCTCCTCGGTCGGGGGATGCACCTCCGTCAGCAGCTCCGCCCGCAGCAGCCCGGCGAGCTTGCGGGCATCGCGGCGGTCGGTCTTCACGCGGTCGCCCGGCCGGCGTGGGATCAGCGCCGGGGCGATCACCCGGCAGTCGACGCCCTCGGCCTCGAGCTGGCGCTGGAGCGCGAACCCCGTCGGTCCCGCCTCGTAGCACGCCACCACCGGGCCCCCGGCGTCGCGGCGCAGCCGCCGCGCGAGCCGCTTCACCGCCCGCGGCTCGTTCGCCAGCTGCCACTCCTCCGGCTCGCTTGCCCCGGGTCTCAGCACCGAGACATGGATCGTCCGGGCGTGTGCGTCCATCCCCGCGTATGTGGTACTCATCGTCATGACCGGCTCCTCACCTTCGCATGCGGCTCTGCAAGCCTCGCGTCTGTAACCCGCGAGTTTGCGAAACCGGAGCCGGTCACTCCATACGGTCTAGCGCGCCTGCGGTGTACGGAGACCGCCTGCGCGCAGCTGCTGGCTCGGGCGGGAGCCGGCGCGCATCTGGTCGCTGGCGATCAGCAACCCGCGTCGCGGCATGGGCTGCCGGGTCCGGGATCCTCGCGCTGGCTGCATCCGCCTCGTCCTTCGTGGCGCAAGGCGAGTATCGGCGCGCCGCGTGACGGCCGTGTTCCGGCGATGTTGCGTTCGCGTGAAGTCGGCGTGCGTCGAGGTCCAGCGAGCCCCCGGCGACACGCGGCCCGCGCAGGCCCTCAGCGCTGGACCTGCGGCAGGACCTGCGAGGCGATCAGCTCCAGCGTCTCGAAGTCGCCGAGCGCATGGTGCTGGAGCATGACGCCAGAGATGCCTGCCTCCTCGAGCCGCCCGATCTGCTCGACGATGGCGTCCGGCGTGCCGATCAGCCAGCCTCGGGTCTCGAGGACCGCGAGGATCTCCTCGACGGACCGCCGCGGACGCGTGGCAGCCTGCCGCTGGTCCGCGTCAATCGCACGCCCACCTGCCTGCACCAGGGCGGGCGCGTGCGCGGCGATGCGCTCGAAGTGCGCGCGCAGCTCCGCCTCGTCGCGCCCG
>JAJDXK010000154.1 GCA_022823305.1 Alphaproteobacteria bacterium
CTCTGCCGCTCGCCTATGCCGCGCTTCAGGCCGCCGCCATCCGGCCGTGCGATGTCGTGCTGGAGCCCTCCGCCGGCACTGGCATGCTGGCGGTCATGGCGCAGTGCGCGCTGGGCAACTCCGTTACCGGCAATCTTCATCTCAATGAATACGCGGCCACCCGGGCGCGGTTGCTGACGCAGCTCTTCCCCGAGGCTGTGGTCACCGCGTTCAACGCCGAATCCATCGCCGACCGGCTGCGCGACGTCCGGCCGACCGTGGTGCTGATGAACCCGCCGTTCTCGGCCACGCCCGGCGTCGACCGCATCACCCGCGACGCCGATCTGCGCCATGTCCGCTCGGCCGCCTCGATGCTGCCGCCGGGCGGCCGGCTTGTGACGATCACCTCGGCCCATTGCGCGCCGGGCGACACCGTCGGCCGTCTCGACCCGCCGGCCCGCTGCATCTTCACCATGGCCATCGACGGGCGCGCCTATGCCCGCCGGGGCACCGGCTTCGACACCCGCCTCACCGTGCTGGAGCGCGGCGCCGGACCCGACGTGGATGCCTTGCCCCGGACGGGTTCCGGGGTGGACGGGACGGCCCGTGCCGCCGACGCCGCCGAACTGCTGGATGCGGTGATTTCGCGGGTGCCGCCGCGCCAGCCGATCGCGCCCATTCCGGTCCCGGCCGGCCCCTCCCGCGACCTGTTCGGCAAGCCCGTTGCGCCGAAGCCCGTGAAGCGGCGGGGTCCGAAGCCCGCATCCGCCGCCGAGACCCGGCAGACCCATGACTGGGGGACGGTCTCCGAACTGGTCGTCGAGACCGGGCCGGTCGAGGCAGCCACCACCGATGCCGCTTCCTCCCCCGCGGACGCCGGCCCCTATGCCCCCTGGCGGCCCGCTGCGGTGGGCGTGCCGGGCGCGGTCGAGCATCCGACGCCGCTTGTGCAGTCCGCCGCCATGGCGGCCGTGCCCCATCCCGTGCCGGCCTGGCGCCCGATGCTGCCGGAGCGCATCGTGACCGACGGCCTGCTGTCCGACGCCCAGCTCGAGAGCGTCGTGCTGGCGGGCGAGGCCCATTCCCGCCATCTCGCAGCGGAGTACCGGATCGGCACCCAGTGGGAGACCGTCCACCGCTGCCCGGAAGACGGGGATGGTGACGGTGAAGAGATCGACACTTCGTTCGTCACCCAGGACGGCGAGACGCTGTCGGCGCCTGTGCGCTTCCGCCGGGGATGGATGCTGGGCGACGGCACCGGATGCGGCAAGGGCCGCCAGGTCGCCGCCATCATCCTCGACCACCGCCTGCGCGGCAGGAATCGCGCGCTCTGGCTGTCGCAGTCCGACAAGCTGCTGGAGGACGCGCGCCGCGACTGGACAGCGTTGGGCGGGCTGGAGAGCGACGTCATCCCGCTCGGCAACTTCCGGCAGGGGATGGAGATACCCCTCGACGCCGGGATCCTGTTCGCGACCTACGCCACCCTGCGCTCGCCGTCCCGCCAGGGGAAGCCCTCGCGCCTCGACCAGATCGTCGAATGGCTCGCCGGCTCGCTCGACGAGGAGGACCGCCACGCCTTCGACGGGGTGATCGTCTTCGACGAGGCCCACGCCATGGCGAACGCCGCGGGCTCGAAGTCCGAGCGCGGCGAGACCAAGCCGTCTCAGCAGGGACGGGCCGGTCTGCGGCTCCAGAACGCGCTGCCCGATGCGCGGATCGCCTACGTCTCCGCCACCGGCGCGACCACGGTGCCCGGCCTTGCCTATGCCGGGAGGCTCGGCCTCTGGGGCGCAGGCGAGACGCCGTTCGACAAGCGCGTCGAGTTCGTCTCCGCCATGGAGGCCGGCGGCGTCGCGGCCATGGAGGTGGTGGCGCGCGATCTGAAGGCGCTCGGTCTCTACCAGGCGAGAGCCTTGGCCTATGACGGGATCGAGGTCGACATCCTCGAACACCCGCTCACGCCGGAACAGCGGCGCATCTACGACGCCTATGCCGGCGCCTTCAAGGTGATCCACGCCAACATCGAGGAGGCGCTGAAGGCGACCGGCATCGTCCAGGGCGAGGACACGCTGAACAAGAACGCCAAGGCCGCCGCATTGTCGGCCTTCGAGGGCACCAAGCAGCGCTTCTTCGGCCATCTGCTGACCGGCATGAAGTGCCCCTCGACGATCCGCGCGATCGAGGCCGACCTCGCCGCCGGCCGGTCGGCGGTCGTGCAGCTCGTGTCCACTGGCGAGGCCTTGATGGAGCGGCGCATCGCCGAAGTCCCCGCGTCCGAGTGGGACGACCTCAACATCGACCTCACGCCCCGGGACGCGATCCTCTCGTACCTCATGCACGCCTTCCCGGTGCAGCTACAGGAACCGTTCACCGACGATGGCGGCAACCTCCTCAGCCGGCCCGCCAGGGACGCCGACGGCAACCCGGTGATCTGCAAGGAGGCCGAAGACCGCCGCGACGCGCTGATCGAGAAGCTCGCGGCGCTGCCGCCGGTGCCGACGGCGCTCGACCAGATCGTGCAGAAGTTCGGGCACGAGGCCGTCGCGGAGGTCACCGGCCGGTCGCGCCGCGTGCTGAGGATTACGGACGCCAAGGGCGAACGCCTCTCGCTGCGCAGCCGGCCCGCCTCGGCCAACCTCGCCGAGACCGCCGCGTTCATGGACGGCGAGAAGCGCATCCTCGTGTTCTCGATGGCGGGCGGCACCGGGCGCAGCTACCACGCCGATCTGTCCTGCGGGAACACCGAGCGACGCACCTTCGGTGCTAACTATCTGACACGGGGTCGCTTTTTCTCCCTCATCGTGCAACCGGGTGACGGATGCTGCAACCGTCCGTTCCCCCGGATGCAACCGCAACCGGGAGAATGCGATGCCCAGGATCAAGCTCACCGACGCCCGCATAGCCGCGCTCAATCCCCGCAAGACCGCCCGCGACATCCGAGACGGCAAGCTCAAGGGCTTCGGCATCCGCGTGCTGCCCTCGGGCCGCAAGCGCTTCTTCGTCCACTGCCAGCACGACGGCGAGCGGGTCTGGAAGATCGTCGGCGACACAGACGGGATGAGCGTCGCAGAGGCGCGGTCCCGCGCGGCCAACATGCTCGCCGCGATCCGCCGGGGCGGGCCCGCGCCCGCCCGGCCCGAAGAGGCGCTCTTCGAGACTGTCGCCCAGACCGTGTTCGAGCGCCACCGGCGGCTCTGGAAGGCGGGGACGCTCACGGTCAACCGCAACTACCTGCGCAACCAGATACTGCCCCACTTCGCCAAACGTCCCATCGCCGACATCGACGCGCGCGAGGTCAGGAACTGGTTCGCATCCCTCCACGCCACGCCGGTAGCCGCCGACCGCTCCATGCCCGTGCTCTCCGTCGTCATGCGCGAGGCCGAGGCCATGGGTCTCCGTCCCGAGGGCTCCAACCCGTGCCGAGGCATCCGGCGATACCGCCGAAAGGGGCGCGCGCGCTTCCTCTCCGACGACGAGATCCGGAGACTGTCCGAACGGCTGTCGGCCTGCGCCGATCAGTATCCCCGGCAGGTCGCTGCGGTCCGCCTTCTTCTGCTGACCGGATGCCGCAAGAGCGAGGTTCTCACGCTCCGATGGTCGGACTACCGCGAAGGACGCCTGTTCCTCCGTGACTCCAAGTCCGGACCCAGAACCGTCTGGCTCTCCCAGCCCGCCAGGACCATTCTCGACGCCCTGGACCGAAAGGGAAGCTGGGTCTTTCCCGCGCACCGCGCGGCAGGCCCGCAGACCAAGGGCTCGCTCGACCGCTTCTGGTATGCGCTGCGCTCGGAAGCCGGTCTTCGGGATGTCCGCCTTCACGATCTGCGGCACTCTTACGCCAGCATTGCGCTGAAGAACGGCGAGACCGTTCTCGCCATCGCCCGGCTGCTCGGACACCGAAGCCCCCAGACCACCCTCGCATACACCCATTTCGCCGACACCATGGCGATGGAGGCCGCCGAGACCATCGGCATCGTGCTCGGGGGCCGGCCATGAGCGCCGCCCGTCGCGTGCGCCTTACCGACACGGCGGTCGCCCGCTTGCGCCCCCGCGCGCGCGAATACACGGTCTGGGACAGCCGTATGCCCGGCCTCGGGGTCCGGGTGCGTCCTTCCGGAGGGAAGAGCTGGGTCCTGCTGCGGGCGGCGGCGGACGGGTCGCGACGGACGACGCTCGGCCCGGTCTCGGCAATGGGCGTCGAGGAGGCGCGCCGGGAGTGCCATGCGCGGCGCGCGAGCCCGGAGCCGGAACCGGCGCCTGCGTGCGCCGTTCCCCTGTTCCGGGAGTTCGTCGAGGGCGAGTGGAAGGAGGTTCATTTCGAGCGATGCAAGCCCTCGACCAGGAAGGGCTACCGTTCGCTGCTCGACGCCCGGCTGCTGCCGGCCTTCGGGCCGAAGCCGCTCGACCGCATCGCCCCGGCCGATGTCAGGCGCTGGTTCGACGCCTTCAGCCGGACCGCGCCGGGCAACGCCAATCACGCTCTCGCCCTCTTGCGCCAGATCATGAACTTCGCCGGCGCGCACGGCCATGTCGGCGCCAACCCCGCGCGCGGCATCAAGCCCAACCCGCGCCCGGCGCTCACCCGCTTCCTGTCGCGCGAGGAGGTCGAGCGCCTGCACGCCGCGCTCGACAGGGAGGCCGCGAAGGGAAAGAGGTTCCGCCAGCAGGCCGACATTGTCCGGCTCCTGCTGCTCACCGGGTGCCGCAGGGGCGAGATCGTCGAGCTGCGCCGCTCGGAGGTTCATGGCGACATGCTCGTGCTTGCGGATACCAAGACCGGGCCGAGGAAGATCCCCCTCGGCACCGAGGCCCGGCGCATCCTCGAACGACAGCCGCGGACGGAGAGCCCCTTCGTGTTCCCCTCGCCGCGCAATCCTTCGCGGCCGCGCGGCCGCATACTCCCTCTCTGGGAGCGGGTCCGGCGCGAGGTCGGCATCGAGGACGTGCGCCTTCACGATCTCCGTCATACGCATGCCAGCCACGCGGTGATGAACGGCGTGCCGGTGCCCGTCGTCTCCCGCATGCTGGGCCATTCCAACACACGGATGACGCTGCGCTACGCCCACCTCGGAGACCGCGACATCGAGGCCGCCGCAGAAAGGGTCGGCCAGGAGATCGCCGCCTTGATGGACCTGTAACGGCCACAGCCGGATGACGCTATCCTGGCACCGCGCCCGGCAGGGTATCGTGGCGTCCGTTCGAAGGCTGGGCAGATGACATGGGCCTGCCGCCTCCCAGGAGTAATTTACGGTCGCGCCAAGGGCTCGGGATGAGTGAGACCGCGCTCGCCGCAGGTTGTTCGAGGGGAGCCCCGAACCTGTCTGGCTGACGTCACGTCTCCGCCGCCGCCAGCCACTGCCTGCGGTAGTCCGGGTGGCGCTTGCGGATGCGCCAGGCGGTGACCGCGCCGAAGGCCGCGAGGCCGCCGCTCACAGGAACTATCCCGGCGTGCCATCCCTACCATCGGAGAACGCCCTCCAGCCCGGTGGTATGCACGGGCTCCGCCCCGTCGCTTTCGCGCCGCGTCGCCTGCACCCCGAAGGAGAGATCGGGCGCGTTGGCGTTGGCCGCCGGCGAGAGCCGCCAGCCGAGCGTGTAGTCGCGTGCGCCCGTGGCGAGCCCCAACCCCACATGCGGGCTGCCGGTGAAGGCCCCGCCGAAGGCCGGGAGACCGTACGCCGCTTCCGCCTGCCAGCGGCTGGTCATCTCGCCGAAGCCGGCACGGTCGGCCAGCGGGTCGGTCGCGAACAGCGCGTCGAGACCGCCCTGTGCCTGCCCGCCCCAGTCCTGGCGGAGCGTGAGCGACAGACCCCGCTCGGTGCCCGGATCGGGGTCGAAGACCATCGACGCCGCGAAGCCCCGGTCCTCAAGGTCGTCGTCGCCGTGCGCGATCAGCGTGCGGCCCGAGAGATCGAGGCTGAGACCCATCGCGGGATCGACCCAGGCGATGCCGCCGCCGAGCTCCACGCCGAAGCCGGTCTCGGCATCGCCCCCGTCATGGCGCGCGCCGATCTCAAGCCTGGGCGTGAGATGGCCGTCGCCCTCCGTGGCGATCACGTAGCTGCCCTCCAGACCGACCCTGAGCCGGGTCACGTCGGAGTCCGACGCCGCAAGCTCGTGCGTCTTCTCCGAGCTCGTCCGCGCCCACAGCGCGTCCGACGTCAGCGCCAGCGCAAGGCCGCTCCCCTCCTTCGACAGCGTCACAAGGTCGCTCCGCGCGCCCGCCGCCGCCATGGTCCAGGAGATGTCGGAGCTGAGGGAACCGCCCACGGAGGGCTTCAGCGTCACCTCGCCCGTGCCGTAGCCGGCGGCGCCCCAGAGCTTGAGCCGTTCGGACGCCTGGATGGCCGCATAGGGAACCGCCGCCGTCAGCGACGCCTCCACCTCGCCGTCGCCCTCCTGCACCGCGCCGCCGCACAGATACTCCATCATGCCGGGATCCATGTCGTCGGGGCAGTGCTGCGGGCCGATGCCGCTGTCGCTATAGCCGCCCTCGCCGGAACTCTGCATCAGTGCGAGCCCGGCCAGCCAGTTGCCCCGCGCGTAGTCAGCGCCCAGCATGGCGGTGGTCGTCTCGCCGTCGAGCGAGAACGTCCCCTCCCTTCCGTCGAAGGAGGACTGCGCAGCCCGGCCCCAGAAGGCGAGGCTGCCGCCGCTGCCGTCCTGCTCCCCCGTCGCGGTGAAGCTCGAGCCCAGCAGCACCTCCAGCCCCGTCACGGTGCGGGATTCGCCCAACCCATGGGCATCGTCCAGCCCATGGCCGCCGCCGAAAGCCGGACCCGATCCGGGGTCCTCGACGTGCGTGCCGAACTCGGACAACGCCAGAAGCAGGCCCGTCCCGGATTGCGGATCGAGGCCACTGCCGGAGAGACCGGCGCCGCCAAGGCCGGCATTGTCGTTCGCCGCCATCGACAACGATCCGGGAGCGTTGGCCGCGCCGTCAGCCCCCGGACTTGATCCGGGGGTCAGCGCCTGCCCGGCGAGCGTGCCCTGCGCGCCCGCCTCGCGCGGCGCCGCGATGCGCCCGGCGATGCCGTCGAGCGCCTGCTCCGCCACCGTGCGACCGAAGCGCGCCAGCCATGCCGCCGGCATCGGGTCGTCGTTGACGATCGTCGCCACGCCCACCGCATCCGCGATCGCCGCGCCGTTCGCGTCCGAAAGCACGATCTCGAAG
>JAJDXK010000127.1 GCA_022823305.1 Alphaproteobacteria bacterium
CCGCCGGCGGACCTCCTCCAGCCCTTCCTTCCCCGTCCGCGGCCAGTTGCGCCACACCGAGACCTGGGCGTGGCCCGCGCGCTCGCCCTTGCTGCGCTGGCCCGAGGCTATGTCGAGGGCGAGCTCGAAGGTCTCCGCGCCCAGCGCCTCCATCGCCATGCCGTCGTTGTAGCGGCCGGCGTTCACGTCCATCTCGTTCGCCAGCAACTCGAAGCGCCCGGTGGTGGTCACGAACTTGAGCGTCGGCACGAAGGGGAAGTTGGTGATCGAGCCGTTGCCGGTGATGAAGAGAATCAGGTTGGAACCCGCCGCCACCTGGCCGGCGATGCTCTCCAGGTCGTTGCCGGGGCTGTCCATGAAGTAGTAGCCGGGCGCGTGCATGGGCGCGCCGTAGTCGATGACGTGGTCGAGCCTGACCTCGGGGTCCTTCTTGCGCGCTGCTCCCAGCGACTTCAGCGCGATGTTGTAGAGGCCGCGGAAGTTGTTTCCGCCGGTGGGGTTGCCTTCCGCCGTGGCGCCGTGGTTCGCGGCATAGCGCTTGAAGGCCTCGATCTTCTCCAGGAAGGCCCGCGCGGTGGCGGCGTCGCGCACGTTCTCCAGCACGTAGGGCTCCGCGCCGATCAGCTCGTCGGTCTCGGCCAAGTTGGCGGCGCCGCCGTGGCGGATGACCTCCTTCGCCACCCAGCCGGCGAGCGCGTTGCCGGAGACGCCGGAGAAGGCGTCCGAGCCGCCGCACTGGAGCGCGAGCCGCAGCGCGCCCACGGGCTCGTCGGAGCGGCGGGCGGCAGCGACCTCGGGCAGCCAGCCCTCGACCAGCTCTGCTGCGCGCGCGACCTCCGCCTCGTGCCCGCCACCCACGCGGAAGAACGCGTGCGGCACGTGGTCGAGGGGGTAGCCGCCCGCCTCCATGAAGCGGCGCAGCTCGTCGTTGCCGTAGGCGCCGGTGCCGTCGTCGACCGCGAGCACCGCGCCCACGTTGGCGTGGACCATGAAGCCCGCGAGCACGCGCAGGACGTGGTCCAGGTTGTTGGGCCGCGCGGCGCCGTCGCCCTCGGTATGGGTGACGGCAACCACGCCGTCGATCCCGGCAGGGGCCGCGGCGCCGGCTCTCTCCGCCACCGCGCGGGCGAAGCCGTTGGCCCGCTGCGTCGTGGCCAGCACCACGACGACGTTGCGCGTGCCGACGCCGCGCCCGCCGGAGCGGCGGAAGCCCGCGAAGGTCGCAGGCGATTCTGCCGGCGCGACCTGCCGGCCAGGGGCGAAGGCGGCCTCGTCCAGCGAAAAGGGCTCGATGGCGTCGGTGAAGTTGGCGGCCTCGGGCAGCGCGAAGTCGATGTCGCGCGCCGCCAGCGACGCGAGGATCCTCTCGTTGCAGACGTAGTCGCCGGGCGCCAGCGCACGCGCCGCAATGCCGAAGGGGAGCCCCCACGAGGTCAGCTTCGCGCCTTGCGGGATCGGCACGCGGGCGAAGCGGTGCCCCTCCATGACGGTGCGGGGCAGGCGGAACCGGGCCCTGCCGTCGGCGACGAGGGTGCCGGCCTCGAGCCGGCGCGTCGCGATGGCGACGTTGTCGTGCGCCGCCGGCACACGGGCCACCCGGTCGAATTCGAAGCGCTCGTCCATCGCGTCTTCCCCGGCCTCGCTCCGGCACCCCTGCCCGGGCGCCATCCTTATCGGGAAATGCCGGTCCGCGATAGTCTCCGGCCACGATTGCTCTCAACCTCGATGCCGCTTCCGGGGTATGAAGTCTGCTCGTGCGTGCGGAGGGCAGAGGAGCGCGTCATGGCGATGACATCGGACAGCGGGCGGGGGATGACGCCCGGGGAGCGCGACGCATTCCTGAGCTCGGGCGCGATCTTCGCCAAGATCGCGACCACCATGGCCGACGGCTGGCCGGTGGTGAGCCCGGTCTGGTTCGAGTGGCGGGCGCAGGACCGCGCCTTCCTCGTGATCAGCAAGGCGCGCACCAGCATGGTCGAGAACCTGCACCGGGATGCGCGCTGCGGCCTGCTGGTGGACAATCCCGCGCTGCCCTACAAGCGCGTCAGCGTGCTCGGCGAGGCGGAGTTCCTGCCCGAGGACTTCGACTGGATCACGCCCGCCCGCAGGATGGTCGAGCGCTACATCGGGCCGGACGGCCTGGCCTATGCCGAATCGACCTTCGGGTTTGCCCGGGAGCCCTTTCTCGTCCACGCGCGGAAGATGACCACCTGGAACGGCGGCGGCTTCGACCGCACCTTCTCCAGGCCCACGGTCTGGCACGACGTATCCCGATCCGCAGCACAGACGGAGGCCGGATCATGAGCGCCACGAACGATCGCGACCTCGTCGGCTTCGGCCGCGAGCGCCCCCTCCCGCCCTGGCGGGAGCGAAGCCCGCTCGCGCTGAGCCTGGTCCTCAACTACGAGGAGGGCGGCGAGCGGACGATCCTCAACGACGACCCCACCTCCGAGACCTACATCAACGAGATCGCCGGCCTCGAGCCCCGCGTCGGCCAGCGGGACCTGAACACCGAGAGCCTCTACGGCTACGGCGCGCGCGCCGGGGTCTGGCGCATCCTGCGGCTGTTCGAGGAGCTGGGCGTGACGGCGACCATCTTCGGCGTCGGCAGGGCGCTCGCGCTCAACCCCGAGGTCGGCCGCGAATTCGCGCGGCAGGGCCTCGAGATCGCGAGCCACAACTGGCGCTGGTTCGACTATGCCGACGTGCCCGAAGAGGTCGAGCGCGCGCACATCCTGAAGACGAACGAGACGATCCGCGAACTCACGGGTGCGCCGCCGGTCGGCTTCTACTGCGGCCGCGTCAGCGCGAACTCGCGCCGCCTCGCCATCGACTGCGGCGGCCTGCTCTACGATTCCGACGCCTACGACGACGACATCCCCTACTGGCTGGAGCTGGAGGGCGGCGGCCGCCACCTCGTCATTCCCTACGCGCTCGACACCAACGACATGAAGTTCAGCACCCTGAACGGCTTCGCCGCGCCGAGCGCCTTCGCCGATTACCTCTGCGCGGCCTTCGACGAGCTCTACCGGGAAGGCGCCGACGGGCGGCCCGCGATGCTCTCGGTCGGGCTCCACTGCCGCGTCATCGGCAGGCCGGCGCGCCTCGCGGCGCTCCGCCACTTCCTCGAGCACGTGCTGAAGCACGAGGACGTGTGGATCTGCCGCCGCGCGGACATCGCGCGGCTCTACCACGAGAGCGGGACCTGAGGCCGGGCGGAGCGAGGCGGGCAATGGCGATCCATTTCGAGAAGGCCGAGTTCGACGCGCGGCGCGCGGCGGCGGTGCGCGCGCTGGGCGCGCGCGGCCTCGCCGGCATCCTGCTCTTCAAGCAGGAGAGCATGTACTACCTCACCGGCTACGACACCTTCGGCTTCTGCTTCTTCTAGTGCCTCTGGCTCGGCGCCGACGGGCGCATGACGCTGCTCACCCGCGCGCCGGACCTGAGGCAGGCGCGGCACACCTCGATCCTGGACGACATCCGCATCTGGGTGGACGAGGCGGGCGCCGACCCGGCGGGCGCGCTGCGCGACGTGGTGGCGGAGCACGGCGGGGCCGGCGCGCGCATCGGCGTCGAGCGCGAGACGCAGGGGCTCACCGCGGCGAACTGGCTCCGGGTGGAGCGGGCCTTTCGCGGCTTCTGCACGCTGGAGGACGCATCCGACCTCGTCTCCGCGCTTCGGCTGGTCAAGAGCGCGGGCGAGCTCGCCCACGTGCGGCGCGCCGCGCAACTCGCCGACGAGGCGCTGGCGGAGGCCGAGCGGCTGGCTGCGCCCGGCGCCTTCGAGGGCGACATCCTCGCCGCCATGCAGGGCGCGGTCTTCCGCGGCGGCGGCGAGTATCCCGGCAACCCCTTTATCCTCAGCTCCGGCCCGGACGCGCTGCTCTGCCGCGACAAGGCCGGGCGTCGCCGCCTCGCCGACGAGGACCAGCTCACCATCGAGTTCGCCGGCGCCCGGTGTCGCTACCACGCCGCGCTGATGCGCACGCTGGTGATCGGCCCGGTCTCCGGGGAACAGAGAGCCATGCACGCGGCCTGCGGCGATGCGCTGGACGCCTGTCGCGACACGCTCCGCCCGGGCCGGCGCTTCGGCGAGGTCTTCGACGCCCACGCCCGGGCGCTGGACGCGGCCGGCTACCGTGCGCACCGGCTCAACGCCTGCGGCTACAGCCTGGGCGCGACCTTCGCGCCGTCGTGGATGGACGGGCCGATGTTCTATGCCGGCAACCCGCAGACCGTGGAGCCGGGGATGGTGCTCTTCGTCCACATCATCCTGGCGAACAGCGACTTGGGCCTCGCCATGACCCTGGGCGAGACCTACGTGATCGGCGACGACGGGCCCGAGAGCCTGAGCCGGGCGCCGCACAACCTCGTCCCCGGCGGCGAGGGCCAGGGCTAGCACCACACCGGACACAGGCAGGACTGGCACATGGACTCGCTCGACCGTCTCTTCCGTGCCGACGCGCGCGACTTCGACCGGCCGGTGCTGGTGACCGGCGCCGGCGGCTGCATCGGCAGCTGGGCGCTCGCGATCCTGGTGCGGGCGGGCGTGCCCGCCGTCGCCTTCGACCTCGACGCCCGCAGCCATCGGCCGGGGCTGATCATGTCGGCAGGCGAGCTTGCGCGCGTGACCTGGGAGCAGGGCGACATCGCCGATGCGGAGGCGGTCGAGCGCGTGGTGGCGGCGCACGGAATCGGCGCGATCATCCACCTCGCGGCCCTGCAGGTGCCCTTCTGCAAGGCCGACCCTGTCGCCGGCGCCCGCGTCAACGTCGTCGGCACCGCCGCGGTGTTCGAGGCGGCGCGGCGCCACGGCGTGCGCCGCATCGCCTATGCGAGCTCCGTCGCGGCCCACGGCGCGCCTGCAGACAGCCCCTGGCTCGCCACCCTCTACGGCGCCTACAAGGCCTGCGACGAGGCCATGGCCCGCGTCTACTGGACGGACTGGGGCGTGCCCAGCGTCGGCCTCCGCCCCGGCGTGGTCTACGGCGTCGGTCGCGACCAGGGCATGTCGTCGAAGACCACGGTGGCGATCCTCGCCGCCGCCGCCGGGCGCGAGTACGTGGTGCCCTTCACGGGCGCCAACTCCTACCTCTACGCCGGCGAGGCCGCCGCCGCCTTCATCCAGGCGATCTCCGCAGACCGTGAGGACGCCACGGCCTTCGACTGCAACGGCACCTGCACCACGGTCGAGGAAGCGCTGGAGATCCTGCGCCGCCTCGCGCCGGGCGCGCGCGTGAGCGCGAGCGGCGAGCCCATGCCTCTGCCCTTCGACAACCGGGACGCGCTGCTGCGCGCGCACATCGGCGACTACGGCTGCATCTCCGTGGAAGAAGGCACGGCCGAGACCTTCCGCGCCTTCCAGGTGCTGCTGCAGCAGGGCCGGGTGTCGCCCGAGTTCTGAGCGGCGCGGCGCGCACCGGCGCCGCGATGTCGGGCGGGCCGGTGGCCTACTGGCCCTCCCCTTCCCTGTATTGCGCGATGGCCTCCGCCAGCTCGTCCGCCTCCTCGCAGGGGCCGCCGCAGATCGCCTTCAGGGTCGCAAGGTGCTCCTCGGCCATGGCGAGGTCGCCCACCAGCAGGTAGGCCTCGCCGATGTACTCGTGGGCGCCGCGATGGGCGGGGTCGAGCCTCAGCGCGACCCCATACGCCTCGAAGGCATCCTCGATGCGTCCCAGGTGGCGATAGCTGTAGGCCAGCAGGTTGAAGGCATCGGCGTTGCGCGGGTCGGAGTCCGTCGCCCTCTCCAGGAACATCGCCGCGCGCTCCCAGTCGCCGGCGTCCACCGCCTGCCGGCCGCGCTCGACGTTGCGCTGGTCCGCCTGCGATGCCGTGCTGCCCGTGGTGCTGGTCCCGGCAGCTGCGGCCTCCAGGGCCGGAAGCGCCGTCCCCATCGCGGCCAGCAGGGCGACGGCGGCAAGGGCTCTCGTGAGTGTCGTCATCTCGCACCTCCCGCGCAGGCTCGGAGCGGCGGCGGCGCCACGCTCAATGCGGCGGCTGGTAGTTGGGCGGCTCGCGCATCACCCCGACATCGTGGATGTGGCTCTCGCGCAGGCCCGCGGCGGAGACCCGCGCGAAGCGGCAGTTGCGCTGCATCTCGGCGAGCGTCGCGCAGCCGGTATAGCCCATGGCCGCGCGCAGGCCGCCCACGAGCTGGTGGATCACCTGGCCGAGCGGTCCCTTGAAGGGCACCCGCCCCTCGATCCCCTCCGGCACCAGCTTGAGCCGGTCGCTGATCTCCGCCTGGAAGTAGCGGTCGGCCGAGCCCCGCGCCATCGCGCCGAGCGAGCCCATGCCGCGGTAGGACTTGTATGAGCGGCCCTGGTAGAGGAACACATCGCCGGGGCTTTCCTCCGTGCCGGCGAAGAGCGAGCCGATCATGGCGCAGTCGGCGCCGGCGGCGATCGCCTTGGCGAGGTCGCCGGAGAACTTGATGCCGCCGTCGGCGATCACGGTGACGCCGTGCTCGCGCGCCACCTCGACCGCGTCGACGATGGCCGTGAGCTGGGGCACGCCGACGCCCGCGATGATACGGGTCGTGCAGATCGAGCCGGGCCCGATGCCCACCTTGATGGCGTCGGCGCCGGCGTCGATCAGCGCGCGTGCGCCGTCTGCGGTGGCGACGTTGCCGGCCACCACCTGGGCGTGGTTGCTCAGGCTCTTGATGTCCCTGACCGCGCGGGCCACCGCCTCGCCGTGGCCGTGCGCCGTGTCCACCACGATGAGGTCGCATTCGGCGTCGAGCAGCGCCTCCGCCCGCGCGAGTCCGTCGGCGCCCACCCCGGTCGCCGCGCCGGCACGGAGCCGGCCCTGCGCGTCCTTGCAGGCGTGGGGATAGGCCTGTGCGCGCTCGATGTCCTTGACCGTGACGAGCCCGACGCAACGGTAGTCGTCGTCCACCACCAGCAGCTTCTCGATGCGGTGGCGGTGGAGCAGCCGCTTGGCCTCGTCGCGGTCCACGTCCTCGCGCACGGTGATCAGGTTCTCGGCGGTCATGATCTCGCGCACCGGCCGGTCCGGGCTGGTCTCGAAGCGGACGTCGCGGTTGGTGAGGATGCCGACCAGCCGGCGGCTCCCCTCCTCGACCACGGGGATGCCGGAAATGCCGTGCTCGTCCTTGAGGCGGAGCGCCTCGCTCACCGGGCGCTCGGGCGCGATGGTCAGCGGGTTGACCACCATGCCGGCCTCGAACTTCTTGACCCGGCGCACCTCCTGCGCCTGGGCCTCGGGCGTCATGTTCTTGTGGATGATGCCCAGGCCCCCGGCCTGGGCCATGGCGATGGCGAGGCGACCCTCGGTCACCGTGTCCATGGCGGCCGACAGCAGCGGGATGCCGAGGCGGATTTCGCCCGTGACCCTGGTGTCGACCGCCGTCTCGGTGGGCAGGACCGTCGAGGCCGCGGGGATCAGGGTCACGTCGTCGAAGGTGAGCGCCTCTCGGACCTGCATCGCGACCCCTGTCGAGTTGGCGCGCACTATACACAAATCGCGGGGGCGGCCAAGCGCGCGGGCGGCGCCAGGGCTTCTCCGGGCCACGACGGCAGGCGCGGTCGGCCCGGCGGAGTCTCAGAGCGGCGCGAGGCTCGCGGTCAGACCCTCGTCCGCAACCAGGACGGCACCGTAGAAGGCGGCCGAGTCCGCGGTGCAGAGGAAGAGCACCGCGCTGACCATGTCCTCCGGCTCGGCGAAGGCACGGCCGCTCGGGTTGAGCTGCTCGAAGCGCCGGATCATGTCCTCGTTGCCCGGCTCGCGCATCCAGGCGTTCATCGGCGTGCGCACGTTGCCGGGCGCGATGGCGTTGACGTGGATGCCGTGGCCGGCGAGCTCGGTGCCGAGGGAGCGGGTGAGCACGATGACCCCGCCCTTGCTCGCCGCGTAGGCCGCCGACTGCGAGAGCCCGATCACGCCCGCCACCGAGGCGAAGTTGACGATATGCCCGCCGCCCGCCTCGATCATCCCCGGGATCACGGCGCGGACGACGTAGAAGGTGCCCTTGAGGTTGGTGTCGATCATGCGGTCGAACTGGGCGGCGGCGTCCGCCTCCGTCACCGGCGTCGGGTACCAGATGCCGGCGGCGTTGACCGCGATGTCGAGAGGTCCGATCGCGGCCGCCGCTCGGGCGACGGCGTCGTCCACTGCCGCCGTGTCCCTCACGTCGCAGACCAGGCCGAGGGCGCGGCCGCCCGTGGCGCGAACCTCGTCGGCGACGCCCTCCAGCAAGTCCGCATCCGCCTTGTCGAGCAGGGCCACGCGCGCGCCCTCGGCGGCGAAGCGCAGCGCGACGGCGCGGCCGATGCCCGAGCCCGCCCCCGTCACCAGTGCCGCCCGTCCTTCGAGCCTCATCGCCTGCTCCTTTCCCGCCCGCTATCCAGGCCTGTCCCACGCGGCGCGTGGACGGCCTTCGGCGCAGCCCCTATAGTGGAATCACTCGGCGCGCGCCAAAAGCAGAACCAAGAATCCGTTGGCGCCCGAACAGGATGGAGGGACCGAGAGATGCTAGGGAGATTGTGTGCTCTTCTGGCGCTTGGGGCATTGGTTGCGTCGCCCCTGGCCCATCAACAGCAGGCCAAGGCTGACGACCACGAGGTGGTGATCGGCTTTGCGATCGCGCTGAGCGGGTGGATGAACCAGTACGACGGCCCGCCCTATCAGGGCTCCCTGATGGCGATCGACGAGTTCAACGCCGCGGGCGGGATCCTGGGCAAGCAGATCCGCGCGGTCGTGTCGGATACCAAGACCGACACGGTTCAGGGCGCCAAGGCGGGCGCCGACGTCGTGGCCCAGGGTGCGCAGTTCATGGTGGTCTCGTGCGACTACGACATGGGGGCGCCGGCTGCGACGGTGGCCAACAGCAACAACATGATCTCGATCTCGTCGTGCGCGTCCGACGCCAAGATGGGGGTGCAGGGCATCGGGCCCTATGCCTTCACGCTCAACACCTACGGCCAGGGCGAGGGCGCGGGCATGGCCAAGTACGCCTATGTCGATCGCGGCTGGCGCAAGGCCTTTCTGCTGCTGGATGCCTCGATCGAGTACGACAAGAGCATCTGCCACGGCTTTCTCGAGCAGTGGAAGGACTACGGCGGCGAGGTGATCGGCGTCGACAGCTACATGCAGGAGGACGCCTCCATCGCCTCGCAGATCACGCGCTACAAGGAGCTGGCGGCTGAGCGCGGCGAGCCCGAGTTCCTCTACCTCTGCTCCTACGGCGGGGGTGCCGTGAGCGCGATCCGCCAGATTCGCGCGGCCGGGATCGACGTGCCCATCGGCGGCGGCGATTCCATGGACGGCGACTACTGGGCCGAGGCCGTGCCGGGGCTGAGCGACCACTACGCGTCGTCCTTCGGCTCGATCTGGGGCGACGACCCGCGGCCGGAGGTCAACGAGTTCTTCGACCGCTACCGGGCGAAGTACGGCGAGCCGGAGACCTCGTTCCCGCTCAACGGCTACAGCGTGATCCAGGCGATCAAGGTGGCGGCCGAGCGGGCCGGCTCGCTCGATTCCGATGCCGTGCTGGCGGAGATGAACAAGTTCGACAAGGAGCCGCTGCTGTGGGGTCCGACCACGTACACGGCCGACACCCACATCGACCTGACCCACGTGCTGACGATCATCCAGATCCAGGACGGCAAGGGCAGCTACGCGGGTCAGGGCGGCGCGGAGAACCCGCCTGCGCTGCAGCTCATCTTCCCGGACTTCACCGAGGACCTTTACGAGAACTGATCCTTATCGCGAGAGCTGATCCTTACCGCGCCGGGGCCGGTCCGCAGTATCGCGGGCCGGTGCCCGGCATATTTGCCGAGACCACCGAAGGGCCGTCGTGACGGGACTGGTCCAGAACGCCATCGACGCGCTCGCGCTGGGCAGCCTGTATGCGCTCACGGCGCTCGGCATCGGGCTCATCTTCGGCGTCATGCGGCTGATCAACTTCGCCCATGGCGACCTCATCATGATCGGCGGCTACGCGCTGATCGTGCCGTCCACCGCCGCCGCGGCAGTGGCCTTCATCGGGGCCTGGCCGGCGCCGGCGCTGGTCGCCGCCATCATCCTGATCGTCATGCTCTTCGCGCTCGCCTGCGAGCGCCTCGCCTTTCGTCCGCTCCGGCGCGCCGACCCTTCGGTGCTGCTGATCACCTCCTTCGCGCTGAGCTTCTTCCTCGAGCACCTGGTGATCATGATCTACGGCGGGCGTGTGAAGGCGGTGAGCATCTGGCCCGAGCTGCTGGAGGTCTTGCTGGTCGGCGGCGTGCGCATTCCCTACCTGCAGATCGTCACCATCGGCGTGACCATCGGGCTGCTCCTGCTCCTGGTGCTCTTCCTCAAGCGCACCGCCATGGGCATCCAGATGCGGGCGGCGTCGGAGGACTTCTCCACGGCGCGGCTGCTGGGCGTGCGCGCCAACCGGGTGATCGCGGTGGCGTTCGCCATCAGCGGTCTGCTGGCGGCGGTGGTCTCGCTGCTCTACGTCTCGCAGGTGGGCGCGCTCACCTACAGCATGGGGATCCCGCTGGTGCTCTTCGCCTTCGTCGCCACCGTCGTCGGCGGCATGGGGAGCCTGACGGGCGCGGTGCTGGGCGGCTTCGTGGTCGGGATCGCGAGCGTGGCGCTGCAGGTGGCGCTGCCCGTGGCCATGCGGCCCGACCGTGACGTCTTCGTCTACGGGCTGATCCTGCTGATCCTGCTGCTCCGGCCCTCTGGCCTGGTCAAGGTGAAGTCGATCGAGGAGAAGGTCTGAGATGGCGGGCCCGGGCGGTGTCGGACCGATCCGGCGCCTGCCGGCGGTGGCCCTGCGCGCCTTCTGGACGCCGATCGTGCTCTCGCTCGGCGTGCTCGTCATCGTGCTCGCGGTGTGGGCGAGCGGGGACACGGTGCTGGCGCTGGCGGTCACCGCCGCGCTGATCCGCGCGGTGATGGTGATCGGGCTCTACATCTTCATCGGCAACTCGGGCGTGCTGGCCTTCGGGCATGCCACCTTCATGATGGTGGGCGCCTACGGCGTGGCCTGGCTGACGCTCCGCCCCTTCAACAAGAGCTTCGCCCTGCAGCTTCCCGAGGTGCTGGCGACGACCCAGTATCCGCTCTTCCCGTCGGCGCTGGCGGCGGCGGCGCTGGCCGCGGCGGTGGCCTTCGTGGTGGGCATCCCGATCATGCGGCTCTCCGGCATCGCCGCAGCCATCGCGACGCTCGCCGTGCTCGGCATGTTCAAGACCTTCTACTCCAACTGGAGCGAGTGGACGCTGGGCGCTGCGACCATGCCGGGGATCCCGATCTACGTGGACATGTGGATCGCGCTCGCCTGGGTGGTGGTGGCGCTCTTCGTCGCCTACATCTACCAGCGCTCGAAGTACGGGCTTGCGCTGCGCGCCTCGCGCGAGGACGAGTTCGCGGCCCGCGCGGCCGGCATCAACATCCCCAGGCAACGGCTGGTCGCCTTCGTGCTGAGCGCCTTCTTCATGGGCATCGGCGGCGTGCTGGAGGCGCACTATCTGGGCACCATCGCGGTCAAGAACTTCTGGCTCACCATCACCTTCATCCTGCTGGCGATGCTGATCGTGGGCGGCCAGCGCAGCCTGAGCGGCGCCGTCGTGGGCGTGGTGGTGATCTCGACCCTGATCGAGATCCTGAACACGCTGGAGGCAGGCATGGACGTGGGCGTGACCGTGCTGTCCGTGCCGATCGGGGCGCAGGAGCTCACCATCGCGGGCCTGATGATCCTGATCCTGGTGTTCCGGCCGGACGGGATCATGGCCGGGCGCGAGGTCCCCTGGCCCTTCGGCAAGGCGGGGCGGATCGTGCGGGATGCCGGCGCGGCCGAGGCCGAGCACGACCCCCTGCGGCGCGGCCTCGCCCCTCGGGACGGTGCGCCATGATGACGCGCCTCGCCCGCAGG
>JAJDXK010000038.1 GCA_022823305.1 Alphaproteobacteria bacterium
CCGCCGGCGCCGGCGGCGGCCGGCCACGCGGCGAAGCCCAGCGAGGCGCAGCCGACCGCGGCGAGCAGGACGGCGAGCGGCGCGAGCGCGAAGCACAGCAGCAGCCGGGACAGGCCCCGATGGCTGATGAGTGCCCAGGCCCAGGCCACGAGGATCAGCGGCATCAGGCCCGCCGCGATCCCCAGCCACTGCAGCAGGAGGTCGGCGCCGTAGGCGCCGGGAAGGCCGATCAGGTTGCCGGGCGCACCGCCGCCGGCGCTGTTGAAGGAGGGGTCGGCGGCGGAATAGGTGAGCAGGGCCGCCCCGATGACGACGGCGAGCGCCACCAGCGCAAGCCCGGCCAGCTCGGCAAGGCGCCGCGCGAAGAAGGGGCCCGAGCCCGAAGGCAGGAGCGGCGTGCGTGCTGCGCGTGCGGTGTTCGCTACCACCTGCGGCCCCGGCGTGCGTCTCGTGGCGACTCGGACATAGTACCAGTTTACAGGGACTTATATGCTTCTATTAAGGGGAGAGTCAAAGCCCTCGTATGGACCATAGCGGGTACGGATCGCCTCTGCCCCCGCTCGGGCGCGCTCAGAACGAGGCGCAGGCCGCCGTCACCACGCGGAGCACGCTCGATTGCCCGAAGGCGCTCTCGTATGCCGCGGCGATCTCGTCCGTGAGCCGCATCGCCTTGCCTGCGGGCGGCGCGAGGACGAGCAACAGCTTGCTCCGCTCCCGCACGATCGCGCCGTCGCCGCCCCGCCACTGACCGGCGGCATCGAGCACGGTGAGGCCGTCGGGGAAGCGCGGCGTGACCTCGGCCGCGAGGAAGGCCCGCCAGTCGGCGTCGCTCACCACCTCGACATCGCCCTGGCTGCGCCCGAAGAAGAGCCGGTACTCGGCGAAGGGCTCGGTACCGGACGGGCAGGGCGCGGCATCGGCGGCGAACGCCGGCGCGGGGGAGAACGCGAGAGCTGCGAGCGCCCCCGCGGCGCAGAGGCGCGGCAGGCCCTGCCTCACGGCCCCCGTCGCGGCGGCGGCCTATTCCGCAGGAACGGCGACCTGCCCCTCTTCCAGCCCCAGCGCCTCGCCGCCGTCGGCGATGGCCGCGGCGTCGTCCTCGCCCTCGGCTTCGGCCTCGGCCTCCTCTTCCTCGGCCTGCCGCAGCAGCTCGCGCTCGACCGCCTGCTTCTGGATGCGGTTGACGACGCTCCCCGTTCCGGCCGGGATCAGGCGGCCGACGATCACGTTCTCCTTGAGCCCGAGCAGATTGTCGGACTTGCCGGAGACCGCGGCCTCGGTCAGCACCCGCGTGGTCTCCTGGAACGACGCGGCGGAGATGAACGAGCGGGTCTGCAGCGACGCCTTGGTGATGCCCTGGAGCACCGGGTCGGAGGTGGCGGGCTCGCCGTCCACGCGCTCGTTGACCTCGTCGTACTCGACGCGGTCGACCTGCTCGCCCACCAGGAAGGTGGTCTCGCCGGGCTCCACGATCTCGACCTTCTGCATCATCTGGCGGCAGATCACCTCGATGTGCTTGTCGTTGATCTTCACGCCCTGCAGCCGGTAGACCTCCTGGATCTCCTCGATCAGGTAGGTAGCGAGGGCCTCGACGCCGAGCACGCGCAGGATGTCGTGGGGCGCGCGGTTGCCGTCCATCAGGGGGTCGCCCTTGCGCACGATGTCCCCTTCCTGGACGCTGATGTGCTTGCCCTTGGGGATGAAGTACTCGACCGGCTTGCCGTCGCCCTCGCCGTCCTCCGGCACGATCACGATGCGCCGCTTGGCCTTGTAGTCCTTGCCGAACTCGACCCGGCCGGAGATGTCGGTGATGACCGCATGGTCCTTGGGCTTGCGCGCCTCGAAGAGCTCGGCCACGCGCGGCAGGCCGCCGGTGATGTCGCGGGTCTTGGTCGATTCCTTCGGGATGCGGGCGAGCACGTCGCCGGCATGGACGCTCTCGCCGTCCTCGACGTTGAGGATGGCGTCGACCGAGAGCACGTACTGCGCCTCGCGGCCGTTGGGCAGCGTGATGATCTCCCCGCCCTCGTCGGCGAGGCCGACCCGGGGCTTGAGGTCGCTGCCGCGCGGCTGCTGGCGCCAGTCGACCACGACCTTGTTGGAGACGCCGGTGCGCTCGTCCACCACCTCGCGGAAGGAGATGCCCTCCACCATGTCGGAGAAGCGCGCGATGCCGGCGCGCTCGGAGATGATCGGCAGGGTGAAGGGGTCCCATGACGCGACGGTGTGGCCGCGCTTGATGGTCTCGCCCTGCGCGACATTGAGCTTGGCGCCGTAGGGGATGCGGTTGCGCGCGCGCTCCCGGCCCTGGTCGTCGCGCAGCACGATCTCCAGATTGCGGCCCATCACCACCGGGGTGCCGGTGCTGTCGCTCACCACGTTCTCGTTCTCGATCTCGACGGTCCCGTCGAAGGGCGCCTCCACGCTCGACTGCTCCGCGCCGCGCTGGGCCGCGCCGCCGATGTGGAAGGTGCGCATGGTGAGCTGCGTGCCGGGCTCGCCGATGGACTGCGCCGCGATGACGCCGACCGCCTCGCCGATGTTGGCCAGCGTGCCGCGCGCGAGGTCGCGCCCGTAGCAGAGGCTGCACACGCCGTCCTCGCTCTCGCAGGTGAGCACCGAGCGGATCTTGACCTCCTCGATGTTGGCCCGCTCGATGCGGTCGATGCCGCGCTCGTCGATCATCTCGCCGGCGTTCACGATGATCTCGCCCGACACCGGGTCCTGGATCGGCTCGGCCGCGACCCGGCCGAGCGCGCGCTCGCCGAGCGCGGCGATGGTCTCGCCGCCCTCGATCACGGCCCTCACGGTCAGCCCGCGGGTGGTGCCGCAGTCGTCCTCGACGATGATGCAGTCCTGGGCGACGTCGACGAGGCGGCGGGTGAGATAGCCCGAGTTCGCGGTCTTGAGGGCGGTGTCGGCAAGGCCCTTGCGCGCGCCGTGCGTGGAGTTGAAGTACTCCAGCACCGTCAGCCCTTCCTTGAAGTTGGACTTGATCGGCGTCTCGATGATCTCGCCCGAGGGCTTCGCCATCAGCCCGCGCATGCCGGCGAGCTGCTTCATCTGGGCCTCCGACCCGCGCGCGCCGGAATCGGCCATGATGTAGATCGAGTTGAGCGCCGGCCCGGCGCGCCGGTCCTCGCCCACGCTGAGGTCCGACATGCCCTTCATCATGGCCGTCGCCACCTTGTCGGTGCACTGCGACCAGGCGTCGATGACCTTGTTGTACTTCTCGCCCTGGGTGATGAGGCCGTCGGAGTACTGGCGCTCGTAGCGGCTCACCTCGCGGTCGGTGAACTCGACCAGCTTGGCCTTGTCGCGCGGGACCACCATGTCGTCTTTGCCGAAGGAGATGCCGGCCTGCGTCGCGTAGCGGAAGCCGAGGTTCATCACCTGGTCGGCGAAGATCACGGTCTCCTTCTGCCCGCAGTGGCGGTAGACGTCGTCGAAGACGCTGCTGAGCTCGCGCTTGGTGAGCAGCTTGTTGATCGAATCGAAGGTGACGTTGGCGTTCTCCGGCAGCACCTCGGAGAGGATCAGGCGGCCCGGCGTGGTCTCGACCCGGACGACCTCGTCGCCGCCGGCATCGTGCCGGCGGCAGGTGATCCTGGCGTGGAGCGAGATGACGCCCGCGTCGAGCGCCTTCTGCACCTCGCCGATGTCGGAGAAGGCCATGCCCTCGCCGCGCTCGCCCTCGCGGCTGTAGGTCAGGTAGTAGATGCCGAGCACGATGTCCTGGCTGGGCACGATGATCGGCTTGCCGTTGGCCGGGCTCAGGATGTTGTTGGTGGACATCATGAGCACGCGGGCCTCGAGCTGCGCCTCCGGCGAGAGCGGCACGTGGACCGCCATCTGATCGCCGTCGAAGTCGGCGTTGAAGGCGGCGCAGACCAGCGGGTGGAGCTGGATCGCCTTGCCCTCGATCAGCACCGGCTCGAAGGCCTGGATGCCGAGGCGGTGCAGCGTCGGCGCCCGGTTGAGCAGCACCGGATGCTCGCGGATCACCTCTTCCAGGATGTCCCAGACCTCGGGCCGCTCCTTCTCGACCATGCGCTTGGCGGCCTTCAGCGTGGTCGCCATGCCGTAGAGCTCGAGCCTGGAGTAGATGAAGGGCTTGAAGAGCTCGAGCGCCATCTTCTTGGGCAGGCCGCACTCGTGCAGCTTGAGCTCGGGCCCCACGACGATCACCGAGCGGCCGGAATAGTCGACGCGCTTGCCCAGCAGGTTCTGGCGAAAGCGCCCCTGCTTGCCCTTGAGCATGTCGCTCAGCGACTTGAGCGGGCGCTTGTTGGCGCCGGTCATCACCCGGCCGCGCCGGCCGTTGTCGAAGAGCGCGTCCACCGCCTCCTGCAGCATGCGCTTCTCGTTGCGGACGATGATGTCCGGCGCGCGCAGCTCGATCAGGCGCTTGAGCCGGTTGTTGCGGTTGATGACGCGGCGGTAGAGGTCGTTGAGGTCGGAGGTGGCGAAGCGGCCGCCGTCGAGCGGCACCAGCGGGCGCAGCTCCGGCGGGATCACCGGCACCACCTCGAGGATCATCCACTCCGGCCGGTTGCCCGAGAGGATGAAGGATTCGACCAGCTTCAGCCGCTTGACCAGCTTCTTGCGCTTGGCCTCGGAGTTGGTGGCGGCGAGCTCGGCCCTGAGCGTGTCCCGCTCCTCCGAGAGATCGAGGCCCGTCAGCATGGTGCGGATCACCTCGGCCCCGATGCCGGCCTGGAAGCTCTCGGCGCCGTAGTCGTCCTGGGCCTGGCGGAACTGGTCCTCGGTGAGCAGCTGGTACTGCTGCAGCGGCGTCAGTCCGGGATCGGTCACGACGTAGCTCTCGAAGTAGAGGATCCGCTCCATCTCCTTCAGCGTCATGTCGAAGAGCAGCCCGATGCGCGACGGCACCGACTTGAGGAACCAGATGTGGGCGACCGGCGAGGCCAGCTCGATGTGGCCCATGCGCTCGCGCCGCACCTTGGACTGGATCACCTCGACGCCGCACTTCTCGCAGACGATGCCGCGGAACTTCATGCGCTTGTACTTGCCGCACAGGCACTCGTAGTCCTTGATCGGGCCGAAGATGCGCGCGCAGAAGAGCCCGTCGCGCTCGGGCTTGAAGGTGCGGTAGTTGATGGTCTCCGGCTTCTTGATCTCGCCGTAGGACCAGGAGCGGATCTTCTCCGGGCTCGCGATCGAGATCTTGATCTGGTTGAACTGCTGGGCAGTGCTTGCCGGACCGAAGAGATTGATCAGCTCGTTCATCGAGTGTCCTCCGAACCTGTCGCGTTACCGGGGGCCGTGCCGGCGCCGCGTCAGCTCGTTGTCCTGAGATCGATGTCGAGGCCGAGGGACTGCATCTCCTTGACCAGGACGTTGAAGGATTCCGGGATGCCGACTTCGAAGTTCTCGTCGCCGCGCACGATCGATTCGTAGACCTTGGTGCGGCCCGAGACGTCGTCCGACTTGACGGTCAGCATCTCCTGCAGCGTGTAGGAGGCGCCGTAGGCCTGCAGCGCCCACACCTCCATCTCGCCGAAGCGCTGGCCGCCGAACTGCGCCTTGCCGCCGAGCGGCTGCTGGGTGACGAGGCTGTAGGGCCCGATGGAGCGGGCGTGGATCTTGTCGTCGACCAGGTGGTGCAGCTTCAGCATGTAGATGTAGCCGACCGTGACCTGGCGGTCGAAGGGCTCGCCGGTCTGCCCGTCGACCAGCGTCACCTGGCCGCTCGCGTCGAGGCCGGCGAGCTCCAGCATCTTCACGATGTCGGCCTCGTGCGCACCGTCGAACACCGGGCTCGCCATCGGCACGCCGGCCGTGCTGCTCGCGCCGAGCTCTGTCAGCTCCGATTCCGACATCGCCTTGACGCGGCCGTCGCCCTCGTCGCCGTCGTAGACCTCGGCGAGCAGGTTGCGCAGCGCGCCGTTGCTGGCGCCGGCCGCAGCCTTCTCCAGGATGTCGCCGATCTTGAGTCCGAGCCCGTGGGAGGCCCACCCCAGGTGAGTCTCCAGGATCTGGCCCACGTTCATCCGCGACGGCACGCCGAGGGGGTTGAGCACGATGTCGATGCCGGTCCCGTCCTCCAGATAGGGCATGTCCTCGACCGGCACGATGTTGGAGACCACGCCCTTGTTGCCGTGGCGGCCGGCCATCTTGTCGCCGGGCTGCATCTTGCGCTTCACCGCGACGAACACCTTGACCATCTTGAGCACGCCCGGCGGCAGCTCGTCGCCCCGCTGCAGCTTCTCGACCTTGCTCTCGAAGCGGTCCCGGATGCGGGCGACGTTGTCGTCGAACTCCTGCTTGAGCGCCTCGAGCCGGGCGAGGATCGGCTCGCTCGCGGGCACGATCTGCCACCACTGCCCCTTGGAGAGGCTCTCCAGGACCTTGCTCGTGATCCGGGTGTTCGGCGCCACGCCCTTGGGCCCGCGCGCCGCGATCCGGTTGAGCAGCAGGGCCTGCACGCGGTCGGACATGTTGCGCTCGATGATCGCCTGCTCGTCGTCGCGGTCCTTCTGGAGCCGCTCGATCTCGTCGTGCTCGATCGCGAGCGCGCGCTCGTCCTTGTCGACGCCGCGCCGGTTGAAGACCCGCACCTCGACCACGGTGCCCATGCCGCCGGGCGGCACGCGCAGCGAGGTGTCGCGCACGTCGGAGGCCTTTTCGCCGAAGATCGCGCGCAGCAGCTTCTCCTCCGGCGTCATGGGGGATTCGCCCTTGGGCGTGATCTTGCCCACCAGGATGTCGCCGGGCTGGACCTCGGCACCGATGTAGACGATGCCGGCCTCGTCCAGGTTGCGCAGCCCCTCCTCGCCGACGTTGGGGATGTCGCGGGTGATCTCCTCCTGGCCGAGCTTGGTGTCGCGCGCCATCACCTCGAATTCCTCGATGTGGATCGAGGTGAAGACGTCGTCCTTCACCAGCCGCTCGGAGATCAGGATGGAATCCTCGAAGTTGTAGCCGTTCCACGGCATGAAGGCGACGAGCACGTTGCGGCCCAGCGCCAGCTCGCCGTGGTCGGTGCTGGGGCCGTCGGCGATGACGTTGCCGGCCACCACCCGCTCGCCCACCCGCACCAGCGGCCGCTGGTTGACGCAGGTGCTCTGGTTGGAGCGCTGGAACTTCAGCAGGTTGTAGATGTCGACGCCGGCGGATTCCGCGTCTCCGCCCTCTTCGCCCTCGGCCCGGACCACGATGCGGTTGGAGTCCACCTGCTCGACCGTGCCGGTGCGGCGCGCTGCGATGGCGGCGCCGGAATCGCGTGCCACCACCTCCTCCATGCCGGTGCCGACCAGCGGCGCCTCGGCGCGCACCAGCGGCACCGCCTGGCGCTGCATGTTGGAGCCCATCAGCGCCCGGTTGGCGTCGTCGTTCTCGAGGAAGGGAATGAGCGCCGCAGCGACCGAGACCAGCTGCTTGGGCGAAACGTCCATGTAGTCGATGCTCTCGGGCGCCGACATCACGAACTCGCCGTTGTGCCGGCAGCTCACCAGATCCTCGCTGAGAGCGGCGTTCTCGTCCGTCCTCGCGTTGGCCTGGGCGATCGTGTACTTGGCCTCCTCGATGGCGGAGAGATAGACCACCTCGTCGGTCTGGCGGCCGCTCTCCACCTTGCGGTAGGGGCTTTCGATGAAGCCGTAGCGGTTGACCCGCGCGTAGGTGGCGAGGCTGTTGATGAGCCCGATGTTGGGGCCTTCGGGCGTCTCCACCGGGCAGATGCGCCCGTAGTGCGAGGGATGCACGTCGCGCACCTCGAAGCCGGCGCGCTCGCGCGTGAGCCCGCCCGGCCCCAGCGCCGACAGCCTGCGCTTGTGCGTGATCTCGCTGAGCGGGTTGGTCTGGTCCATGAACTGCGAGAGCTGGGAAGAGCCGAAGAACTCGCGCACCGCCGCAGCCGCCGGCTTGGCGTTGATCAGGTCGTGCGGCATCACGGTGTCGATGTCGACCGAGCTCATGCGCTCGCGAATGGCGCGCTCCATCCTGAGCAGGCCGATGCGGTACTGGTTCTCCATCAGCTCGCCGACCGAGCGCACCCGGCGGTTGCCGAGGTGGTCGATGTCGTCGATGTCGCCGATGCCGTCCTTCAGCGCGACCAGCGTGGTGACGACGGCGACGATGTCCTTGCGCCTGAGCACCCGGAGCTCGTCGTCGCCGTCCAGATTGAGGCGCATGCCCATCTTCACGCGGCCGACGTCGGAGAGGTCGTAGCGTTCGGAGCCGAGCATGGCGAAGGCCGCCGCCTGCACCCACACCGGCCCGTCGACCTGCTCGGGCCGGCCGGCGGCGGGAACGATGATCCGCAGCCACTCCTCCTCCTGCTCCAGGATCCAGACCTCGCCCGTCTCCGCCCGCCTGAGCTGCACGAGCGCGTCGCCGGCGGCGCCCGGCTCGGCGTAGGCCGCGACGGATTCGTCCTTGAGCCGCGCCTTGCCGAAGAAGAGGTCGTAGAAGAGCTTCTCCGCCGTCTCCACGGTCGGCGGCTCGCCCGGCCGCATCACCTTGTAGATCTCGAGCAGGGCTTCCTCGCGGCTCGTCGTCTTGTCCTGGCGGATGGTGTTGCGGATGTAGGCGCCGACGTTGATGTGGTCGATGCCGAGAACGGCGATCTCCCGGATGCCGTGCTTCTCCATCAGCTCGAGCGTCGCCTCCTCGATCTCGCCGCCCGCCTCGATCAGCACCTCGCCGGTCCCGGGGTCGATCATGTCGTCGGCGGCGTACTGGCCGACGAGCTTGTCGGGCTGGATCAGCTGCTCGGTCATGCCGGTGTCGTCGATCTTCTTGAGCACGCGCGCGGTGACCCGGCGCCCGGCCTCGACCACGGTCTTGCCGGTCGCGGCGTTCACCAGGTCGTCGAGCAGCTTCACCCCGCGCAGCCGCTCGGGCTCGATCGGCGCCTTCCAGTCGTCCCCGTCCTCGATGCGGGTGTGCATCACCCTGGAGTAGAAGTGATCGAAGATCTCCTCCGTATCCATGGCGAGGGCGCGCAGCAGCACCGTCACCGGCAGCTTGCGGCGCCGGTCGATGCGCACGAAGACCAGGTCCTTGGCGTCGAACTCGAAATCGAGCCAGGAGCCCCGGTAGGGAATGATGCGGGCGGCGTAGAGGTACTTGCCCGAGCTGTGCGTCTTGCCGCGGTCGTGGTCGAAGAAGACGCCCGGCGAGCGGTGCATCTGCGAGACGATCACCCGCTCGGTGCCGTTGATGACGAAGGTGCCGTTGTCGGTCATCAAGGGCATGTCGCCCATGTAGACGTCCTGCTCCTTGATGTCGCGCACCGAGCGCAGCCCGCTGTCGTCGTCGACGTCCCACACCACGAGGCGGAGCGTCACCTTGAGCGGGGCCGCGTAGGTGATGCCCCTCTGCTGGCACTCCTCGACGTCGTACTTCGGCTCCTCGAACTCGTAGCGCTCGAACTCCAGCGACGCCTTGTCGGAGAAATCCCGGATCGGGAAGACCGACTTGAAGACCCGCTGAAGGCCGGATTCGGAGCGCCGGTCGCCGTGCGTATCCCGCTGCAGGAAGAACTCGTAGGAGCGCTTCTGCACCTCGATGAGATTGGGCATCGAGGCGACCTGGGGAATACGGCTGAAACTCCGACGTAGCCGGGTGTGGGCCCTGCGAGACTGCGGCATGTTACCCCTCGGACTCTCGACCGTGGCCGCGGCGCGCACGCCCCGGCCAGCGGTGGGTTAGTCGTTCATGCGGTGCGGCGGCACACGCCCTGCGGCCGCGGCCGCGCGTGTCCGCCTGCGCCGCGACGCGCCGGCGGGGCCGGTGCCGTCCGGCCCCCTGCCGGGTTGCGCACCGGCAAAGGCCGATCGTCTCTACTTGACCTCGACGGTCGCGCCTGCAGCTTCGAGCTGCTCCTTGATCTTGTCCGCGTCTTCCCTGGACACGTCTTCCTTGACCGGCTTCGGCGCGTCCTCGACCAGCGCCTTGGCCTCCTTGAGGCCGAGGCTGGTGATCGCGCGGACCTCCTTGATCACGTTGATCTTCTTCTCGCCGAAGGAGGTGAGGACGACGGTGAACTCGGTCTGCTCCTCGGCCTCCTCGGCCGCGGGCGCCGCGCCGGGTACAGCCGCGACGGCGACGGGGGCGGCCGCAGAGACCCCCCACTTCTCCTCGAGCATCTTGCTCAGCTCCGAGGCCTCGATCACCGTCAGGGTCGAAAGCTCGTCTGCAATCTTGGCCAGATCAGCCATGTCATGGGTCTCCTGGGTGCTGGTCGTGCTGTGCGTTGGGTCTCTGGTCAGTCGGTCGGTGCGCTTCCGCTGGCGCTCTCTCCTTGTTCCGCATAGGCGTTGAGGACGCGCGCGAGCTGGCTGGCCGGCGCGTTCAGCACGGCGGCGATCTTGGTCGCCGGCGCGTTCAGCAGGCCGATCAGCCGGGCGCGCAGGACATCGAGCGAGGGCAGCTCGGCGAGCGAGCGCACCTCCCCGCGATCCAGCGCCGTGCCGCCGAGGGCACCGCCGACGACGATCAGCTTCTCGTTGGCCTTGGCGTAGGCCACCGCGACCTTGGCCGCGGCCACCGGATCGTCCGAGTACGCGATCGCGCTGGAGCCGGTGAAGAGCTCCGAGATCGCGGCGCAGGGCGTGCCCTCTGCCGCGCGCTTCGCCAGCCGGTTCTTCGTCACCCGAAAGGTGGCGCCGGCCGCGCGCATCTGGCGGCGCAGGTCGGAGGCCTCCGCCACCGAGAGCCCGCTGAACTGCGTCACGACCACGAGATTGGTGTTCTCGAAGATCGCGCGCAGCGCTTCGACGATCTCTTCCTTCCTGAGCCGTTCCACGACGTCCTCCGGCCTAACAGGCGGTCATGAATTGCTGGAGCCGGCGCTGCATCACGACGCGGCCTGCTCCGCCAGCAGGGCGGAGACATCGAGCTTCACGCCGGGACCCTGGGAGGAGCTGAGCGCCGCCCGCTTCATGTAGGTGCCCTTGGCGCCGCTCGGCTTCGCCCGGTTGAGCGCATCCACCAGCGCGCGCGCGTTCTCGGCCAGCGCGTGCTCCTCGAAGCTCGCCTTGCCGATGCCGGCATGGACGATGCCGGCCTTCTCCACCCGGAACTCCACCTGTCCGCCCTTGGCGGCGCGCACCGCGTCCTCCACGTCCGCCGTGACGGTGCCGAGCTTGGGGTTCGGCATCAGGCCGCGCGGGCCCAGGATGCGGCCGAGCTTGCCGACGACGGGCATCATGTCGGGCGTCGCGATGCAGCGGTCGAAGTCGATCTTGCCCCCCTGCACCTCCGCCGCGAGGTCATCGGCACCGACCACGTCGGCGCCGGCGCCGCGCGCGGCGTCTGCCTTGTCGCCCTTGGCGAAGACGGCGACGCGCACCGTCTTGCCGGTGCCGTGGGGCAGCGCCACGACGCCGCGCACCATCTGGTCGGCGTGGCGCGGATCGACGCCGAGGCCGACGCTCATCTCGACGGTCTCGTCGAACTTCGCCTTCGCGCCCTGCTTCACCAGCGTGATCGCCTCGCCGAGCGGATAGGTCCGGTCTCGGTCGATCCGCTCCTTGGCCTCTCTCAGCCTCTTGCCGGTCTTCGCCATCGCCCTCAGCCCACCACCTGGATGCCGATCGAGCGCGCCGATCCCTCGATGATGCGGCAAGCGGCGTCGATGTCGTCGGCGTTGAGGTCCACCATCTTCTTCTCCGCGATCTCGCGCACCTGCGCGCGCGTCACCTGCCCCACGGGGTCGATCCGTCCCACCGTCTCGGAGCCCTTCTCCACGCCGGCCGCCTTCTTCAGGAAGTAGCTGGCCGGCGGGCTCTTGGTCACGAACGAGAAGGTGCGGTCCTGGTAGACCGAGATCACCGTCGGGATCGGCATGCCGGGCTCGAGGTTCTGGGTCTGCGCGTTGAAGGTCTTGCAGAACTCCATGATGTTGAGCCCGGCCTGGCCCAGCGCAGGCCCGATGGGCGGCGACGGGTTGGCCTGCCCGGCCGGCACCTGCAGCTTGATGGTCCCTGTGACTCGCTTGGCCATTGCTCTCCCGTCCCGCCCTCAGGCCTTCTCGACCTGGGCGTATTCCAGCTCGACCGGGGTCGCCCGGCCGAAGATCGACACCGCGACCTTGAGGCGCGCGCGCTCCTCGTCGACCTCCTCCACCAGCCCGCTGAAGGAGGTGAAGGGGCCGTCGCAGACCCGCACGGTCTCGCCGATCTCGAAGATGACCGAGGGCTTGGGCCGCTCGACGCCTTCCTTGACCTGCTTCAGCACGCGGTCCGCCTCGTCGTCGCTGATCGGCACCGGCTTGCCGCCGCTGCCGAGAAAGCCGGTCACCTTCGGCGTGTTGTTGATCAGGTGCCAGGTCTCGTCGGTCATGCTCAGGTGCGCCAGCACGTAGCCGGGGAAGAACTTGCGCTCGGACTTGACCTTGGCGCCGCGGCGCATCTCCACGACCTCCTCCGACGGCACCATGACGTCGGCGATCAGGTGGTCGAGACCCTGCTGCCTCGCCTGCTCGCGGATCGACTGCGCCACCTTCTTCTCGAAGCCCGAGTAGACGTGGACGATGTACCACCGCCGTGCGGGCCCCTGCGCCTCCGCCGCCTGCGCGTCCATCGCCATGTCCGTCATCCGCCGAGACCCAGCACCGCCCGCACCCCGAGCGAGAGCACCTGATCGACCAGGAAGAAGAAGACCGCCATGATGATCACCATGATAAGCACCATGATGGTGCTGATGGTCGTCTCCTTGCGCGTGGGCCAGGTGACCTTGCCGATCTCCTGGCGCGCCTGACGCAGAAACTCCAGCGGCGGCGTGCGGGCCATGGTCAGCACGCCCCCCGGCCCGCGAGGCTGGCAGGAGTGGAGGGTCTCGAACCCCCAACCTCCGGTTTTGGAGACCGGCGCTCTACCAATTGAGCTACACTCCTACTCTGTCTGCGCCGGGCGCCGCGGCCGCCCGCTCTGCCCTACTGGATGATCTTTGCGACGACGCCGGCGCCGACCGTGCGCCCGCCCTCGCGGATGGCGAAGCGCAGGCCCTCGTCCATCGCGATCGGCGCAATCAGGTCGACCTTCATCGTCACGTTGTCCCC
>JAJDXK010000107.1 GCA_022823305.1 Alphaproteobacteria bacterium
GCGGCAAGCGCGAGCCGCTCAACCTCGCGATGGAGTTTCCGCCGCCCTACATTCCGAGGCGGCTGACCTTCGAGATCCCGGAGCGGATCAACGCCGAGGGCGGTGTCGAGCGCGCGCTGGACGAGGCGGCGGCGAGAGCGATCATCGAGGGCCTGCCGCGCAAGCGGATCGACGCGGTGGCGGTGGCGTTGCTCTGGTCCATCGTGAACCCCGACCACGAGCTTCGCATCGGCGAACTGATCGCCGAGATCATGCCGGGCGTGCCGTATACGCTCTCGCACCAGCTCAACCCGATCATCCGCGAGTTTCCGCGCACCTCGTCCACCGCCATCGACGCCTCGCTCAAGCCGCTGATGCAGAGCCATCTCGCCGAGTTCGAGAGCGACCTGCGCGATGCCGGCTGCGAAGGCGAGGTGCTGATCTCGACCTCGTCGGGCGGCGTCATGCATGTGGACGACGTGGTGGCGAAGCCGATCTACACCGTGAAGTCGGGGCCGGCGATGGGGCCGCTCGCCGGCATCGCCTACGCCGGGGCCGAGGACCAGGGCGACGACGTGATCATCGTCGACACCGGCGGCACCACCTTCGACGTGAGCCTGGTGCGCAGCGGTCAGGTGAAATACACCCGCGACACCTGGCTCTTGGGCGAGTGGATCGGCCACAACCTCGGGCTATCCTCGGTGGACGTGCGCAGCGTCGGCGCAGGCGGCGGCTCCATTGCCTGGATCGACGCCGGCGGTCTGCTCCGCGTCGGCCCGCAGAGCGCGGGCGCGCGCCCCGGCCCCGCCTGCTACGGCGCCGGCGGCGGCGACCCCACCGTAACCGACGCCGCCGTGGTCCTCGGCTACATCGACCCTGACTACTTCCTGGGCGGGCGCATGAGCCTCGACGTGGCGGCGGCGGCCGGCGTCATCGAGAAGGTCGCCGCCCCCCTCAAGCTCTCCGCCGAGGAGGCGGCGTCCGCCGTGCTCACGCTCGCCGGCGAGCAGATGATCAAGGCGATCCAGGAGATCACGGTGCAGGACGGGGTGAACCCCGGCGAGAGCATCATCGTCGCCGGTGGCGGCGCCGCCGGGCTCAACATCATCCCCATCGCCGAGGCGCTTGGCTGCCGCCGCGTGCTGCTGCCGCGCACGGCCGGCGCGCTCAGCGCCTGCGGCGGGCAGTTCTCCAACATCGTCACCGAGTTCAGCGCGAGTCGCTACGCGCACTCCGCGAGCTTCGACTTCGAAGGCGTGCAGGCGACCCTCGCCGGCATCGCGGCGCGCATGAACGAGTTCGAGGAGAAGCTGCGCGGCCGCAGCATCGAGCGCTTCGGCCGCGAGTACTTCGTGGAGGCCCGCTACATCAACCAGCAGTGGGAGATGGAGATTCCCATGCCCATGGACCGCTTCGAGAGCGGCGCGGATGTGGAGCGGCTGGTGGAGACCTTTCACGACGTGCACTTCCGCCGCTACGCGGTGAAGGAGGAGGGCGGGGCTATCGAGTGCATCAACTGGAAGGGCCGCATCACCGCCTTCCTCGACAAGCCGTCGTTCCCGACGGAAGCGGCAGACGGCACGGCGCTGCCAGCGCCGCGCCGCACCACGCGGGCCTACTTCGGCGAGGCCGGCGCCTTGGACACGCCCTTCCATCTCGGCGATGATCTGCACCCGGGCATGGTGGTGGCGGGGCCGGCGATCATCGAGGAGCCCACCACCACGATCGTGGTCTATCCGGGGTCGTCGGCGACCGTGACGCCGGGGCGGAACTACCTGCTCGAGACTGCCGCGGCGAGCGCGTGAGGGAGGAAGCAATGGCACTGGCACTGGCCGAGGCAGAGCGCGAGAACCGCATCAACCCGGTCCTCCTGCCGGTGATGGCGAACCGCATGGACGCGGTCTGCCGCGAGATGACCAACACCATGCTGCTGGCGGCGCGCTCGTCGGTGATCGGCATGGCGCGGGACTTCTCCTGCGCGGTCATCACGTCGGACAACCAGGTGCTGGCGGTGGCCGAGGGCTTCCCCATCCACGTCTGGGGCACCAACATCCAGACCAGGTCGATGCAGGACCTGCACCCCGACTATGCCGAGGGCGACGCCTACCTGCACAACGACCCCTATCTCGGCAACACGCACCCGGCCGACCACACCATCCTGGTGCCGGTGTTCCACGAAGGCGAGCACTTCTTCACCGTCGCGGTCAAGGCGCACCAGGCCGATGTCGGCAACAGCCTGCCCACCACCTACATGGCCCAGGCCGCGGACGTCTATCAGGAGGGCGCGCTGATCTTCCCCTGCGTCCAGGTGCAGCGGGACTACCGCGACATCGACGACATCATCCGCATGTGCGAGCGCCGCATCCGCGTGCCCGAGCAGTGGTACGGCGACTACCTCGCCGCGGTCGGCGCCGCCCGCATCGGCGAGCGTTCGCTCAAGGCCTTCATCGCCAAGTACGGCACGCACGCGGTGCGCCACTTCACCGAGGAGTGGTTCGACTATTCCGAGCGCCGCTGCATCGAGGCCATCCGCGCGCTGCCCAAGGGCAAGCTCAAGGGCGCGCAGGCGCACGACCCGGTCGAGCCCTGGGTGCCGGAGGGCATCCCGATCAACGTGGAGATCGACATCGACCCCGACGCGGCCAAGGTGACTGTCGACCTGCGCGACAACATCGACTGCATCGACGCGGGCCTCAACCTCACCGAGACCACGTCCACCATGGCCGCGGTGCAGGGCGTGCTCACCTGCCTCGGCGAGGACCTGCCGCCCAACTCCGGCACCATGCGGCGCATCGAGGTGCTGCTGCGCGAGAACTGCGCCGTCGGCATCCCGCGCTTCCCGCACAGCTGCTCGGTCGCCACCACCAACCTCACCGACGTGATCGTCAACGTGACCCAGTCCGCCTTCGCCGAGCTCGGCGACGGCCAGGGCTTCGCCCACGGCAACTACTGCAACTCGGCCGCGGCCGGGGTCGCCTCCGGCACCGACTGGCGCCGCGACGGCGAGGCCTACATCAACCAGATGTTCATGATGGGCGGGGGCGGCGGTGCCTCGGCCGAGAACGACGGCATGCACTACCTCTTCGTGCCGGTGGCGGCGGGCCTGCTCTACCGCGACAGCATCGAGATCAACGAGCAGCGCTTCCCCGTGCTGATCGAGAAGATGCACGTGGTCACCGATTCCATGGGCCACGGTCGCCGGCGCGGCGGGCCGGCCACCGAGGTCGTCATGGGCCCGCGCAACGACCCCATGCGCATCCTCCACGTCTGCAACGGGCTGCAGAGCGCGCCCAAGGGCGTGCGCGGCGGCACCGGCTCCAGGCTCGGCGGCAACGCCAAGATCGAGAGGGACGGCAGCGAGCACCCGTACCCCGCGGTGATGGTGTGCGACCTCGAGGGCGGCGAGCGCCTGCGTGCGCTCGACCAGGGCGGCGGCGGCTACGGCAGCCCGCTGGAGCGCGAAACCCACCGCGTGCTCAGCGACGTGGCCGAGCGCTACATCTCGGCCGAGACCGCGCGCGAGACCTACGGCGTCGCCATCGCGGGCAGCGTGGACGACGACAGCCTCGCCGTGGACGAGGCGGCGACCGCCGCGCTCCGCGCATCGATGAACGGCGGCGGCGCACCGGCCTAGGAACTCCAACGACGCCTCCGCACGCTACCCCGACCACGCAGGGCAGCGTGGATCAGAGCGCGTGGAGCGCGTCGGCCCTCGACGGGTGGACCGGGATCACCTTCTCCATGCCGCTGAGCCGGATCACCTTGGCGATGGGCTTGGGCGGAGCACACAGCGCAAACCCTACATCGCGCTTCTGCAGCTCCGACGCGATCATGAAGATGACGCGAAGACCCGCGCTGCCAAGGAACTCGAGCCCCTCGAAGTCCATGATCACGGCACGGTCGTCGTCCGCGATCTCGGCCCTGACCTCCTCCAGGTAGGGCATGGCGCTGTTGACCTCCAGCCGGCCGCTTGCGGAAACGAACAGCACCCTGTCAAGACGGTCGAATGTCACTTCCACGCCAGTTGCCTCCCCCCTGTCTCGTCGGCATACCGCGCTATCCCCCCTCATAGCGCGGGAGGCGTGGCGCGTCCAATGACGGACGCGGGCCGTCCGCCCGAAGGTCCAAGGGAGCCGGGCGGCGGCCATTGACAGGGGGCGCCGCCGGCACGACTCTCCTGCCGATCGCGGCGGGCGGCGCGGGAGAGAGCATGAGCGGGGCAGGCAGGATCGACTTCGCCTTCGTGGCGGCGCCGGTGGGCGAGGAGGGGCTCTCCGACGCCGCGCTCTACAAGGAGATCCTGGCGGATTGCGCATTCGCCCACCGCGCCGGCTACCGCGCCGCCTGGATGATCGAGCACCACTTCTCCGACTACTTCCCGACCCCCAACCCGCTCGCCTTCCTCTCCCACATCGCCGCGCGCTTCCCCGACTTCGCGCTCGGCACCTGCGTCCTGGTGACGCCATGGTACGAGCCGCTCCGGCTTGCGGAGGAGATCGCGCAGCTCAACCTGCTCACCGACCGGCCGCTCCACCTCGGGCTCGGGCGCGGCACCGCCAAGTACGAGTACGACGCCTTCGGCGTGCCGATGGAGGAGAGCCGCCAGCGCTTCAGGGAAGCCTGGGAGATCCTGAGCACTGCGCTCGCCGGCGGGCGCTTCCGCTACGAGGGCGAGTACCTGACCGTGCCGACGCGGGTGGAGCTGCGCCCGCGCACCGACACGAGCAAGATCAATTTCTACGGCGCCGTGGGAGGGAGCCCGGATTCCGGCGCGGTGATGGCATCGCTCGGGCTGCCGCCCATCATGACCGCCTTCAGCAATCTGCCGCTGCAGCACGAGGCGCTCGCCGCCTGGAAGGAGGCCGCGCAGGAGCGCGGCATGGACGTGGAGAGGCAGCGCTATCCGATGATGGTGAACTGCATCATCGCCGATACCGACGAGGAGGCGTACGCGCTCGCCAAGCGCTACATCCCGCGCTTCCAGCAGGCGCAGATCGACCACTACGAGGCCGACGATGGGCACTTCGAGACGCTTTCGACCTACACCGCCTGGGCCAGGATCTTCGCCAAGATGAAGGAGCGCACCGACCCCGCCAACATCCCGCCCTGGGCCGACGGGCAGTTCGTCGGCGCGCCCGAGACCGTGCGCCGGCGGGTCGAGGCCTACGTTGAAGCGGGCTTCAACAGCTTCCTCATCCACACGGCAACGCCGGGCGTGCCGCGCCGCCATCGCCAGGCCTGGCTCGGCCGTTTCGCCGACGAGGTGGCCCCCTTCTTCAGTGGCGGCGAGGCGCTGCGCGCCGCCGCCGGTGCCTGACGAACGCCACCCGAGAGACCCTTCCATGAAGCTCGACCCCGCCCTGGCGGAGCTCCTCGCCTCGCTCGACCCGAGCGCGGAGACGCCGGTCGAGGAGATGACGCCCGACGAGGCGCGCGCCACCTGGAAGGGGGAGATGGCCGCCGTCGCCGGCCCGCGCCTTCCGGTGAAGTCCGTCAGCGAGCACGCCGCGCCGGGTCCCGCCGGGCCGATTCCGCTGCGCCTCTACGAGCCGCTGGGCGCTGGCGCGGGGCCGCTGCCGATCCTCGTCTACTACCACGGCGGCGGCTGGATTCGCGGCGATCTCGACACCCACGACGACGTCTGCCGCTACCTTTGCCACCACGCGGGCTGCCTGGTCGCCTCGGTGGACTATCGCCTGGCGCCGGAGCACCGCTTCCCCGCCGCGCTCGACGACTGCGACGCCGCGACGAGGTGGGTGGCGGAGAACGCGGTCTCCCTCGGCGCCGATCCCCGGCGCCTGGCCATCGGCGGAGACAGTGCCGGCGGCAACATCGCCTGCGGCGTCACGCTGCGCGCACGCGCGCGCGGTGGGCCGGCGATCCGCTTCCAGCTCCTGATTTACCCGGCGACCGACCTCGCCGGCGAGAGCGAGTCCAGGCGGCTCTATTCGTCGGGCTACCTGCTCAACTCGATGCCCTTCTACGTCGCGAGCTATCTGGGGCCGGAGGGCGATGCGACCGACCCGCTGGCTTCGCCCTTGCTGGCGCCCGATCTCGCCGGCCTGCCGCCGGCCTTCGTGCTGACCGCAGGCTTCGACCCGCTGCGTGACGAGGGCAAGGCCTACGCCACGCGCCTCGAGGCCGCGGGCGTGCCCACGGAGTATCGCTGCCACGAGGGCATGATCCACGGCTTCGTCTCCATCACCGGCCTGATCGCGAGCGCCGAGGCGGGCCTCGCGGACGCGGCATTGGCGCTGCGCTGCGCCCTCTCCTCGTGAGCGGCTTCGCCGGCAAGGTCTGCGTCATGACCGGCGCGGGCGGCGGCATGGGGCTCGCCATCGCCCGCGCGCTCCGCGCAGAGGGCTGCGCGGTGACCGCCATCGACCCCAAGCCGGCGCCGTCCGATTTCGCGGCGGGAGCCGGTGGCGCCGCCCGCTACGTCCAGGGCGATGCCACCGACGAGGCGCTGGTGGAGCGCACGGTCTCGGACGCCTTCGAGAATGCGGGGCGGCTCGACTACCTGGTCAACGCCGCCGGCGTCGCCTGGTACGACCGCGACGGCGCCATCGCCGAGATGGAGATGGCGGTCTGGCACCGGACGATCGAGATCAACCTCACTGCCGCAGCGCTCATGGCGCGCCACGCCGAGCCCCGCATGCGACGCACCGGCGCCGGCGGCGCCATGGTGCACATCGCGAGCGTCGTCGGCCTGCGCAACATGGAGAACATCCTTGAGGGCGGACCGATCGACGCCTATCAGGTGTCGAAGGCGGGACTCGCGGCGCTTTCGCGCTCGCTCGCCATGCAGCTTGCGCCCGCCGGCATCCGCTCCAACACCATCTGCCCCGGCGCGGTGCTGACGCCGATGACGGCGCCCACCTACGAGGCCGACCCCTCGCGCGTCGACGCCATGGTCGCGCGCACGCCGCTCGGCCGCCTGGGCCTGCCCGAGGACATCGCCTACGCCTGCCTCTTCCTGCTCTCGGACAAGGCGTCCTTCATCACCGGCATCGACCTCGTGGTCGACGGCGGGATCATGGCCAAGCTTTAGCCCGAATTTCTCACCGGCGTCACGGGACGAGGGCACCGAACAGCACACCGCTCGCGATTGCGCCGGCGATGCCGAAGCAGACGTAGGCGGCGAACACCTGTCGGCGCACCAGCGACCAGACCGCGACCATGGCCGGGATGCAGGTCACCGAGCCCGCCACCATGAACGCCATCGCGGCGCCCGGGCCCATGCCCTGCTCCATCAGGCCGGCGACGAGCGCAGGCGCGGCGTAGCCGTTGAGGTAGGCGGGCGCGCCCACGAGTGCGCCCATCGCGATGGGCGTCATCCCGTCCCCGCCGACGACGCCCGCGATCATGCCGGCCGGCACATAGGTGATCAGCAGGGCTTCGATCAGGTAGGCCAGCGCGAGCCACTTGACGAGGAAGCGGGCGTTGGCGACGGCTTCGGAGCGAAATTCGGCCATTCGCGCCGGTTCGCGCCAGAAGCGCCACACCGTTTCGCTCCCCTGGAACGCGCCGGCGCAGCCGCCGCCTGCGCCCGGGCGCAGCGGTTCGGCAAAGGCGCCGCGCCATGCGAGAAAGCGAACGCCGAAGCCGCCGAACAGACCCAGCGCGACCGCGGCAACCGCCTTGCCCGCCGCGAAGTCCCAACCGAGCGCGGCGGCGGTGATGAGCATGGTCGATGGGTCGATGAGAGGCGAAGAGAGCCAGAACGCCATGATTGCCGAGAGCGGAACGCCGACCGCGAGCAGCCCCGCGATGAGCGGAATGACCTCGCACGAGCAGAACGGGGCGAGGCCGCCCAGCAGCGCTGCCAGCACGATCATGCGCGTCTCGCGGCCCTCGAAGGCACGGGAGACGAGCGCGGTCGCCCCGGTTGCCTTGAGCGCCGCGATGAGCACCACCGCCGCCGCGATGTAGGGCAGCGTTCCGGCAAACGCGTCGGCGGCGATGCGCAGAATGTCCGCGAGGTTCGCTCTGTCGAGCAGCGCCACCGCAAGCGGAATGGCGATGATGAGAGCCCAGACGGAGCGAAGGCCGCTCGCGCCGGTGCGCAGGCCATGGACACTGCGAAGAACGAGCGCGGTCACGTCGATTGACCCCCGAGCGCAGCCCGCGCGGCGTGGGCCCGAGGCGAGGGTCTGGCATCGGCGCAGCAGGCTTCCAGCAGGAAGGCGGCCAGCGCCTCCAGGCGATGATAGGCGGCCCGGTTGATCACGGCGCGGCCGCGGCGTTCCTGCTCGACCAGTCCGCCGGCAGCAAGAAACCCGAGGTGGTGGGCCAGGGTGGATGCCGGGATGGCGGTGCGTTCCTGGATCTCGCCGACGCTGAGTCCCGCCTCGCCGGCGCGCACGAGCAGGCGCAGCACCATGAGCCGGGGTTCGGAGCCGCAGGCTGCGAAGCCCTGCGCCGCCTCTTCGAGCACGACGGCGGTTGCAGCCGGCGCGTGGGTGTGCCGTGTTATATCCATATAACTAGTTTTATGGTTTTAATTGCCGAGTGTCAAGGTCTGTCCCGGTTCGGGACCCGTGAGGCGCCGGGACTGCGCGAAGCGCTAGGCCGAGAAGGTGCCGTAGGCCCCGCGGGAGTAGAGCAGGGGCTCCTGCGCCGCATCGGTGCGGACTGCCTGCACCCGGCCGGTAAGCACCGTGTGGGTCTCGGCCCTGAGCGTGTGGCCGAGCAGACAGTCGAAGCTCGCCAGCGCGTCCATCAGCACCGGCGCCCCGGTGGCGAGCGTGCCCCAGTTGCCGGTGGTGAAGCGCTCGGGCACCCGCGCCGAGGAGGCGAACTGGGTCGCGAGATCGAGGTGCTGCGCGCCCAGCACGTTGACGCAGAAGACCCGGCTCTGCAGCGTGGGATCGTGGGCGCCGGCCTCGCGGTTGACGCAGGCGAGCAGCATCGGCGGCTCGGCGCTCAGCGAGCACACCGCGGTGGCGGTGAGCCCGATGCGCCGCTCGCCGATCGAGGTCGTGACGATGGTGACGCCGGCCGTGAGCTGGCGCATGCCCTCCTTGAAATCGGCGGCATCGACCGCCACCACCGGCGCGGACAGGGAATCGAAGTCGAAATCGTCGAGCAGCGACATCGCGTCCTCTTCGGGCGCCCCAAATGCCTGGGCGCATTATGAAGACCGCCGCCACAGGGGTCCACGGCGCGGAGATCCCCCCACCTCTCCCCGGCGGGGAGGAGAGGGAGAATAGCGCCGGACCGCGTCGCGCGGATACGCGCGCGGGGGCGCGCGATGCGAGCGCCCGGCGATGGTGGAGATGCGGACCGCATGCGCGAGCGGCGCGATGCCGGCAGGAATGATTTGGGCGCGGCGGCCCCTACCGGAAGTCCCGCGAGTTCGGGATCACGCGCTGGTTGCGCGGGTGGCGTGAGGGAGACGTAGCGAGCCGCCTGCCGCCGCGCGGATCGGCTCGGTCGCTATCCGGCGACGGCTGCACAGCGCCCTCATCCGGCGTCAGCAGGTCGAGCCAGTGGGTCAGGTCCTCAAGGTGAGCGGCCACAAGGTGGACGATCTCGCCAGCGCGCTGCACCCGGCCCCGCACCAGCACCAGACGCCCGCCGAGGATCGCCCGGCGGTAGCGCTCCAGCACGTTGGGCCAGACCACGACGTTCACCACCCCGGTCTCGTCCTCCAGCGTCATGAAGATCACGCCCCTGGCG
>JAJDXK010000064.1 GCA_022823305.1 Alphaproteobacteria bacterium
GGCGGCGGCGGCGAGCGCCGGGCCGCTCTCCGCGAGCCGGCTCAGCACCCGCTCGGTGACGGCGTCGGCGAGGCGGTCGGCGAGGCGGTCGGCCACCGCATCGGCGACCCGGGTCGCGGCGGCCTCGGTGATGCGATCGACCAGTGCCGGCACCGCCGCGAGGTCGATGTCCTTCAGCTCGATCGCCTCGGCCACCAGCTCGGCCAGGTCCTGCACGACGAAGTCGCTCTCATGGCCGCTGGTCTTGCGGGCGTCCTCGAACATGGTCATGTCCTTGGGGCAACAGACGACGAAGGCGTCGAGATTACCCAGAGACGCGGCTTCGTGCATCCGGTTCTCTGCGGGCCGCTCCTTGCCCACCGGGTCGGGCATCCAGATGCGCCCGCCGCCGGCGCCGCAGCAGAAGGAATTGTCGCGGCAGCGCGGCATGTCGACCAGCTCGCAGCCGATCAGCTCCAGCACCCGGCGCGGCTCGTCGTAGTGGCCGTTGAAGCGTCCGAGGTGGCAGGGGTCGTGCAGCGTCACCCGCTTGCCCAGCGGCTTGACCACGGTGAGCCGGCCGCTCTCCAGCAGTTCGGCGAGCACGCTCGTGTAGTGGCGGATCGGCGCGACCTCGCCGAAGTCGGGATATTCGTTGCGGATGGTGTTGTAGCTGTGGGGGTCGGTGGTGACGATGGCGTCGAAGCGCTGCGCCTCGCCCATTGCCGCGAGGTTGTGCTCCGCGAGGGATTCGAAGAGGCCCTCCTCGCCGACCCGGCGCACGTCGTTGCCGGCGGTGCGCTCGCTCTCGTAGAGCAGGCCGAAGTCGAGGCCGGCAGCGCGGAAGATGCGCGCCACGGTGCGCGAGATCTCCTGGTTGCGCGGATCGTAGGAGGCGTAGTCGCCCACGAACCAGAGATGCTCGGCAGGCTCGGCGCGGACGTCCTTGACCGGAAACTCCAGCGCCGCGGTCCAGCCGCCGCGGCCGCGCGGACTCTCGCCGAAGCTGTTGCCGCGGTTGGCGATCATGTCGAGGGTGTCGCGCAGCTGCTGCTCCATGTCGCCGTCCTCGACGAGCTGGCGCCGCATCTGCACGATCATCGGCGGGTGCTCGATGCCCACCGGGCAGATCTCCATGCAGGCGCCGCAGGAGCGGCAGGACCAGAGCGTCTCGGCCTCGATCACGTCGCCGATCAGCGACGGGCCGTCGGCGCGCGGCCTGAAGGCCGATCGCGCGGCATGGGTGCGGAGGTCGAGGATCAGGTCGCGCGGGCTGAGCGGCGCACCGCTCGCGGTCGCCGGGCAGGCCTCGTGGCAGCGGCCGCACTTGGTGCAGGCATCGAGGTTGAGCAGGTCCTTCCACGAGAACTGCCCGATGCTGCCGAAGCCGACCTCGGGCTCGGCATCGTCCGCCACGGCGGCACGGGCAGGGGCGGGCCTCGGAAGCCGGCGCAGGGCCTGCGCGTCGCGGGTCGAGAGCGAGCCCAGCACGGCGATCAGGTGCTTCGCCTTGGTCCAGGGGATCGCCGCGATGAAGGCCAGCGCCGCGATCCCGTGGATCCACCAGTTGGCGCGGCGCACCGCGGCGGCCGCCGCCTCGTCCATGCCGAGCCCCAGAAAGACCTGGGCCATCGCCCAGCCGACCGGCGACCATGCCCCCCAGGCGGGCTGGTCCATGGCGAGCCGCACCGCTTCCTGCAGGAAGCCGGTCACCCCGATCAGCAGCAGCGCCCAGAGGAAGAGCGCGTCGTCCAGCAGCCAGGCGCGGGCGCTCGCTCTCTCCTCGGTTTCGCCGCGGTAGCCGCGCCGGTAGACGAGCTTGGCGGGCCGCACCCGCCAGCGCCGCCACATCATGTAGACGCAGCCTGCGATCAGTCCGAGCCCGGCGAGGTCGGCGATCAGGCTGAAGACGAGATAGAAGGTGCCGTGCCAGAAGGTGAAGCCGAAGAAGGGCTCCGAGATGTCGTACTCGACGGTAATGATGCTGGTCGCCGCCAGCAGCAGCAGGAAGCCGTACATGATCGGCGTGTGCGCGTGACCGGCGGCGCGGTCGCGCCGGTGCACGGTGCGCTGCGAGAACACGTCGAAGAGCATGCGCCAGAAGCCGCGCCAGGGATGGACCGGGACCGGGCTCCTGCGGGCACGGGCGTAACGCCAGACGTGCCAGGCGACGCCGGCCGCGGCCACGGCCATCGCAGCGCCCGCCACCACGAAGAAGAGCGTATGGCCGAGGGAGGTGATCTCCCAGAAGAGCTCGCGGGTCTCCAAGCGATCACCCGGCCGTCATGAGCCTAGCCGCCGAGGTACACCTTGCGGACGTGCTCGTCGTCGCGGATGCGCTGCGCCTCGCCCTGCAGCGCGACGCGGCCGGTCTCCAGCACGTAGGCATAGTGCGCCAGCTTGAGCGCGAGCTCCGCGTTCTGCTCGACCAGCACCACGGGCACGCCGCGCGCGTTGATGTCGACGATGATCTGGGCGATCTCCTGCACCATCACCGGCGAGAGGCCGAGGGAGGGCTCGTCGAGAAGCAGCAGCCTGGGGCGCGCCATCAACGCCCGGCCGATGGCCAGCATCTGCTGCTCGCCGCCGGAGAGGGTCTTGCCGTACTGCGCGCGCCGCTCGCGCAGGCGGGGGAAGCGCTCGTAGACGTTCTCCAGGTCCTGCCTGATCCCGTTCTTGTCGCGCCGGAGGAAGGCGCCCGTGTTCAGGTTCTCGAAGACCGTGAGCTCGGGGAAGACGCGACGTCCCTCGGGCACGTGGGCGATGCCGCGCTTGACCACCTCGTCCGGCGCCAGCGCGTCGATGCGTGTGCCGTCGAACCAGATCTCGCCCGCGCTGGCGCGCACCAGGCCCGAGACCGTGCGCAGCGTCGTGCTCTTGCCGGCGCCGTTGGCCCCGATCAAGGTCACGATGTCGCCTTCGTCGACCTCCATCGAGACCGCGCGCAGCGCCGTCACCTTGTGGTAGTGGACGGTGAGCGACTTGATCTGGAACAGCATTCAGGCGGTTCCCAGATAGGCCTCGATCACGGCCGGGTCGGCGCGGATCTCGTCGGGCGTTCCCTCCGCCAGCAGCTCGCCGAAGCTGAGGACCGTAATCTGCTCGCAGAGCCCCATGACCGCCTGCATGTCGTGCTCGACCAGGAGGATGGTGACTCCCTGGTTCCGTACGCGCTCCACCAGCGCCATCATCCGGCGTGTCTCTTCGGGGTTCATGCCGGTGAAGGGCTCGTCCAGCAGGATCAGCTTGGGCTGGGCTGCGAGCGCCACGGCGATGCCGAGCGCCCGTTGATGGCCGTGCGGCAGGTTGACCGTCTCGTCGTCGCGGAGCTCGCCCAGGCCCATGAACTCGAGGATTTCCTGGGCGCGCGCCTCGGTCTCGCGCTCGATCCGCCGGTTCGACCCCAGCAGCGCGCTGATCGGCCCGACCCGGGAGTCCATGTGGCAGCCCACCAGCACGTTCTCGAACACCGTCAGCTCCTGGAAGAGCGTCGTCGCCTGGAAGGTGCGGACCACGCCGCGGGCCGCAATCCGGCTCGGGCGCAGTCCCGAGATACGGTGCCCGCCGAAGACGACTTCGCCGGCGGTGGGCTTGTAGAAGCCGCTGATGACGTTGAAGGTCGTGGTCTTGCCGGCACCGTTGGGGCCGATCAGCCCGTGAATCGCGCCCTCATCGACGGCGAAGGAGAGGTTGTTCACCGCAGCGAGACCGCCGAAATGCCGGGAGAGGTCGCGAACTTCGAGCAAGCTCATGGGTGCCGCCGTGCGTTGGACTCGCAGCCCTGCCGCCGTGCAAATCTTAGCCCGGCTTTCTCACCAATGTCATGGTCCGCGCCATGGGAGATCGGCGCCGGGGATGCGGCGAGCCTCTCAGCGGTCGGTAGCCGCGCCCAGGGCCTGCTCGAGATCGGCCTCGAGATCGGACGCTGCTTCGAGCCCGACCGAGAGGCGCACGAGACCGTCCCCGATCCCGAGTTCGTCACGGGCGTCCGCACCGATCTTCTGGTGAGTCGTGCTGGCAGGGTGGGTGGCGAGGCTCTTCGCGTCGCCCAGGTTGTTGGAGATATCGATGAGCGAGAGTGAATCGAGAAAGCGAAATGCTGCGTTCCTGCCGCCTGCGAAGTCGAAGGCGATAACGCTGCTGCCCCGGCTCATCTGCCGCATCGCGAGCGCATGCTGGGGATGGCCGGGCAGGCCCGGATAGTAGACGGCGTCGACGGCCGGATGGGCTTCGACGAAGGTGGCGAGCCGCGTTGCGGTCTCGCACATGCGCGTCTGGCGCAGCTCCAGCGTCTCCAGGCCCTTGAGCATGACCCAGGCATTGAAAGGACTCATGATCGGCCCCGTGGTGCGCATGAAGGGCACCAGCTCGCCCTCGACGAAGTCGCCGCTCCCCAGCACGGCGCCGCCGAGGCAGCGGCCCTGGCCGTCGATGTGCTTGGTCGTCGAATAGACCACCACGTCGGCGCCGAGGGCGAGGGGGCATTGCACCATCGGCATTCCGAGCACGTTGTCCACGACGACGCGGGCGCCCACGCCGTGGGCCAGCGCCGAGACGGCGGCGATGTCGACGATCGCCATGGTCGGGTTGCCGGGGCTCTCGAGAAAGACACAGCGGGTCTCCGGCCGCAGCGCGCGCTCCCAGGCAGCGAGATCGGTGCCGTCCACGAGCTCGCTCGTGATTCCGTAGCGCGGCAGCAGCTCGTCGATCACCACGTAGCACGCCCCGAACATGACCCGGGAAGCCACCACATGATCGCCGGCCCGCAACTGGGACATCAGTGCGGCGAACACCGCCGCCATGCCGGTCGCAGTCGCCTGACAGGCCTCGGCGCCTTCGATCAGCGCGAGGCGGTCCTCGAGCATGGCGACCGTCGGGTTTCCGAAGCGGCCGTAGACGTAGCCCTCCGCATCGCCCGCCGTGCGGGCCTCGCCCTGCGCTGCCGAGGCGTAGACGAAACCCGAGGAGAGGTAGAGCGCCTCGCTCGTCTCGCCGTGCTGCGAGCGTTGCGTGCCGCCCCGCACCAGTCGGGTGGCCTGCGCCCACGCCCGTTCTCGTTCCCTCTGCCCCATACGCAAAAACCCCGGCCGCGCTGGCCGGGGCTCCTCCCCATCGACCTTTTAGCGCGCTTGTTTAGCGTGGCCGCAAGCCGGTCGCTCAAATCGCCACGATGAAGTCCAAGAACCACGGCAAGTGGCGCGCGTCAAGCACTCACTGCCACTCACTGCCACGCCGCAGACACGGAAAGTTGGCCGCGTTCCGAGCCGGGCGCTATAGTGCGCGCGGCCCGGCGTCGTCCGGGTCGGTCGGAGCGTGGCGCAGTCTGGTAGCGCACTTGACTGGGGGTCAAGGGGTCGGCGGTTCGAATCCGCCCGCTCCGACCATTCACCGACAGGCCCGAAGCAGAAGTCGATGACTGTCCCTGCAACGCTCGATACCGTTGCCGTCGTCGGCAACGGCCTCGTCGGTCACGGAATGGCGCAGATCTTCGCGGCTGCGGGCCACAGGGTCGTCATGATCGGCCGGCGCGCAGACAGCCTAGCCGCGGCGATGGACAGGATTGCGAAGAGCCTCGCCGCCTTCGAGGCGCACGGGCTCGTCACGCCCGGCGACGCGAGCGCCGCCCTTGGACGCATCCGGACCTCGACCGAACTCGAGGACGCGGCGGTTGCGCAGCTCGTCCTCGAGGCGGTTCCGGCCGACCGGGCCGTCCAGGACGAGGTGTACGGGCGGCTCGACGCGATCTGTGCGCCGCCGGCGGTCCTCGCCTCCGGGAGCGGGCAGCCGGCAAGCGAGCTCGTGTCGAAGGTCACGCATCGCGGGCGCGTGGTCGCCGCCCACTTCTGGTACCCGCCGCAGCTCATCCCCCTCGTCGAGGTCTGTGCCGGACCGGAGACCGACCCGGACGTGGCGCCATGGCTCTGCGGCGTGCTCCGGGCCGTCGGAAAGGAGCCGGTGATCGTCGACAAGGAGGTTCCGGGCTTCATCGGCAACCGGCTTCAGTACGCGATCCTGCGCGAGGCCTGGGCACTGTGGGCGGAGGGGGCGGCCTCGGCCGAGGCGATCGACACGGTTGTGAAGGCGTCCCTCGGGCGGCGTCTCGCGATCACCGGGCCCATCGAATCGGCCGACATCGGAGGCCTCGATACGCTGCACGCGTTCGGAGCGTACCTGATCCCGCACCTGAACACGGGCTCCCGGCCCGCTTCGGCCGTTGCCGGGCTGGTGGAGGCAGGACATCGCGGCCTGCCCTCGGGCCGGGGGGTGTACGACTGGAGCGCTCGCGACGGCGCGGCGCTGCTCGGGCAACGCGAGGAGGAGCTGTTCCGCCACCTCGTCCGGGACAAGGCCGCGCGCCGCCCGCCACCCGCCACCTCGAACGAGGCTTGAGCTGCAGGTCGCGCCTCTGCTCCGGCGCGGCGGAAGAGCTCAGGCGACCGCGCCGAGAAAGTCCACCACCGCGTCGGCCAGTTCGTCGCCGCGCGTCTCCGGCAGCATGTGGCCGCCGCCGTCCAGCGCGCGATGGGCCGCCCCGGGGATCAGCGCCGCGAGTTCCGCGCCGAACCAGGGCGGCATCAGCTGGTCGTCGGCCGCGGTCACGACCAGGGCAGGGCAGGTCAGGACCGGCGCCAGCGGGCGCGCGTCGAACGCCAGGATCGCCTCCAGCCTGTCCTCGATCCGGTCGGCATCCTGCGGCGCCGCGTTCCTGGCCAGCGTCTCGAATGCCTCCGCGTGCGCGCGGTGGTAGTCGGGGGGGAAGAGCAGGCTGGCGTTGAAGCAGGCGTAGCGGTACGGGTCGAGCGCCCGCGCGGCGGCCACGCGCAGACCTTGCATCGTCGTCAGATGCGCATCGCCGTGGCTCCACGGATTGGCGAGAACCAGCCCGGCGACCCGGTCCGGGCAGGTCGCGGACAGCGACAGGCCGACGCCGCAGCCGGTGGAGTGGCAAAAGAGGTGCGCCCGGTCGATTCCCAGCGCGTCGAAGAGCGCCGCAAGCTCCGCCGAACGGCCCGCCATGCTCATGCCCTCGGGCATGGCCACGGGTGCGCTTCGGCCGGTGCCGCGCTCGTCGTGGCAGACCACCCGGAAGCGTTCCGCCAACCTGTCGCGGAAGGGGCGCACGCCGACCGGTCCGACACTCTGCGGCAGCAGCATCGCCAGCACTGCGCCGGCGCCGCTTTCCTCGTAGTGGATGTCGCCGCCTTCGATCTGCGCCAGGGGCATGAGCAGGGCGTCCGTCGTCAACGACGAGGGGACTGTCGCTTCCGGGCGACCCTCGCCGGGCCCTACGCCGTCGCGGGCGCGCCCGCGACGGGAAGCGTCGGAATGCGGTTCACGTCCTTGTAGAGCAGGTAGCGGAAGGGCCCGGGTCCACCGGCGTAGCAGGCCTGCGGACAGAAGGCGCGCAGCCACATGTAGTCGCCGGCCTCGACCTCCACCCAGTCCTGGTTGAGCCGGTACACCGCCTTGCCCTCGAGCACGTAGAGCCCGTGTTCCATGACATGGGTCTCGGCGAAGGGAATCGACGCTCCGGGCTGGAATGTCACGATGTTCACGTGCATGTCGTGGCGCATGTCGTCGCTATCCACGAAACGCGTCGTCGCCCAGGCGCCCTCCGTGTCCGGCATCGGCGCCGGCGCGACGTCGTGGTCGGACGTCACGAAGCACTCAGGCGCATCGACATCGTCCTGGGGCTGATACGCCTTTCGGATCCAGTGGAAGCAGGCGGGCGCGGTTCCCGTGTTGGCGACCGTCCAGCGCGTGGCCGGCGCCACATAGGCATAGCCGCCGGGCGAAAGCGTGTGTTCGGCATTGTCGAGCGTGAGCCGCAATTCGCCGGCCATGACGAAGAGCACGCATTCGACGTGCGCGCCCGGCTCGGGCCGCTCGCTGCCGCCTCCCGGGTCGATCTCGACGATCGACTGGGAAAAGGTCGTCGCGAATCCCGCCACCGGGCGCGACAGCACCCACGCGCGCGTGCCCTTCCAGTGCGGGAAGCAGCTGGTGACGATGTCGCGCAGCACGCCGCGCGGAATGATCGTGTACGCCTCGGTGATCACGGCGCGGTCGGTCAACAGCGCCTGCTGCGGCGGAAGGCCGGCCACCGGCGTGAAGTAGCGGCGTGCAGTCATCGGCCGGCCGACTCTTGCCGAATGCTCATCGCGCACTGTCCTCTTGTCGACGTTGGCGCGCCCGGCAGGACTCGAACCTGCGACCCCTTGATTAGGAATCAAGTGCTCTATCCGGCTGAGCTACGGGCGCCCGCGCCCCATCGATAGCGCCGGTGCGGCGTTTGTCAATCGGCGACGGCTCAGGCGTCGGCCATGGCAGAGGGGCTCTCCGGCAGGATCTGCCCGCCGTCGAGCACCAGCGCCTGGCCGGTGATGTAGCGCGCCTGGTCGCTGGCGAGGTAGACCGCGGCGTAGGCGATGTCCTCGCTCTCGCCGATGTAGCCGGCGGGAATGATCGCCCTGATCGCCTCGACCTCGTCGCCGCCGAGCTCCAGCAGGCCCTGGGTCATGATGGAGCCGGGGGAGATGGCGTTCACGGTGACGTTGTGCCCGGCGAGCTCCAGCGCCGCCCCGCGCACGAACGCGTTCACGCCGCCCTTCGACGCCATGTAGTGGGAGAGGCCCGGCCAGCCCACGTTGGGCCCGGTGATCGACGAGATGACGACGATGCGGCCCTGCGCTTGCGCCTTCATCTGCGGGATGCAGGCACGAACGCCGTAGAAGACGCCCTTGAGGTTGGTGTCGAGCACCTCGTCCCAGGTCTCGTCGCTCATGTCGGCGATGTGGGCGGTGGGAAAGACCCCGGCGTTGGCGCAGAGGATGTCGATGGCGCCATAGCGCTCGATGCAGGTCGCGGCCATCCGCTCCATGTCGGCACGCAGCTTGACATCGGCCTGGAGGAACGACGCCTCGCCGCCGGCGGCCACGATCTCGTCGGCCGAGGCCTGGCCCGCTTCGGCGCTGCGGTTGACCACCAGCACGCGCGCGCCCTCCCGCGCGAACACCGCCGCGATGCCCTTGCCGATGCCGCGGCCCGCGCCGGTCACGATCGCGGCCTTTCCGTCCAACGTGATCGCCATGCCTTCCTCCAGCCGGTTGCCGGCGGACGATAGCACGGAGCCGAGCCGCAGCCCCGAAGCTCCGCATGACTCGCCCTTCCGCCGGCCTTAGAGTGCCGGTGCCGAGACCGGGAGCGATAGCGATGCCCATGGACGACCTTGCCGACGGAATTCCGCTGGTCGATCACCACTGCCACGGGATCTTTCCCGCGGACCTGGACGACGAGCGACTCGCGGACTCGCTGAGCGAGGCCTTCGCGCCGGCGCCGCCCGGCACCGATCACTGGGACAAGCCGGTCGCGCTCAGCGTGCGCCGCTGGTGCGCGCCTATCCTCGACCTGCCGCCGCTCTGCCCGCCGGCAGAGTATGCCGCGCGGCGGCGTGAGCTCGGGGCCGGCGAGGTGAACCGGCGCTTCCTCGCCGCATCGGGGATCGACACCTACCTGGTGGACAGCGGCAACCGGCCCGAGGAGCTGTGCTCGGTGTCGGAGCTTGGCACGATCGCCGGCAGGCCGGCGCGCGAGATCGTGCGCATGGAATCGGTGGCGGAGAGAGTCGCCGGCGCCGGCGTCTCGGCGGCGGGCTACGCTCAGGCCTTCGAGGCGGCCCTGCGCGCTGCGCTCACCGACGATGTCGTCGGCCTCAAGTCGATCCTCGCCTATCGCGCGACGCTCGCCATCGACTACGGCAAGCCGGGCGATGCGGAGGTCGAGGCGGCGGCCGGGCGCTGGCTCGCCGAGATCGAGAGCAGCGGCAAGGTCCGCGTCACCGACGCGGTGCTCGAGCGGCACCTGATCTGGACCGGGGCCGACATCGCGCGCGAACGCGGCTTCCCGATCCAGTTCCACATCGGCATCGGCGACCCCGACATCGAGCTCCACCGCGTGGACCCCAGCCATCTCACACCCTGGATCAAGGCGGTGGAGCCGTGGGGCTTCCCCATCACGCTGCTGCACTGCTACCCCTTCCACCGCGAGGCGGGCCTGATGTCGGAGAACTTCCCGCAGGTCTACTTCGACGTGGGCTTCGCGCTCAATTGGGTAGGGCCGAGCTACCAGCGGATCATGGACGAGGCGCTGGAGCTCGCACCCTTCACCAAGCAGCTCTACAGCTCCGACGCCTTCGGCCTCGCCGAGCTCTACTACATGGGGGCGCGGCGCTTCCGCACCTCACTCGCGCGCGCCCTCGGACACTGGGTCGAGGACGACGAATGCACGGCGGCTGAGGCGGAGCGGATCGCAGGCCTCATCGGCGCCGGGAACACCCGGCGCATCTACGGGGTCTAGCCCGGATGACGGCCGCACTGCTGCTCGGGCCGCACGACCCGCCACCCTTCGAGACGCTCAACCCGGAGAGCACCTCGCGCGTCCTGCTGGTCTGCGACCACGCAAGCTGCCGGATACCCTTTGCGCTGGGCGATCTCGGCGTGAGCGAAGCCGAGCGCACCGATCACATCGGCTGGGACATCGGCGCCGCTGCGGTGGCCCGGCGGCTCGCGGCGCTGCTTGGTGCGCCGGCGATCCTCGCCGGCTATTCCCGCCTGGTGATCGACTGCAACCGACCCGCCGCCGCGCCCGACCGAATCCCGGCGGTGAGCGACTCGATACCCGTGCCCGGCAACGAGGGTCTGGATCAGTCCGCCGTCGGCGTCCGGGTCGACGATCTCTTCACGTCCTACCATGACGCCATCGGCGCCGCTCTCGACCGGATCGAGGCCAGGGGCGAGATTCCCCTGCTGATCTCGGTGCACAGCTTCACGCCGCGCCTTGCGAACGGCGCAGACCGGCCCTGGGAGATCGGCATCTGCTGGGACAACGACCGGCGCATGGCCGACCCCATGATCGAGCGCCTGAGGGGGGACGGGCTCCGGGTCGGCGCCAACGAGCCCTACGACTTCGGCGTTCTCACCGACTACACCCTGCCGGTGCACGGCGAAGACCGCGGGCTGCCCTCGCTGCTCATGGAGATCCGCAACGACGAGATCCGCACGCCGGAGAGGGTGGAGACCTGGGCCGTGCGCCTCGCCGGCCACATATGCGCGCTGCTGGACCTCCCGGAGTCGCAGGGGCTGGAGCGCGTCAAGAGCTGATCCAGTCCGCCGCTCACTCGAAGGGGAGGGGGTCGAGGGCGTCGCCGTTCTCTGGGCGGCGGAAGCGCTGCATCAGGTAGCGGCGCAGGAACGCTTCCTCCCATTCGCGCGTGCGCTCGATCGCCAGGGCGACCTCCGGCTCTTCCATCGTCATCATGACGACGTAGGCGTAGTGCTCGGCGGCGGCGCCGACCTCCTGCAGGTTGGCCTCCGGGTCGCCGGCGATGATCGTCGCCGTGCTGAGCAGGAAGAGCGCCTCCACGTCGTCCTTGGGCACGCCGAGGCCGCGCGCATGGAGCACGCCGAGATTGAAGCGGCTCGCAGCATCGTCCTGCTCGCCGGCGCGGGCGAACCATCGTGCGGCCTCCGCATAGTCGCGCTCGACGCCGAAGCCGCCAGCGTAGAGCGTGCCCATGTTGAATTGGCCGGTGACGTCGCCCTGCTCGGCGGCCATGCGGGTCCAGCGCAGCGCCTCCGCATGATCGACCGGGACACCGGTGCCGTGGATGTAGAGGCTGCCGAGCGCCGCCTGCGCGCGTGCGTCGCCGGCCTCGGCGAGCGGCATCCACGCCTCCAGCGCGGCCGCGACATCGCCCCGCTCGAAGGCGGCCTGCCCCTCGTCCCAATCGGCCACGGCGGCGCCCATGCCGGGCGCCAGCGCCGCCAGGGCGAAGGCGAGGGCGAGCGCAATCGCACGACGCCGTGCACCACGCCTTGCTCGGCCAGTCACTCCCATTCGATCGTTCCCGGCGGTTTGGAGGTCACGTCATACACCACGCGATTGATGCCGCGCACCTCGTTGACGATACGATTCGCGACGGCGCCGAGGAAGCCCATGTCGAAGTGGTAAAAGTCGGCGGTCATGCCGTCGGCGGAGGTGACGGCACGGAGCGCGCACACGTGTTCGTAGGTGCGCGCGTCGCCCATCACGCCCACGGTGCGCACGGGGAGCAGAACCGCGAAGGCCTGCCAGATGGCGTCGTAGAGGCCGGCGCTGCGGATCTCCTCGATCAGGATGGCATCGGCCTGGCGCAGGATTGCGAGCTTCTCTTCCGTCACCTCTCCCGGGATGCGGATGGCGAGGCCGGGGCCGGGGAAGGGGTGGCGGCCCGTGAGCGTCTCCGGCATCCCGAGGGTGCGGCCGAGCGCGCGCACCTCGTCCTTGAAGAGCATGCGCAGCGGCTCGACCAGACGCAGGTTCATGCGCTCCGGCAGACCGCCGACGTTGTGGTGGGACTTGATGACCACGCTGGGTCCGCTGACCGACACCGATTCGATCACGTCCGGGTAGAGCGTCCCCTGGGCCAGAAAGTCGGTGTCGCCGGCGCGGCGCGCGGCCTGCTCGAACACGTCGATGAAGGTGGCGCCGATGATCCGGCGTTTCTCCTCGGGCTCGGTGACCCCGGCAAGCCGCTCCAGGAACACGGCCCGCGCGTCCTCGTGGACGAGAGGGATGTTGTGGTGCTCGCGAAAGAGGCTCGTGACCTCCTCCGCCTCGCGCTCACGCATCATGCCGGTATCGACGAAGACGCAGGTGAGCTGCTCGCGGATCGCTTCGTGCAGCAGCACCGCCGCCACCGACGAATCGACCCCGCCCGAAAGGCCGCAGATCACCCTCCCGTCACCGACCTGGGCGCGAATTCGCTCGATGGCGCCGGTCCGGAAGGAAGCCATCGACCAGCTGTCCTCGCAGCCCGCGACGTGGCGCGCAAAGTTCTTGAGCAGCGCTGCCCCGTGCGGGGTGTGCACCACTTCAGGATGAAACTGGATGCCGTAGAAGCGGCGCCGGTCGTCGGCGATGGCGGCGAAGGGCGCGGAGTCGGTGCGTGCCACCACGCGGAAGCCCCGGGGCACCGCCGCCACCGCATCGCCGTGGCTCATCCACACCTGCTCGCGCGCGCCCACCGGCCACACGCCGTCGAAGAGCTTGCAGGGCTCGACGACATCGAGGAACGCCCGCCCGAACTCGCGCTGACTCGCGGATTCGACGGCGCCACCGAGAGCCGCGCACATGGCCTGCTGGCCATAGCAGATGCCGAGGAGCGGAATGCCGAGCGCATAGATCCTGTCGTCGGGGCGCGGCGCCTCGATCTCGGTCAGCGATGCCGGCCCCCCCGAGAGGATGATGCCGTTCGGCGCCAGACGCCCGATCTCGGACGCCGGAGTCGAATAGGGGCGGATCTCGCAGTAGACCCCGGCCTCGCGCACGCGGCGGGCGATCAGCTGCGTGACCTGCGAGCCGAAATCGAGGATGAGGATTTGCTCGGTCATGAATCACCGTCGGCGAACGCACGCACCGCACTTCCGGCTGTCGCCGGCGGCCGGCGGGGAATACTAGTTCAAGGCCGGTGCCGGCTCCATCGGTCGCGAGGCAATCGCCGGATGTGCAACCGCGGGCACGATCGGGCACCTGGACGCAGCGACAGGACTGGAATGACGCGATGGACCGCGGGCAGATTGCCGCCTATGCTGCACCGATACCTACGGACGCAAGACAGCAAGCGTGCATGACGTGCTGGCTGCCCGATCAGGAACGCCCGCGAAGCCGTCGCCGGAGCGAAGAGCCGCGTCCCTGAGTCCCGTTCTCAAGGGCGTTGCCCTCCTTGTGCGGCCCTTCGCCAGTGCGGTGCGCCGGCCGGCGTGGGCGCCGATCGCGTGCGTGCTGGCGGCAACGGCGATGTGGTCGGCGGCGCACGCCGGCGACCCGATCGAAGAGGCGTTGTCGCTGATTGCCCAGCACCGTCACGGCGAGGCGCGAGAGGTGCTCGACTCGCTGCTCGAGAGAGACCCGGGCGAGTCCGGCGTCAGACTCCTTCTGGGTATCCTGCATGCGCGCGAGGGTAATTTCATCGAGGCCATCTCGATGTTCGAGGATCTGCGCAGCGACTTTCCCGACATGTTCGAGACGCACAACAACCTCGCGGTGCTCTACGCCGAATTGGGCCGACTCGACGACGCGCGCGGCGCGCTGATCGCGGCACTGGAGCTAAGGCCGGATGCCGTCGTTTACGCCAATCTCGGCGATGTCTACACGCGGCTTGCTCAACGCGCCTACGCCAGCGCCCGGCAGCTCAGCACCGACCCCGCCGCTGCATCGCAGCCCGGCGTGACGCTCGAACCGGCCTCCAGACCCCCGGTGGAGCCGGCCGACATCCCCGCGGCGGAAGGGGAAGCGGTCGCGGAGTCGCTCGAAACCGCCGAGGCGGTGATCGCCCAGGCGGAGCAACCGGCCCCGGAAGAGAAGGAGCCCGAAAGCACCGCAGCCCCCGAGCCGCCGCCCGTCCAGGCCCAGGCTGCAGCCGGGGAATGTGCGCACGCGGGCGATTTCGCGGACCTTGCCGCAGCCACGGACGCAGTGGAGTGGATCCAGTCCTACGGCGCCGGGCTGGCCGAGGTACGCCACGAGGAGCGCGAGGAGATCAAGAACTACCGGGTGTACTGGCCGATCCTGGAGAGTCGGGAGGCGGCGCGCGCGAAGGCAAGCGAGCTCCGCAGCGCGGGCGCGGGCGATGTTGCAGTCATCGGCAGGGGTCCGCTGACCAACGCGGTCTCCTTCGGCGTGTTCCGGAGCGAGAGCAACATGCGCCGACGCGTCGCCGACCTGGAGAAGCTCGGAATCTCGGCCTCGACGGAGGCGAACATGAAGGTCGTCGACCAGTACACGGTCGAGGCGCGCGTCGGCGACGACCGCGCCGCCTTCGACGAGGCCTGGGCCGGGCGCTTTCCCGAAACCCCCATCCGCTACGCCGCCTGCACCGCTGATCCGGGCTAGGAATCCGGTCGGAGGGACTCAGGCCTCCGGCGCGCCCCTCGACGTGTCCCTGCTCGCTCCGGTAGCGGATCGCGTATGCTGCCGCCGACGCAGGGAAGGAGAGGCCGATGGAGCGATGCAGCCCACACGTCTGGCGCACGCCCACGCCGGGCGACGCGTCACTCGTCTGCGACGTGTGCGGGCACCGGCTCGACCTCGCGAACGGCCTGAAGCCCGAGGTCATGGCCGATATCCTGCGCGACTACCGCCGGCATTTCGGGCCCATCGTGGGTCGGCACTTCGAGGAGGCGCTGGCGGTCGCGGTGGAGGCGGCACGGCCCGGGGAGCGGGATACATGACATGCGGCGCTTCCTGAGAGACGCCGCCGTCGCGCTGGCGATCGGCGCCGTCCTGGTCGCACTCGCGATGGTCCTGAAGTCGCCTCCCGACGAGCCGCTCAGCAGCACGCCCGGGACGACCGGGGAGTCTCCGCCTCCCTAGGGCCGGACGCGCACGCACCTTCCCTCAGGCTGGCACCCAGATGGTCGACGGCTGCGGAGACGCCGCCCTTGCCGTGCGGGATGTCGAGCGCGACGAGGCCGGCCTCGATGCTGCCCAGGGCGCCGAGCATCATCGGCGCATTGACGTAGCCCATGTGGGCGATACGGAAAGCGTGGCCGCTGAAGGGTCCGAGCCCGATTCCAAGAGTCACGTTGCAGGTCCCGGTGCACCAGTCGAGCAGGCGGCCGAGCGCGGGCTCCTCCATGAGCACGGTGGTCACCGTGGGGGAGCGCTCGGCAGTCTCGTGGACGTTGAAGTCGAGGGCGCCGCCGCTGCGCCAGCGCTCGACCGCCGCATGGGTCGCGCCGGCGAGCAGCGCGTGGCGGCGGAAGGCGTTCTCCAGGCCCTCGTCGAGCAGCATGTCGAGGGACTTGCGCAGGCCGAAGAGCATGTGTTCCGGCGGCGTGCCGCAATATTTCATGTAGTGGAGCTCGCCCTCGCGTACGGTCCAGTCCCAGTAGCGTGTGCGCAGCCCGGCACGGGCGTGGGCCGCGAGCGCCTTCTCCCGCGCGGCGGTGAAGCTCAGGCCGGGCGTCATCATGAGGCCCTTCTGCGCGCCGCCCACCGCGACATCGACACCCCACGCGTCCATCTCGAAGGGCATCGAGGCGAGCGAGGCGATCACGTCCACCATGAAGAGCGCGTCATGACCGCTGGCGGCGATGGCCTCGCCCAGGGCGGCGACGTCGTTGACGATGCCCGAGGCCGTGTCCACCTGCACCACCAGCACCGCCTTGATCTCGCCCGCCCCGTCGGCCCGCAGCCGCCGCTCCAGCGCCTCGGGCGATACCGCGCGCTGGGGCTGCGCTTCGAGCACCTCGATCTCGATGCCGAGCGCCTCGGCCATCTCGCCCCAGCCGACGGCGAAGCGCCCGCTCTCCAGCACCAGCACCTTGTCTCCCCGGGAGAGGGTGTTGGAAAGCGCCGCCTCCCAGGCGCCGTGTCCGTTGGCGATGAAGATGCTGATGCGCCCCTGCCGCGTGCGGAAGACGCGCCGCAGGTCGTCCAGGCAGCCGTCGGTGACGCCGATCAGCTCCTCGCCGTAGATGTCGACGGCCGGCCGGTGCATGGCCTGAAGCACCTCGTCCGGGACGGTGGTCGGGCCGGGAATGGCCAGAAACTCGCGGCCGCGGCTTAAGGTCATGGCATACCTCAACAGGTTCGGCGGCGCGCTCGGCCGCCGCGCCTTGCCCTACCCCGCTCGCAGCGCTTCGGCAAGCCCGTCCGCCGCAGTCCTAAACATGCGTTACCGGAATGAGGGCGCGGCGCCTCTGCTACAGGCCCATCTGGGCGAGCACCGCGGCGGTCAGCGCGGTGCCGGGGCGACCCAGCTCGGTCACCACGTTGAAGTGGTGCAGGCCCTCGATCTCCATGCTCTCGGCTGCGAAGCCCCGCGCCCGCCAGGCTTCGGCGAAGGCCCGGTTCTGGGCAACGAACGCGGGCGTCTCGTCGGCGCCCACCACGGCGATGAGCGGCGCGCCGCTGGCCGGCAGGTTGAGGAGGGGGCTGTTGCGCGCCGCCGCCTCGGCATCGAGCCGGACATCGTCGTTGATGCTGGTCTCCGTGATGGGCGCGAGGTCGAAGATGCCCGAGATCGGCGTTCCGCCCTTCACCAGATCGGCGGGGCGACCGCGCGCCGCCCAGTCCGTGCACAGCATCATGGCGGTGAGGTGCCCGCCGGCCGAGTGGCCGGAGACGAAGATGCGGTCCGCATCGCCGCCCAGCCGGCCGGCGTTGTCGGCGACCCATTCCAGCGCGGTGCGGCATTGCTCCACGATCGTGTCGAGCGTCACCGCCGGCGCCAGCGCGTAGTTGAGCGAGACGACCGCGCCGCCGGCGGCGACGAAGGCTTCGGCGGGAAACGAGTGGGAGAACTTGTCCATGGTGCGCCAGTAGCCGCCGTGGATGAACACCTGGATCGGCGCGCCGCCATCTCCTGCCGGGGCGGGGAAGAGGTCGGCCGTCATGTTGGGGCCGTCGCCGTAGCGGACGTCGAGGGTGCAGGCGAGGGCGGCGCGGATCCGCTCGCTCTCGGCGTCCCAGATCGCGAAGTGCTCCGGGTGATCCGGGTGGCGCATGCGCAGGTTGTAGCCCGCCTCCTGGGGCAGCTCCCGTTGCTCGCTCATCTCGTCGCTCCCGTGCGTTGCCCGGCGCATCGTCGTACTCCGCACCGGCGAAGGGCAGATTACGGTGGAACGGCGAGGAGGGGAACGGCGGCGTCGGCTCTTCCACGTCCTCGCTCAGGCGGCGGACGGTCGGGGTTTGTGGCGTGCCGCGTAGCGCACGAGCTTCCGCGTCAGGGTGGGCAAGGCATGCTCGGAGAATCGGGCGGGCGGGCACCAGATATCGCCGTTCTCCCCGGCGCAACTGCTGTCCGCGCTCTCGGCGACCGCCACCAGAAGCTCGATCTCGAAGTGGGTGAAGCCGTGGCGGACCGGCTCGGGCAGCGCCTGCCAGGGGAGCGCCTCCGGCGCGTGGGCCGAGGCCTCCGCCAGCTCCCACGGCTCGGCCCGCCACGGCGTCGAAGGCAGCTCGATCATCCCGCCGAGCAGGCCCTTCTCCGGCCGGCGGCGGAGCAGCACGGCGCCGTCCTCCCGCATAAGCCAGAAGGCCACGCCGTGGCGCAGCGGGCGCGGGCGCTTCGGCACGCGACGCGGCAGGCTCCCGGCCGTGCCTTTCGCGTAGCCTTCGCAGGCGCCCTGCCAGGGGCAGGCGTGGCAGCCGGGCTTGCGCGGCGTGCAGACGCCGGCACCGAGATCCATCAGCGCCTGCGCGTAGTCGCCGGGCCGCCTCTCCGGAGTGAGCTCGGCGGCGAGCCTGTAGAGGAGGGGTTTGGCCGCCGGCAGCGGCGTCTCCACGGCGCGAAGGCGGGCGATCACGCGCTCGACGTTGCCGTCGACGACGGTTGCCGGCCGGTCGTGGGCGATGGCCGCGATCGCTGCGGCGGTGTAGCGCCCGATCCCGGGCAGCGCCCGCAGTTCCTTCTCTTCGGTCGGGAATTGCCCACCGCGATCGGCCGCCAGCCGCCGCGCGCAGGCGTGCAGGTTGCGCGCCCGCGCGTAGTAGCCGAGTCCCTGCCAGGCGTGGAGCACCTCGTCGAGCTCGGCGGCGGCCAGAGCCTCGAGGGTCGGCCAGCGCTCCAGGAAACGCTGGAAGTAGCCGGCCACCACCGGCACCGTGGTCTGCTGCAGCATGATCTCGCTGAGCCAGACCCTGTAGGGGTCGGGCCGGGTGCCGGGCGGCGCGCGCCAGGGCAGGTGGCGGCGGTGGCGGTCGTACCAGTCCAGCAGCGCCGCCGCCAGCCGGGCGGGCGATTCGGGTGTCGGCCCGGTCACCGGCGGGCGCGCCGCTTCACAGACGCCGCCGATGCGCGTACACCGGTGCCCGGATACCGCGACTCCCGGCCCCGGACATGCGCAAGACCCGCCAGGCGCAGCCGCTCGCCTCGCTGATCGGCAGGATCACCGCCAGGTCCTTCGAGGCGCGTGGCCTCGCCGCGGCAGGCATCGCAGCCGAATGGCCCGCAATCGTGGGCGAGACCATTGCCGCCCGCTCCTGGCCCGAACGCCTGCAGCCGGACGGCACGCTCAGGGTCTGCGTCGCCGGTCCGGTCGCGGTCGAGCTGCAGCATCTCGAGCCCCAGATCCTCGAACGGGTCGCCACCTACTACGGATACCGCGCGGTGACGCGGATCGCCTACGTGAACCGGGCGATGCCCGCGCCGGAGCCCGACGCGGAGGGGCGGCCGCCGCCGGAATGCGACTCGGAGTCGGCCGTGCGCGTCGAATCCGCTGTCGACGCGACGCGGGATCGCCGCCTGAAGGCAGCCCTTGCGGCCCTCGGCCGCGCCGTCCTCGCCCGTTCGCGGGTCACGTAAAGCCTTGATAACTCTCTCGTTTCCCGGTTGAAACAGGAGGTATCCCGCGCTCCCTGAGGGGCCGGCTTCGCGCCCCGATTCAGCGAACTATACTTTTCGCAGCCGCCGTGCGTACAGTCCGGCCCCGATGGTCGAGCAGGCCACCACAGCGCAGGAAGCCCCGCCGGACACCGGAAGGGTCTCGGTGTTCTCCTCCGTGCGGCAGATGGACCAGCCGCCGCTGGCGCTGCCTCCCGGGCTTGCCTTCGACAGCCGGCTTCGCATGGAGGGCCTGCACTTTCTGAGCCTACTGCCCTCGGGCGCCGCTCCCGTCGCCTTCCTGGACCCGCAGTACCGCGGCGTGCTCGATCACCTGGCCTACGGAAACGAGGGCGAGCGCCGCGGCGCCGCCCGCGCCTCCCTGCCGCAGATGACCGACGAGATTCCGGTGTTCATCGCCGGAATCGACCGCTGCCTGATGCCGAGCGGGCACCTATTCCTGTGGACCGACAAGTACCATCTCTGTACCGGCATCGGCCACTGGCTCGAAGGCACGGCGCTCGAGATCGTGGACATGGTGACGTGGCACAAGCAGCGGATCGGCATGGGCTACCGCACGCGGCGGGCAAGCGAATACCTGATCGTGCTGCAGAAGGCGCCGCGCAAGGCCAAGGGCGTGTGGAAGGTCCACACCATCCCGGACATGTGGAGCGAAAAGGTCCCCGGCCGCCGCGTGCACCCCAAGCCGGTGGGCCTGCAGAGCGCGCTGATCGAGGCGGTGAGCAATCCGGGCGACGTGGTGATCGATCCGGCCGCAGGCTCGTTCTCGGTCATGGAGGCGTGCCGGCAGAAGGGGCGCACCTTCCTCGGATGCGACATCAACGGGTGAGGATAACCTGATGTTCTCTCGGCGTTTTCTTCTGGGCGCGATGGTGGCTCTTCCGGCGGCCGTGATGCTGGCGCGGGTGCCGGGCGCACGCGCCGCCGGCATCGGCGAGAGACCCGGCGACATCGCGCTGGGCGACCCCGATGCGCCGGTCACCGTGATCGAGTTCTTCTCGCTCACCTGCCCGCATTGCCGCTGGTTCCACGAGAACATCTACAACCGGCTCAAGCCCGACTACGTGGACGCTGGCAAGGTGCGTTACGTGTTCCGGGACTTCCCGCTGAACCTGCCGGCCCTCCAGGCCACGATCCTCGCCCACTGTGCGGGGCGAGACCGCTATGCCGCCTTCGTCGACGTTCTCTTCCAGACCTTCGACGACTGGGCGAGCGCCGGCGACTACAGCGAGAAGCTGGCACAGATCGGAGAGCTGGGCGGCGTCAGCCGGGACCGCTTCGAGGCCTGCCTCGCGGACAAGGACCTCGAGAACGCGATCTTCCAGTCGATTGCGGATGCCCAGGCGGAATACGGCGTGTCCAGCACGCCGACGGTGATCGTCAACGGCGAGAAATACGAGGGCGCAATGCGCTTCGAGGCCTTCGCCGAGCACATCGACCGCCTGCTCTAGGGATTGGAGACGGAGCGCCGGCCGGTGCAGGTGACGAAACTCAGAGTCGCGGGCTTCAAGTCCTTCGTCGAGCCGACGGAGCTGCTCATTCAGCCGGGCCTGACCGGGATCGTCGGCCCCAACGGCTGCGGCAAGTCGAACCTGGTGGAAGCGCTGCGCTTGGTCATGGGCGAGACGGCGCCCCGCCAGGTGCGGGGCAGCGGCATGGAGGACGTGATCTTCGGCGGCACCGCCCGCCGCCCGCCCCATTCCGTGGCCGAGGTCGTGCTCAGCCTCGACAACTCGGACCTGACGGCGCCGTCCAGCGTGGCAGACGCGCCGGAGATCGAGGTGATCCGGCTCATCGAGAGGGGCGAGGGCTCGACCTATACGGTCAACGGCAACGAGGTGCGCGCCCGCGACGTCCAGCTCCTGTTCGCAGACGCCGCGACCGGCGCGCACAGCGCCGCCCTGGTGGGGCAGGGGCGCATCGGCGACATCATCGGGGCCAAGCCGACGCAGCGCCGGGCCCTGCTGGAAGAGGCCGCCGGCATCACCGGCCTGCACGCGAGGCGCCACGAGGCCGAGCTCAAGCTGCGCGCCGCGGAGACCAATCTCGAGCGCCTGCAGGACGTGATCGGCACCCTGGAGGCGCAGCTTCGCGATCTCGAGCGTCAGGCGCGCCACGCCAGGCGCTACAAGCGGCTTTCCGAGAGGATACGCGAGACCGAGGCCGCCCTGCTGCTGGTGCGCTGGACCGTGGCGCGGGCCCGCGTGGCGGAGGTGACGGCAAAGGCGGAAGAGGCCGCCCGGGAGGTCGCCCGGGCGACGCAGGCCGCCGCCGACGCCGCGCGCCGCCAGGCGGATACCGCCGCGCTTCTGCCGGAGCGGCGCGGGCAGGAGGCCGAGCGGGCCGCCGCCTTGCACCGGCTGCGTATCGAGCACGAACGGCTGGCCGAAGAGGAGGAGCGCGTCGCTCGCGCTCGCGACGAGAACGCCGGCAGGCGCGCCCAGATCGCCGCCGACATCGAGCGCGAGGAGGCGCTGGCCGCCGACGCCGAGGCGGCACGGGGACGACTCGACGATGCGCGGGCCGCGCTTGCGCGGGAGGCCGAGGGCGACGCCGAGGCCGAGGCGGCGGCGCGCGCCGCGCAGGACGACGCGCGCGCCGAGGTCGAGGCGGTCGAGCAGCGCCTTGCTTCGCTCGCCCAGGCACGGGCGCGGACGGAGGCGGAGCGCGAGTCCCTCGGCAGGCGCATCGAGGAGGCTCAGGCTCGGTGCTCCCGGCTCAGGCAGGACCTCGCTCGGGCACGCGAGGAACGTGCGTCACTCGAGCGTGGCGCACCCGCCGATAATAGACTGGCGCAGGCCGAAGCGGCGGAGCGGGCGGAGGCCGTGCGCTTCGAGGATGCGCGTGCGGCGCTGAGGAAGGCGGAGGCCGCGCGGAAAGAGGCCGAAGACCGCGAACGCGCATCGGGCGAGCGCCTGCGCGCTGCGGTTGCCGCGCTCGCCGGCGCCGAAGCCGAGCGCACCGCCCTCGCCGCGCTGCTCGCCGATCCGGCGAGCGGCAACGGCCATGCGCTGTGGCACCAGGTCACGGTCGAGCCCGGATTCGAGGCCGCCGTGGGCGCCGCCCTCGGCGACGACCTGCAGGCGAGCACGGAGGCGGACGCGCCGGTGCACTGGCTGGCCTTCCCCCAGGCCGCGGACGCCGCGCCGCTGCCGCCGGGCGCCGCCCCGCTTTCCGATGCGGTACAGGCGCCGCAGGCGCTGGCGGCGCGCCTCGCGCAGATCGGGGTGGTGGACGAGGCCGACGGGGCGCGCCTGCAATCGTCCCTCCGCACCGGCCAGCGTCTGGTCAGCCGCGAGGGCTCGTTGTGGCGCTGGGACGGCTTCACCGTGGCCGCAGAAGCGCCGACGGCGGCGGCCCGCCGGCTGGAGGCCCGCAACCGGCTGGCGGAGCTGGCCGCGACGTGCGAACGGGCGGCAGGCGAAAAGCGCGCGGCAGAGGCGGCGGCGGCAGCGGCGG
>JAJDXK010000114.1 GCA_022823305.1 Alphaproteobacteria bacterium
CGGGGGTCGCCCTGCGAGGAGACCCCGGCCGAGGCGTCGACCCCGGCCAGCACCACGGCCTCCGCATGCGCCCCCGCGGGCAGCCAGGCCGAGACCGGTTTCGCGACCGCGTCGGCCACGAGCTCGGGGCCGCTTCGGGGATCCGCGGCCGAGGAGTGCGGCGCACCGTCGAGCTCGAACGTCTCGATCATGCGCCGGGGCGCCGGGATGGCCGGGCGCGGCTCTCCGTCCGGCACCGGCGCCGCGGCCTCGCCCCGGAACCAGGGATCGCCGCCCGGCGCCGCCGTCCCCGGATTGCCGGGCGCGGAGAGCCCGCGGCGCAGCTCGTCGACGAGCGCCGCCTGGCGGTCGATCACGTCGCGCGCGTCCGCCGCGTCGCTCTCGAGCTTCGCGCGCAGCCGGTCGTTGTCGGCGCGCAGGGTGCGCGCCTCCTGGCGCAGCTCGCGGAGCTCGGTCTCGATCCCGCCGAGCCGGGCCTCCGAGCGCCGGGTCCAGACCTTCTCCGCCGCGTCCGGGCCGGCGATCTCCGCCTCGATGCCGCCCCGCGGCGCCTCGCGCTTGCCTCCGCCCATCCCGAGCCAGGCCGCGACCGCCACCAGCACCACCGCCGCGACAGCGGAGAACAGCAGGAGCTGGCGCCGCCGCACCGCACCCGCATCGCCGTCGACCGCGCCTCCGATCGGGCCGCGCCCGCGCCCGGCGTTCCCTCCGGCGCTCATCGCGGCTCTCCCGACGGCGCGGCCTCGACCACCGCCACCGCGAGGCGCCCGCCCGACGGCCCGGTGCCGGGCGCCGCCAGCCACAGCGCGGCGACCCGGCCGGCGCCCGCAACGCCTTCGATGGTCCCGGCGAGGCCCGCGCCACCGTCCGCATCGTCCGATGCCGGACGCGCGGCCTCGAACACGAGCGCCGCGAAGCGCGGACCCCGCCAGGTCTCGACGAGGGTCAGTCCGGATGCGGACGGGCCGCCCGCTTCGATGGCGTAGCCCGGCAGCGGCTCGCGCCGCGCCACGGCACGCACCACGTGCACCAGCGCCGCCACCCAGGCGTCGCCCCCGGACCCCACCGTGAGCGATACCGCGTCCGGCAACCCCCGCGCGTTGCGGATCAGGATCTGCGCCGAGTCGCGTTCGACCGGCGTCAGCGTCAGGCGGTAGGTGAACCCCTTCTCGGTGCCGATGAAGAGTGTGGCCGGCTCACCGGGTCCGGAACCCTCGACGGCCGGGTGCAGATAGAGGTCCCCCGATGCGGCGTCGTGCTCGACCGCGAAGCCGTCGGGCGCGCGCACCACCTTCGCGATGCGGTCCCCATGAAGCGCGATGCGGTTGACTCCGCCCGCGGAGATCTCCGCGGCCAGCTCGGCATGGTCGGCCGCCTCCAGGATCTGCATCGCCGCCGCCGGCGGCGGCGCCGCGACCGCCGCCATGAAGACGACCTGGACCGCGAGCAGCACGGCCAGACTTGTGCGTCGTGTCATTGTCCGTCCTCCAGTTGCTCGAAGCGCACGAGCCCGATCCGCCCGGCATCGACGCGGAAGGCGAGCCGGTAGCGCCGGTCCTCGCGCGCCGCCTCCTCGCGCCCGATCCAGGTCACGAGCTCGCCCGCGATCTCGACGCTGAGCCGCTCGGGGTCGGCCTCGATCCCTGTGGGGTAGAAGGCGCTCGCCATGTCGCGCCCCGCCATGCGCGCGGCCTCGGCCTCGACCCAGGCGCCGATCGCGCCGCGGGCCGAGGCGTGGCTCATCCGCGCCGCCGCGAGGCGCACATGGCCGGCGTTCTCGGGGGTGAGGGTGAGCAGCGTCACCGCCACGGTGCGCGCCATGTCCTCCAGGTACCGCGCCCCGGCCCGGTTGATGCCGACTCCGCCGCCGCCGACCTCCCACGCAGGTCCCGCGGCCGCGGGCACCAGCACGGTGACGGTCTCGCGCCCGGCGAAGCTCACCGTCAGCGCGAGGTTCGCGGTCATCGAGAGCGCCAGCAGCGCCGCCAGCGCGAGGCGGATGTCCCGCACCCGGCGGAACGCGCCCTCCAGGTCTGCCCGCCGCATCGCGCCCGCCTCAGCCGACGAAGCGCCGGAGATGGCTCGGCGGCGTCGCCTTCAAGCGCAGCACGAAGTCCGGCAGGAACCAGTAGAGCGCGTAGCGCGCGATGTTCGCCCCGCCGCCGCGCTTCACGCGCCGCAGCAGCAGCCAGCCCCCGGCTCCGGCGACCAGCCCCGGCACGAACTGGTTGGCGGCAAGGCCGAGGAGCGCCGGGCCCATCAGCGCGGCGGCCTCGTCGACGGTCCAGAACAGCCACCGCTCCGGATCGTCGAGCCGGCGCGGGATGGTGTGGCGCGCGGTGTCGTTCATCACACGATCGCCGTGCCGACCAGGCCGGTGACGATGCCGGTGCCCGCGCCCGCCGCGATGCCGACCCCGACCGCGCCCATGAGCTGCATGGCGTTGAAGCGCAGCACCGAGCCGACCAGGGCGGCGCCCACCGCGAGCGCCGCGGCGAGCTGCCCGCCGGTGCCGCCCACGATGTCCTGCACCGTGTCGAGCGGATCGCCGAACGTGGTGTCGGTGGTCGCGAGCGCCGCGTCCGCACCGCCCAGCACCGCGGCCGCGGCGAGCGCCGCCGCACCCGCGATGCGAAGCGCCCCGGCGCCGAGGCCCGCGCGGGCCATCGCTCCCGAGCGCCCCTTCACCGGGCGGCTCCCCGGCCCGCGAGCACGCTGCCGTCGTCCGCGGTCGAGGCCCGGCGGCGCTTCTCCGCCCAGGCGTCGAGGTCGGACCGCGTGTAGCGCACCCGCCCGCCGAAGCGGTGGAACACCGGGCCGTCGCCCGAGACGCGGTAGCGGTCCAGCGTGCGCGGCGAGAGGCCGAGGTACTCGGCCGCCTCGCGCGTCGAGAGATATTTCCGTTCGTCGTTCATGTCGATCTCCTTCGTCCCCGCCGGTCCCGGACCGGCCCCCGGGGCCGGCGCGGCTCGCGGCCGGTCCGGGCGCCATTGAATCGGGTTCGGGAACGCGCGGGCAGGGAGAAAACGCGACTCGGCGTTTTCTCCCCCCCTCCGGCAGCCACGCGGCGCACCGCCACCGGGGACCGCGCCCGCACGGATGCCGGCCCCGGCGCCCGCGGCGCCGGGGGAGACCTTCGAATCGTTGGGAAAGAGGCGCGACCCGTCCGGCCGCGTCCGGAGACTTGTCCTGGCGGCGCCCGCTACCCGCCGCGCAGGTCCGGCGTCCTCACGCGCCGGGCCACGGATCGGGCGGCCCGGCCGCGAGCAGCGCCCGCGCCCGGTCGCGCCAGTAGCGCGCGCCGGCCCGCACCGCGCTGTCGGACTCCCACTCCTCGGCGACCCGCCGGGCGCCGAACATCCGCACCGCGATCTCGCGCGCGCTGAGCGCCTCGCGCACCCCGTCGAGCCCGATCAGCAGCTTGCGGTCCGCCTCCCCGGAGCCCGCCCGCGAGAAGGGACCGGTTCACCCGCCACGGTCCAGAAGTCGTACAGGGTCGCCGCGGTGTGCGGCATCCGCAGCCCGAACTCGTGCATCACCTCGATCGCGCCTTCGGGCGGGAACCGCCCCCGGTCACGAAGCCGGATCCGTACCACCGCCGCGCCCCAGGAGATCTTGAGCACCAGGGCCCCATCGAGAAGGCGCAGCCCCTCGACCGCCGCCCCCGGCTCGGCCGCCAGCGCCGCGAGCGCGGGCGCGCCCGGGCGCAGCGCACCCTCCAGCGTCGGCGCGCCGATCCAGAACGGCGACTGCGCGTCGCCCCGCGCGGGGTCCTCCCAAGCGAGCAGGCGCCACGCGGCCGCCCGCAGATCGGCTTGCGACTGGATCCGCACCGGAAAGGGCGCCTCCTCGAACGCGGGCGCCGCGCACACCGCCGCCCACGCCTCGCGGTAGTCCGCGTACCGCCTCAGCCGCGCCCACCCCGATACGCCGGGGTCCAGGTTCATGGCGCCGCGCCCCGGACGCCGCTCGGAACGCGGAGCCCGGTCCGACGCCGCGCTACGCGCCGGGACCGGGCGCGGCGAGGGCGCCGGGCGTACCGGCCGGCACGCCCGTCCCGCATCTCAGAAGCGGGCCTTGCGTTCCAGCCCGAGCGCGTGCTCCGGCGCCGTGTCGTCGTTGGCGGGGCCGCGCACCGCGACGAAGCGCCCGTCGGTCGCGGGCTCGTCGGGGTCGACCCGGACGTAGTCGCCCTCGCGCACGCGCGGGGCCATGGCATCCTCCGCGATGCGCACGATGAACGTCTCGGCCCCGAACATCGCCTCCGCCCGGCGACTCCGCCGCATCCGCCGCCCCTACCAGCGCAGCACGCCCCGGAGCATGACGCCGTGCTCGGGTCCCGCGTCGCCGGCGGTGCTCTCGCGCCGCGTGGCGTCGAGATTGACCTCGAACCCGGAGTGGCGCTGCGTCGCCGGAGTCAGCCGCCAGCCGAGGCGCCAGTCGCGCGCGGTGTCCGAGAGCGCGAACCCTGCGTTCGGCGTCCCGGTGAGCGCGCCCCCGAAGGCGGGCAGCCCGTAGCCGAGCTCGCCCTCGAGGCGGCTCTCGGGCTCGAACTCGCCGTCCGGTGCCAACGCCTGCGCATCGCGCGCCGACCACAGCCGCTCCGCACCGCTCGACGGCGCCCCCCAGGTGGGCGCCACACGGAACGAGAGGCCGCGTCCCGAGGCCCCGGGCGCGAGGCGCAGCGCGCCCGATGCGCCCCACTCCTCGTAGCCCGAGTCCTCGTGCGCGACGAGGGTGCGAACGCTCGCCTCGAAGCTGAGCCCTGAGCCTGGGTCGGCCCACGCGACACGCCCCCCGAGCTCCACGCCCGTGCCGGTCTCGGCATCCCCGCCGTCGTGGCGAAGCCCGAGCTCGAGCCCCGGCGTCAGCACCGCGCCGCCGCCCGTCTCGAATGCGCGGCTCCCTTCGAGCGCAAGCCGTACCCGGCTCGCACCCGCCGTCGTGTCGCCCTCGTTCGAGACGGCCTCCGAAGTGGTCTCCACGTAGAACGCATCCGCCTTGAGCGCGAGGCCCATGCCGCCGGTCTCGCTCGCCTGAAGCAGCGCGCCCCGGCCGCCCACCGCGCCCATGCGCATCGAGAGGTCGGTGCGCGTCACCCGCTCGAGCTGGCCACTGTTGGCGTTCGCCGCCTGCGTAATCGTCATGTCGCCGGTGCCGAAGCCGGCCAGGCCCCAGGCCGAGACCCGCTCGTTCAGCATCAGCCGCGCATAGGGGCTCACCGTGGTCATCGTGCTCTCGATGGCGCCGGAGTCGACGCCGGGCTGGGCGAACGTGCCCTCGCCCTCGCTCACCGACACCGCCACACCGGCCAGCATGCGCCCCCACTCGGCGTCCGCGCCGAGAATGCCAGTGGTCACGTCGCCGTCCATGCGCACCTTCCCCGCATCCGCCGGCGCCTCTCCGTCGAAGCCGCCCACCGTCACTCGACCCCAGGCCGCAAGACCCGGACCGCCGTCCTCGCCCTCGCGGGCGAGATGGAACGCGCTCCCGAGCAGGAGCTCGCGGCCCGACATCGTCCGCGCCGACGCACCCGCAAGCGTCGCGGACTCGCGGGTACCCAGGCCCGTTCCCGGCCAGCCGTCGCCGTTCGCGAGCTCCGGAGCCTCCGAGGCGCCAAGCGCCCGCGCGACCGAGGTCAGCGCCTCGCCGAGCCATGCCTCGTCCTCTGCCCGCGCCAAGTCGACGCTCTGGCCGCCCACCGTCACCTGCGCACCGGTGAGCGGGCCGGAGAGACGGTCGGAGACCGCATCCGTCACATGGCCCGCCACGGTCCGCCCAAAGCGCGAGAGCCACATCTTCTGGAGCGGGTCCGAGTTCACGATCATTCCCGTCGCCTCACCGTCCGATATCCATGCGCCCTGCACGTTCCGGAGCTTCAGCTTGAAGGTCTCCTTCCCCTCGTCGATGGCGTCGTCGAGGATCGGCACACTTACCGTCTTCTCCCGCTCGCCCGAGGCGAAGGTCAGCGTTCCCGACACCGCGGTGTAGTCCTGGCCCGCCCTCGCCGAGGCGTCCGCGGTCGCGTAGTCGACCGTGACCGTCCCCGAAGCCGTCTGGCTCAGGGAGACGTTGAACTCGACCGCCGCGTCCACGCCTTCGGTGGCGCTAGCATCCGCGACCGACACCCCAGGCGCCGACTCCGCCCCTGACGGCGTGGTCACAGACAAGCTCGAGTACTCGTTCCCGCTGCTCGTCACGAGCACGACGTGGAATTCGTAGGCTGTCCCAGCGCTCAGCCCGGTCACCGTGTGCGACGTCGCGTCGGCGGCAAGCGTGTCGTCCGTGCCCAACGTCCAACCCGTCTCCCAATGTTGCACCTTAACCGCACTCACGGTTACCCCGGGTTGTTCGGGCAGTGTCCATGCCAGATCGACCGTCGTCTGCGTTGCGTTCGATGCCGTCAGGTCAGTGACGCCCTGAGGGTACGGCCGCGTGCTCGACCACGACGCGACCTCGGAGTCCACGTTCCCGCTGTTGGTGAAGAGCCGGACGCGGAAGTTATGAGTAAAGCCCCCGTGGAGCACCGGCCACGTTACCGAGATCGCGTCCCCAGCGAGCTCTACCTGTCCGTATACGCTGAAGTTCGGGATATTCTCGTCGCCGGGCTTGATCAATCCCCCAGAGTGAACTTCCACGGCGGTCACGATCACGCCCTCGGGCTGGGCCGGAAGCGTCCACGAGAGATCGACTGTCGTCCCGGTCACGTTCGAAAACGAGAGTTCCGTCGCGGGCTTCGGAGGCTCGAGTGCCGCTGCCGTCACGGATTCAGAATCCGCGTGACCATTGTTCGTGGCGAGCCGGATGCGGAAGGCGTAGTTGGTGCCCGGCGTCACCTGCGTCACCGTGTGCGACACGGCGTCCGAGGCGAGGGTCGCAACGGTGCCCCACGCCCAATCATTCCAACCCCATCCCTTTGACTTCGCGTACCTGTACTGGACCTCGACAGCGCTCACGGTCACACCGGGGCTCTGCGCCGGAAGCGTCCACGAGAGATCGATCCCGGTCCGGGACTGATTCGATGCCGCAAGGTCGGTGGCGGGCTTCGGAGATGCCATCGCAGTCGCCGACACGGTCTCGGAGTCCACGGTCCCGTTGTTGGCGGCCAGCCGGAGCCGGAACGTGTAGGTCGTACCCTCGGTCAGTCCGGTCACCGTGTGCGTGGTCGTGCCGGCGCCGAGCGACGCCACCGCGGTCCACGAGTCGCCGGACTGCTGCTGCACCTCCAGCCCGGTCACCGTCACCCCGGCGGGCTGGGTGGGAAGCGCCCACGCGAGGTCGATCGTCGTCGGGGTCGGGTTTGAAGCCGTCAGGCTTCCCGCCGGGTTCAGACTGCCCCCCAGCGTGGTTGTCGACACCGTCTCCGAGTCCGCATTCGCATTTGCGACGAGGCGGATGCGGAACGTGTAGGACGTGCCGGGAGTCAGTCCCGTCACCGTGTATGACGTTGGTACGGGGGGCCACCGGTCGTGCAGGTCGTCCTCAGTCAGTGGCGTCCCAGGTTGATGCGGCCGCGCTTCCTCATCCGGAACCAACGTCGCCACCGTGGTCCAGTCGCCGTTGGCACCCCTCTGCTGCACCTTCAACTCCCTCTCGATGGGGAATCCCGGCGTTACCGGAGGCAGCGTCCACGAGAGGTCGGCCGTCGTCCTCGTGACGTTCGACACCGACAAGTTAGTGACCGGTCTCGGAAGCTCCGTCTTGACAAAATCGATACTCTCCGAATCCGCGTTCCCACTATTCGTGACGAGCCGGATGCGGACCTTGTAGTACTCCCCGGGGGCGAGCCCGATCACTGTGTGCCCCATCAGCTGCCCGTCTGCGACCGGGGTGAGCGACGCCACCGTTCTCCATGGGGGCGTGCCGTCCCGCAAGACCTGCACCTTCACCGCGCTCACGGTCACGCCGGCGGGCTGCCGCGGAAGCCGCCACCCGAACCTGGTCGACGTCAACGAACCACCCCCATTAAGGCCGAACTCCACAATTGGTTCCGCAGGTGGCGGCCCCGCAGGGACCTCCGTCACCGTAATGGTCACGTTGTGCGTCGCGTCTACCCCCGTGTCCGGTTGTCCCGCCGCGTCCTTGCCGTCATGCACAGATACCGTGACTGCGTAGCTGGCCTTCGTCTCGCGGTTGAGCGCGTTGGCCGCCTTCACCGTGATGCTGCCGCTGGAATCGATGTCGAACACCCCCTCCGAGGCGCTGTCCAGCGTGTAGGTCAGCGCGTCCCCGTCCGGGTCGGTCGCCGACACTTGGCCCACCGGCGCGCCCGCCGCATTGTTCTCCGCAACCTCAAGAGTCGTCGGCGCATTGGCCGGGAAGGTCGGAGCGCGGTTGGCGACCGTGGACTCCTCCACATCCGTTACCGTGATGGTCATGCTGTGCGTGGCGTCCACTCCGGTGTCCGGTTGCCCCGCCGCGTCCTTGCCGTCATGCACCGACACCGTCACCGCGTAGCTGTCCTTCGTCTCGTGATCGAGCGCGTTCGCCGCCGTCACCGTGATGGCGCCGGTCGAATCGATGTCGAACACCGCGTCCGAGGCGCTATCCAGCGCATAGGTCAGCGCGTCCCCGTCCGGGTCGGTCGCCGCCACCGTCCCCACAGGCGCGTCTGCGGCGTTGTTCTCAGCAACCTCAAGAGACGCCGGCGCGGTCGCAGGGAAGTTCGGAGCCCTGTTGGTGGCGGCCGGGGC
>JAJDXK010000143.1 GCA_022823305.1 Alphaproteobacteria bacterium
CCGCCGCGCGCGCCCGCACGCCGCGCCCGCACGCGCCCAGCGAGGCGGAGGCGCAGGCCCACGCCGCCTTCGTCGCCACACTCAAGAACCCGATCTGGGGGGCCTGAGCGCGGGCGACGGGAGCGACCCCGGCTCGACACCCCTCCGGCGATGCGGCAGGATCGCGCCGCCGCCTGGTGACGCAGCTCAAGAACATGGACAAGGTGCTGCACACCATGTCGTTCGACCCGTCCAGGACCTTCGACGTCTACGGCGTGGTCTTCGACATGTACAACGCGCAGGTCTAGGCCGGGGCGTCACCCCGGCGCTCGGGCGCACCCCTCAGCCGATCCGGGCCATGACGCCGCCGTCCACCGGGAGCGCGATGCCGGTGATGAAGCGGCCGGCGTCGGAGGCGAGGAAGAGCGAGGCCTGGGCCACGTCCCAGGCGCTGCCCATGCCGCCCCGGAGCGGGCTCCAGGTGTCGCGATCGGCGGCGATCTCCTCGCGCGGGCGGCCGCTGCGGCGCGCCTGCGTGTCAACCGCCATGGGGGTGTCCATGTAGCCCGGCAGGATCGCGTTCACGCGCACGCCGTCTGCGGCGCAGTCGAGCGCGAGCTGGCGCGAGAAGGCGATCATGCCGGCCTTGCTGGTCTTGTAGGTGACCGACTTGTAGTCCACCACCGCGGCGATGGACGAGATGTTGGTGATGACGCCCCGCCCTTGCGCGCGCATCACCGGGACCACGTGCTTGCAGGCCATCACCGTGCCGCGCAGGTTGATCGCCATCACCCGGTCGAAGCTCGCCTCGTCGAGGTCGGCGAGCGGCGAATCCCCGCCGGTGTAGGCGACGCCCACGTTGTTCTGCAGCACGTCGATGCGCCCGTGGCGGGCGACGACGGTCTCGACGACGCGGATCAGCGCCCGCTCCTCGGTCACGTCCGCCGCCAGCGCCTCGCCCTCGCCGCCCTCGGCTCCGATCATGGCGACGGTCTCCTCGGCGGACGCGCGGTCGCGGTCGAGCGCGACCACGTGGGCGCCGGCGCGGGCGAAGAGCACAGCCGCGGCCCGGCCATTGCCGATCACCGGGCCCGGCGTCTGGCCGGCGCCGGCGACGATGGCGACGCGGCCCTCGAGGCTCAGCGTCGGGCTCTGCCAGGGTTCGGCGCTCGCGGCGGTGGATTCCTCGGTCATGGCGGGGCTCACGGTGGCGGGACGGCCCAAAGGCTCCGCAGCCGCGCCCGCCTTGTCAAGCCGGACGCGGCGTGAGAGCGTGCGCGGCCCCGCCCGGGCCGCGATCCGCCACCCCTCCAGGAGCACTGAGACATGAAGATCGGCGCCATCATATTCCCCACCGACTACTCGATCGCGCTCACCGAGCTCGCGCCCGCGCTCGAGCAGCGCGGCTTCGACGCCCTCTTCGTGCCCGAGCACACCCATATCCCCGCCAGCCGGCGCTCGCCCTGGCGGGGCGGGGGCGACCTGCCGCGCGAATACTCCCACACGCTGGACCCCTTCGTCGGCCTCGCGGCGGCGGCGACCGTGACAAGCACGCTCCGCATCGGCACCGGCATCTGCCTGGTGACCGAGCGCGATGCCATCGTCACCGCCAAGGCGGTGGCGAGCCTCGACTTGGTCTCCGGCGGGCGCTTCGAGTTCGGCATCGGCGCCGGCTGGAACGCCGAGGAGATGGAGCACCACGGCACCCGCTTCGAGACCCGCTTTCGCGTCATGGAGGACCGGGTCAAGGCCATGCAGGCGATCTGGGCCGCCGACGAGGCCGCTTACGAGGGCGAGTTCACCACCTTCGAGCCCATCTGGTCATGGCCCAAGCCGGTGCAGCGGCCGCACCCGCCGATCCTGCTGGGGGGCGAATCCGTGCACACCATGCGCCGGATCATGGACTTCTGCTCCGGCTGGCTGCCGCGCGGCGCGCTGCTGCCCGATCCGGCCGCCGGCATGGCGCGGCTCCGGGCGGCGGCAGAAGAGGCGGGGCGCGACCCTGCGACGGTCTCCGCCTCGGTGTTCGGCGCGCCGGCCGAGCAGGGCTATCTGGAGGCCTGCCGCGGGGCCGGAATCGACCGCGCGCTGCTGCTGCTCCCCTCCGAAGGGCGGGAGGAGATCCTGCCGCTGGCGGACCGCTACGCCGCCCTCATCGGCTGAGCGTGCGCCGCGGTGCCGGCGTGAGCGAGCGGAAGGCCTCTCTGGTGGCCTCGGCGCCGAGCGCGCCCCACAGCGCACCGCCCAGCACGGCCCCGCGTGGACCCCAGCGCGCGCCCCAGGGCTTGCGCTCCGCGAGCGGCCGCGCCGCGCCGCGCCTGCCCCTGACGCGCACCTTGAAGGATTCGTCCGGCGCCGGCAGCGGCATCTGGGTGGTCCTCAGGCTGTAATCGGTGCGGTCGAGGTCGAGGTCGACCTCGTGCAGGATGGTCGCCATGGTGACCGCGATCTGCACCTCGGCGAAGCCGTTGCCGAGGCAGCGGTGGGGGCCGAGGCCGAAGGGTGCGTAGACGTAGGGCTGGCGGTGCTCGGCGCGCTCGGGCCCGTAGCGGTCGATGTCGAAGCGCTCGGGCTCGGGGAAGAACTCCGGCAGGTAGTGGGGCACGGCGGTCGCGATCATCACCCGCTCGCCGGCGGGGATGCGATGGCCCGCGAACTCGAAGGAGTTGGCCGCGGTGCGCACCAGCAGCGGCGTCACCGGGTACATCCGCATGGTCTCCATGGCCGCGCGGTGCATGGTGTCCATCTCGCGCAGGGTCTGGTCAGCCGGCGCGCTTCCGCTGAGCAGCTCGTCGGCCTCGTCGCGCACCCGCTCCAGCACGTCGGGGTGGCGCAGCAGCGCGTAGAGCATGAAGGCGCAGGTGCCCGCCACGGTATCCAGCGCCGCCACGAAGGGGCCCATGGCCGCGATCTTGAGGTCCGCCTCGGGGAAGAACTTCGGGTCGGCGTCGTGCAGGTCCAGGAGGTCGTCGATCAGGTCCGGCTCGGCGCCGTGGCGCTCCCGCATCGAGCCCGAGTGGCGCTCGATCACCTCGTCGTAGAGCTTGTCCACCTGCGCCGACGCGCGGCGGAAGCGCGGCGACCAGCGCAGGTATGGCCTGGGGACGATGGTGGCCGACAGCAGCCCGTGGACGTAGTGGACCAGGTCGTCGTTGTAGGCGCGGGGCGAGACGCCGGCCACCAGCGTGCCCACCTGGTCGGTGACGATGCGCTGCAGCGCCGGCGCCGCGGCCATGGGGCGTGCCTGCGGCCACGCCGCGATCTCCTGCCGGGCGATGTCGATCATGCCCTCCACGCGCTCTTCCGCATACTCGCGGGAGTAGCCGCGCCTGAGCGCCCGCCGGAACGTCGCGTGCTCCGGCCCGTCGGCGCTCAGCGTGGACCGCGCCGCGCCGAACCAGGCGTTGAAGCCGCTCCAGAACTCGAAGGAGCGGAAGTGCCTGGTGCCCTGGCGCGCGAGAAAGCGGTTGGCCTCCGGCCCGGCCAGCACGGTGAAGCGGCGGTTGAGCAGGCGCATGCCGAAGACCGGCCCGTGCTCCAGGTAGCTCTCGGTCATGAAGGCGCGCATGTCCCGCGCCATGTCGAAGACGCTGCCGATGCCCGGCAGCCCGCGCGCGAGCGGAATTATCGAGGTGGCCATCTCCCAGCCCTCTGCGGTCGCGGCCCGGTCCCCCCGACCCGAAATCTCGCACGGGCCGTGGCGCGCCGCCGGCCCGTCCGCCGGCGGCCGCCGCCGCTCCCCGGATAATGAGCCGGACGCGGCCCGAATGCCAGCCCTTCCCGTATGCCAATCGCGCATAGTTGATCGCCCGCGGGGTTGGCACCGCCCCTATTCGCTCGTATCGTTCGGCCACGCTTGGGGCGGGGCCGAACCGAACGGTTTCCGGCGCCGCCCGATCTTCCGGGGGGATGGAGCGTGGACGCGGCCCGCATCGTCATCGAGGTCCTGCAGTACTACGGCTACATCGGGCTGGCCGTCGCGGCGGCGTTTCTCCTGTTCGGCATCGAGCGGGTGGATGTCCGCGCACGGCGCGTCTATGCCTTCCGGCCGCTCCTGATCCCCGGCTGCATCGTGCTCTGGCCACTGGTGATCTGGCGCTGGATCGCGGCGGAACGCGGGCGCGGCTGAGGGGCGTCCCGTGCAGCGCCGCCACCGCAAGACCCACGCCTGCATCTGGAAGGTTCTCGCGATCTTCCTGCCGGCGATGCTGATCGCAGCGCTCGCCATCCGCCAGCACGGGCCGACGGAAAGGACCGCGGTCCAGCTCGAGAAGCCGGCAGCCGAGGCCGAGGCGCCTGCCGGGGGGAGCGAGCAATGAGAGGGGCGCACGGGCGATGAGCGTGCGCTACATGCCGGTCGGCTGGAACCGCAACAAGATCATCTACGACGTGGTGCTGCTCGCCGCCGTCGTCGCCTACATCCTGCTCTTCATCAAGATCGCGCCGAGCTTCCAGGACGTCACCAGGCCGACGACGGGGATCATCCTGCGCATCCAGGCCTTCGGCACCTGCGCCTTCCTGATGCTCAGCTTCATCCTCTGTATCGGGCCGCTGGCGCGGCTGGACAGGCGCTTCCTGCCGCTGCTCTACAACCGCCGCCACTTCGGCGTCATCACCTGCGCCGTGGCGTTCACCCATGCGAGCCAGGTGGTCAGCATCTACTTCTCGTTCAGCCCGCTCGACAAGTACGTGGCGGTGCTGGCGAGCAACACCAGCTACGACCGCTTCCTCGGCTTCCCCTTCGAGACCTTCGGCATCTTCGCGCTCTTCCTGCTGCTGGTGCTGGCGGCGACGAGCCACGACTTCTGGCTCAGGTTCCTGACGCCGCCGATCTGGAAGGCGATCCACATATCGATCTACGTCGCCTATGCGGCCATCGTCTGTCACATCGTGCTCGGCTCGCTGCTGTCGAAGCAGAGCCCGCTGCTCGCCGTGATCGTGGGGCTCAGCGTGGTGGCGGTCACCGGCCTCCACCTCGTCGCCGGGCGCATCGAGCGGCAGAAGGACCGCAGCACCGCCGAGGATGCCGACGAGACGCCTTGGGTCATGGCCGGACATGTGGACGATATCGCCGACGGGCGCGGCATCGTCGTGGCGCTGGAGGAGGGCGAGCGGGTCGCGGTCTTCCGCTACGGCGACAAGCTGTCGGCGCTCGCCAACGTCTGCGCTCATCAGAACGGGCCGCTCGGCGAGGGGCGCATCGTGGACGGCTACGTGACCTGCCCCTGGCACGGCTTCCAGTACCGGCCCGGGGACGGCTGCTCGCCGCCGCCCTTCACCGAGAAGGCCGCCACCTATCGGCTCAGGCTCGACGGCCAGCGCATCCTGCTCGATCCCCGGCCCAACGAGCCCGGCACCTATGTCGAGCCGGTGCGCGTCACGCCGACGCGCGAGACGGAGGCATAGCATGGCAGGCCGCGCGCCCGACCCCGGCTTCTTCATCGGCTACCTCAACAGCGTGCCGCGCTCGCTCGCCATCTTCCTCGTGGTGGGCGCCGCGCTCTTCGTGGGCGGCATGGCCGGGCTCGCGTTCGCGCTCGGCACCAACGCGAACGACCCGGGCGACGGCGCCTTCGCCCGCAAGCTCGGAAAGCAGGAGATGACCGGGGTGCTGCTGGAGAAGCCCTACCCCATCCTCCGCGTGCGCCCGGATGCCAACAACCCCGAGCCCCGCACGGTCATGCTCACTGTGCCCGGCAAGCGCAGCGTCGAGCGGCGCGGCAAGAAGTTCTTCGGCCAGGTGGTCGACGTGAAGGGCTTCATGTTCCAGCGCGGCGACATCGACATGCTGCAGATCCAGGGCAAGAAGTCGCTGCAGGCGGCGGAGGCAGGCGAGGGCGAGCCGCCGCCCGCGTACACCCCGGCGCCGGCGGAATCCCTCGGCCGCTGGCGTCTCATCGGCGAGATCTGCGACAGCAAGTGCCACCTCGGCGCCATGCGCCCCGGCGACGGACTCGCGCACAAGGCCTGCGCCAACCTCTGCATCTCCTCCGGCGCCCCACCGATCTTCGTGACGCAGGAAGAGGGCGCGGTCGCGGGCGAGACCTTCCTGCTGCTGGCGGACGAGGAGGGCGGTCCGCTGCCCGACAGCTTCCGCGACTACGTGGCGATCCTCGTCCAGCTCGAGGGCGAGGTCGAGCGCCTCGACGACCTCCTGGTCTTCAAGGTCGACATCGACCGCGCCAGGGTGTTCTGAGCGATGCAGAAGGCCCTCTGGCTCGTCTTCGGCGCGATCGTGACCGCCGGTCTCGGCTACGCCTCCTGGTGGGTCTACCTGGAGGTGCAGCAGCAGATTCGCGGCACCCTGATCTCGGGCTTCGGCATCTTCGCCGGCGTCATGGGCGCCTTCGCCCTGCTCGGCGTGGCTCATGTCGTCTTCACTCAGGCGGCGCGCCTGCTGGACAAGGCGCTGAACGTCCCCGGCCGACGGGGACGCATGAGTCACGATTGAGACTCCGCGCCATCCGGGCGCGGCGGCGGAAGGTACGGGCAGATGAACAAGATCGCGATCAAGTCGCTCGACGAGCTGGAGGACCGCCAGCCGGCCTATGCGCTCGTCGGCGAGGTCGACCTCTGCGTCGTGCGCTACGACGAGAACGTCTCCGTCTTCTACGGCCGCTGCCTGCACCGGGGCGCACTCATGGCCGACGGCCGCGTCGACGGCGAGAACCTGATCTGCGGCGTGCATGACTGGGACTACCGCCTCGATACCGGCGTCAGCGAGTACAACAACGAGGAGGTCCTGCCCAAGTTCGCCTCGTGGATCGAGGACGGCCGGGTGCTGGTGGACGCCGACGAGATCGGCGCCTGGGAGGAGGAGCACCCGCAGCCCTTCAAGCGCGACGAGTACCTCGGCCTCTACGCCGACACGCACCCGCCGGCGGAGGAGCCCTTCGTCGGGCTGATCCAGGGCTACGCCAGGGACGGGCTCAGGAAGACCGGCCACCACGGCGTTGTCGTCGCCATGGGCGTGCCACGCCAGGACCTGCCGAGCTGGGACGACATCCAGTTCGTCACCGCGCAGCTCCACCGCATGCCCCACCTCGACGACGAGCCGGTCGACACCGAGGTGGTGATCGGGCCGGGCGCGCAGAGGCCGCTCACGCTCGACATTCCCCTCTTCGTCTCGGACATGAGCTTCGGCGCGCTCTCGGAGCCCGCCAAGGTCTCGCTCGCGCGCGGAGCCGAGCTCGCCGGCACCGGCATCTGCTCGGGCGAGGGCGGCATGCTGCCGGAGGAGCAGCAGGGCTGCAGCCGCTACTTCTACGAGTATGCCTCGGGCCGCTTCGGCTTCTCCTGGGACAAGCTGGAGGACGTGCAGGCCTTCCACTTCAAGGGCGGGCAGGGGGCCAAGACCGGCACTGGCGGGCACCTGCCGGGCCACAAGGTGACGGGCAAGATCGCTCAGGTGCGGGGCCTGCCGGAGGGCACGCCCGCGGTCTCGCCGCCGCGCTTCCCCGACTGGTCCGACTGGCGCCAGGTGCGGGACTTCGCCGACGAGGTGCGCAGCCGCACCGGCGGCATCCCCATCGGCTACAAGCTCTCCGCCCAGCACATCGAGAAGGACATCGACGCGGCGCTGGCCGTCGGCGTCGACTACATCATCCTGGACGGGCGCGGCGGCGGCACGGGCGCGGCCCCGCTCATCTTCCGCGACAACATCTCGGTGCCCACCATCCCGGCGCTGGTGCGCGCCCGCCGCCATCTCGACGCGTCGGAGCGCCAGGACGTAACGCTGGTCATCACGGGCGGCCTGCGCAAGCCCGCCGATTTCGCCAAGGCGCTGGCGCTCGGCGCCGATGCGGTCGCGGTGTCCAACGCCGCGATCCAGGCCATTGGCTGCCTCGGGATGCGCGCCTGCCACACCAACAACTGCCCGGTCGGAATCGCGACCCAAAAACCGCATCTCGCCGCGCGGATCGAGGTCGAGAAGTCGGCGCGTCGGCTGGCAAACTTCTTCGAGGCGAGCGTCGAGCTGATGAAGATCATGGCACGCGCCTGCGGGCACACGCACCTCCGCGAATTCGCGCTCGACGACCTGGTGACCTGGAAGGAGGACATCGCGCGCCTCTCCGGCGTCGCCTACGGCGGGGTGGGCGGCTGAGAGAGGCCCGCTTCGGCGCGGGCTACATGCCCTTCACGAACGCCTTGTTGGCCGCCGGGATCTCGGGCACGGTGCCGAGGTAGGCGTGGCGTGACATGTCCGGCGAGTACCTGCTCGCCGGCGGGCGGCGGCCGAGCGCCTCCGCCATGCTGCGGATATGGTGAGGGGCCGCGCCGCAGCAGACGCCGAGGTAGCCCACGCCGAGCTCCCGCGCCGCCTTGGTGAACTCCGCGATCTCGTAGCGGTTGCAGGCGAGGTTATCGAGCGCGGTGGGGAAGGCGCGTCCCTCCGGCAGGCAATCGCAGCCCGCATCGCTCATGGAGAGGAAGGTCGGCTCGTCGGCGCTGGTGCGGTA
>JAJDXK010000002.1 GCA_022823305.1 Alphaproteobacteria bacterium
GGGGGGGGGGGGGGGGGGGGGGGGGGGAGGGAGAGCAGGCCGGCGCCGCCTGCGTCCCCCTCCTCCTGGGAGGAGGGGGACAGGGGGAAGCTGGCGTCCTCGGTCGCCGTGATCCCGTCGGGTCGAAAAACGCTCTGGCTAGAGTGCGCGGCCGAGCTCCTCGCCCTCGTACATGTGCTGGACCGGGCGCCGGGGCGCGACCACGTCGCCGACCCGGTGGAGCGCCGCGACCCGCCCCTCGAGCGCCCGGTAGAGCGCGTCGTCGGGCGAGCGCAGCATCGAGACGACGACCGTGTCCACCCCCTGGATCGCGCGCGGCCGCCCGCCCCAGACGGAGCGGACGTGAACCGTGTCGCCCTCGATCCTGTCCACGTTCGTGTGGGTGGTGCAGGCGACGCCGGCCTCTTCCAGACGCGGCATGACGTAGGGCAGGTCGAGGGTGCGCATGACGTCCTCGCCCACCGTCGCCCGCGGCGTCACGACCTCCACCGCGGCGCCCGCCTGCGCCAGGATCTCGGCGAGGCCGAGGGGCAGGTAGAAGCCGGTCTCCTCCAGGATCACGACGCGCCGCCCCAGCGCGCCCGCGTCCTCCAGCGCGCGCGTCGTGGCGGTGCCCACGTCGATGACGTTCTCCTGCTCGGTTCCGGCCAGCCGCGGGCTGCCCGGGCGGAACTGGCTGCGCCCGTCGCAGTCCCAGCGCGCGCCGGTGGCGACGACCACCGCGTCGGGCTTCTCCTTCTCGATCAGCGCCGGGGTCGCATCGACGCCGAGCCTCACGTCGACGCCCGCGACCTCCATGGCGCGCGTCAGGTTGTCGATGGCGATGCCCCACTCCTTGCGCGTCGGCAGCCGGAGCAGCTGGTTGAGGTGGCCGCCCAGGCGTTTCTCGCGCTCCAGCAGCACGACCCGGTGGCCGCGCCGGCCCGCGACCTCGGCGGTCTTCATCCCGGCGAGTCCGCCGCCGACGACGACGATCGTCTTCGCGTCTGCGGGCGCCACCGGCCGCAGCGTCTCGCTGCCCCAGCGCGCCTCGCGCCCGACGCTCGGGTTGACCGCGCAGGTGACCGGCTTGTTGTCGAAGAGGCGCGCGACGCACTCGTTGGCGCCCATGCAGCGGCGGATCTCCTTCTCGCGGCCCTCGCGGGTCTTGCGCACCAGGTGCGGCTCGGCCATCTGCGCCCGGGTCATGGCGACCATGTCGGTGGAGCCCTCTGCGATCGCGCGTTCCGCCTGATGCAGGTCGACGATGCGGCCGACCACGAACACCTTGGCGCGGTTGCCCACCACCCCCTTGGCCCGCTTGGCGAAGGGGATCATGAAGCCGTGCTCCACGTCCATCGGAGCGACGGCCCGGTGCAGCGCGTAGTAGCCGCCGCCCGAGATGTTGAAGAAGTCGAAGAGGCCGCTGGTGGAGAGGATCTCGAGCTGCTCCTCGGTCTGGTCCGGCGTGATCCCGGCGTCGCCCACGAACTCGTCGAAGGAGAGGCGGACGCCGACCGTGAACGAGTCGCCCACCTGGGCGCGCACGGATTCGCCGATCTCGAGCAGCACCTGGCAGCGCTTGCGAACCGAGCCGCCGTAGCGGTCGGTGCGGTCGTTGAAGGCGGGGCTCAGGAACTGGCCGAGCAGGTAGCTGTGCGCGGCGTGCAGCTCCACCCCGTCGCAGCCGGCGACCTTCACGTTGAGCGCCGATTCCCCGAATTCCCTGACCACGTCGTCGATGTGCTCCTGCTCCATGACCATGGGGATCTCGTGGTGCACGATCGAGGGCAGCTTCGAGACGCCCCAGAGCGGGTGCCACTCGTCCATGATCATGGTGCCCTTGTCGTGCACGCCGCAGCCGAAGAGCTGGACGAACTGGCGCGCGCCGTGCTCGTGCACGGCGTCGGCGAGCTTCGCGTACTGGGGGATGGCGCGCTTCTCCCAGGCGGAGCAGCCTTCGACGAACGACCCCTTGCTGATGCGGTGGCCGGCCTGCTGCTCGGTGATGAAGAGCGCGGCCCCGCCCTTCGCACGCTCCCGGAAGAACTCGATGTGCCGGTCGCCGAGGACGTTGTCCCTGCCGAAGAGCGTGGTCTGCGCGGTCATCATGATGCGGTTCTTGACCCGCGTGGAGCCGATCTCCAGCGGCTCCCACACCAGCTTGAGCTCAGACGCGGAATGATCTCTCTCGACTGCCGCAGCGCTCATTCGTCCCCTCCTGTGATCCGCCTCCGGTATCGTACACCGGCCGCGCGCTGAAGGCTCAGGCCGGGCTAGCGGGGAGAGGCCGGCGCCTCGTGTCGGCCAATCAATTGCCGAAGGGTCATCGGGATTGCAGGCGCCAGAGAGCGCTGGTGGTGCCGGAATTCCAACGCGGCGTTCAGGGCCGCCGCGACCCTGTCCCGGGACGCCGGCATCTCCCCACCCCTTCGATCCGCGAACCAGCGTTCGACATCGGACCATCGCCACAAGCGGTAGCGACTGCGCGGATCGGTGACCGGCGCGGGAAATCCGCCGGGTCCCCGGGCCCCGCTGACCAACAGCCGAACGCTCTCCCGGGTGCGGCCGAGACGAGCGGCGATATCTGCCAGCGACGCCAGCCCGGCATCGGCGATCCGAACGACCTCGACACCGTCCAGTGTCTCCAGGTCGTCGACCGCCGAGAGGACGGCACTATCGAGAGTGCTGGCCTCGCGATCGAAATCGACATACTGCACACCATCGCTTCGACCGACGGCGGCGTCGTCACAACCCGCTTCGAACAATGCGTCGACGCGCGATTCTTCTTGTAGATCAGGCCCTTCGACGATCAGGGTGAACTGAAAAGTCGACATGTCAGGACTCTCCTCGTCATCGAACCCATGTGTGAGGGCAGCGCTCGATGAAGCGCCGCAACTGCCTGGCGTGGTTGCCGGCGTTGCGGGGCGTGGACCAGACGGACATCTGACACCGCGAGAGGCCGTCTTCGCCGCACGTCAACACCCCCCAGCGATGGCCCGCCCGAGTCGGCGCCACCTCCCAGCCTGCCCGCTCGGCGTCGCGCAACGCTCCCTCGACCTCCTTCTTCGGATGCCTTGCCCGAGGCATGTTGACACGATACAACAGTCTGCCAGGCGGTGTCCACCGTCGTTCCCGACAATGGACCGACATGAACCTTGACCCCAAGGTTCCGATCGGACGAAGTGCCGCCGGCATGAAGGATCGAAGGGACGCGATGACGGACGCGCTTTCGGCCGACGTGGTGGTCGTGGGCGGCGGCAACGCCGCGCTCGCGGCAGCCCTTGCGGCGGCCGAAGGGGGTGCCGGCGTGCGCCTGCTGGAGGCCGCGCCGGCAGACGAGCGCGGCGGCAACAGCACCTATACCGCCGGGGCCATGCGGGTGGTCTTCGACGGCACGGACGCGCTGCGGGCGCTGATGCCCGACCTCTCCGGGCGCGAGCTGGCGGAGACCGACTTCGGCGCCTACACGGAGGCCGACTACTACGACGACATGGCGCGGCTGACGCTGTACCGCGCCGACCCCGACCTGGTCGAGCAGCTCGTCACCCGCAGCCACCCCACCCTGCTCTGGCTCGGGAGCAAGGGCGTGCGCTTCCAGCCGAGCTACGGACGTCAGGCCTTCAGGCGCGAGGGCCGCTTCCGCTTCTGGGGCGGGCTGGCGGTGGAGGCCTGGGGCGGCGGGCCGGGGCTGGTGTCCTCGCTCTACGAGGCCGCGGCGAAGACTGGGATCGGCGTCCACTACCGGGCCGAGGCCCGCTCCCTGCTCGCGGGCGATGGCGGCGTGCGCGGCGTGCGCGCGCGAATCGAGGGGCGCACGGTGGATATCCACGCCAGGGCGGTGGTGCTCGCCTGCGGCGGCTTCGAGGCCAATGCCGCCTGGCGCGCGCGCTACCTCGGGCCCGGCTGGGACCTCGCCAAGGTGCGCGGCACCCGCTTCAACCAGGGCGACGGGATCCGCATGGCGCTGGAGGCCGGCGCCATGCCCGCCGGCAACTGGTCGGGCTGCCACGCGGTGGCCTGGGACCGCAACGCGCCGGAATTCGGCGACCTCGCCGTGGGCGACGGCTTCCAGAAGCACAGCTATCCCTTCTCCATCGTCGTCAACGCCGCCGGCGAGCGCTTCGTCGACGAGGGCGCGGACTTCCGCAACTACACCTACGCCGCCTACGGCCGCCGCATCCTGGAGCAGCCCGGCCAGGTGGCGTGGCAGGTCTTCGACGCGCGCGTGACCCACCTGCTGCGCGACGAATACCGCATCCGCCAGGTGACGAAGGCGAAGGCGGACACCCTGGAGGACCTGGCCGAGCGGATGGAGGGCATCGACGGCGCGCGCTTCCTCGAGACCGTGCGCACCTTCAACGCCGCGGTGACGACCGAGGTACCCTTCGATCCGACCGTGAAGGACGGCCGCGGCACGCGCGGGCTCGCCCTGCCCAAGTCGAACTGGGCCAACCGCATCGAGACCCCGCCCTTCGAGGCCTACGCCGTCACCTGCGGCATCACCTTCACCTTCGGCGGGCTCGCGATCGACCCGGAGGCCAGGGTGCAGGCGGTCTCGGGCGCACCGATTCCCGGCCTCTTCGCGGCCGGCGAGCTGGTGGGCGGGCTCTTCTACGGCAACTATCCGGGCGGCACGGGGCTGGTCTCGGGCGCGGTCTTCGGCCGCCTCGCCGGCGCCGGCGCCGCCCGCTACGCGGCGGAGGGCACGTGAGCGGGGAGCGCATCGGCTTCATCGGCACCGGCGTCATGGGCGAGCCCATGTGCCGCAACCTCGTGCGGAAGCACGACGGGCCCGTCACCGCCTACGACCTCGACCCCGCGCCGCTGGAGCGGCTCGCGGCGGAGGGCGCAGCCATCGCGCCCTCCCTCCCGGCGCTCGCGGAGGCGGCCGATCTCGTCTTCCTGTCGCTGCCCTCCGGCCGCGAGGTGCGGGCGGTGTGCCTGGGCGAGGGCGGCCTGATCGCGCACCTGCCCCCGGGCCGCACGGTGATCGACACCAGCACGGCCCCGCCGGCGCTCGCCCGCGAGATCGCGGGCGCCTTCGCCGCGCGTGGCGCGGCCTTCGCCGATGCGCCCGTCGCGCGCACGCGGCAGGCCGCGGTCGACGGCACGCTCAGCATCATGGTGGGGGGCGAGGCTGTGCTGGTGGAAGGGCTGCGGCCGCTGCTGGATCACATGGCGAGCGACGTGACCCACTGCGGCCCGGTGGGCAGCGGGCAGGCGGTCAAGATCCTGAACAACATGATTCTTTTCCAGAACGTCCGTGCGCTGGCGGAAGGCCTTGCCATCGCGCGCCGCCAGGGAATTGCGCCGGAGACCTTCCTGGAAGCCGTGAGCCGCAGCTCCGGCGACAGCTTCGCGCTGCGCAACCACGGCATGAAAGCGATCCTCGCGGAGAGCTTCCCCGAAGATGCGTTCCCGGTCACCTACGCCATGAAGGACCTCGACTACGCGCTCGAGCTCGCGGCGGAGGCCGGCATCGACGCCGAGGGCGCTGCGCTGGTCAGGACCCTCTTCATCGAGGCCGTGGAGAGCGGACTGGGCGCCCGCTACCACCCGGTGATCGCCACCCTGATCGACCGCAAGCAGCGGGCCTAGAGCGCGACCGTCCCGCCTGCGTGCTGCCCGACAACCCGCACGGGTGGCAGGACGCGAACCGGAAAGCTCGAATTGCGCACAGAACAATTCGTTTACTGCAACGAAGGGTCACGATGTGCTATGCAATTCGGGCATGAGATCATCGTTTGACGGTACGGAGTGTTGTCAGGATAAGGGCACAGGGGGGACGGCAAGGAACGCGGATTGAGGAAAAAGCACGATGACCCGGCTTCCCGACACGCTTCTGGCGACGGTGCGCGACGGGCTTTCAACCGCGCAGCTTGGGGATGTGCTCGACACTCTGGGGCGTCGGCATCAGTTCCTTCCTCCCTCCATCCGTCCGGCGCTGCCGGGCGCCACCCTGGTCGGCCGGGCAATGCCCCTGCTCGAGATCGCCGCGGCCCCGGACGAGCGCAGCTTCGGCCTGATGTTCGAGGCCCTGGATTCCCTGCAGGCGGACGAGGTGTACGTGGCGGCGGCGGGAGCGCCGCCCTTCGCGCTGTGGGGAGAGCTGATGAACACCCGCGCGCTGACGCGGGGCGCGGCGGGCGCCGTGCTCGACGGCTACATGCGCGATTCGCGGCATGTGCGCGCGATGGCGCTGCCGGTCTTCGCGCGCGGCTCCTACGCCCAGGACCAGCGCGGCCGCGGCCGGGTGATCGCCTACCGCGAGCCCGTGCGAATAGCCGATGTCGCGATCCGGCCGGGGGACCTGATCGTGGGCGATGACGACGGGGTGCTGGTGGTCCCCAGCGAGGTCGCGGAGGAGTGCGCCGGCATGGCGCTGGAAAAGCGCCACACCGAGACCCGTATCGCCCGCGAGATCGAGGCCGGCCTCTCGACCACCGAGGCGTTCGACAAGTACGGCGTGATGTAGGCGCATAGCGCGCGCCGGGTGGCGCCGCCGCCGCGCCTCAGGGGTCGTCGCGCCCGTCGAGCTCGGCCTTGAGGTGCGAGATCAGCGGAAAGAGCGCCGCCATCAGGGCGATGGCGAAACCCCAGCGCCCCTCGCGATAGCCGCGCCGGCTCACGTAGCACTTCAGGAAGCGCGAGAGCGAGCGCCTGAGCGTCCAGATCAGCGGCGGCAGCGGCGCGCCGGAGGCGCGCAGGTCGGCGGCGCGGGCGTCCGAGTAGCGCTGCAGGCGCGCCAGCATGTCCGCCATGTCGCGGTCGACGTAGTGATGCATGCGCTCGCGCAGGTACCGCTTCCGTCCCTGGAGCTCGACCTTCGGGTGAATGCGCTGCTCGCCCCACTGCTTGGCTCCGGGCGTGAAGAGCCGTGCCGCATGCATGACCCCCCACGAGCCGCCCCAGCCGTGACGCACCAGCCGCTCGCCGATGAAATTGTCGAAGGGAACCAGGAAGTAGCCCGGCGCGGCACCCTGGATGGTGCTGCGGATCTCCCGCGCGAGCGCCTCGGGCACGCGCTCGTCGGCATCCACCTCCAGGATCCAGTCGCCGCTGCAGGCCGCGATGCCGGCATGGCGGCGCGGCCCCTCCAGCGGCCAGGCACCCTCGACGACGGTCCCGCCGCAGCGCTCGGCGATGGCCCGCGACCCGTCAGTGCAGCGGTCGAGCACGACCACGATCTCGTCGGCGAAGCGGAGCGTCTCCAGGCAGTCGGCGAGCTGGTCCGCCTCGTTGCGCGCGACCACGAGGGCCGAGAGGCGGGGTTGTGCCACCGCCGCCGTCGTCATCGTGCGGCCTCCCCGCGCGTGGCTGCCCAGAGGCGGCGCGCGCCCTCCTCCGCCATCTCCACCGTCAGCGTGTCCATCAGCGTGTCCGCGCTGCGGTGGTCGAAACCGGGCGCGCCCACGAGCTCGTCGTAGGTGGCCGCCGTGCGAACCGCCGCCGCGCGCGGACCCCAGGGCGCATAGTGCGCCTCGCGGCTCGGCCCGAACAGGCCGAGGGTCGGCGCGCCGACCGCGGCGGCGATGTGCATGAGGCCGCTGTCGTTGCCGACGAAGAGGCTGCAGCGGCGGAGCAGCGCGGCACAGGTGAGCAGGTCGAGCGCGCCGACCAGGTCGATGCAGCCGGGCAGCGCATCCACCAGGCTGCGCGTTCCCGGGCGGTCCGCCCCGTCGCCGAGGACCGCGACCCCGGCGCCGGGCATGATGCCGCCGGGCGCGGTGAGCCGGGCGGCAAGCTCGGCAAAGCGCTCGCCGCGCCAGCGCTT
>JAJDXK010000022.1 GCA_022823305.1 Alphaproteobacteria bacterium
CGAGCGGCGCGAAGCCGCGCCTGCGGAGGGGGACGCCAAGCAGGACGCCCCGGGCGCCGAGAGCACGGGCGAGTCCGCCGGCGGCGGCGCGGCGGAGGAGAAGAGCGATGGCTGAAGGCGAACGGAGCGAGGGCGCCCCGCAGCCCGCAGGCGAAGGCGGGCCCGCTGCGGCAGGCGGCGAAGGCAGGCCTGCACCGACCGGCGGCCCCCGCAGGGAGGGTGGCTTCGGCGGCCCCCGCCACGGCGGCCACCACGACCGGGGCCGGGGCGGCGGCGGCGTGCCCGTGGTCTCCTTCCCCAGGCGTCCCTTCTTCCGCCGCAAGAAGTCCTGCCCCTTCAGCGGGCCCAACGCGCCCAAGATCGACTACCGCGACGTCAAGCTGCTGCAGCGCTTCCTCTCCGAGCGGGGCAAGATCGTGCCGAGCCGCATCACCGCCGTCTCGGCCAAGAAGCAGCGGGAGCTCGCCCGCGCGATCAAGCGCGCGCGCCATCTGGCGCTGCTGCCTTACGTCATCAAGTAGCATCGGACCGCCGGCCGCCTCCGGCTGATCCGCCAAGCGGGGAACAGGGGCATGGAAGTCATCTTGCTCGAGAGGATCGAGAAGCTCGGCGGGATGGGCGACGTCGTCGGGGTGAAGGACGGCTATGCCCGCAACTTCCTGCTGCCCCGCAGGAAGGCGCTGCGCGCCACGCCCGAGAACATGGAGCGCTTCGAGCGCGAGCGCGAGGCGCTGGAGAAGCTCAACAGCGACCGGCGCGACGCGGCGCACTCGGCCGCGACGCGGCTGGAGGGCGAGAGCATCATCCTGATCCGCCAGGCGAGCGACACGCTGCAGCTCTACGGCTCGGTCAACGCCCGCGACGTGGCCGAGGCGATGAGCGAGCGCGGCGCCGACATCAGGCGCCAGCAGGTGCGCCTCGACCGCCCGATCAAGTCCCTCGGCATGCACGACGTGCGCATCGCGCTGCACCCGGAGGTGACGGTGACCGTCAAGGTCAACGTCGCCCGCTCGCCGGAGGAGGCGGAGATCCAGGCGCGCGGCGGCACCATCCTCGACGAGCGCGAGGATGCCGACGAGACGGACGAGGCGGCCGAAGGGGCCGAAGCCGAGAAGGCGGCGGCAGACGCCGCGAGCGCCGCCGCGCCGTGGCCGCAGCCCGAGATCGCGGATGAGGCCGGGGGCGACGCACCGGCCGCAGCGGAAGAGGCGGAGGACGAAGGCGCCGCCGGCGCGGACGCGGACGAAGGCGCCGCCCGCGACTAGGCCCCAGGCTCGAAGCTCTCAGCCATGCTGGTCGCGCCCCTGCTCAGGATGCTGATGAGGCGGGGCACGCTCCGCGTGGTCGATGCGCGGGGCAAGCTCCACACCTTCGCCGGCGAGCCGGGGCCCGCCGTCACCATCCGCCTGCACGACCGCTCGCTCCACTGGAAGCTGCTGTGGAACCCGCGCCTCGCGGTGGGCGAGGCCTACATGGACGGCACGCTGACGCTGGAGGACGACGCGACGATCCGCGACTTCCTCCACCTCGTGGGCGCCAACCTCCACCTGCTCGACGAGAACACGGTCGTCAAGGCGCGCAACTGGCTCGTGCAGTGGGTGCGCCCGCTGCAGCAGCACAACCCCGTCGGCCGCGCCCAGCAGAACGTCGCCCACCACTACGACCTCTCCGACGACCTCTACGAGCTCTTCCTCGATGCGGACCGGCAGTATTCCTGCGCCTACTTCGACACCCCCAACCACACGCTGGAGCAGGCCCAGCACGCCAAGAAGCGCCACCTCGCCTCCAAGCTGCTGCTGGACGAGCCGGGCCTTTCGGTGCTCGACATCGGCTCGGGCTGGGGCGGGCTCGGCATCTACCTGCACCAGGAGACCGGCGCCCGCGTGACCGGGCTGACGCTGTCGAAGGAGCAGCAGGCCTACGCCACGGAGCGAGCGCAGAAGCTCGGCATCCAGGAGCAGGTCTCGTTCCACCTGCGCGACTATCGCGAGGACACCGGCTCCTACGACCGCATCGTCTCGGTCGGCATGTTCGAGCACGTGGGCGTCAAGCACTACCCCGAGTTCTTCGGCAGGCTGGAGCGGCTGCTGAAGGAGGACGGCGTCGCCCTGCTGCACACCATCGCCCGCTGGGACGGGCCAAGCGTCACCAACCCGTGGCTGCGCAAGTACATCTTCCCCGGCGGCTACTGCCCCTCCCTCTCCGAGGTGTTCGCCGCCATCGAGCAGACCGGGCTGAAATCCCTCGACGTCGAGATGCTGCGCCTCCACTACGCCGATACCCTCAAGAACTGGTCGCGCAACTTCCAGGCGAGCCGCGAGCGGGTGAGGGAGATCTACGACGAGCGCTTCTGCCGCATGTGGGAGTTCTACCTCGCCGGCGCCGAGGCGGCCTTCCGCCACCAGGACCACATGGTGGCGCAGATCCAGCTTGCGCGGCGCCAGGACGCGGCCCCGCTGACCCGCGACTACATGGTGGACTGGGAGCGCGCCCACCCCGCCTGAGCCCGGCGGGCACCTGTTTTCCCCTCGTCCGCCTCCCTCCGCAAGGTGTTGCGGGACCGGCGGAACCCGCTCCCTTCTCCCCGCAATTCACAGCCGGTGGAGAGAGTTTTCCCCGCAATTCCCCGGTGCCGCCGCGCAGCGGCCGGTTTCCACAGCCGGCCCGCGTTGCGTGTCGACGCCGAGCAGGGGTGCGCAACAGTTTCTCCCCGTCTTGCACAGGGTGTGAATCGAATTCCTCCCGTTAAAGTTTGCGCTTGGTACGCCGCGGTCGTGGAGAGGCCGAGTGCCTGCGTGTATACCGGAGGCATGGCAGCCGGGGTTCCTCTCGAAGAAACATCGTCCGAGACTCCGGGCTACCGCTCGCCGCCGCACAACCTCGAGGCCGAGCAGGCGCTGCTCGGCGCGCTGCTGGTCAACAACGAGGCCGCGAGCCTGGTCAGCAGCTTCCTGCTGGCGGAGCACTTCTTCCTGCCGGTGCACGGCCGCATCTACGGCGCCGTGCTGAACATGATCGAGCGCGGCCAGATCGCCAATCCCGTCACGCTGAAGCACTACTTCGAGAACGACGAGGCGCTGGCCGAGGCCGGCGGCGGGCAGTATCTCGCGCGCCTCGCGGGCTCCGCCGTCACCGTGATCAACGCCGAGAACTACGGCCGCGCCATCCAGGACCTGGCGCTGCGCCGTGCGCTGGTCGGCATCGGCGAGGGGGTGGTGAACGACGCCTACGACGGGCCGCTCGAGCAGCCCGCCACCGACCAGATCGAGGAGGCCGAGCACAAGCTCTACGAGCTTGCCGAGGAGGGGCGCATCGACCCCGGCGGCCAGCAGTTCGCCGACCCGCTCGCCAGCGCCGTCGAGATCATCCAGCACGCCTACAAGCGCGACACCCCGCTCACCGGCGCGCCCACGGGCTTCAACGACCTCGACCGCCTGCTGGGCGGGCTGCATCCCTCCGACCTGGTGATCCTCGCCGGGCGCCCCGGCATGGGCAAGACGGCGCTCGCCACCAACATCGCCTTCAACGCCGCCTCGCGCTTCCGCGAGGGTGCTGACGGGCCGGAGGGCAAGCGGGCGGCCGACGGCGCCCGGGTCGCCTTCTTCTCCCTCGAGATGTCGGCCGAGCAGCTCGCGACCAGGATTCTCGCCGAGCGCACCGAAATCTCGTCGGACCGGCTGCGGCGCGGCGAGGTGCGCGACGTCGACTTTCGCCGCATCGTCCAGGCCAGCCAGGAGATCGAGGGGCTGCCCCTCTACATCGACGATACGCCCGCGCTCACCGTGGCGGGCCTGCGCGCCCGCGCCCGGCGGCTCAAGCGCCGCCACGGCATCTCGCTGATCGTGGTCGACTACCTTCAGCTCATGCGCCCCACCACGAGCATGCGCCTCAACAACCGCGTGCAGGAGGTCTCGGAGATCACGCAGGGGCTGAAGGCGCTGGCCAAGGACCTGGACCTGCCGGTGCTGGCGCTCTCGCAGCTCAGCCGCGCCGTCGAGCAGCGCGACGACAAGCGGCCGCAGCTCGCCGACCTGCGCGAATCGGGCTCGATCGAGCAGGACGCGGACGTGGTTATGTTCATCTTCCGCGAGCAGTACTACCTCGCGCGCAAGGAGCCGGAGGAGGGCACCGCGGATCACGGCGAGTGGCAGGACAGGATGGCCAAGGTCCACAACAAGGCCGAGATCATCATCGCCAAGCAGCGCCACGGCCCCACCGGCAAGGTCGACCTCTACTTCAACGACCTGCTCACCAAGTTCGACAACCTCGACACGGTCCACGCCGCGCCGGAGGATGTCCCCTTCTGAGCGCCGCGTCCGCGCGCGTCCCGCGCGACGCAGGCCGTGACCTTGGTGAGACATGCGGGCTAGAGTTTCCGCCGTCCCGCGCCGATTCGGCGCCGGGACGGGCAGGCCCGGAGGCGTCGGCGACGGGAACGCTGCGTGAAGACCAATCCACTGCAGGGAATCGGCCACGGCGTCCTGGCCCTCTTCGGGGCCGTCGGGCGCCTTGCCCTCTTCGCGCTCGAGGCGACCTCGCACTGCGTCCGGCCGCCGCTCTACCCGCGCCTGCTGCTGCGCCAGATGGTGGAGATCGGCTTCTACTCGCTCCCCGTCGTGGGGCTGACGGGCCTCTTCGCCGGCATGGTGCTGGCGCTGCAGAGCTATACCGGGTTCTCGCGCTTCTCGGCCGAGAGCACGATCCCGACGGTCGTGGTGCTCTCGATCACGCGCGAGCTGGGGCCGGTGCTGGCGGGCCTCATGGTGGCCGGCCGGGTGGGTGCGGCCATGGCGGCCGAGATCGGCACCATGCGCGTCACCGAGCAGATCGACGCGCTGACCACGCTCTCCACCAACCCCCACAAGTACCTGATCGTGCCGCGGCTGCTCGGCGGATTCCTGATGCTACCCTTCCTGGTGCTCGTCGCCGACATCATCGGCGTCTTCGGCGGCTATCTCGTGAGTATCTACAAGCTCGGCTTCAATCCCGAGGCCTACATCACCAACACCTTCGAGTTCCTGGAGGTGATGGACGTGGTCTCCGGCCTCGTGAAGGCCGCGGTGTTCGGCTACCTGATCGCCCTGATGGGCTGCTACCACGGCTTCCACTCGAAGGGCGGCGCCCAGGGCGTGGGCAAGGCCACCACCAACGCGGTCGTGACCGGCGCCATCCTGGTGCTGGTCTTCAACTACGTCATCACCGAGGCGTTCTTCGCCCAATGAGCGCGCCCGCGAGCAGCCGCGCCGGCGGCGCCAACGAGCCCAAGATCGCCCTGCGCGGCGTGTGCAAGGCCTTCGACGGTGCGGTGGTGCTGGAGGGGCTCGATCTGGAGATCGGAACCGGCGAATCGGTGGCGGTGATCGGCTGCTCGGGGGTGGGCAAGTCGGTCATGCTCAAGTGCCTGCTGGGCCTGCTGCGCCCCGACGCGGGCAGCGTGACCATCGACGGCGCGGAGCTCTCCGCCAACCGCGCCGCGCGCGAGGCCGCGATGCGCAGGATCGGCATGCTCTTCCAGAGCGCGGCCCTCTTCGACAGCCTGCCGGTGTGGGAGAACGTGGCCTTCGGGCTGATCCAGGCGCAGGGCATGGGGCGCGGCGAGGCCCGGGAGATCGCCGTCGAGACCCTCGCCCAGGTGGGTCTCGGGCCGGATGCCGCCGACCTCTACCCAGCCGCGCTCTCCGGCGGCATGCGCAAGCGCGTGGGTCTCGCGCGCGCCATCGCGACGAGACCCGAGATCATCCTCTTCGACGAGCCCACTACCGGCCTCGACCCGATCATGGCCGACGTCATCAACGACCTGATCGTCGCCTGCGTGCGGGAGCTCGGCGCGACCGCGCTCACCATCACCCACGACATGGCGAGCGCGCGCAAGATCGCCGACCGCATCGCCATGATCCACGACGGCGCGATCATCTGGCAGGGCCCCGCGGCCGAGATCGACAGCAGCGGAAACGAGCATGTGGAGCAGTTCATCAACGGTCGGGCCGACGGCCCGATCCGGCTCGCGGTCGCCGATGGCGCGCACGCCTGAGCGGCGCCGCGGGACCGCGCCGCCGGGCGGCTGAGGGCGGCGATGGCGCGGGCGGAGAAGCGCTACGTCTGCGAGGCCTGCGGCGCCTCCAGGCCCCGCTGGGCCGGCCGCTGCGACGCCTGCGGCGCCTGGAACAGCATCGCGGAGGAAGTGCCGCGCACCGCACCCCCGCGCGGGCTGGGGCAGGCCAGGGGGCGCGTGATCGAGCTCGTGCCGCTGGACGGGCCGGGCGGCGTGACGGCGCGGCGGCCCTGCGGGATCGGCGAGATCGACCGGGTCGTGGGCGGCGGCTTCGTGCCGGGCTCGGCGGTGCTGCTCGCGGGCGATCCCGGCATCGGCAAGTCGACCCTGCTGCTGCAGGCGGCGGCTGCGCTGGCCGCGCGCGGCGGGCGCGCCGCCTACATCTCGGGCGAGGAGGGGATCGAGCAGATCCGCATGCGCGCCGCCCGGCTCGGCCTCTCCGGCGCTCCGCTGGAGCTGGCGGCGGCCATCGACGTGCGCGACATCGCCACCACCCTGGAGGAGGAGCCGCCGCCCGACATCGTGGTGGTCGATTCGATCCAGACCATGTACCTCGACACCCTCGAGTCCGCGCCGGGGACGGTGGCCCAGGTGCGGGGCTCGGCGCAGGAGCTGATCCGGCTCGCCAAGCGCACCGGCACGGTGCTCGTGCTGGTCGGCCACGTCACCAAGGAGGGGCAGATCGCCGGCCCCCGCGTGCTCGAGCACATGGTCGACTGCGTGCTCTACTTCGAGGGCGAGCGCGGCCACCAGTTCCGCATCGTGCGCGCCATCAAGAACCGCTTCGGCCCGACCGACGAGATCGGCGTCTTCGAGATGACCGATGCCGGCCTCGTGGAGATTCCCAACCCCTCGAGCCTCTTCGTCGATCCCGAGCGCGGCCCGGTGCCCGGCGCTGCGGTCTTCGCCGGCGTCGAGGGCTCGCGGCCGGTGCTGGTGGAGATCCAGGCCCTGGTGGCGCCGGGGCCTGCGGGCTCGCCGCGCCGCACCGTGGTGGGCTGGGACGCGGGCCGCCTCGCCATGGTGCTCGCGGTGCTGGAGGCCCGTGCCGGGCTGCGGCTCAGCGTCTGCGACGTCTATCTCAACGTGGCCGGGGGCTTGCGCATCTCCGAGCCTGCGGCCGATCTCGCGGTGGCGGCCGCGCTCGCGTCGGCGGCCGCGGGCCGGGCGCTCGACGAGGGCGCGGTGATCTTCGGCGAGGTCGGGCTCGCCGGCGAGGTGCGGCCGGTGAGCCAGGGCACGGCGCGGCTCAAGGAGGCGGCGAAGCTCGGCTTCGCCCGGGCGCTCGCGCCTGTGGCGGAGAACGCGGGCGGCGAGGCGGCCGACGGCGCGGGCATTGCCGTGACCCGGCTCACCCACGTGCGCGACCTGGTGGCGCTCTTCCCCGCGCCGCCGCACTGACGACGACGCGAGCATGGAAGACCTGCCGGTCAACCTGATCGACATCCTGGTGGCGCTGATCATCGTCGTCTCGGCGCTGCTCGCGTTCGGGCGCGGGGCGGCGCGCGAGGTGCTGGGCATCGGCGCCTGGGTCGGCGCCGGCATCGCCACCTTCTTCGCCTTCCCCCACACCCGGCCGATCGCCCGCGACCTGATCCCGGACTCCGTGCTGATCGCCGACGTGGTCGCCGGGCTCGTGGTGTTCGTCGTCGTGCTGATCGTGCTCACGATCGTCAACCAGATCATCTCGGGCCGCATCCAGCGGAGCCGGGGCGGCGCGCTGGACCGCACGCTCGGCTTCATCTTCGGCATCCTGCGCGGGGCGGCGCTGGTCTGCATCGCCTACATGCTCTTCGGCTCGGTGGTGCAGCGGAGCGACTGGCCGCCCTGGGTCGACGAAGCCAGGACCTTGCCCTATATCAAGCAGGGCGTCGCCGCGCTGCGCGAGGTCGTGCCGGAAGAGGTCGCCGAGGAAGGGACCAGGCACATCGAGGAGACCTTCGAGGACGGCCGCGAGCGCAGCGTGAAGGAACTTACCGAGCCGGTGCCTGCCGAGCGCGAGCAGGACGACGGCGAGACCGGCTACAGCGACCGCGAGCGGCAGCAGCTCGACGGGCTGAGCGAGAGCGTCGAATGATGGCGGCACCCTGGACCGGAGATGCGGACGACGGCGACACGCTGCGCGAGGAGTGCGGCGTCTTCGGCATCTTCGGGCACCCGGACGCGGCCGCCCACGCGGCGCTCGGCCTGCACGCGCTGCAGCACCGGGGCCAGGAATCCGCCGGGATCGTCAGCAGCGACGGCACGCTCTTCCATTCGCATCGGGCGCTGGGGCGGGTGGGCGACATCTTCTCCTCGGGCGAGGTGATCGACGCCCTCGAGGGCCGGGCGGCGATCGGCCACAACCGCTACTCGACCCAGGGCGCGCCCGAGGTGCGCAACATCCAGCCGCTCTTCGCGGACCTCGCCACCGGCGGGCTCAGCATCGCCCACAACGGCAACCTCACCAACGCGCTCTCGCTCCGCGCCGACCTGGTCTCGCGCGGCTGCATCTTCCAGTCCACCTCCGACACCGAGGTGATCGTCCACCTGATCGCCATCAGCCGGCGAGCGCAACTGGTCGAGCGCATGATCGAGGCGCTGGGGCGGGTGCGCGGCGCCTACTCGCTGGTGGCGCTGACCAGGGACTCGCTGATCGGCGTGCGCGACCCCTACGGCGTGCGCCCGCTGGTGCTGGGCCAGCTCGACGGTGCCATGATCCTGGCCTCGGAGACGGTGGCCTTCGACATCATCGGCGCGCGCCACGTGCGCGATATCGAGCCGGGCGAGCTGGTCATCGTCAGCGACCGGGGGGTCGAGAGCATCAAGCCCTTCCGGCCTGCGCCGAAGCGCTTCTGCGTCTTCAGTACATCTATTTCGCGAGGCCCGACAGCGTGGCGGAGGGGATCGGCGTCTACGAGGCGCGCAGGCTGATCGGCGCCGAGCTCGCCCGCGAGGCGCCGGCGGAGGCGGATGTCGTGGTGCCGGTGCCCGATTCCGGCGTGCCGGCGGCGATCGGCTATGCCGCGCAGGCGGGCCTGCCCTTCGAGCTCGGCATCATCCGGAACCACTACGTCGGGCGCACCTTCATCGAGCCGACCGACCGGATCAGGCACTTCGGCGTCAAGCTCAAGCACAACGCCAACCGCCGCATCCTGGAGGGCAAGCGGGTCGTGCTCGTCGACGACAGCATCGTGCGCGGCACGACGTCCACCAAGATCGTCGAGATGGTGCGCTCGGCCGGCGCCGCGACGGTGCACATGCGCGTCGCCAGCCCGCCGACCGCGCACTCCTGCTTCTACGGCGTCGACACGCCGGCGCGGGAGCAGCTCCTCGCCGCGCGCCACGATGTCGACGCCATGGCGCGCTCCATCGGCGTCGACAGCCTCGCCTTCCTCTCCATCGACGGCCTCTACCGGGCGATGGGCGAGCCGGGGCGAGACTCGGCGAAACCCAGCTATTGCGACGCCTGCTTCTCCGGCGACTACCCCATCGCGCTCTCGGATCAGCAGTCCGGCGAGCCGCCGGCGCAGCTCTCCCTCCTGGCCGAGACCGCATAAGGGACGCCGTGGCCGCGCCCCGTCTCGCCGGGCGCATCGCGCTCGTCACCGGCGCCTCGCGCGGCATCGGCGCCGCGGTCGCGCGCCGCTTCGCCGCCGAGGGCGCGCGCCTCGTCCTCGTCGCCCGCACCACGGGCGGGCTGGAGGAGGTCGACGACGCGGTGCAGGGCGCAACGGGCGAGAGCGCGACGCTGGTGCCGATGGACCTCTGCGACGGCGAGCGCATCGACCGCCTCGGCGCCGCGCTGGCCGAGCGCTTCGGCCGCCTCGACATCCTCGTCGCCAACGCGGCCATGCTGGGGCAGCTCAGCCCGACCGGTCACCACGCGCCCGAGGACTGGGAGCGGACAATCGCCCTCAACCTCGGCGCCAACTGGCGCCTGATCCGCAGCCTCGACCCGTTGCTGCGCGCCTCGCCCTCGGGCCGGGCGATCTTCGTCACCGCCGCCGCGGCGCACGAGGTCCGGGCGTTCTGGGCTCCCTATGCGGCGAGCAAGGCGGGGCTCGAGGCGCTGGTCCGCTGCTACGCGGCGGAGGTGAGGCGCAGCCGGCTCCGGGTCAACCTGCTCGACCCCGGCCCGGTGGCGACGGAGCTCCGCCGCCGCGCCTACCCCGGCGAGGACCAGAGCTCGCTCCCCGCGCCCGATGCGGTCACCGAGCCCTTCGTGGCGCTCGCCGAGGAACGGTGCGCGGAGCACGGCGAACGAATCGGTTCCCCTTAACCCTCGTTTCTTGCCACTGTCACAGTCTGCGTCCCACAACCAGGGGAGCATGAACGAGCATGAAGATCGCAATCGTCGGCGCCGGCGCCATGGGCTGCGTCTATGCGGCGCTCATGGCCGATGCCGGAAACGAGGTCTGGGCCGTCGACACCTGGCGGGAGCACGTCGACGCGATCGCCGCGAAGGGGCTGCGGCTCGAGGGCGCGAGCGGCGACCGCACCGTGGCGCTGGGCGCTACCACAGACCCTGCCGCCGCCGGCCCCTGCGACCTCGTCATCATCGCCACCAAGGCACCGCAGGTGGACGTGGCGGCCGCGGGCGCCCGCGCCCTGCTCGGCCCCGAGACCCCGGTGCTCACCATCCAGAACGGCCTGGGAAGCGCGGCGAAGGTGGCCCGGATCGTCGGGCCGGAGCGCGTGATCGTCGGCGTGGTGGGGGGCTTCGGCGCCTCCATCAGGGCGCCGGGCCATGCCCATCACAACGGCATGGAGCTGGTGCGGCTGGGTGAGTCGGACGGCGCCGTGACCCCCCGGCTGGAGCGCATCGCTGCGCTCTGGCGGGACGCGGGGTTCACGGTCAAGTGCTTCGACGACATCGCGCAGCTCGTCTGGGAGAAGCTCATCTGCAACGTCTGCTACAGCGGCACGGCAGCGCTCACGGGGCTCACCGTCGGCGCGATCATCGAGGACCCGGACGCATGGCCCATCGCCTCCGGCTGCGCGCAGGAGGCCTATCGGGTCGCCCGCGCCAGGAACATACGACTTGACATCGACGACCCCGTGGCTTACGTGCGCGACTTCGGCGCCAAGATCCCCGACGCGCGCCCATCCATGCTGCTGGACCACATGTCCGGCCGCCGGTCGGAGATCGATGCGATCAACGGCGCTATACCGCCGGAAGCGTTGGCGCTGGGCCTGGAAGCCCCCTGCAACAGCCTGGTCTCGGCACTGGTCCGAGCCAAGGAAGCGCGGTTTGACTTGCCGAAGGAGCAGTAACGAACATGTCTGCAGCTGACCTCAAGGGAATGGTCGATGGCTACCGCCGTCTCTCGACAGCCAACGTGTCGGACGGCCTCGACCGGGCCGGAATCGACGGAGCACCGCAAGGCATCGGCCCGCTCTGGAGCGGCTGCGGCAAGATCGTGGGTCCCGCCGCCACGCTGAAGCTGGTGCCGGCGGGCGAAGCCGAGGAATCGCCGGTGCTCGGCACCCTGGAGGCGGTCAAGCGGGGCAATGCCGGCGATGTCCTGGTGATCGACCAGGGCGGGCGGACCGACGTGAACAGCTACGGCGGCGTCGCCGGCTTCACCACCCGGCAGTTCGGCCTCGTCGGCACGGTGATCGACGGCGTCACCCGGGACATCGACGAGTACAAGACGCTGAACCTGCCCGTCTACGGGCGGGGCTTCATCCAGCGCTCGATCCGCGACCGCTGCGCCTGCGCCGGCTACGGCATCCCCGTGCGCCTCGGCGGCATCCCCGTCGAGCCGGGCGACATCGTCCTCGCCGACGAGAACGGGGTCTGCATCGTCCCCCAGTCGCGTGCGTCCGAGGTGCTAGCCTACTCGACGCTCTTCAAGAGCATCGAGGAGGGCATCGTGGAGGCGGTGCGCCAGGGCGTGGACCCGGTCGAGGCCCACAACCGCGTGCGCTACGACATGATGACGAAGGCCGGCGTCGCCACATGAAGGTGGACGGCCGGCCCTACCGCAGCATCTGGCTGGACGGGGACGGGCGCACGGTCGTCGTCATCGACCAGACGCGGCTTCCGCACAGCTTCGCGACGCGCCGGCTCGCCACCGTCGCGGACGCCGCCAACGCGATCAGGACCATGGTGGTGCGCGGCGCCCCTCTCATCGGCGCGACCGCGGCCTACGGCGTGGCGCTGGCGCTCGCCGACGATGCGGGCGATGCCAGCCTGGAGGACGCCATCGCGCTCCTCGCGGGCACCCGGCCGACCGCGGTCAACCTGCGCTGGGCGCTCGAGGATCTGGGCCGGAGACTCCGCCCCCTGCCTGCGGGCGAGCGCGCCGCCGCCGCCTACCGCCGGGCCGGCGAGATCTGCGACGAGGACGTGGCGATCAACCGGGCGATCGGGGAGAACGGGCTCGCCCTGGTGGAGCGGGCCGCGGAAGGCAGGCAGGGCCCGGTCAACGTGCTCACCCACTGCAACGCCGGCTGGCTCGCCGCGGTCGACTGGGGCACCGCGCTGGCGCCGCTCTACATGGCCCACGACAAGGGGATTCCGGTCCACGTCTGGGTCGACGAGACCAGGCCCCGCAACCAGGGCGCCGCGCTCACCGCGTGGGAGCTGGCCAGCCACGGCGTGCCGCACACGGTGATCGTGGACAACGCCGGCGGCCACCTGATGCAGCGCGGCATGGTCGACCTCTGCATCACCGGCACCGACCGCACCACCGCGCACGGCGACGTCTGCAACAAGATCGGTACCTACCTGAAGGCGCTCGCGGCCGGCGACAACGGCGTGCCCTTCTACGTCGCATTGCCGCATCCGACCATCGACTGGTCGCTGGCCGACGGCGCCGAGACCCCGATCGAGCAGCGGGACGAGGACGAGGTGCTCACCATCACCGGGCGCGATGCCGCCGGGCAGGAGACGACCGTGGCGCTGACGCCCGCCGGAAGCCGCGCCGCGAACTACGCCTTCGACGTGACGCCTGCGCGGCTGGTCACCGCGCTGATCACCGACCGGGGCGTGTGCGAGGCCTCGGAACAGGGCCTCAAGGGCCTCTTCCCCGAACGAGCGGAAGCCGCCTCGTCATAGATCGAGAGGCTGCGCCGGGGCGAGCCCGGCCAGCCGCGCCTCGACCCGAGCTGCAGACGGCATCGCGGGAGCCGCCCCCTCACGCAAGCAGGCGAGGCCGCCGATGACGCTCGCCCGGTGCAGCGTGTCGGGCAGCGGCGCCCCCGCCTCGAGGCCGAGGGCGAGGCCGGCGACGAAGGCATCGCCCGCGCCCACCGTGTCCACCGGCTCGATCGCGAGCGCGCCGCAGCGCCAGGCCGCGTCGGGAGCGAAGGCGGCGGCGCCGGCGCTGCCCAGGCTCACCACCGTGGTCACGCCGTGGCGCCGGCCGATGGCACGGGCGGCATCCTCGCCCGCGCCCGCGTCCAGCCCGTGGGCGGCGGCCAGCATCCCGGCCTCGATCTCGTTCAGCACCAGCAGGTCGAGGGCGGGCAGCACCTCTGCGGGTACCGGCTTCGCGGGCGCGAGGTTGAGCACCACGCGCGCGCCCCGCGCCCTGGCCCGCTCGACCACGGCCCAGTTCGATTCCAACGGCACCTCCATCTGCAGGACCAGCACCGTCCCCGGCCCGAGCCACGCGTCGGGCAGCGCCTGCGGCGCAAGGTCGGTGTTGGCCCCGCTGGCCACGGTGATCTGGTTCTCGCCTTCACCGTCCACGATCACGGCGGCGCAGCCGGTGGGCAGCGCGCTCTCCGTCACCGCGCCCGCGTCGACGCCCGCCTCCTCGAGCGCCGCGAGGGCCATGGGCGCGAAGCCGTCCGGCCCGACGCGGCCGACCATCCTGACCGGAAGCGCAGGCGCCGCGGCGGCCCGCGCCGCGGCGACCGCCTGGTTGAGCCCCTTGCCGCCTGCCGCGGCCCGGTATCCGGCGCACAGCACCGTCTCGCCCGCGCGCGGCAGCGAATCGACGGCGAAGAGGAGATCGACGTTGATCGAGCCGAAGACGACGATCATCGGCGCGAGCCCTAGTGGCGGAAGTGGCGCAGCCCGGTAAAGACCATGGCAAGGCCCTTCTCGTCGGCCGCGGCGATGACCTCGGCGTCGCGCTTCGAGCCGCCGGGCTGGATCACCGCCGTGGCGCCGGCTGCGGCCGCCGCCAGCAGCCCGTCCGCGAAGGGGAAGAACGCGTCCGACGCCACCACGCAGCCCGCCGCCCGCGAGCGGGGCTCGCCGGCGGCGGCGGAGGCGTCCGCCGCCTTCTGCGCCGCGATCCGGGCGGAATCGACGCGGCTCATCTGGCCCGCGCCGATGCCCACCGTGGCGCCCCCCTTGGCGTAGACGATGGCGTTCGACTTCACGTGCTTGGCGACGGTGAAGGCGAAGAGGAGGTCGGCCCGCTCCGCCTCCGTCGGCGCCCGCCTGGTCACGGTCTCGAGCGCGGCGGGGTCGGCGCGCGCGGAATCCGCAGTCTGCACCAGGAAGCCGTCGCCGAGGGTGCGCACCACGAGCCCGTGGCCGCCCCCGGCGGCGCCGGTGAGGAGCACGCGAAGATCGCCCTTGGCCCCCAGCGCGGCGCGCGCGTCCTCGTCCGCCTCGGGCGCCACCACCACCTCGGTGAAGAGGCCCGTGATCGCGCGCGCGGTCTCGCCGTCGAGCGCCCGGTTGGCCGCGATGACGCCGCCGAAGGCGCTCACCGGATCGCAGGCCCGCGCCTTTTCGTAGGCCCCGGCGAGGGTGTCGCCGAGGGCGACGCCGCAAGGGTTGCCGTGCTTGATGATGGCGACGGCGGGCGGGCCGAACTCGCGCACCAGCGCATGCGCCGCCTCGGCGTCGGCCAGATTGTTGTAGCTCGGCTCCTTGCCCTGGATCAGCGCGGCCTGGGCCAGGCCGGGCGCCGCCGCGGGGTCGACGTAGAGCGCGGCGCTCTGGTGCGGGTTCTCGCCGTAGCGCAGCAGCCTCCGGCGCTCGCCGCCCAGCACGAAGCGGGCGGGCAGGCCCTCGTCTGCGGCCTCGGCTGCGAGGCGGCGGGCGATGGCGGCGTCGTAGGCGGCCGTGCGCGCGAACGCCGTCGCCGCCAGCCGCCGGCGCAGGTCGAGGCTGGTGGCGCCGCCCAGTGCCTCCATCTCCGCCGTCACCGCCTCGTAGTCCGAGGGCTGCACCACCACGGTCACGTCCTCGTGGTTCTTCGCCGCCGCCCGGATCATCGCCGGGCCGCCGATGTCGATGGTCTCGATGCAGCGCTCGAGCGCCGCGCCCTCGCGCACCGCCTCCTCGAAGGGGTAGAGGTTGACCGCGACCAGGTCGATGCCGGCGATGCCGTGCGCCGCCATCGCGGCGCGGTGCCCGGCGTCCTCCCGGCGCGCGAGGATGCCGCCGTGGATCGCCGGGTGCAGGGTCTTGACCCGGCCGTCCATGATCTCGGGAAAGCCCGTGTGGTCGGAGACGTCGGTGACGGCGATGCCGGCGTCGCGCAGGGTGCGCGCGGTGCCGCCGGTGGACAGGATGGCGGCGCCGTGAGCGGCGAGCGCAGACGCGAAGGGCACGAGCCCGGTCTTGTCCGAGACCGAGATGAGGGCGCGGGCGATGGGCCGGCCTTGCGTATCGGGCATTCAACTGCTCCCCGGGGCTGGGTCGTGGCGGGCAGGCCGGCTAGCGCGCGAGCCCGGCGTCGGCCGGGGCGGCGGAAGGATCGCCGCCGCTCCGCTCGTACTCGGGCACCATCGCCGCCACCAGCGCCAGCGCGTCCGCCGTGCGCCGGTCGCGGGCCGCGGCCTGGAGCTGGTCGAGCCGGCGCCGCATGAGCGCGAGGTCCGCGGGCCGCGATTCGGCCCGGAGGATGCCCGGCGTGTCGGTCGCGACCAGCGGCTCGGCCGGGTGGAAGAGCGCCTCGTCCTTCTTCTCGCCGGGCCTGAGGCCGGTGAACACGATCTCGATGTCCTTGTCGGGCGCGAGCCCGGCGAGGCGGATCATCTGCCGCGCGAGATCGACGATCCTGATCGGCTGGCCCATGTCGAGCACGTAGATGCCGCCGCCTTCCTCGCCCGCGCCGAGGGCGGAGGCCTGGAGCAGGAGCTGCACCGCTTCCCGCGTCGTCATGAAGTAGCGGGCGACGTCGGGGTCGGTCACGGTCACCGGGCCGCCGGCCGCGATCTGGCGCTGGAAGAGCGGCACCACCGAGCCGGAGGAGCCGATCACGTTGCCGAAGCGCACCGTCACCAGGCGCAGGGTGCCGGCCTCGGGCGAGGCGGCCAGCGCCTGGCAGTAGCTCTCGGCGATGCGCTTGGTCGCGCCCATGACGCTCGCCGGGTTCACCGCCTTGTCGGTGGAGACCAGCACCATCGCGCCGACGCCCGATTCGAGGCAGGCATCGGCCACGTTGCGGGTGCCGACGGCGTTGGTGAGCACGCCCTCGTTGGGGTTGGTCTCGACCATGTGCACGTGCTTGAGCGCGGCCGCGTGGAACACCAGCTCGGGCCGCTCGCGGGCGAAGGTCGACGCGAGGCGGCCGGGGTCGCGCACGTCGCCCAGCACGGTGCTGCGCGCGAGGCCGGGATGGGCCTCGTCGAGCTCCATGTCGATGCGGTAGAGGTTGTATTCGGCACTGTCGATGAGCGTGAGGTGCGCCGGCCCGTCCTCGGCGATCTGGCGCGCGAGCTCCCCGCCGATGGTGCCGCCGGCCCCGGTGATGCAGACCCGCCGGCCGTTGACGAGCGCGCGCATTGCGGCGCGGTCGGGCGCGGCCTGCGGGCGCCCAAGCAGGTCCTCGAGGCGTACCGGCCTCACGTCGATCTCGCTCGCGACACCGGGGCGGAAATCGGTGAGCTCCGGCAGGCGCGAGAGCGGCAGCCCGAGCGCCTCGCACGCCCCGAGCAGGGCGCGGAGGCGGTCGGGGTCCGCATCGGGGGTGGTCAGCACCGCGCGGTGAGGCCCCGCCCCGCGCGCCCGCAGCGAACGCAGGATCTGCGGCAGCTCGTCGGTCGTGCCGAGGATTCGCACGCCGTGGATGCGGCGCTTCGCCTTGCTTGCGTCGTCGTCCACGATGCCGACGACGCGGTAGCTCGCGGACGAGCCCCGCATGGTGGCGCTGATGAAGAGCTCGGCGTTGTCGCCCGCGCCCAGCAGCAGCACCGGAATCTGCCGCCCGGCCGCGCCGCCCCGCCGCAGCACGCCGGCGAGGCTGCCGTCCAGCACCGCGCGGTAGATCACGCGCGGGCCCACCAGGAGCGCGATCAGGATGAACCAGTTGATGAGGAGGGCGGAGCGGGGATAGGCCTCGAGCCGCGTCAGCGCGAACAGGATCGGCACGAAGATCAGCACCGCGAGGCTCGCCGCCTGCACCACCAGCACCACGTCGCGCAGCGCGGTGTAGCGCCAGACCCCGCGGTAGATGCGCGTGCGCCAGAAGATCAGCGCCGAGACCGCGGTGAAGAGCAGGATCCCCTCGACGAAGAAGCCGCTCGACATCTCCCAGAAGGAGCCGAGCCCGTGGCGCAGCAGCAGGGCGAGCGCGAACGACACGCCCGCCATGGTCACGTCGTGCGCCGCTACCGCGTACGCGCGGTTCACGATGAAGCGTGTGCCGATGTGCCGCATGGTGCCCGAGCCGCGGCCCGAAGATACCACAGCAGGGCTGCGACAAGTATCGCGCCTGCCGCGAGCGCGGCGGCGGTGGCGGCGATGCCGTTCTGCGAAGCGACCGCCAGCGCCACCAGCAGGAGGTTGTTGGCGGCGATGAGCGCCGCCGCACGCCCGTGGCTCCAGCCCGCCGCCACCACGCGCTGGTAGAAGTGCTCGCGGTGCGCCTGCCAGATGCGCCGCCGCTGCAGCAGGCGGCGAAGCAGCGTGAGCGTCGCGTCCGCCAGGTAGTAGGCGGGCAGCAGCAGCGCCGCCTGCCAGGCGCCGGAGGCCGCCAGCGCCAGCATGAGCCAGCCCGCCAGGTAGCCGAGCGGAACGCTGCCGACATCGCCGAGGAAGATCTTCGCGGGATGCCAGTTCCAGAGCAGGAAGCCGAGCGAGACGCCCGCCAGCGCCAGCCCGGGAGGGCCGAGCCCCGCCGGCACCGCGCCCAGCAGCGCCAGCAGGAAGGCGCCGAGCCCGAGGCTCGCGCCCTCGACGCCGCTGATGCCGTCGATCCCGTCCATGAAGTTGAACAGGTTCACGAACCAGAGCCAGGCCAGCGCCGCCAGCGCGTGGTCGGCCAGGGGCGGAAGGAGGCCCTGGAAGACCAGCGCGTCGCCGGGGAGCGCCAGCATCCCCGCGCCCACCGCCGCGATATGCACCGCGAGGCGGTGCCACGCGGGGAGCCCGCCGCGCATGTCGTCGAGCCAGGACACCGCGGCCAGTCCGAGCGCGCCCGCGAGCGCCACCCAGAAGAGCGCCCCGCAGCCGGTGCTGGCGCCCCACAGCCAGAGCGCGAGCCAGGCTGCGAGAAGCACGCCGACGACGGCGATGCCGCCGCCGCGCGGCACGTCTCCCTGATGGCTGGAGCGCTCGTTGGGCCGGTCCACGACCCCGTGGCGGCGCAGCAGCCCGCGCACGAGACCGGTGAGAGCCGCTGCGGCCGCGAGGCTGGCACCGCCCGCAGCCAGGGATACGGCGAGGCTCACCGCACCCGGTCGGGCATCGCCGCCGCCCGCCGCCTGCCAGCCGTCATGCCCAAGGCCGCCTGCCTTTCGCCGCCGCTTCCGGCGCCGCCGCCCGATGCCACGCGCCGCCTGCGCCAAGGCTCATACACCGGGAGGGCGCAAACCGACAGCCGGATGGGCAGCACCGGCCTTGCCGCGACACGGCCCGGCACGTCGACCCCGGCACGTCTCGACGGTGGCGCAGGCAATACGACATGGCAGTGGTGAGGTCGTTGTGACATACTGGCGAGAGAGTCGTGGACGTCCTTGGCAGGTTCCGCCTCATGCCCGTATCGAGACCGCTCTAGAGATTCATCGAGACAATGTATTCGCGAATCGACCCCGTCGCGCTGGTCTTCGAGATCGGGGTCGACGAGTATCTCGCCACACTTGCGGCGAGGCATGCCGGGCTTGAGCGGGCGATCCAGGAGGAGGCGCGGCGGCCGGCTCCGGACGGGCTGTCGCTGACTTACCTGAAGCGCCGCAAGCTCAAGGTGAAGGACGAGATCACGCGGCTGCAGACGGCTGCGGCGGGCACCGGCCGCCGTTCCGGAGCCAGCAGCCAGGGTTGAGGCTCGCGGCCGCCGCTGGCGGCCGGCCATGCGCACAGGGGGCGTTCCCGTGCCGGAGGACGGAGCAATTCCCGATCGACCTTCCCTCCCCGCAATTGACAGACTGCCGGCGTGTGTTCAGGGTTGGCGGTTGTCCGTCGCCGCCGACTGACGAGGCGACGCACGTGCGCATGGGCTAGGAACAGCTTCTGAGCATGGGACGCCGACCTCGCCGCTGGATGTGCCGCCTCGCGGGCCTCGCCCTGCTCGCGGCGGTGGCGGCGGGCCTGAGCGTGCCGACGCAGGCCGTGCTCGCGGCGCCCGAGGCCGAAACGGAGCTGGAGACCCTCCGCGTCGCGCGCGGCGATTCACTCTCCCTCCTGCTGCACAGGGCCGGCATCGAGGCGGTCGATATCGACCGTATCTCCAGGGCGGTCCAGAAGAGGACCAACCTGCGGCGCCTGCGCGCGGGCCGCGAGGTGCGGCTCCTGTTCAGGGTGGAGGGCGAGAGCCCGCGCATCCCGGTCGCGGTCAGCGTGCAGACCGGCTCGGCACGCTTCGTCGAGGCGACCCGCACCGCCAGGGGCGGCTATCAGGCGCGCCGCACCAGTATTCCCCTCACCCGCCCGGTCCCGCTCTCGGAGGTCGCGTTCGAGCGTGACGGCCTTACCGTCACGGTGCGGCGCAACGAGATGATCGGCGGCATCCTGTACCGCCACGGGGTCGACGGCGAGACCGTCGACGCCGTCGTCAGCGCGCTGCAGACGAGATTCGACCCACGCGACCTGATGCCGGGTCACGCCATCGAGATCGTGGCAGGCCGCGATGCGAACGGCGCGCCCATCCTGCAGGGCGTCGCGCTCCATCTCGACGACGACGCGGCGGTGGCAGTGATCCGCACCGATGGCGGCGGCTTCGCCGCGCGCCGCACCACCGGCACCGCGCTCCGTGCCGCACGGCTCGCGCCCGAGCCTGCGCCGGCCGCCGCCCCGGCACCGGCCTCCCTTGCGGCGCCCGCAACGGTTGCGGAATACGATCTGCCCCCGCAAAAGCCGACCCCTGCCGAGGCCGAGACCCCGGCACCCGCTACCGCACAGCCCGCCACCGCGCAACCCGCCAGCGCACAGCCTGCCAGCGCACAGCCCGTCACTGCCGAGCTCGAAGGCGAGCGGCAGAGCGCCGAAGCGCCCGCGAGCGAGCCTGCGAGCGAACCTGCGCCGGAACCCTTCGCGCTGCGCTACACCCTGCACGCCGGCAGCACGCTGCTGGACCTGCTGCTCGACGCGGACGTGCGCAGGCCCGAGGCGGTCGCCCTGGTGCAGAGCCTGCGCCGGGTGTTCAACCCGCGCCGCCTCCCCGCCGGCATCACCGTGCGGGTGACGAAGCAGCCGGTGCCCGGATTCGAGCCGCGCATCGCACGGGTCGAGATCGAGCTTCCCCAGGGCCGCTACGTCCAGGTGGAACGGGGAGAGAAGGGACGCTTCTCGAGCCTGATCATGGACGAGCCGCCGCCGCCGCCCGCGCAGCCACGCGCGGTTGCCGAAGCCCGCGAGGCCGAGCGCCGCGACCGGGCGGCCGCCGCGAGCACGGCGCCACCGGAGGCCGAGC
>JAJDXK010000151.1 GCA_022823305.1 Alphaproteobacteria bacterium
CGAGCGCGGCGGCCCGGCTCTCGCCGGCGGCGCTCACTCGGCCTCGGCGAGGCGGGCCGCCCGGTCTGCCGTCATCAGCGGGTCGATCACCTCGTCCAGCGCCTCGCCGCTCAGCACCTTGTCCAGCTTGTAGAGGGTGAGGTTGATGCGGTGATCGCTCACCCGCCCCTGGGGGAAGTTGTAGGTGCGGATCCGCTCCGAGCGGTCGCCGGAGCCCACCTGGCCGCGCCGCGCCGCCGCGCGCTCTGCGTCGCGCAACGCGCGCTCCCGGTCGTAGAGCCGGGCGCGCAGCACCTTCATGGCCTTGGCCTTGTTCTTGTGCTGCGACTTCTCGTCCTGCTGGGTGACGACGATGCCGGACGGCAGGTGGGTGATGCGCACCGCGCTGTCCGTGGTGTTGACGCTCTGCCCGCCGGGGCCGCTGGAGCGGTAGACGTCGATGCGCAGATCCTTCTCGTCGAGCGCGATGTCGACGTCCTCGGCCTCGGGCAGGACCGCGACGGTCGCGGCCGAGGTGTGGATGCGCCCGCCGGCCTCGGTCTCCGGCACCCTTTGCACGCGGTGGACGCCCGATTCGAACTTGAGCCGGGCGTAGGCGTCGCGCCCGCCGATGGAGGCCACCCCCTCCTTGACCCCGCCGAGGCCGGTTTCCGAGAGCGACATCAGCTCGAAGCGCCAGCGCCGGGCCTCGGCGTAGCGCTGGTACATGCGCAACAGGTCGCCGGCGAAGAGCGCGGCCTCCTCGCCGCCGGTGCCGGCGCGGATCTCGAGGATCGCGTCGCGCTCGTCGGCCTCGTCCGCCGGCAGCAGGAGCAGCTTGAGCGCCTCCTCCCGCCCGGGCATGGCCGCCAGCAGCTCGGCCCGCTCCGCCTCCGCCAGCGCCCGCATCTCGGGCTCGCTGTCGGCGTCCTCGGCCATGGCCTGCAGCTCCTCGGCCTCCTCGCGGGCGGCGCGGAGCGCGGCGATCGCATCGACGATGGGCGAGAGCCGGGTGTACTCGCGCGAGAGCCTGGCGAGCTCGTCGGGGGCCGGCGGCGGCTGGGCCGAGAGCGCGCGGCTCAGCTCGCCGTGGCGGGCGAGCACCCGGTCCAGGCGCTCCTCGAACCCGGCCCGGGCGCTCATGGGGCAGGCGCGTAGCGGGCGAGACGGGTGGCGAGCTCTGCCTCGGGCGCCTCGACCTGCTCGCCGCTGTCGAGGTCGCGGATCGTGGCCGTGCCCCGCGCCATCTCGTCGTCGCCGAGGATGACCGCAGCCGCCGCGCCCGCCTGGTTGGCGCGCTTCATCCGCTTCGACAGCGAGCCGCGATAGGTGAGCTCCACCGCGAAGCCCTCGTGCCTGAGCCGCTGCGCGAGCCCGAGCGCCACGGCCTCGGCCCGCGCGCCCAGGGGGACGATGGCGATGGGGCGGGACGGGGCCCCAACCTCGCCCACCAGCGCCGCCAGCCGCTCGATCCCGCCGGCCCAGCCGACGCCCGGCGTGGGCGGCCCGCCCATGGTCTCCACCAGGCCGTCGTAGCGGCCGCCGGCCAGCACCGCGCCCTGGGCGCCCAAGGCCTCGGTCGTGAACTCGAAGGCCGTGTGGCAGTAGTAGTCGAGCCCGCGCACCAGGCGCGGGTTACGGGCGAACGCGATGCCGAGCCCGGCCAGCCCCTCGCACACGGCGTCGAAGAAGGCCGCGGCCTCGGCGCTCAGGTGCTCGTCGATGACGGGCGCGTCGGCCAGCACCGCGCGATCGCCCTCGTCCTTGGAATCGAGGACGCGCAGCGGGTTGCGCCGCAGCCGCTCCCGGCTCTCGTCGGAGAGCGCGTCCTCGCGGGCCCGCAGATACGCAACCAGCGCGTCGCGGTAGCTGCGGCGGCTCTCCTCGTCGGCCAGCGTGTTGATCTCGAGCGTGACCTTCTCCAGCACGCCAAGCGTCTCGAGCAGGTGTGCGCCGCAGGCGATCACCTCGATGTCGGCAAGCGGCTCGGACGCGCCGATCAGCTCGACGCCGATCTGGTGGAACTGGCGCAGCCGGCCCTTCTGCGGCCGCTCGTAGCGGAACATCGGCCCGGCGTAGAAGCACTTGACCGGCCGGCCCTGGCCGAGCGAGCCGCCGATCACGGCGCGGGCGACGCCGGCGGTGTTCTCGGGCCGGAGCGTGATCTCCGCCCCGCTCCGGTCGGTGAAGGTGTACATCTCCTTGGTCACGATGTCCGAGGTGTCGCCGAGGGTGCGGCGGAAGACGTCGCTGAACTCGAAGATCGGCGTCGCGACCTCGGCGAAGCCGTAGCGGGCGGCGAGCGTGCGCGCGTGCTCCGTGACGTGGCGGTGGCGGCGCATCTCGTCCGCCGCGAGGTCGTGCGTTCCACGCACCGGCTGCAGTTTGCGCACTGTCTGGGTTCCCGAACGGTGCCGGCCATGCCGCCGGCATGGCGGCGGCGCCGGATTTACTGACTCGATTCGGCGATCCCGGCAAGCGGCGGCGCGGCCGCCGGCGCCTATCTGGCGGTGGCGGTGCCGGCGAGCAGGCGCTCGGGATCGAGAGCGATGTTGCGCAGGACCACGCCCACTGGCCCCAGCGCCGGCGCCGGCGCGTCGTCGACCCGGACCTTGAGGCCGCCGGCATTGCCGGTCACCATGACCAGGCCGGGCCGGTCCGGCACGCGGTAGGAATCGCCGGTGTGCAGGATACGGGTCAGCAGCAGCTCGTTGTCGGGGCCCTGAACCTGGACCCAGCTGTCGTTGACCGCCGTGATGACCACGCGCACGTCGAGATTGCTGCGCCCGTAGACCTTGGGCACGTATTCCGGCTCGGGAGACGCGACGAGCGTGGCGTCGCCGCTGTCGCCGCTGCCCGAGAGGCTGGCGCTCTGCTGCGCCGGCGCTTCGACCGCCGGCTCCGGCGCCGCATCGACCGCCGCCGCCTGATCCGGTGCTGCAGCTTCGGCGTCCCGCGCCTCGCCGGAATCGGTACCGCCGGCGGAGGCGGATGCCAGGTCGAGGGGCGCCACCATCGCCGGGCGCTGGCTGTCACTCTCCGCAGCCGGCCCGGATGCTCCCGAGGCCTCGGCCACCTCGGACGTGGCAGTCGTCTCGGACGCGGCGGCCGGCGCGGAGGGCTGTGCCGGGTAGGACGGCGGCGCCAGCGCGGCCGGATCGACCGGCTCGTCGGACGCCACCGCGGACGCGGCCTCGACCTTTGCGGGCGGCGGCGGGGCCGGCTCGCTCTCGGCCACCGGTGCCTCGATCGCCACGGCATCCTGCCCGGCCCCGGAGACGGCCTCCGTCTCGACTTGCGACCCGGCGGCGGGCTCCCTCCAGTTCTCGGCCGCCGGCACGCCCTCCAACAGCTCGTCGGTCGCGGCTGCGGCCGGCTCCGGCTCCGGCGCGGGCGCCGTCGGGGCAGGGTCGGGCTCGACCGAGGCCGTCACGATGGGCTCTGCCGGGGCGGGCTCCTGCGCAGCCTCGGGAACCGCGGGTGCCGGCGCTGCCTCCGGCTCCGGCGCCGCTGCAGCACTCTCCGCCGGAGCGGGCGCCGCCGGGGCGGCTTCCGCCACAGGCGGCTCGGGCGCGGTCGTGGCGGTCGCCCCTGCCGCAGCCTCTTGCTGCGTGCCGTCGGCCGCCCCGAGACCCACCGCCTCGGTCAGCCGGGTGGACACGTCGGCGACCAGGTCCGTCGCGACCTGTCCGTCGGTCGACTGATACTGCCAGCCGCCGTAGGCGAGGCCGGCCAGCACGAGGACGAGGAGGACGAGCCAGAGCTTCGGCCTGGGGCTGTCGCGGGTGGGCGAGGGGAAAGCGAGCCGCTGCCCGCCCTTGTCGAGTCCCCGCTCACGCTTGAAGGACTCGATGATCTCGTCCGGCTCGAGGCCGAGAAATCCCGAGTAGCTTCGCAGGAAACCGATCGCGTAGGTGTCGCCGGGGATTTCGTCGAAGCGGCCGTCTTCGAGCGCCTGCAGATAGTGTTCCTGAATCCGCAGCACGCGCGCGGCGTCGGCGACGCTGTAGCCGCCCCTGAGCCTCGCCTCGTGCAGCACCATGCAGACGCTGGGGACGGGATTGTTGTCCTCGCCGCCCGCTTCGTGAACGAGGCGTGGCCCACCCAACTCAGGTTCGCTCGATTCGAACGGCACCCGCAGAGGTTCTTTCATGACTCGCGTCCCGCAACAGCGAGCGCACGCGCCTCCCCTCCAGCCGGCGTCGCACGCTCAGGCGCCAATTTGCGATCTTCCGAATCGCTCCATGTTGTGTGCGCGCCACCGCCCAACTCGCCGACTATTCCTCAACGTTACCGAGCAATGACGCAAGCGGTCACTCCTCCTAATGCTAACAGCTTGATTTGCTATCCTAACACCGCTTTTCGCGGCGTGCAAACATTCGGACATATGGTCTTGGCATAACCTTTTAACCTCTATGCATGCCATGCTTCATTCTCGGGCCTCATGCCGTCGCCGGAAGCGGAGGACGTGCCGGGCCTGCGCGCCCGTCGCTCTCCGCCGCGCCGCGTTCGGCGCTCGCCGCGATTGCGTTCACGGCCTGTTCGATCAGCTCGTCCATGATCTCGCCGGTAGGCTGCTCCGCACTCACCATGCCGACGCTCTGGCCCGCCATCAGCGAGCCGTTCTCGATATCGCCCTCGATCGCGGCCCTGCGCAGGGCACCTGCCCAGAAGTGCTCGATCGCAAGCCGCGCCTCGGCCAGCTCCATCTCGCCGGCGCGGTAGCGCGCGATGGTCTCGCGCTGAAACGCCTCGAAGCGCTCGGTCGCCCTGTTGGCAACGGCGCGCACGGGGATCACCGGGAATTCCGGGTCGATCTGCACCGAGAGCCGGGCATCGCGCGCATTGGCCCGGATCATCGCCTGCTTGAAGCGGGGATGGGCGATCGATTCCGTGGCGCACACGAAGCGCGTGCCGAGCTGGCAGCCGCTCGCGCCCATCGCCAGATAGAGCGCCATCGCATCGCCGCGCCCGAGGCCGCCGCCGACGAAGACCGGGACTGCGTCGAAATGCGGCAGCACCTCCTGGGCCAGCACGCTGGTGGAGACCGGGCCGATGTGCCCGCCCGCCTCCATGCCCTCGATGATGAGCGCGTCGACGCCCTGCTTGGCGAGCCTGCGCGCGAGCGGCAGCGTCGGCGCGAAGGCGACGACGCGGGTGCCGGCCTCCTTCAGGGCCTCGATCGTGCGCCTGGGCGGCATGCCGCCGGCCAGCACCACGTGGCCCACGCGGCGCTCGATGCAGGTGGCGACCAGCGCATCGAGCTCCGGGTGCATGACGATGATGTTGACCCCGAAGGGCTTGTCGCAGCGCGCGTAGACGCCGTCGATCTCGTCCGCGAGCTGGTCGGGCGCGAGCGAGCCGCAGGCCACGACGCCGAAGCCGCCGGCGTTCGAGATGGCCGCCACCAGGTTGCGCTCGGAGACCCACGACATGGCCCCGCCCATGATGGCGTAGCGCGTGCCGAGAAAGGCGCAGCCCCGCGCCCAGTAGGCGTCGAGCCGCTGCCGCGCGCGGTCGCGCAACTCAGGGCTCACGGTCGTCGAGCCCGTAGGCCGCGTGAAGGGCACGCACGGCGAGCTCGGTGTAGTCTTCCGAGACCAGCACGCTGATCTTGATCTCCGAGGTCGAGATCACCTGGATGTTGATGCCCTTCTCGGCGAGCGCCGCGAACATCGTCTGCGCCACCCCGGCGTGGCTGCGCATGCCGACGCCGATCACCGAGACCTTGACCACGCCCCGATCCGCGACCAGCCGCTCGAAGGCGATGGCGCTTCGCGCCTCCTCCAGGATCGCGATCGAGCGCTCCAGGTCAGCCTCGGTCACCGTGAAGGTGAGGTCGGTGGTGCCGTCGGCGGAGATGTTCTGCACGATCATGTCCACGTTGACGTTGCCGTCCGCCAGCGGCCCGAAGATGCCCGCCGCGACGCCGGGGCGGTCGGCGACGCCGACCACGGTGATCTTGGCCTCGTCGCGGCTGTAGGCGATGCCGCTGACCCGCTCCTGTTCCACGATGTCGTCCTCGTCGACCACGAATGTTCCGGGGGCGTCGGCGAAGCTGGAGGCCACCTGAAGCGGCACCTGGTGCTTCATCGCCATCTCGACGGCGCGGATCTGCAAGACCTTGGCGCCGAGGGAGGCGAGCTCCAGCATCTCCTCGTAGGTGATCTTAGTCAGCTTGCGTGCCGCCGCAACGATGCGCGGATCGGCGGTGAACACGCCCTCCACGTCGGTGAAGATGTCGCAGCGGTCGGCGCCGAGCGCCGCCGCCAGCGCCACCGCCGTGGTGTCGGTGCCGCCGCGCCCCAGCGTGGTGATCCGCCCCAGCGGCCCCAGTCCCTGGAAGCCCGCGACCACCGGCACCTCGCGCCGGGCGATGCGCTTGTGCAGCTCCTCGGTCTCGATCCCCTCGATCCGGGCGCGGCCGTGGCCACCGTCGGTGCGGATGGGGATCTGCCAGCCGAGCCACGAGCGCGCGGTGACGCCGCGGCTCTGCAACGCGAGCGCCAGCAGGCCCGCGCTGATCTGCTCCCCGGCGGCGGCCACGGTGTCGTACTCCCGCGCATCGTGGAGCGGGGCTGCCGCGCGCACCCAGTTGACGAGCTGGTCGGTGGTGCCCGCCATCGCCGAGACCACCACCGCCACACGGTCGCCGGCATCGAACGACGCCTTGACGCGGTCGGCGACGGCGTCGATGCGGTCGAGGTCGGCCACCGACGTGCCGCCGTATTTGTGAACGATGAGTGCCATAGGGTGGGGCGCGCCCGTGCCGGAGAGGCGACGCTTGCCGGTCGTGGAGACGCCCCTACATACTGGCTCCGCCTTGGCCGCGCAAGCAGATGGCAGGGCCTGAAGGGACGAGGCGATGGCGGGAGAGAAACGCGGGCAGCAAGGGCCGAAGGCCGCGAAGGCGGCGCCCGCCGGCGCGCCCGAAGGGGGTGCCGGGGCGCCTGCCGGCCCCAGCGTCGACCTGGCCGAGGTCGAGCGCTTCGCCCGCCTCGCCGAGCGCTGGTGGGACCGGCACGGGGCCTTCCGCGCGCTGCACGCGCTCAACCCGGTGCGCATCGCCTACGTGCGGGACGCGCTCGTGCGGGACATGCAGGCGGGCGGGGGCGAGCCGGAGCCGCCGGGGCTCAGGCCGCTGGCGGGCCTCCGCGTGCTCGACGTGGGCTGCGGCGGCGGCCTGATGGCCGAGCCCATGTGCCGGCTGGGAGCCGAGGTGGTCGCCATCGACGCGGCCGAGGCCAACATCCGGGCCGCGTGCCTCCACGCCGAGGAGCAGGACCTCGCCATCGACTACCGCCACGCCACGGCGGAGGCATTGGCAGAGGCCGGCGAGCGCTTCGACGCGGTGCTCGCGCTCGAGATCGTCGAGCACGTGGCCGACCTCGACGCCTTCGCCGCCGCCTGCGCGGCCCTGGTCGAGCCGGGCGGCACCTTCGTCGTCGCCACGCTCAACCGCACGCTTGCGGCCTATGCGCTGGGCATCGTCGCGGCCGAGCGCGTCCTCGGCTGGCTACCGCCCGGCACCCACGACTGGCAGCGCTTCGTCCGCCCGGCGGAGATGGTGCGGCTGCTGCGCCGCCACGGGCTCGGCGTCGCCGACATGACGGGCATGGTCTACAACCCGCTCGCCGGCGGCTGGACCACCAGCCCCAATCTTTCGGTGAACTACATCGTGCACGCCCGCAAGCCCCGCGCCTGAGTGCGGGCCGCCGGCCTCACGCGTCGTGGCGGGGGACCCAGGGGATCTCGCCGACCTCGATCCCCTCCTCGGCGAGCTCGCCGACCTCTTCCCTGGTGGCGTCGCCGTAGATGCTGCGCCGCTCGACCTCGCCGTAGTGGATCTTGCGCGCCTCCTCGGGAAACTTCGGACCCACGTGGTCGAAGTTCTGCTCGATGTGGGCGCGCATGCGGCGCAGCGTCGCCACGGCGCGGGCCATCTCCGGCGGGCTCGGCGGCTGGCGCGGAGGCGCCTTCGCCGGCGCGGGCGCGGGCGTCGCCGCGGGCTCCGGATCGCCCTTGCGCTTGCCGCTGACCGCGATGTTGGGGGCCATCGGCGCCTTGGCCACCTCGACGTCGCCGCAGAGCGGGCAGGCGATCTCGCCGGCCTTCGCCTGCCGCCCGTAGGTTTCCGAGTCGGCGAAGTAGGCCTCGAACACGTGGTCCTTGCCGCACTTGAGATCGAACACGATCATGGGCCGCGCCCGGCTCGCTGCCAGAGTTGCGGGAGCGTAGCATAAATCCCGGAATCCACACGCCGGTTCGTCATCCCGCGCAGGCAGGGCCGCCATGCACCGCCACCGCTCCCGCGACCCCTCCCCCTGGATTACCCGTCACGCGGGTCTCATCGCGCCGGGCGGCCATGTCGTGGACCTCGCCTGCGGCGGCGGCCGGCACACCCGCCACCTGCGCGAGCGGGGTCTCAGGGTCACGGCCATCGACATCGACACGAGCGGCCTCGCGGACCTCGCGGCCGACCCGCTGGTGGAGGTGGTCGCGTGCGACCTGGAGCGCCCCGGCACGGAGCCGCTGCGGGGGCGCCGCTTCGATGCGGTGGTGGTGACGGACTACCTCTTCCGCCCCCTGCTGGTGCCGCTGGTGGCGTGCCTCGAGCCCGGCGGCATCTTCCTCTACGAGACCTTCGCCCGGGGCAACGAGCGCTTCGGCCGCCCGCGCAACCCGGACTTCCTGCTGGAGCGCGGCGAGCTGCTGGCGCTGGCCGAGGGCCGGCTCACGGTGATCGCCTACGAGTACCGCGCGGTGCCGCCGCCTGCGCCGAAGATCGTCCAGCGCCTCTGCGCCCGCAAGTGAGCGTCGCGCACACGGCGCGATGCGGAGCGGGCCGGCTTCAGTCCGCCGCGCCGGCTTCCACAGGTGCCCCCTCCTCGCGCTGCCACAGCGTGTGCGCGAGGATTCCCACCGAGGCCTCGATCGCCTCCATCGCGTCGAGAATCAGGTCTTCGCGGAAGCGGCGGCCGACGATCTGCACCCCGGCAGGCAGACCGCCGGCGAAGCCGATGGGCACCACACCCGCCGGCAGTCCGAGGTAGTTGACGCCGGTGCTGTAGATGGCGGACATGAAGAGGTCCTTCACCTGCTCGAACCCCTGCGCGTCATGGTCCCAGGGATAGAGCGGGCGCATCATGAAGGGGCACAGCACCAGCGGGTGCCGGTCGAGGAAGACGTTCCACTCGCGGGTGAGCGCGGTGCGGTCGGCGACGCCCTGCCGATAGCCCGCCGGATCGACCGGGTTTCCGACGCGCCGGTAGTTCTCGAAGATGGCCTGGATGGTCTCGCTGCCGTGCTCGCGCGCGACGGGGCCCAGGAAGTGGTCGATCTCGCTCGCCAGCACGTCGAACCACGCCTGCGCGGGCTTCATGATCGACGGCGTCGCCACGCGCTCCACCGCGTAGCCGGCATCGCTCAGCACGCCTGCCGCCCGGTCGAGCCCCGCCAGGATCTGCGGATCGACCGGATAGCCGTGGGTCGCGCTCGCGATCGCGACGCCGATGGGTGGATCGAGCGCGGGTCCCTCGAAGGGGACCGGCACCCACCAGGGATCGCGCGCATCGCCCCGCGCGAGCACCCGGGTCGCGAGCCGCACGTCCCGCACCTCGCGGCAGATGGCCCCCTGGACGGAGCAGAGCTGGGCGAGGAGGCCGCGCTCGGCCGACGCGCTCGGGTTGTACGCGGGAACCCGTCCGAGAGTCGGCTTCACCGTCGCCAGGCCGCAGGCGAAGGAAGGGAAGCGAAGCGATCCGCCGATGTCGTTCCCGTGGTGGATCGGCCCGAATCCCATCGCCGCCGCCGCTGACGCCCCGCCAGACGAACCCCCGGGCGATGCCTCCCCGTCCCAGGGATTGAGGGTCCGGCCGCGCAGCGGGTTGACCGTGGTCGCGCGCATCGAGAGTTCCGGCGTGTTCGTGCGCCCCACGATGATCGCCCCGGCATCGAGCAGGTTGCGCGTCACCGGCGCGTGATCCGGCGCGACGAGGTTCGCGAATGCCGCCAGCCCGTTGGTGGTCGCCTGTCCGGCGACGTCGATGTTCTCCTTGACGGTGACCGGCACCCCGTGCAGCGGCCCCAGGGTCGCCCCGCTGCGGGCCTCCCGGTCCTTTTGCCCGGCTGCCCGCAGCGCCTCGTCGGCGCACTCGGCGACGATCGCGTTGATGCGCCCGTTGTGGGCGGCGATGCGCTCCAGCACCGACCGCATCACCTCGACGCACGACACCTCGCGCGCCCGGATCATCGCTGCCAGCTCGACCGCACTCTTGCGCCACGGCTCCTGGTTCATGGCAATCGACGCTGCTCCGGCGGGGTCGGACGGCCTCCGGACGGCCGGGGCCTCCGCGCCGCCCGGACCGGAGAGAACGACGCCGCGCTCAGCCGGCAGCGCGGCGGGGCTCTTCCTCGGCGCCGGCGGGCGGCAGGAAGGCGCGGTCGTGTGCGAGCGCGGGGATCGCCGCCCGCACCTGCTCCACCCGCGCGAGATCGAGATCGGCCGTGACGATGCCGACGCCCTCGCCGGCGTCGGCCAGTACCTCGCCCCAGGGGTCGACAATGAGCGAGTGGCCGAAGGTCTTGCGCTCGCCCGAGTGGCTGCCCCACATGCAGGGCGCGATGACGAAGCAGCCGCTCTCGATCGCACGCGCCCGCATCAGCACGTGCCAGTGCGCCTCGCCCGTCATCTTGGTGAAGGCGGCGGGCACCGCGATCAGGCGCGCGCCCGCGTGGGCCAGGGCGCGGTAGAGCTGAGGGAAGCGCAGGTCGTAGCAGACGGTCATGCCGAGCCCGCCCCAGGGGGTCGGGGCCACCACCGCGTGTTCGCCGGGGCGGAAGGCCTCGCTCTCGCGGTAGCTCTCGCCGCTGGGCAGGTCCACGTCGAACATGTGGATCTTGTCGTAGGTGGCCACGATGCGGCCCTCGGGGTCGATCAGCAGGGAGCGGTTGGCGATGCGGCCGTCGCCGGCGGGCGATGCCATCGAGCCCGCGAGCAGCCAGATCCCGGTCTCCTCGGCGAGTTCCCTGAAGAACCGGGCGGCGGGGTGGCTCTCCAGCGGCGCGGCGCTCGCCCGCACCAGTGCGCCGCGGTGCTCCATGAGCGCGACGTTCTCCGGCAGCGCGACCAGCTCGGCGCCGGCGGCGGCGGCCTCGCGTACCAGCCGGCCGGCGGCCTCGAGGTTGGCGGCGGTATCCTGGCCGCTCGAGGGCTGAACGCACGCGACCCGCACGGTCTCGGTCATGGTCCCCTCCGAAGGCTGGTGGAAGGCCCGCATCATGGCGGGTCGCGCACGGCGCGCGCAAGGGTGGCGACGTCGACCCGTGCGGCGCCTGCCTTGCGCAGCGCTTGCGCGCAGGCGTTGGCGGTCGCGCCGGTGGTGAGCACGTCGTCCACCAGCAGCACGCTGCGCCCCGCCACGAGCCGCTCGCGCCCGCGCCGCACCCGGAAGGCGCCGCGCACGTTGCGCCGCCGCTCCGCACCCGAAAGCCGGGTCTGGGGCGGCGTGCGGCGGGTCCGCGCCAGCAGGTCGGGCACCAGCGCGGCGTCCACCTCCCGCGCCACCAGCCCGGCCAGCACCGCCGCCTGGTTGAAGCGCCGCGCCAGCAGCCGCCAGCGGTGCAGCGGCACCGGCGCCACCAGGTCGGCCTCGGCGAGCAGAGGCGCCGCCGCGCGGTGCAGCCACCCGGCCAGCCGCGGCGCGAGCCAGGAGCGGTCGGCCATCTTGAAGGAGAGGATCAGCTCGCGCCCCACCCCCTCGTAGCGGAAGGCCGCGCGCGCCCGCGCGTAGACCGGCGGCGCGCGCGTGCAGGCGCCGCAGATCGCGCCTTCCGCCGCCTCGATGGCGAAGGGCAGGCCGCAGCGGGCGCAGCAGGGCCGGCCGATGAAGGCGATGCGGCCCCAGCAGTCGGGGCAGAGCGTGCCGGTCTGGCCCACGGGCGCATCGCAGGCGAGGCAGGCGGGCGGCAGCACCAGGTCGATGGCGCCGCCGGCGGCCGCACGCACCAGCGCTGCCGCCCGTCCGCCCGGCAGGCCGTCGCCCATGCTCCCGGCACCTCCCCGTGCTTCCCGCCTCCGACGCATCATGCCATAACCCGCGCCATGCCCGAGCGCGCGCCAGCGCCCGACGGCGCTGCCGTCTTCGACCGCGCCGCCGTGCGCGCCCACCGCGACCGCGCCGCCGCCCGCTTCGCCGGGCACGGCGACTTCCTGGTGCGCGAGGTGGGGGAGCGGCTGGTGGGTCGGCTGGACGACGTGAAGCGCCGCTTCGACCGCGTGCTCGACCTCGGCTGCCACGCAGGCCAGCTCGCGCCGCTGCTGCGCCGGCAGGGCGCGCCCGCGCTGCTGGTGGAGGCCGACCTCTCGCCCGCCATGGTGGCGCGTGCCGCAGGCCCCTTGCGCCTGGTCGCGGACGAGGAATGGCTGCCTTTCCGCACGGGCTCGCTCGACCTCGTGGTGAGCGCGCTCAGCCTGCACTGGGTGAACGACCTGCCGGGCGCGCTGGTGCAGATCAGGCAGGCGCTCAGGCCCGACGGCCTGCTTCTGGCGGCGCTGCTGGGCGGCGACACCCTCTTCGAGCTGCGCGAGGCCTTCCTGCAGGCGGAGGCGGGCGCGGAAGGCGGCGCTCGCCCGCACGTCTCGCCCTTCCCCGACGTGGAGACCCTGGGCGCGCTCATGCAGCGCACCGGCTTCGCGCTGCCGGTGGTGGACAGCGACCGCATCACCGTCACCTACGGCAGCGCAGAGGCGCTGATGCACGACCTGCGCGCCATGGGCGAGGCCAATGCGGCCGCGGCCCGGGCGCGGCACTTCGCCAGGCGCGCGACCTTCCGCGCCGTCGCTGCGCGCTACCGGGAGATGTTCGCAGGACCGGACGGGCGCATCCCGGCGACCTTCCAGGTGCTCTACCTCACCGGCTGGCGGCCGCACGAATCGCAGCAGAAGCCTGCGCGCCGGGGCAGCGGGACGGTCGGAATCGCAGACGCGCTGCGTCCCGACGCGGGTTAGCCATTTGTCGCTCACGGCAGCCGGCCTGCGGCCGGCGCCTGCGCGGGCGCGCCGCATAGCGGCGGGCCGCGGTCGCGGCCTGTCGCGCGTCCGTCAAAGACGGACGCGCTCCAGCCGGGCGGCTCAGGCCGGGCGTTCGAGCGGGCCGATCACGCCCTCGATCGCCTCGGCGCCGATAACGCCGGGGCGCAGCAGGCGCGGAGCCTCCCCCGTCAGGTCCAGCAGGGTCGACGCGACGCTGTGCGAGGCCGGTCCGCCGTCGATCACCAGGTCGAGCGCCGGCCCGAGGCCCGCCACGACCTCGGCCGCCGTGAGCGGGCTCGGCGCGCCCGAGGGATTGGCGCTCGGTGCGGTCAGCGGGCAGCCCGCAGCGCCGACCAGGGCGCGTGCGACCTCGTTGCCGGGGATGCGGAGCGAGACGCCGGGCGCGCCCCGATGCACCAGCGCAGACAGCGGAGAGCCGGCGGCGCGCGGCAGCACCAGGGTGAGCGGCCCCGGCCAGAAGGCCGCGGCCAGCGCCCGCGCCGGCGCCGTGACCCCGGCGCAGGCCTCGGCCATCGCCAGCGTCGCCACCAGGGCGATGAGCGGCTTGTCGGACGGACGGCCCTTGGCGCGGAAGACCCCGGACACGGCCGCGTCGGAGGTCGCGTCGGCGGCGAGGCCGTAGACCGTGTCGGTCGGGATCGCGACGAGGCCGCCCGCGCGGACCACGCGCGCGGCCCGGGCGATGGCCTCGGGTGTGGCCGCGAGGCAGGGCGGGCCGGTGCCGGAGCCCGATCGCGTCACGATACCCGGTCCCTGCCGGAGGCGACGAAGGGCGGGTTGACGAAGCCCGCCTTGCCGTAGCGCAGCGCAGCGCCGCTCATGTCGCGCACCTGGCCGCCCGCCGCGGCGAGCACGGCGTGGCCGGCGGCGGTGTCCCACTCCATGGTGCGGCCGAAGCGCGGGTACACATCGGCCTCGCCGCGCGCGAGCAGGCCGAACTTGAGGGCGCTGCCCGCGCCCTGCGTCCGCGACGGCCCGAGGCGGGCGATGAAGGCATCGGTCTCGGCGTCGCGGTGCGAGCGGCTGGCGATGACCGCAGGGCCTTCCGCCGGCGTGCGCCGCGCGCGGATCGGCTGCGGCGCGCCGTCGCCGACCGCGTGGAGCGCGCGGCCCTGCCCGTCGGCGAGGTAGGTCTCGCCAAGGGCCGGCAGGTGGAGCACGCCGAGCACCGGCCGCCCGGCCTCGACCAGGGCGATGTTGACCGTGAACTCCTCGCTGCCGGCGATGAACTCGCGCGTTCCGTCGAGCGGATCGACCAGCCAAAAGCGCGCGCCGGCAGGCGGCGCGGGCGTGTCGGTGCCGACGCTCTCCTCCGAGATCACGGGGATCGCCGGCGCGGCGGCCTGCAGGCCCGCGACGATGAGGCGGTCGGCGGCGCGGTCGGCCTCGGTCACCGGCGTGCGGTCGTGCTTGAACCCGACCGCCGCATCCCGGCGATGGAAGGCCATGATCGCCCGGCCCGCCTCCAGCGCCAGGCGCCGGGCGGCCGCGGCCAGCCTCGCATGGTCCTCGCCGCCCCTCTCCGGCATCGCCCGCTCCCCGGCGCGTACGCCGGCGCCATGCAAACCATGGTCCGGCACCGTGCGCACAAAGTGCCTTTCAACCGCCGCCGATATACACCACAATGCGGTGGGTTTCGCGCGATGCGGCATCGCAGGCGGCGCGACACCCCAATGCGACAAGAGGCCTGCTGGGAGGAGAAACAACAATGCTCAAAGAAACCGTCATTGCCGTGAGTGTCGTCACCATGGCTGCCGGTGCCGCTCTCGCACCCTCGGCCGTGGACGCCAAGCAGTGTCCGCTCGTCGTCGCCGACTCGCACGAGGACCCGTGCAATCCCTGCAACCCGTGCGCCGGCTGCAATCCCTGCAACCCGTGCGGTGGCTGCAATCCCTGCAACCCGTGCGCGACCGGCTGATCGACCGGGCACATCCGACCTTTTCGGACGGCGCCGCCTCGCAAGGGGCGGCGCTTTTTCGTCGGGGATGACGGTGAGACCCGGCGGGTCAGGCTGAGTCCGCGTCCTTGGCCCGCGCGTCGAGCGCGGCCCTGACCGCGGCGATCTGCGCCTCGATATCGACCGCCGCCTGGGAGGCGACCTCGAGGCGGCGGTCCTCCAGCGTGTCGAGATCGGGGTTCTGGGCGCTCCAGCTCCCGATCACCTGATCCCGCGCCTTCAGCAGCAGCATCACCTGCGGCCAGAACAGCCGGATCATGGCGCCGACCCAGCGGTTGGCGGGCCACGAGGGCCGCGCGTGGCCGATGACGAAGCGGCCGATCACCTTGCACACGTCGTCGGCGCGGTACCAGGTCTCGCCGGTGACCCAGCGGTTGGTGGTGAAGAGGCGGAGCGGCTGGCCCTTCGAACCCATGGAGATGGCGACCACGTGGGTCAGCGCGTCGTCGCCCATGGGCCAGGCGTCGCGGTTCTTGTGACGCATGGGCTTCATGCCGCGCGGCATCCCCTTGGCGCGCACGAAGGTGTGGAAGTGCCCGTGCTCGGCATCGCGCAGGCCCCCGGTGTTCACGTGGCCGCCGGGGTGGGCGTGGTAGAAGTACTGCGCGTGGCTCTCCTTGTCGTAGACGTCCCCCGGCGGGTAGTGGTCCCACTCGTAGAAGGTCGTGTGGCCGCGCAGCAGCTCGCTCACCACGCTGTCGCCGCTGCGGGCCAGCACCCGTTCGATCTCCTGCACCTCCTCGCCGGCGGCGAGCATCGTGCGCAGCCTCTTGACGGGCTGGGTCGCCATGTCGAGGTGGCGGGTCTCCTCCTTGCGCGCGCTCTTCGCCGCCCGGGCCATGGTGTCGCGCCTTCCCTCAGCCGCCGTCCGGCGCCGGGACGACGAGGCGGAAGCCGACCAGGATGTGCTTGATGTCGGCGGGCCGGCCGTGGCGCGCGGCGGGACGGCAGATGCCGCAGCCGCTGTCGTCCCACGACCCGCCCTTGACCAGGAAGCGCCCCGGATTGCCGGGCGACGCGGTCCACTCGAACACCTGGCCTGCGGCATCGAGCAGGCCGTAGGGGCTGGCGCCGGCGGGGAAGCTGCCCACGGGCAGCGTGTCGAAGGGGCCGGAATCGTGGCTGTTGAGCAGGGCGGAGTCGAAGCTGTCGCCCCAGGGGAAGATGCGCCCGTCGGGCCCGCGCGCGGCCTTCTCCCACTCGAGCTCGGTGGGGAGCCGCCAGGGGCGCCCGGTCCTGGAGCGGAGCCAGCCCGCGTAGGCAATCGCATCGTCGTGCGAGACCATCACCACGGGATGGTCCGCGCGCCCGGGCGGCGGCTTCCCCTCGGCCCAGGCGTGGCGGCGGGTGCGCTCGTAGGGGTGGATCAGCCGATACCCCTTCCAGGTCTCCTGGTCCACATCGGGCGCGCGGTGGCCGGTGGCGTCCACGAAGGCCGCATACTGGGCGTTGGTGATGAGCGTGCGGGTGACGAGAAAGCGCTCCAGCGTCTGCGTCCCGCGCGGACGCTCGCGGTCGTACCAGCCGCGCTCGCGCGTGCGCGAATGGCCGTAGGCCGCCTTGTCGAGGCGGTAGCCGTACTCCCGCTCGGCCTGATCGGAACCGGCGATGAACGTACCGGCCGGGACCTCGACGAGGGCAGGCACGGGAGCATCGCCAGCATGCGCGGCACCCGCGAAGAGAGCGACGGAGACCGCGAGGATAACGGCGAGCAAGGCGCGGCGAGCGATCATCGCAGGAGCCTAGCCCCCGGCCGCAGCGCGCGGGAGTCACAAAAATTTGAGGCGCAGGGGGTTTGCCCGGCACACTGTGCTCGCCGACTATTCGCAAAACGCAGATTCAAACGATTACAAGGGGAGGCCCGCAATGCCACGCTCCAACACGCTGCTCGCCGGAACGGTGGTCCCCGTGGTCATCGGGCTCGCGGTCGCCGCCGGCGGCGGCCAGGCCGCGACCGGCGCCTCCGGCGGCGAGGCCCCGGCGACGCCGGGTCAGCAGGACACGGGCGCGCTCCGCCTCGCCTCCTGCAACCCGTGCAGACCATGTGCCGGTGCCTGCAGCCCCTGCGGGCCGTGCGGTCCCTGCAATCCGTGCAATCCCTGTGCGAGCGCCTGCGGGCCGTGCAGTCCCTGCAACCCCTGTAATCCATGCGCTGGAGCCTGCAGTCCCTGCGGTCCCTGCGCACCGTGCAATCCCTGCGCCAGCGCCTGTGGACCTTGCGGCGCCTGCAACCCGTGCAACCCCTGCGCGGCCGCCTGCGGGCCGTGCGGTCCCTGCGGCGCCTGCAACCCCTGCGCGGCCGGCGCGGCGATGAGCTCAGACTGCGTCGTCCCCCGCCTCGCCTCGGCCTGTAACCCGTGCAGCCCCTGCGGGCCGTGCAATCCCTGCAATCCCTGCGCGGCGGCCTGCAATCCCTGCAGCCCCTGCGGACCGTGCAGTCCCTGCAATCCCTGCGCGGCGGCCTGTAACCCGTGCAGCCCCTGCGGGCCGTGCAATCCCTGCAATCCCTGCGCGGCGGCCTGCAATCCCTGCAACCCCTGCGCGGCCGACCCGTGCGGCCCCTGCGGCCCCTGCAATCCCTGCGCGGCCGGCGAGGAGGTCGAGCTCACGGACGCCGAGGCGCGCGAGGCCTATGCCTGCATCAGCGGGGTCATGGCCGAGGGCTACGCCCGGTCGGGCAACCAGTGGGCGACGTCCTACCAGAACTGGCGCAACGTCGCGGCCAGGCCCTACGTCTCCGACACCCACGGGGCGCGCTTCGTCAACAACTACGCCAACGACATCGGCGCCGACAACTACAGCCTCTTCGAGGAGGCGGGACCGGCGCCCGTCGGCACCGTGCTCGCCAAGGACAGCTTCACCGTGGGCGCGGGCGGTGCAGTCGGCGCAGGCCCGCTCTTCCTGATGGAGAAGATGGAGGCCGGCTTCAACGCCGACACGGGCGACTGGCGCTACACGCTGATCATGCCGAACGGCCGCGTGATCGGCGCCACCGGCGGCAAGGGCGCGGCACGGGTGAGCTTCTGCGCCGACTGCCACCTCGGCGTCGAGGAGTACGACAGCCGCTTCTTCCTCGACGAGGAGTACCGGGTGCAATAGCCCGGGAGGCGACAGCGGCGCCCCGACAGGGCTCCTTGATAAGGGGGGCGAACCCGGCCTATCTTCGCCCCTCCACCGCCCGTCGGTGACACGAACAAGGAGATGCCCGTGCGCGCACGACACGTCCTCGCCGCGACCCTCGCCATCGCCATGATGGCGGCCAGCGCGTCCGCCATTGCCGCCGACGTGAAGAAGGGCAAGAAGGTCTTCAAGAAGTGCAAGGTCTGCCACACCGTCAAGGAAGGCGGAAAGCACAAGCAGGGCCCCAACCTCTACGGCGTCTTCGGCCGAACCTCGGGCACGGCCGAGGGCTTCAAGAAGTATTCCAAGGCGATGAAGGAGGCCGGCATCGTCTGGAGCGAGGAGACCATCCTCGCCTACATCACCGACCCCAAGGGCTACATCCCGAAGAACAAGATGGCCTTCAACGGGGTCAAGAAGGAAAAGGACCGGGTCAACCTGATCGCCTACCTCAAGGAGGCGACCGGGGCCGAGTGACCCGGGCAGGCGCGGCCGCCGCGCGCTGACGATTCCGCATCGGTGGCCGCCATGCCCGCCCTCGACCTGCGCGAGCATATCCGCGCGATTCCCGACTTCCCCAAGCCCGGGATTCTCTTCTACGACATCTCGACGCTGCTGGCGCACGCGCCGGCCTGGGGCGAGACCGTGCGGCGCCTCGCCGACGTGGTGGGCCGCCACGAGCCCGACATGCTCGCCGGCATCGAATCGCGCGGCTTCCTGGTGGCGGCGCCGCTCGCGCACGCGCTCGGCTGCGGCTTCATCATGGTGCGCAAGGGAGGCAAGCTGCCGGGCGAGACCGTGTCGCACCGCTACGCGCTCGAGTACGGCACGGACGAGATCGAGGTGCAGGCCGACGCGGTGACGCCGGGCCAGCGGATCGTCCTGGTCGACGACCTGCTCGCGACCGGGGGCACGGCGGCGGCGGCGCACACGCTGCTGGCCCGGATGGGCGCGGAGGTGCTGGCGGCGGCCTTCATCATCGAGCTGAGCTTCCTCGGCGGGCGCAGCCGTCTGGACCTGCCGATCACCTCCCTCGTCACCTACGACGAATAGCGCCGCCCGGCCGCCGGCGCGGCCGATGCCGGCGCCCGGAGCGGCACATAAATAAGAAAATCTTATATATAATATGAGAATTCGATATTGGACGCTATGTCGGAGCGTCGGCAGAGTGTCCCTGCCTGACACGGCGCCGCGATAGAGTTCAGCCAGCGAGGTCCAGGGGTACGGGCGAAGGCATCACGCAGCCGGTACCCCGCATGGCAGGAGCCGGGGGACGCCGAGGGGACGAGATCGGGGCGAACACGACGGGATCGACGCCATCGACACGTAGGCCCGGCGAGGACAGAGGGCCCGGCCGTCTCCAGGCCAGCGGAGGCGGCCGTTTTTTTCGCGCTATGCCGCGCGGAAGGGGGCGGAGAAGCTCTCCGCGGTGAAGCGGAAGGCACGCATGTCCTCCGACCAGCGATCGGCGGGGAGCCCCGCCTTGCGCTTGAGCTGCCTCACGAACTGCGCAGGCCCCGGCACGCCGGCCCAGACGCCGGGGAGGAAGAGGCCGCGCTTGTCGCCCTCCTGCAGGATGAGGCCGTCCACGTCGGGCCTGAGCCGGCGCAGGAGCTCGTTCTCGTCCGCGCAGCGGATCGGGCGCGGCGTCGACAGCACGGAGATGCCGAGTTCGGCGTCGGCGAGCTCGTCGGCCGTCAGCCGGTCGAAACGCGGGTCCTCGAAGCCCGCCTTGTAGGCGTTGGCGACGACGTCGAGCAGCAGAGGCTCGCGCGCCGTCGCCGAGCCCCGGCAGCCCCTGAGCCTGCCGCCCACCCTCAGCGTGACGAAGGAGGCGCGCATGGCCCGGAGCGCCGCCGAGAGATCTGCGCCCGGCCCTGCGCGCATCGGCCGGCCCTTGTCGGCGCCGAAGGCGAGCGAGGCGCGCGCGGCATCGAGCAGCCGCGCCCGGTCGCCCTCGGCAAGCCGGGCGGACTGCGCGTATTCCATGGCGAAGGCGCCGTAGCCGACCACCCGGTCCCGGCCGCCCAGGGTGTCGCCGGAATTGCGCACGTCGAGCGCGGTCACCCGCAGGTCCAGCGCCTGCGCGCGAGCAAGCGTGCCGCCGAGCGCCCGGTAGCCGCAGGCACACTCCGCATCGATCTTCTCGGGCTGCATCAACTCGATCAGCCTGGCGGTGCCGGTATCGAGGCGGCGCGCGGTCTCGTAGTCGTGGAAGTGGGAGAGATCGGACGAGATCAGGATCAGCGTCTCCGGCCCGCCCCAGAGCGCTTCCAGAACCCCGGCCACCTCGGCGCGGCCGGCGTCGCCCACCAGGATCGGCACGATGCAGAACCCCTCCAGCACCCGCTGCAGGAAGGGGAGCTGCACCTCCAGGCTGTGCTCCCGCGCGAAGGCGGCGTCCGCCGCGCGGACCTGCGCGCGCGCGAGCAGCGGCCGCAGCGCCCCCCGGTCCACCGGGACCGTGCCGAGCGGCGAGGCCCAGGCGTCGACGGAGGTGGTGGCGAGCCCCTCGAAGCCCGCCCGATGCGCGGGCCCCAGCATCACCACCCGGCGCAGGCGCTCCCGCCGCGCCGCCAGAGGCGCGTAGGCCGTGCCGGCGACGGCGCCGGAATAGACGTGGCCGGCGTGGGGAACCACGATGACCTTGGGCTCCCCCGGCGGCGCCGGCCGGGCGCCGGCGAGGCTCTGCGCCACCAGGGCGGCGCAGTCGTCCGCATCGGCCGGGTAGAAGGTGCCGGCGACCTCCGGCCGGCGCACGGTCGCGTGCTCCGGGACGGCAGACATGGCGGATACTCTACACCCCGGACGGGCGGCGCCAACCGCCTTGGCGCCCCCCGAAGCATTGCCGGCCGGCGCACGCGGCGCTTGTGCCTCCCCGTCCCTCTCCCCTATCACTGGGGCGAGGAGCGTGGAGGCGCCCATGGGCGCGACCGACACTGCGGCGGACGGCCCCCCTCCCCCGGCGCTGGACGAGACGCGGCCGCCGGCGATCCGCGGCCGGGGCCCCATCGTGCCCACCGAGCACTGGTCGATGCTGCCCGACGGCCGCGTGCAGTGCGAGATGTGCCCGAGGCTCTGCAAGCTGCGCGAGGGCGCGCGGGGCCTCTGCTTCGTGCGCGCGCGCGAGAACGACGCCATCGTGCTCACCACCTACGGCCGCTCGTCGGGCTTCTGCGTCGACCCGATCGAGAAGAAGCCGCTGAACCACTTCCTGCCGGGCACGCCGGTGCTCTCCTTCGGCACCGCGGGCTGCAACCTCGCCTGCAACTTCTGCCAGAACCACGACATCTCCAAGAGCCGCGACATGGACCGGGTGCAGGCCGAGGCGCAGCCGGAAGCGATCGCCGAGGCGGCGCTCGGGCTCGGCTGCCGCTCGGTCGCCTTCACCTACAACGACCCGGTGATCTTCCACGAGTACGCCGCCGACATCGCCGCCGCCTGCCGGGAGAAGGGCGTCAGGACGGTGGCGGTGACCGCGGGCTACCTCACCGACCGGGCGCGGGCGGACTTCTTTCGCGGCATCGACGCCGCCAACGTCGACCTCAAGGCCTTCACCCAGGCATTCTACCGCACCGTCACCAAGGGCGAGCTGCAGCCGGTGCTCGACACCCTGCTCTACCTCCGGCACGAGACCGACATCTGGTTCGAGATCACCACGCTCGTCATCCCCGGCGAGAACGATGCCGAGGGCGAGATCGACGCGATGTGCGCCTGGGTGGTCGAGAATCTGGGGCCGGACGTGCCCATGCACTTCAGCGCCTTCCACCCCGACTACCGCATGCTCGACAAGCCGCGCACCCCGCCCGAGACGCTGGCGATGGCGCGGCGCGTGGCGCTCCGCAACGGCGTGCGCTACGCCTATGTCGGCAACGTCCACGACTTCGGGCGGCAGTCGACCTACTGCCATGCCTGCGGCGAGCGCACCATCGGCCGCGACTGGTACGCGCTTTCCGACTGGCGGCTGGACGACGCGGGCGCGTGTTCGGCCTGCGGCACGCCGACCGCCGGCGTCTTCGCCGGCCCGCCGGGCACCTGGGGCCGCAAGCGCCTGCCGGTGACGCTGGACGCCCCCCGCAAGCAATGAGCGCCGACCCGGCCATCCTGCCGGCGTGACGGTCTGCGCGGCGCCCTGACGGGGCAGCCCGCAGGCGCGTGTCCGGGATCGGCCGGCATCGTGCGACGGGAGCCAAAGATAAACCTCTTGACCGAATGATATATTTATGTATCAAATTGGACATCGATTGGCTGACGACGGGACGCTTCCATGCCCGCGACAACAGGAGACAGACCGGTCCAGGCCGTGACGCCGCCATGCGCGCCGGCCGCCGCGCGCAAGCCGTGCCGCAGGAGGCCTCATGCCCGCTAAGGCGCTCAGGCCGCCGATGCGGGATGCCATCGTCGATGCGGCCATCGACACCTTCGCCCGCAACCCGGGCGCGTCATTGTCCGATGTCGCGAAACGCGCGGGCGTGGGCCGGGCCAGCCTGCACCGGCACTTCCCGTCCCGCGGCGATCTCGTCACCGCCATCTCGCGCCAGTGCATGGACGAGATCGACGCCGCGACCGCCGCGGCGCTGGCGGACGCGCGCTCGGCGCGGGATCGCCTGTCGCGGATGATGGAGGCGGTGGTGCCGCTCGGCGACCGCTATCACTTCCTGGCGACGGAGGCCTTCCACGACGAGAGCCTGCAGGCGCGATACGAGGAAGACCTCGCCTGGGTCGCCCGCCTGGTGGACGCGCTGAAGGCGGAAGGCGTCATCGCCCCCGACGTTCCGCGCAGCTGGGCGGTCGCGAATATCGACACGCAGGTGTGGCTCGCCTGGTCGGAGGTGGCGGCGGGGAGGCTTGCGCCCGCGCACGCCGCCGACCTGGCGCTTCGCACGCTACTGGAGGGATTGGGCCGATGAATCACGTGACGACCGTCATCGCGAAACGACTTCGCGTCCTGCTCGCTCTGGGCTGCCTGCTCGCGGCCCCGTCGGTCGCCGCCGCGGCATCGCCGGGCGCGGGCGATCCGGTGGAGCTGATCGGCGTCCGCGTCACCGACGTCACGGGCCACCATCACCGGATCGGCGTCTCCGCGGGGAAGGTGCAGCCGGCGGTGCTGGTGTTTCTCGATACCGCCTGTCCAGTCGCCACCAGGTACGTGCCGGCGCTCAACACGCTCCATGGGGATGCGCAGGCGCGCGGCGTGGCGCTCTACGGTGTCCTCTCCAACCCCGCCATCGGCTGGCGGGAAGGCGCGGACTTCGTGAACGACTTCGGAATCACCTTTCCGGTCATCCTGGACAGCGCCGGCGACCTGGCCCTGCGCCTCGGCCCCCGCGTGACCTCGGAGTCCTTCGTGATCTCCGCCGGCGACCGGCTCGTCTACCGGGGCCGCATCGACGACCGCTTCGCCGCGGTCGGCAGGCTGCGCACGCGAATCGGCTCGCACGACCTGCGCACGGTGATCGAGGCGGTGGCCGCCGGCGGCGCCGTGGAGCCCTACGGGACCGAAGCGATCGGCTGCTTTCACCATGTCTGGAAGCGGCCGGGCGTGTCCGGCGGCGGACTGGAGCAGGTCACCTACACGCGCCACGTCGCGCCGCTGCTGGAGGCCAACTGCGTCGAGTGCCACCGGCAGGACGGCATCGCGCCCTTCTCGCTGGAGGGCTTCGAGAACGCGAAGCGGTGGCACCCGATGGTGACCTACATGACCGGCGAGCGGCTCATGCCGCCGTGGCGGGCGGTTCCGGGCTTCGGCGCCTTTCGCGACAGCCGCCGCCTCAGCGCGCATCAGATCGCGCTGCTGAGGACGTGGTCGGAGAGCGGCGCGGCGAGGGGCGATGCGGCCGATACCATGCCGGCTCCGGCCCGTTCCCGCTCGAAGTGGCGTCTGGGCGAGCCCGATCTGGTTCTCACGATGCCCGAGCCCTTCCAGGTGCCGGCGGAGGGCGACGACATCTACCGCTATTTCGTCATCCCCTCCGGCTTCGCAGACGACAAGGTGGTCGCAGCCCTCGATTTCAGTCCCGGCGATGCCAAGGTGGTGCATCACGCCAACTACCTCATGGACTATGGCGCGCGCGCCCGGGCGGAGGATGCGAAGGACGACGAGCCCGGATTCTCGGTCTTCGGCACCGGCGGATTCCTCGACTACAACGCCTGGGGCATCGGCGGCTGGACGCCCGGCGCCGATCCCTACGTGCTCGACGAGGGGATCGGCATGTGGCTGCCCAAGGGGGGCGACCTGGTGCTTGAGGTGCACTACCACCTCAACGGCAAGGCGACGGCCGACCGCAGCGAGGTGGGCTTCTACTTCGCCAGGGAACCCGTCTCGCGCTACGTCGACGGCGTGGTCATCGGCACCCAGGACCTGAGCATTCCACCGGGCGAGGAGAACTACTGGCGGCGCTTCTCGATGGACGTGCCCTCCGGCATGACGCTCACCGACGTGACCCCGCACATGCACTTCCTCGGCCGCGAGTTCATCGCCATCGCGACCCTGCCCGACGGCAGCGAACGGCCGCTCATCCGCATCGCCGACTGGGATTTCCGCTGGCAGAACACCTTCACCTACCGGGAGCCGCTCCACCTGCCGGCGGGCAGCCGCATCGACGCCTGGGTCAGGTACGACAATTCCGCGGACAACCCGCAGAACCCGGCGCCGGAGCCCGAGACCGTGACCTGGGGCTGGGAGACCACGGACGAGATGAGCGAGCTCTGGATCGGCTTCATTCCCGACAGGCCGGCCGACCGGCAACGCATCGTCAGCGCGTCCGAGCGGTCATGGTATCGACCGGCCCGCGTGAGCGACGCCGAGGTCGCCCGGCTTCTCTCGCGGCTTCAGGCCTTCGAGTAGGCGTCGAACCGGCCCGCGTCACGCGTAGACCGGCGGTCGCTCCCCGGCCCAGGGTTGCGCCTGCTCAAGCTGGGAGGCGAGGCTGATGAGGAGCCCGTCTGCACCGTAGCGCGCGACGAGCTGAATGCCGAGCGGCACGCGGTCCTCGCTCAGCATCGCCGGCACGCTCATCGCCGGCTGGCCGGTGCCGTTGTAGATGTGGGTGAAGGGCGTGAAGGCGCGCATGCGCTCCCACACCTCGTTGCCCGGATTGTCGGCGAAGAGAAAGCCCAGCGGCGGCGGCGGCGTGGCCGTGCCGGGAGTGACCAGCACGTCGTAGGTCTCGAAGAAGGGCCCCACCTGCCGGCAGATGCGGTTGAGCTCGTAAGAAGCGCGGCAGAGGTCGCGGCTCGAGCTCCGTCGCCCCTCCTCCAGCACCCAGAGATTGACGAGCTCCAGCGTGCTGTTGTCGAGCGGGCGCGCCATCTGCCGGGCCATGTCCTCCATGAACGTGGCGCAATGCGCCGCCATGATGGTGACGAAGGCCGCGGCGAATCCGGCGGCGTCGTAGTCGGGCGCGGCCTCCTCCACGTCGTGGCCCAGAGAGGCCAGCACCCTCGCGGTCTCCGCCACCGCCCGCCTGCAGTCCTCGTGGACCGGATCGCCGCTCGCGGCAACATCGGTGACCGCGATGCGGAGCCGACCCGGATCGCACCCCACCTCCTCCAGGAAGGGTCGCTCCGGCGGGGCCGCGACGTAGGGATCGCCGACGGAGGGGCCTGCGGTGCAGTCGAGCATGGCCGCGGTGTCGCGCACGCTGCGGGAGACGATGTGCTCGCTCACCAGGCCGCCCCAGATCTCGCCGTAGTCGGGGCCTGCGGGGTTGCGCCCGCGGGTCTGCTTGAGACCGACGAGGTGGCAGCAGGTGGCGGGGATCCGCGTCGAGCCGCCCCCGTCGTTGGCATGGGCCATCGGCACGATGCCGGCCGCCACGGCCGCGGCGGAGCCGCCGCTGGAGCCGCCGGCCGAAAGCCCGAGCCTCCACGGATTGCGCGTGGGCCCGGTGAGGACGGGCTCGGCGGACGCGTTCATGCCGAGCTCCGGCGTGTTGGTCTTGCCCACGGTCACGACGCCCGATGCCTTGAAGCGCGTGACGAGGTCGCTGTCGTAGTCGCGTGTGAAGCCCTGGGTCAGCCGGCACGCCCCGCCGGTCGGGATGCCGGCGTAGGAGGTCATCAGGTCCTTGGCGAGGAAGGGCACGCCGCGGAAGGGCCCGTCCGCCGGGCCCTCGCGCAAGGTCGCCTCGGCATGCGCCTCCATCGTGCGAATGACGGCGTTGAGCTCGGGGTTGACCCGCTCGATCGCATCGAAGGCGGCGGCCACCAGCTCCTCCGGCGAAACCTTGCCCTGTCGCACCAGCGCCGCCAGTCCCAGGCCGTCGTGCTGCGAATAGTCCTCGAATCCCGCCATCCTTCGTCTCCCGAATCCGGCGCCGCGGCAGGGCGGGCGCTCCGGCGAATGCGGTCGCCGCCTCAACGCTCCGCGAGGAAGGCCAGGATCTCCCGCGCGGTCTCCTCCGGCGCTTCCTCGGGCAGGAAGTGGCCGCAGTCGATGGCGCGACCCCGCACGTCCTCGGCCCGCTCCTGCCAGCTCGCCAGCACGCCGAGCGCCTTGCCGGTCTGCCAGCCGGGCCGCTTCGCCATCTCGCCGGCCCAGAGCACCAGCATCGGGCAGGCGATCCTGCGGCCCCGGTCCGCCTCGTCGTGCACCAGGTCGAGCTCCATGGAGCGGTAGTCCATGCACATGCAGCGGAGCGTCTCGGCGTCGCTGAAGCAGCGCAGGTACTCGGCGTAGGCCTCGGGCGTGATCGCATCGGGCACGGCGGTCCAGTTCTCCAGCAGGAAGTCGAGGAAGACTTTTGCGCTGTTGCCGATCAGCGTCTCCGGAAAGGGCGCCGGCTGGCGCATCAGGTGCCAGTGGAACCACGAGTAGGCGAGCTCGTGGTCCATGTTCTCGAAGGCCGCCTGGGTGGCCACCACGTCGAGCGAGGTGTAGGTGCGCACCCGCTCCGGATGGTCGAGGGCCATGCGGTGGCCGACGCGGGCACCCCTGTCGTGGCCGACGACGTGGAAGCGCTCGAAGCCGAGCGCCGCCATCACCTCCACCTGGTCCTGCGCCGAGGCCCGCTTGCAGTGGTCCGCCAGGTCGTCGGAGGCAGGCTTGCCGCTGTCGCCGTAGCCGCGCAGGTCGGGGATGACCACGCTGTGGTGGGGGGCGAGAAGCGGCGCCATCCTGTGCCACATCACGTGGTTCTGCGGATAGCCGTGGAGCAGCAGCAGCGGCGGCCCCTCGCCGCCCCGCACCAGGTTGATGGCGAGGGTCGAGACCTCGATCCGCTCGCTCGTGAAGCCCTCGAACATGCCCTTGCCACCCCTCGTCGCCCGGCGCGCAGCCGCTGGAGAATAGGCGGTCCCGGCGCGGGGATCGAGGGCCGGCGGCCTCGAGCGCGCGGGCGACGCAGCGCGACCGCCGTGGCCGCATGGCAGCCATGCGGCGCGCGGGGGTACCCCTTCGCCGCGGGTGACACAGATCAGGGAGAGGAAACGCGGCCGGCCCGGCGACGGGCCCGCCGCACACAGGCAACTCCTGAAGCGGGGGACGGTGACATGGACTTCGCACACTTCACCCAGGCGGTCCGGGAATGGCGGGAGCGCAACCGTGCGCGGCACGAGCTCCAGCGCCTGAGCGACCGCGACCTGGCCGATATCGGCCTGAGCCGCAGCAGCATCGAAAGGGCGGTGCGCGGCGATCCCGCCAACGCGCGAGAGAGCCGGCTCTTCATCGGCTCGTGACGCCGGCGGCGGGGCCGGCCCCCGGCCGGCCCCGGCCACCTTCCTGACAGGGGAGCGCACGCGAGCGCGCAGCCGCCCGGCCCGGCTCGACGGGTGCGGGAGGCTTTGCGATACTCCCCGGCGGCATGTCCGAGCGCCGGGGAGGACGGGACATCAGGGTCGCGGAGCGCATGGCCGGCCTGCCGCGGATCGGCCTCGACATCATGGGCGATCTCGCCGACGAGCGGGACGGCGCAGGCGCGGGCGAGCGTTCCTTCCGGCTCGAGAACGCCGACAGCGACATCCCGCCGCCGGAGATCGCCGTCCGCGTGACGCGCGAGACGGTGGGCCTGGACGAATACAACAGCTGGCTGCCGCTGGTCGGCCTGCGCGAGATGCGGCGGGCGGTGGCCGACAGCATCCGCCGCGACGACGGCCTCGACTACGACTGGCAGAACGAGGTCATCATCACCAACGGCGTGCAGGAGGGGCTGCTCTCGGTCCTGCTGGCGCTGCTCGACCCGGGCGACGGGGTTATCACGCCGGAGCCCGCCTACTCCGGCATCATCAACCGCATCCGCCTCGCCCACGGGATGCCGCTCTTCGTGCCGCTGCGCGAGGAGCGGGGCTGGCGCCTCGACCTCGACGAGCTCGAACGCCAGGGCGCGGATGCGCGCGCCAAGGCGATCGTCTTCAACGCCACCAACATGCCCTGCGGCGTGCTCTACACGCAGGAAGAGCTCGACGCCATCGCCGACCTCGCGATTAGGCGCGACCTCTGGGTCGTCTACTCGGCGGTCAGCGCGCGCCTCGCCTTCGACGTCGAGCGCGCGCCCAACATCGCCACCTGGCCCGGCATGCGGGAGCGGACGATCGTCGTTGAAGGCGTCTCCAAGGACTTCAACATGACCGCCTGGCGGATCGGCTGGGCGGTGGGCGATGCGGCGGTGATCGAGCATGTCGGCAAGGCGCACATGTACAACGGGACGCTGACCAGCGCCTTCGCCCAGGCCGGCGTCATCGCCCTGCTCGACGACGCGGACGGCGCCCGCGCCTACCTGCGCCGGTGTGCCGGCATCCTCGCCGAGCGCGGACGGCTCGCGGCTGAGGGCATCAACGCGGTCCCGGGGCTGCGCTGCGTGCCGCCGGAGGGCGGCTGGTGGTTCCTGGTGGATCACCGCACCCTCGAACCCGACGATGCCGCCTTCGCCCGTGCCCTGCTGGAGCAGGCGAACGTCGCGGTGACGCCGATGGGCACCTGGGGGCCGTCGACGGCCGTGGGCCATATACGCATCATCTTCGCCAACGAGCCGGTGGACCGCCTCCGCGAGGCGGTCGCGCGCATCGGCCGCGTGGCGCTCACCTTCGCGCCCTAGCCTCCGACCGCGCCGAGGATGAGCCCGCCCGGCGGCGAATTGACCGCCGCCGGCCCGGCCCCTAATGTCCCGGCCGCCGCGCAGGGGCGGCGGGAACGCAGGAGATCGAGCCATGGCCGTCGAGCGCAAGCAGGTCGCCGAGCAGCGCTATCGCGAGTCTTACGGGCGCCACTTCGAGGACTTCACGGTGGGCGACGTCTACGAGCACCGGCCGGGGCGGACGCTCACGGAGTACGACAACATCTCCTTCACCCTGCTCACCATGAACACCCACCCGCTCCACTTCGACAGCCACTACGCGAGCCACAGCGAGTTCGGCCAGCCGCTGGTCAACAGCGCGCTGACGCTGGCCATCGTCGCCGGCATGTCGGTGAGCGACATCAGCCAGAAGGCGATCGCCAACCTCGGCTGGAACGACATCCGGCTCACCGCGCCGGTCTACGCGGGCGACACCATCTACGCGGAATCCGAGGTGCTGGAGACGCGGGAATCCCGCTCGCGCCCGACCCAGGGCATCGTCACGGTCAAGACCACCGGCAAGAAGTCCGACGGCACCGTCTTCATGACCTACGAGCGCACGGTGCTGGTGCCGAAGCGCGGCCACGCCGTGGACGACCGCGCCGACTACTAGCGCGCTCGCGCGGCCGCCCCGAGGGGCGCAGGGACTGCGGCCGCTGCAGGTCCGGGTGCCCGATACGCGCGCCGGGCTTCGCGGAGGAGGCGCGCAGGCAATCGCTCGCGGTTGCCGGCAGCGCACACGCCGAAGCCGACCAGGCCTTCATCGACGCCATCAGCGAGACCGACGCCGGGTGAAGCGCGGCGAGCTGTGGCTGGCGGCGGATCGGCTTCCTCTCCGCGCGCGAGATGCGACGGATCGACCGGGCGATTCTCGTTTTCCCCGGCATTGCCGGATAGGATGGGTCTCATGGAACTGGGGCTCGAGGGCGTCACCTCCGGCTACGGCGGCATCCCCATCGTCCGCGAGGTCTCGCTCGAGGTGGAAAACGGCGAGATCGTCGCCATCGTCGGGCGCAACGGCGTCGGCAAGACGACCCTGATCGAGACCGTCGCCGGCCTGCTGCCGGTGATGGAGGGCGGCATCACCTTTCGCGGCCAGGACGTCACCCGCGCGGACGCGCGCGACCGCGCGCGCCTCGGCATGGGATACGTGCCGCAGGGGCGCGGCATCTTCTCGCGCCTCTCGGTCGAGGAGAACCTGCGCATGGGCGAGCTGGTGGGCGGCGGGCGCGCCGAGGCCGCCTTCGAGCGGGTCTACGAGTGGTTCCCCCGCCTGCGCGAGCGGCGCCGCCAGCGCGCCGGCACGCTCTCCGGCGGCGAGCAGCAGATGCTCGCCATCGGCCGCATCCTGGTGGGCCAGCCCAGCATCCTGCTCCTCGACGAGCCCTCGGAGGGCATCCAGCCCACCATCGTCGAGCAGATCGCCGACGTGATCGCGACGCTGAACCGGGACAACGCGCTCACCGTGCTGCTGGTGGAGCAGAACATCGACCTGGTGTGCGCGACCGCGCATCGCTGCATCGTCGTGGACAAGGGCGCCACCGCGGCGACGCTCACGCCCGACGAGCTCGCCGATCCCGAGGTCGCGCGCCGCTATCTCGCCATCTAGGCGCATCGCAGGAGGGGAACCATGACGAGCGGCGACGACCTTTGCTTCCGGACCGCCACCGAGGCGATCGCGGCGTTCAGGGCACGCACGCTCTCGCCGGTGGAGCTGATGGACGCGATCATCGACCGCTGCGAGCGCGTCAACCCGGCGGTCAGCGCCTTCACCTACACCTTCTTCGACCGCGCCAGGCAGCAGGCGAAGGAGGCCGAGAAGGCCTACGCCGACGGCACGGCGCGCCCGCTCGAGGGCGTGCCCTGCGTCATCAAGGACCTGCACCCGGTGGAGGGCGAGATCACCACCTGGGGCTCCAGGGTCTACGAGGGCGTGCCGGCCGAGTACACCGTGCCGACGGTGCAGCGCCTCTTCGACGCCGGCGTCATCATGCACGCGCGCTCCACCACCTCGGAGTTCGCCCACACCGGGCACGGGCACAGCCCGCTCTGGGGCGTGACGCGCAACCCGTGGAACCTCGAGCTGAGCCCCGGCGGCTCGTCCGCCGGCGCCGGCGCCTCCGTCTGCGCCGGGCTCACCACCATCGCCGACGGCACCGACGGCGGCGGCTCGGTGCGCATCCCGGCGTCGGCCTGCGGCGTGTTCGGCTACAAGCCGCCCTTCGGCCGCAACCCGGTCAACCTCATCGCCACCAACTGGGAGCCGATCCTGCACTTCGGCCCGATCACGCGCAGCGTCGCCGACGGGGCGCTGATGCAGAACGTGATGAGCGGCTGCCACGTCGACGACATCACCACGCTGCGCGAGAAGGTCGTGCTGCCGGAGACCTTCGAGAGCTTCCGCGGGGCGAAGGTCGCCGTCTCCATGGACCTCGGCTACTTCGAGGTGGACGAGGAGGTGCAGCGGAACACCCGAGCCGCCTTCGAGGTGTTCGAGAACGAGCTCGGCTGCACCGTGACCGAGGTCGACCTCGGCTGGACCTACGCCAGCTACGACGCCTGGGTCACCCACTGGCAGGGGCTGTTCTCGGCCATCGCCGGGCACTACCTGCCGCGCTGGCAGTACGAGATGGACCCGGTGGTGGTGAACCTGCTCAAGACGGGCGATACCCACAGCGCCGCCCGGGCGCGCCAGATCGAGTTCGTGGCGACCGACATGTACCGCACCCTCGGGCCGATCCTGGAGGAGCACGACGTGCTGCTCTGCCCCACGCTCGCGGTGGCGGCCACGGGCGCGGAGCACGGCGGCGACGACACCGGCTTCACCATCAACGGCAAGCCGGTGGACGCCATGCTGCAATGGGCGATGACCTACCCCTTCAACCTGGTGAGCCAGTGCCCCGTAGCCAGCGTGCCGAGCGGCTTCGTGAGCAACGGCGCGCCCTCGGGCCTGCAGATCGTGGGCCGCACCTACGACGACCTCACGGTGTTCCGCGCCGCGGCCGCCTACGAGGCCGCGCGGCCCTGGCGGGACAGGCGGCCGCCTGTGTGAGCCGGGGGCCGGTTGCCTTGGCGGCGAGGGCCACGGCATACTCAAGCCGCGACAAGAAGCTGGAAAGCCCAGAGGGAGGCAAGGCATGTCCAGAGCGACAGGATTCCGCCCGTCATGGAAATGGGCGGTGGTGCCGCTGGCACTTGCGGCGGCAGGTCTGTTCTCGACGACCGACGCGGCCGCCGAGGACCCGATCAAGATCTGCGTGATCGACGATCACTCCGGCGACTTCGCGCTGATCGTCAAGCCCAAGACGCTCGGCTACGAGACGGCCATCGCGGAGATCAACGAGGCCGGCGGCGTGCTGGGCCGCCAGCTCGAGATGGTCTTCTACGACGGCCAGTCCGACGTGAAGCGGCACCAGGAGCTCGCGCAGAAGTGCATCCTGGACGACGAGGTCGACGTCATCATGGCCGGCGCCACCAGCTCCGCCCGCGAGGCGGCGCGCGCGGTCGCGGTCGAGAACGAGGTCATCTACTGGCACAACAACCAGGGTGAAGGCGGCATCGCCGACAAGTACTCGTTCTTCACCGGCCCGATTCCGGAGCAGCAGATTCTCACCGGCGTCAGCTACATGATCGAGAAGTACGGCCCCAAGATGTACATCCTGGCGGCCGACTACGGCTTCGGTCAGGTGAGCGCGCTCTGGACCCATGCCGCCGCCGGCCTCTACGGGGGCGAAGTCGTCGGCGAGGAGTTCATCCCCCTCGGCAACTCCGACTTCGCGGCGACCATCGCCAACATCCAGAAGGCGAAGCCGGACTTCGGCGTGTTCTATCTGGTGGGCGGCGCCCAGTACAACTACTACCCCCAAGCCGCCGCCGCCGGCGCGAACATCCCGGCCGTCTCGACCGTGAACGTGCAGCAGGGCTACGAGCACAAGCGCTACCCGCCGCCCGCTCTGGTCGACATGTACATCCCCTTCGCCTTCGTCGAGGAGACGCCGACGGACTCCGCGCGCGCGTTCGTGGAGAAGGCGCGGGCGATCAACCCGGACGAGCCCTACATCAACCAGATGACGCGCTGCGCCTACGTCGCGATCCACATGATGGCGCTGGCGTGGGAGCGGGCCGGGACGACCGAGACGCAGGCCACCATCGCGGCGCTGGAATCGGGACTCTCCTTCGCCGCGCCTGAAGGCCCGGTCTTCCTCGACCCGGCGACGCACCACCTGACCATGGACATCAGGATGGGGCGCGTGAACGAGAACCACGATCTCGAGTTCGTGCACGACTTCGGCGCCATCGAGCCCTGGTGGCTCAGGACGCTGGGCGTCAACCTGGTGCGGACCGACGAGGCCAGGCAGTTCCTGCCCTGGGACGACCCGCGCCTCGCCCAGTACAAGACCGAATAGCGGTCCCTTTCTCTCGAGGTCCGGCAGCGGGGGGCGCCTGAGCACCCCGCTGCCGGAGGCGGTCATGCTCCTGTCAGCGAGAGGCCCGGGCTAGGGGAAGATCCTGCGCATGGAGACGATCTCGTTCATCGTCGGCCTGCTCTACCAGTACGCCGACACGATCGCGCTCCTAGCCCTCTCGGCCATCGGCCTCATCATCATCTTCGGCATGATGGGCGTCATCAACATGGCGCACGGCGAGATGATGATGATCGGCGCCTACATCACCTCGTTCGCCCACTATGCCGGGATTCCGACGGCGCTCGCCGTCATCCTCGGCGGCATCGGCGCCGGCCTCGCCGGGATGATCATCGAACGCCTGGTCATCCGACGATTCTACGGCCAGCTCCTCTCGTCCCTTGTGGCGACCTGGGGGCTCAGCCTGATCCTGAGCCAGGGGGCGCTGCTGGTCTTCGGCCAGCTCATCCAGAGCGTGCCGACGCCCTTCGGCAGCTTCACGGTGGGCGAGCTCTCGTACTCCTACTACCGCATGTTCATCTTCCTGGTCGCGATGGCGATGATCGCAGGGCTGTGGGCGCTCTTCCGCTTCACGCGCTTCGGCGTGCGCGCGCGCGCGACCATGGAGAACCCGCGCATGGCGCGCGCGCTCGGCGTCGACACCAGCCGCGTCTACGCGCTCACCTTCGGGCTCGGCACCATGCTGGGGGGCTTCGCCGGCGGGCTGCTGGCGCTGACGTCGACCATCGGCCCCTTCTACGGCATGACCTACACGCCGCAGGCCTTTATCACCGTGGTCGTCGGCGGCGGCGCCGAGATCGTGACGGGGCTGCTCGCGAGCGTGCTCTCGCTCGGCGCCATCAAGACCATCTTCATGAACCAGACCAACATCCTGCTCGGCCACGTCGCGATGCTGGTGCTGGCCTTCGTCATCATCCGCCTGATGCCGTCCGGCATCTCCGACTGGGTGGAGCGGCGGCAGGTCAGGGTGAGGGAGCGCTAGGCGCGCCATGATGCCCCTGCGCCGCCATCTCGGGCTCCTGGTCGGCCCGCAGGAGATGGGCCGCACCTGGTACTTCTGGGTCGGCTTCGTGATCGTGATCGGCGTCGGCGCCGCCGCCCCCCAGTATCTCGGGCGCTTCGACCTGCTCAACCTCGCCAACTTCCTGACGAGCATCTTCCTGGCGCTCAGCCTCTGCCTGATCTGGGGCTTCTGCGGCATCCTGAGCCTCGGCCAGGCCGCCTTCCTCGGCCTCGGCGGCTACGCCTACGGCGTCGCCGGCATCAACTTCATCGAGAGCCACGGCAACACCTGGGCGGCGCTCGGCATCGGGCTCGCGGTGCCCGTGCTGCTCGCCGCGGTGCTCGGCTTCGTCATGTTCTACGCGCGGCTGAAGGGCGTCTACGTCGCCATCCTGATGCTGGTGGTGACGCTGCTCTTCGAGACCTTCCTCAACCAGACCGCAGGCCAGGGCTGGTTCATCGGCGAGGCGCACCTCGGCGGCAACAACGGCCTCGGGCGCTTCTCCGGCGTCATCAAGAAGCCCCCCAGCTTCATCTTCAGCGAAGGGGGCATCAAGTTCCTCGGCAAGAGCTACGCCTTCTTCTACCTCACCTTCGGGCTGGCGGTGCTCTGCTACCTGGGCCTGCGCATCCTGGTGAACTCGAAGCTCGGCTACGTCATGGTGGCGATCCGCGAGGACCCGGAGCGGACCGAGGCGCTCGGCTACGACGTGCGCCTGATCCAGCTCATCGTCTTCTGCATCTCCGCCCTGCTGGCCTCGATGTCCGGCATCCTCTACGTCAGCTGGGGCCGCTTCATCACGCCGGACGTGTTCGGCGTCTACAACAACATCCTGCCGGTGATCTGGGTCGCCGTCGCCGGGCGCAAGAGCCTGACCGCGACGGTGATCGGCACCCTCGTGCTGGTGTGGCTGTCGCAGCGCCTGACCGAGACCGACTATGCCTTCGTGGTGCTCGGCGGCATCCTGCTGGGCGCCATGATGCTGCTGCCCGAGGGCGTCATCACCGGGATCGTCGACCGCGGCACCGCGCTCCGCGCCCGCCTCGCGGCCCGCAAGAGCGCGCGGGCCTGAGCGATGCCGCTGCTCGAGGTCGAGAACCTGTCCAAGGCCTTCGGCGGCGTGCGCGCGGTCGACGGCGTCGATTTCGCCCTTGAGCAGGGCGAGCTGCGCTGCATCATCGGCCCCAACGGCGCCGGCAAGAGCACCTTCTTCAAGCTCCTTCTCGGCAGCATCAAGCCGGACAGGGGCAGGATTCGCTTCCGCGACCGGGATGTCACCCGGGCCGAGCCGCACACGCGCGCCCACATGGGGATCGGCGTCAAGTTCCAGCACCTCGGTGTCTACGGCGACCTCACCGTGCGCCACAACCTGCAGCTCCCGCTGCAGCACAGCCTCTCGGGCGAGGCCATGGATGCCGAGATCGCGCGGCTGCTGGCCCGCCTCAACCTCGCCGGCACCGAGGAGCGCCGGGTCGCCGAGCTCGCGCACGGCCAGCGCCAGTGGCTCGCCATCGGGATGGCCCTCGCCATGCGGCCGGTGCTGCTCCTGCTCGACGAGCCCACCGCCGGCATGGGGCCGGAGGAGACGCGGGAGACCGGCGCGCTGGTCCACTCGGTCCACGAGGAAGGGGTCACCGTCGTCGTCGTCGAGCACGACATGGCCTTCGTGCGCCAGCTCGGCGCGCCGGTGACCGTGCTCCACTACGGGCGCGTCTTCGCCGAGGGGCCGCTGGCGGCGATCGAAAGCAACGAGGACGTGCGCCACATCTATCTCGGCGCGTCGCGGACCATGGCCGCGCGCGGCCGCTACGATCCATGACCAGAGGCGAGAGGAGGGACGGAGATGCAGAAGATCAACCGGGGCGACATCCCCAGCAAGTACGCCTTCGACTGGGAGGACGAGCCGGTGCTCCGCGTCGAGCAGGGGGAGGCCTTCCAGCTCGAGACCGACGACGCGCTCTCCGGCCTGATCGCCGACGACAGCGACGACCCGCTGGTGCACGACTTCACCGGCGAGCACGTGGTGGCGCTGCAGAGCGTGTGGCCGCCCACCTACAACCCGGTGGTCGGGCCGATCTACGTCGAGGGCTGCGAGCGGGGCGACACACTCGCGGTCCACATCGACTGGATCGACCCCTGGCGCTACGGCTTCTCCGGCATCCTGCCTGGCATCGGCCCGCTCGGCGACTCGAAGCGCTGGGCCGACTGCTCCGAGCCCCACGTGCAGGTGATCGAGCACTTCCCCGGCCCGAGCGGGCACACGCGGGACGGCACCGGCAAGTACTCCGACAGGCTCACCTGGGACCTGATGCCCTTCTGCGGCACGCTCGCGTGCGCGCCGGAGCGCGAGGTCTTCACCTCGCTGCTGGGCCAGGGCCCCTTCGGCGGCAACATCGACTGCCGCGACATCCGCGCCGGCCACACCATCCTGCTCAACGCCTACCACGAGGGCGGGCTGCTCTACGTCGGCGACATGCACGGCGGCCAGGGGGACACCGAGTTCACCGGCATCGCCGACGAGACGCGGGCGACGATCCAGCTCAGCGCCACGGTCATCAAGAACAAGCACGCGCCCTGCGTGCGAATCGAGAAGCCGGACAGCATCGTCGCCGTCGGCATCAATCTGCCCATGGAGCACGCGGTCTACGACGCCTGCGACAACATGATGCAGTGGCTGCGCGACGACTACGGGATCAGCGGCAAGGACACCTACATCCGCATGTCCTGCGACCCGGCCTTCCGCATCCGCACCTACCAGATGGTGCGCGCCGTGACGATCCAGCACGTGGTCGGCGCCGAGTACCCGAAAGAGCGTTTGATCCCGGCGCTTTAGGCCACCGCCCCGCGCCGGGGCGCCGGCCTATCGGCGATGCTCGATGAACGCGTGGACGCTCATTCCGGCGTCCCGGGCGATGCGGCGGAGCAGCACGGGGGAGATATCGCGGCCGCCGTGAACGGGCACGGTGGTCGCGCGGCCTCAGGCCACGACGACGGTCTGCGTGCCCACGAACTCGCCCGCCATCTCGGGGGCTCCGTCCTCGAGAATCAGGGCGATGACTTCCCTGAGGTTGGCGTTCAGCTCGTCGAGCGACTCGCCCTGGCTGTGGGCACCCGGAAACCCCGGAACGTAGCCGACATAGAGGCCCGTCTCCGCACAACGCTCGATCACCGCCGTATAGCTTCTCATCGCCGGCAGATTCCCCGATTGATCGTGTCCGCCATTCTAACCGCGTGACTGCGTTGGGCAATAACGGGAACACGCGAGGCCGCTCGGGGCTTCGAGCACGGCCGGAGACGCGCGGCAGGCCGATTGCGAATGTTTCTCGGCAGACTCGGGGGGCTGCGGTATAATCGCGCGAGCGGAGGGACGCATGCGCACACGAATCATCCACCTCATCAACCCCCAGACCAACCAGTTCACCACGCGGCCGATGTACTTCGGCCGGGCGCTCTATTCGCCGCTCGCGGGTCTGCTGGCGGTCGCGGCGGTGATCCCGCAGGACAAGTACGAAGTCGTGATGACCGACGAGAACATCGAGGACATCGACTTCGACCTGAAGGTCGACATGGTCGGCATCTCGGCCATGACGAGCTACGTCAAGCGGGGCTACGAGATCGCCGACGCCTTCCGCGCGCGCGGCGTGCCCGTGGTGATGGGTGGCGTGCACGCGAGCTTCATGCCCGAGGAGGCGCTGGAGCACTGCGACGCCGTGGTGATCGGCGAGGCCGAGATGGTCATGCCGAAGGTGCTCGACGACATGGAGCAGGGCGCGCTCAAGGGCGTCTACCGCGCCGACAAGCTCCACCCCATGGTCGACATGCCGATGCCGCGCTACGACCTGGTGAAGAAGAACCGCTACGTCAACCGCACCTTCGTCCAGACCTCGCGCGGCTGCCACCAGGGCTGCACCTTCTGCGCTGAGCCGCTGATGAACGGGCTGAAGTTCCGCTACCGGCCCATCGACGAGGTGATCCACGAGGTCGAGAACTGCGGCCAGCGCACGATCTCGCTCAACGACGCCGACTTCTTCGGCACCGAGGCCCGGCCCAAGGAGGTGATGAAGGCGCTCAAGGGGCGCGGCATCCGCTGGCAGGCCGGCGTCACCAGCAAGCTCGCCCAGAAGGACGAGATGCTGGAGCTCGCGGCCGAGAGCGGCTGCTACATGCTGAGCATCGGCTTCGAGTCGATCTCGCGCGACACGCTCAAGAGCGTCCACAAGTACGTCAACCGGCCGGAGCAGTTCCAGGCGCTGGTGGAGAAGATCCACAGCTACGGGATCATGGTCTTCGGGCTCTTCATGTTCGGCTTCGAGGGCGACGACGAGAGCGTCTTCGACGAGACCACCGGCTTCAACATCGGCGCCAACTACGACATGTGCGCCTACTCGGTGCTGACCCCCTACCCCGGCACGCTCACCTGGTACCAGATGAAGAAGGCGGGCGACATCGTCTCCTACGACTGGGACCTCTACGACCAGGGGCACATCGTCTATGCGCCGAAGAAGATGACCACCCAGCAGCTCCGCGAAGGCCACATGCGGGCCTACAGGAACTTCTACTCGCTCGGCTCCATCGCGAGGCGCTTTCCGCTCACGGGCGCGCGCAACCGGCTGCACTGGGGCATCTACAACGGCTTCTTCCGCCGCGGCGAGGTCACCGGCCGGGGGCTGGAGAAGCCCATCGCCGACGCCACGCCCGAGCCCAAGACCATCCCGGTGCCGCCGATCATGCCACAGAAGCGGGAATGGCGGGAGATGGTCGCAGACGGCATCGGCTCCATGCCCGTGCCCCAGACCGAGCGCGAGCTGCGCAGCCGCGCCTGAGTGCCCGCGCCGGCATCCCGGAACGCATTTTTGCGAAACGAACCCAATTTCGCATAACCTGCTGATATAGTTGCGCGATTGGGCGGTGCGACGGCGCCGCCGGTGCCGGATCGTCAGGACGCGCCCCTGCGCAGGGAAGAGGAGCGCCAGCCATGCCGCAGATCCCCACCGCCCTGGAGATCACCCGGGACATCGTCCGCATGGACACGCGCAACCCGCCGGGCCGCGAGGTGGAGTGCGCCCACTACCTCGGCGACCTGCTCTCTGCTGCGGGAATCGAGGTCACCTACCACGAGTTCGCGCCCGACCGGACCAGCCTGGTCGCGGTGCTGCGGGCAGACGGCGGCAACGGCAGGAAGCCGCTCTGCTTCGGCGGCCACATCGACGTGGTGCCGCTCGGCGCCAAGGAGTGGACGGTCGACCCCTTCGGCGCGGACATCGCGGACGGCAGGCTCTACGGCCGCGGCACCACCGACATGAAGGGCGGCATCGCCTCCTTCGTCCACGTCGCGCTCAAGCTCGCGGCCGAGGGCAAGGGCGGCGCCGCGGACATGGTGATGGCGATCTGCGCCGGCGAGGAGACCGGCTGCGAGGGCTCCTTCCACCTCGGCGAGATCGGCGCGCTGGGCGAGGCCGGCGCCATCGTCATCGCCGAGCCCACCTCGAACTACCCGATCGTCGGCCACAAGGGCGCGCTCTGGCTCAAGGTGGAGACCAGGGGCGTCACCTCCCACGGCTCCATGCCCGAGCACGGCGACAACGCCATCTACAAGGCGGCGCGCTCGGTGACCAAGCTCGCGGACTTCGACTTCAACGTCATGCCGCACGAGCTGCTGGGCCGCTCCACGCTCAACGTCGGCACCATGCAGGGCGGGCTCAACCTCAACTCCGTGCCCGACCACGCCGAGTTCACCGTCGACATCCGGACGCTGCCGGAGCAGGACCACGCGCAGATCGTCACCGGGCTGGAGAGCTTCCTCGGCGACGAGAACAAGCTCGCCCGCATCGTCGACTGCGGCGGCGTGCACACGCCCCATACCGACCCCTGGATCCAGGAGGTCTTCGCCGTGATGGAGCCGATCCTGGGCGAGGCGATCGAGCCGCGCGGCGCGCCCTACTTCACCGACGCGTCCGCGCTGACGCCGGCCTGCGGCCGCCCGCCGACCGTGATCCTCGGCCCCGGCGAGATGCACATGGCGCACCAGACCGACGAGTACTGCCCGGTGGCGCACATCGAGCAGGCGGCCGAGGTCTACGAGATCCTCGCGCGGCGCTGGTGCGGCTACTGAGGCGGGCGGGCGCGGCGGGGTGAGGCGCCCCAGCGCCTTGTGGACTTGGCCGCGCGCGGGGTTGTACGCTTGCCTAGAGGGACACGCGGGACGGGCCGCGCACGGCCCCGAGGGGAGGCAGCCGCCATGAAGATCATGATCATCAACCCCAACTCGTCGCAGGAGATGACCGACGCCGATGCCGTGGCCGCGCGCACCGTGGCGCGGGAGGGCACCGAGGTCGTGGCGGTGACTCCGGAGTACGCGCCGGCCTCGATCGAATCCTTCTACGACGAGTACATGTGCGTGCCGGGCATCCTGAACGAGATCCGCAAGGGCGATGCCCAGGGCTTCGACGCCTACATCATCGCCTGCTACGGCGACCCCGGCCTGCACGCGGCCCGCGAGATGACCGACAAGCCGGTGATCGGGATCGCGGAAGCCTCGCTCTACATGGCCTGCCAGCTCGCGGCGCGGGTGGCGATCGTCACCATCATCCCGCGCTTCCGCGTGCCGGTGGAGGACATGGTCGCGGGCTACGGGCTCGGCCACAAGGTGAGCGTGCGCACCTCGCCGGTCTACGTCCTCGACGTGGAGCGCGACTACGAGGGCTCGCTGGAGAAGCTGCGCCAGGAATGCTACCGCGCCCGCGACGAGGACGATGCCGAGGCGATCTGCCTCGGCTGCGCCGGCTTCGCGGAGTTCGCCGACGGGCTGGAGGCCGAGCTCGGCATCCCGGTGCTCGACGGCGTCGTCTGCGGCACCCTGATGGCCGAGGCCATCGTCGGGATGGGCCGCAAGACCAGCAAGTGGAAGACCTACAGGTTCCCGGAGCCGAAGCCCTTCACCGGAAAGCTGCGTGACTTCGGCACCGAGGCGCCGGCAGATCAGGCCGCCGCCGAATAACGAGGGCTCGCCTGGCACGGACCGGGCAGCGCCACTGCACCAGGGAGGCAGAGATGGACGACGGACATCTTGAGAAAAGACACGAGAAGTTCTGCGAGGACGCGGACTCTCGCTCGCGCCGCGCCGCGGGGCTCGACCGGCGCGAATTCATGGTGGCGGCGGGCGCTACGGCGGCGGTCGCGGCCGCGGGTCTGGGCGCCAGCGAGGCCCAGGCCGCGTTCTCCGACCGGGTCGCCGGCATCACCCAGGACGAGCCGATGCAGCTCATCGGCACCGGGGTCTCGGCGCAGGAGCGCTTCTTCAAGAAGTTCGAGGAAATGAGCGGCGGCCTGCAGGTCACCGGCCAGGTCGCGAGCCTCGCCGATTCGGTCCAGAAGTGGATCACCGGCGGCTACTCGACCTTCTCGATGATCGAGACCAACGCCTTCCGCGTGCCGGCGCTGCGCGAGGCGGAGACCATCGCGCCGATCCCGGCGGAGAAGATCACCAACTGGGAGTTCGCCGACACGCTCTTCACCGATCCGGCCCACGTCGGCGCCGACCACACCAGCGGCTGGCCGGTGGCGATGGTCTACTGGGACGACAGCCGCACCTCGTTCGGGATGCTGCCGCAGATCTACAACATGGACGCACTCGGCATCCTGCCGCACAAGTTCGCCGATACCCAGCCCGACAGGAACACGCCCGATACCCTCGGCGTGCTCTACGAGGGCCAGTGGCGCGACCAGGACCTGCGCGGCAAGGTCTCGATCCAGAACGAGGACCTGATCGGCCCGCCGCGCTGCGCCAGCTACCTCGTGAAGAACCGCAAGATGGACCCGGTCACGGTCGGCTATGGCGACCTCGAGGTCGACGAGCTCACCAACGTCATCGACTTCCTGATCGCGGCCAAGCAGGACGGCGTCTTCCGCGCGCTCTGGACCAACTACGGCGAGGCGGTGAACCTGCTGGCCTCGGAGGAGGTCTGGGGCATCGACTGCTGGAACCCGGTCATCGAGGACGTGAGGAAGCGCGGCATCCCGTGCTGGTACGTCGACGTGTGGGAGGGCACCGGCGCCTGGTATTACGGCATGTGCCTCTCCAGCGAGGCGCCGCAGCCCGAGGTCGCCATGGCCTACATGGACTGGTGCCTGGAGGGCTGGCGCGGCGCGGCCGACGCCGAGCAGGGCTACTACTCGCCCACGCCCGACACCGCGCGCAACTACATGAGCGAAGAGTCGTGGCTCAAGTGGTACGAGGGCCGCGGGCGCGACACCGGACCCAAGCTCCGGCGCCAGTCCAACATCGCCTACTGGATGATCTGGCCGCGCCACATCACCAGCTTCATCAAGGAGTGGAACCGCTTCCTCGCCGCCTGAGGAAGCCCTCTCCCAGCGTTACCGGTCCGGGGCGGGGCTCACCCCCCGCCCCGGTACTTTATTCGGCCGCGTCCTTCACGGCGTCGGCGAAGCGCGCGTCGCGGCCGTAGGCCTCCAGCCCTTCTGCGCTGACGAAGCCGTCGGCGAGGTCGGCGCGGAGTGCGTCGTCCGCCCGCTCGTGCGGGTCGCCGTAGCCGCCGCCGCCCGGCACCCGCACCAGGATCTGGTCGCCGCGGTGGAGCCGGATGTTGACGAACTTGGTCGGGCTCACCGTGCCGTAGACCTCCTTGAAGGTGCGGAATTCCTCGTCTTCCGTACGCTTGACGAAGAAGCCCGTGGGCGCGCCGGCCTGCCCCTTCATCAGGCCGTAGGGCCCTTCGGTGATGCGGTCGGTGAGCGCGCTCACGCTGATCGCATCGGCGGTCACCTCGAACTGGCGCCAGCAGCCGAGGCCGCCGCGCCACTTGCCCGCGCCGCCCGAATCGGGGCGGATCTCGTACTTCAGCACGCGCAAGGGGAAGCGCGTCTCGAACACCTCGATCGGCGTCGCCCGGATGGTGCTGGCGTGCGCGCAGCAGAGCGCGGTGTTGCCGTCCTTGCCGAGCCGGCCGCCCCAGCCGCCGCCCTCGAGCTGGTAGTGGGTCCAGTACTCGCCGGTATCGGGGTGGATGCCGCCCAAGAGCAGGTTGCACGCGGTGCCGCCCTCGGCCGCGCTCACCATCTCGGGCACGGCCTTGGACAAGGCGTGCTGCACCGCGGCGATGATGCGGGGCTGGCCCTCGGTATTGCCGGCGACGCTCGGCGCCGGGAAGACCGGGTTCGCCACCGTGCCGGGGGGTGCCACCACGCGGAGCGGCTTGAAGCAGCCCGAGTTCAGCGGCACCTCGCGGGCGCAGAGGGTCTGCAGCACCGCGGTGCAGCCGGCGGCCGCGGTCGCCACATAGGTGACGTTGATCGGCCCCTGCGCCTGCTCGTCCGAGTCCGAGAGGTCGACGACGATCTCCTCGTCGCGGATGTGCACGGTGGGGCGGAAGTAATAGCGCCGGGCGGTGACGCCGTCGTCCTCGAAGTAGTCCTCGGCCTTGTAGATGCCGTTGGGGAGCTTGCGGATCTCGCTCCGCATCCACTGCTCGGCGTGGTCCACCAGCGCGTCGCAGATCTTCTCGAAGGTCTCGACACCGAGGCGCTTCACCAGCGTGCCGAGGCGCTGCTCGGCGGTGTTGAGCGAGCCGATCATGGCGTGGAAGTCGCCCCAGGTGGTGTTGGGCGTGCGGTGGTTGGCGAGCGCGATGCGCCAGACGTCCTTCACGTACTCGCCGCGCGAGAGCAGCTTCACCGGCGGCAGGCGCAGCCCCTCCTGGAACACCTCCGTGGCGGTGCTGGCGAAGGAGCCCACCGCCATGCCGCCGATCTCGGCGATGTGGGCGATGTTGGCGGCGTAGCCGATCAGCGCACCCTCCACGAAGACCGGCTTCATCAGCAGGTGCTCCGGCATGTGGCACTGGCCGCGGTAGGGATCGTTGTGGACGATCACGTCGCCCGGCTCGATCGGCTCCTCCATCTCCTTGACGCAGAGCGGCACCGTGTGGAGGCCGGCGCAGATGATCGCCGGGTTCATCTCCGCCTGGCCCACCATGCGCAGGCGGCGGTCGAAGAGGCAGCACGAGAAGTCCCGCGATTCGCTGAAGATCGGCGAATACGCGGTGCGCACCATGGCGCTTTCCATCTCGTTGCAGATGTTGCCGAGCGCGTTGTTGACCACGGTGAGGGTGACCGGGTCCTTCTCCGGCGCGAGCCTGCCGGTGCCGACCGTGGCGTCCTTCGCCCGCGGCAGGCTGACGATGAGGCTGCCGTCGGCGCCCACCTCCACCTCGCTGCGGGGCGGCACCAGGGTGGTGGAGTCCATCTCGTCGATGATGGCGGGCCCTGCGATCACCGCGCCTGCCGCCAGCGCCCTGCGCCGGTAGATCGGTGTCTCCAGCGGCTCGTCGCCGTCGAAATGGACCTCACGGTAGGCGTGCGGCCGGCCTGTGCCCGAGGCGGGCGCGCTGAGGATGGCGTCGGTGCGCTCCTCGCCGACGGCGATCACGCGCACCTCGGTCATCTCGGCCACCTTGTCGCGCAGCGCGTAGCCGTAGAGCTCCTCGTGCTGGCGGTGCAGGCTTTCCAGCGCCCGCGCAAAGCCCGCCGCATCGAGCTCCAGCGTCTCGAGCTGCACCAGCTCGCCGAAGTTCTGGCCCATGTAGCGCATGCTGATATAGCCGGTGACCAGCGCCTCGCCCTCCAGCCCGTCGCGCCTGAGCTCGTCCACCGCCTCGCGCGCGAGCGTCCGGAGCTGGCCGCCCAGCACGGCGAGATCCACCGTGTCGGAGCGGTGGTTGACGGTGCGCGCGCGGTCGACGCGGAGGTCGGTGAGCAGCGTGCCGAGCGCCGAGCAGAGCCCGGGATGCGGCGGCACGACCACCTTCTTCATCTCCAGCGGTGCCGCCACGTCGACGGCGTGCAGGGGGCCTGCGCCGCCGAAGGCGATCAGCGCATAGTCGCGGTGGTCGATGCCACGCTCGACGGTCATCAGCCTGATGGCGTCCGCCATGTTCTCGGCCGCGGTGGCGAGGATCGCGCGCGCGGTCTCTACCGCGGTCAGCCCGAGCGTTGCCCCAAGCGCGGCCACGGCCTCGTGCGCCCTGGCGGCATCCAGCGTCATCTCGCCGCCGAGGAAGTAGTCGGGGTCGAGCCGCCCCAGCACCACGTTGGCGTCGGTCACCGTGGGCTCGGTTCCGCCCTGGCCGTAACAGGCAGGGCCGGGGTCGGCGCCGGCCGAGCGCGGGCCGACGCGGAGCAGGCCGCCGGCATCGACGTGGGCGATGGAGCCGCCGCCCGCGCCGATGGTGGTGTAGTCGATGAAGAGCGCGCTCACCGGCACGCCCCACTCCACCTCGTACTCGGTGGTCGACCCGAAGGCGCCGTCGGTGACGAGGCCGACGTCGCAGCTGGTGCCGCCCATGTCCAGCGTGACGCCGTTGCCCTCGGCATGGTCGCGGGCGAAGCGGGCGCCGGCGATGACGCCGCCGGCAAGCCCGGAGAGCAGGAGCTGAACCGGCGCGTCGCCGGCGGATTCCGCCTGCAGGTGGCCGCCGTTGGACTTCATGAGCGAGAGCGGTGCGGCGATCCCGGCCTGCTTGAGGTCGGCCGAGACCTGGCCCACGAAGCGGTCGATGATGCGCTTGATGAAGGCGTCGGTGATCACCGTCGCGCTCCGCTCGTACTCGCGCCAGATGGGGCAGACGTCGCTGGAGAGCGAGACCGGCAGGTCGGGGAAGCGCCGGGCGAGGTAGGCGCCGATGGCCTCCTCGTGCGCAGGCACGACGTAGGAGAAGAGCAGGTTGACCGCGACCGCCCACTCACGGCCCGGCGCGCTCGCGATCCAGTCTGCGATCCAGTCGCCGAGGCGTTCCAGCTCCGCCTGCTCCAGCGGGGTCAGGATGTTGCCCTTGTGGTCGACGCGCTCGCGGATGCCGAAGACGTGGCGGCGCAGCACGCCTGCCGAGGGTTTCTCCCAGGCCGGGTTGTAGGCCTCCTTGCGGGCGATGATGCCGATGACGGGCACGTCCTGCACGCCGTCCGTGCCGACGTAGAGCACGGTCGCGCCCTTCTTCTGCAGGCGCGCGTTGGTGGCGATGGTGGTGCCGAGGACGATGCGGCCGATCTCGTCCGGCGTGAGTTCGCTCTGGCCGATCGCGGCGAGCGGCGCCTCCGCCGGCCGCTGCGGGGTGGAGGGGACCTTGACGGTGCGGATGCGCCCGCTCGCGTCGTCCAGCGCCACTAGGTCGGTGAAGGTGCCGCCGGTGTCGATGCCGACCCTATACATCCTTGGCCTCCCCGGCCTGGCCCGCGTCGGCGACGCGGCCTTGCGCCTTCGCCTCGGCGAACTCCGCGCGGAGGCGGCGCTTCACGCCGGCGCACTTGTCCTCGCAGAACATCTCGCCGGGAAACTCGTCGTCCACCCAGTATTCGCGCGCCATCATGATGCCGCAGAAGGAGCAGTTGAAGATCCGCGTGTCGTACCAGGCGAGCTCAAAGGGGAGCCACTTGCCGCTCATCGCACCCCGCCTCCCGGCGTGTTTCGCAGGGCTGGGACCCTTCCACGGCGGCGGGTGAGGGTCAACCGAGAGGAGCAAACACCCCCCACCTCACCCCGGCCCTCTCCTCCCCGAGGGGAGGAGAGGGAGAACAGGGCAATCACCCGATGTGGAAGCTGAGCGGGACCGGGCCGCAGGCCCGGCCGGCGCGACCGCGCCGGCGCGCCGAAGGCGCGTAGCCAAGCGAGCGGAGCGAGCGCCCGGCGCCTGAGGGACAAAAAAGAGTCGGGAGGAGCGACCTAGCCGGCCGTTTACCAGCCGCGCGCCTGCTCGATGACGCGGAGGTTGGCAAGCCCGTCCTGGGCCGTGACGGCGAGCGGCGCGCCGCGGGCGATGGCGCGGCTGACGCTTTCGACCTGCGCCTTGTAGGTGTCGAAGCCCGCGAGCGGCGCGGTGCGCGGCGCGCCCCCCTTGCGCACGGTGGTGATGCTGCCGGGGATCCCGACGAAGCCGCCCTCGACGCGGCAATAGCCCTCGCTGCCGAGCAGCTCGATGCCGCCGCCGCTGGTGACCGCGACCGAGGCCGAGATGGTGCCGAGGGCGCCGTTCTCGAAGCCCATGGAGAGGAAGGCGGTGTCGGCGGAGCGGCGATAGGCCTTGTTGGAGAGGTGGGCGTGCACCGATTTCGCCTCGCCGTTGAACCAGCGCAGCAGGTCGATGAAGTGGGTGCCGACGTCGCCCAGAACCCAGCAGCCCGAGGTCGCGTCGTCGAGCCGCCACCAGTCGTCCGGCACCTGCGGGTAGCGGTAGTGGAACTGGCCGTGCATCCGCACCGGCTGGCCGAAGCGCCCGGCCCGCCACTGCTCGCAGAGGGTGCGGAGCCGGGGGTGGTGGCGGCTGTTGTAGCCGATGGTGAGCAGGCGCCCGGCCTTGCCTGCGGCGCGGATCATGGCGCGGCACTCGGCCTGGCTCATCGCCATGGGCTTCTCGCAGAGCACGTGCTTGCCGGCCTTGAGCGCGGCGACGGTCTGCGCCTTGTGCAGGTGGTTGGGGCTCGCGACCCAGACCACGTCGACGGCGGGATCGGCGAGGAAGGCATCGATGTCGCCGTAGCCCCGGGCCACGCCGTGGCGCGCGCAGTAGCGCTCGGCATTCTCCGCCGAGGACGAGAGCACGGCCTTGAAGCGCGCGCCTCGCGCCGCGTTGATCGCCGGGCCCAGGATCATGTCGCTCCAGCCCCGCGTGCCGATCATGCCCCAGCCGACCGCCTTCGCCGCCATGCTCGCCTCCCCTCTCCGTGCTGCCGCATGATGGTATCACGCGCCGACCCCACCTCACCCCGGCCCTCTCCTCCCCAGGGAGGAGAGGGAGAGCAGGGCAACCTCGCGATGTGGAAATTGAGCGAACCGGGCCGCAGGCCCGGCCGGCGCGACTGCGCCGGCGCGCCGAAGGCGCGTAGGCAAGCGAACGGAGTGAGCGCCCGCCGTCGAGGGATATGAATAAACCGGGCTGCATTGACCCGCCGTCGGCGCGAGACATAGAGTGTGCGCCC
>JAJDXK010000034.1 GCA_022823305.1 Alphaproteobacteria bacterium
CCGGCCAGCCCAACAGCCGGCGCAGCCGCCGCTTAAGGCCCGGCCCGCTCCCCGCCGGGCCGCGCCCGCCGGGCCGCGCCAGCGCGGCCGTCGCGCACACCAGTCCGATGCCGCAGTAGGCCCCGAAGGAGTTGGGGTTCACGAAGGTTCCCGTGGCCGCGTCCAAGTAGGCCGTCTTCTCCAGCCAGAGGATGCGCTCCGCGCCGGAGAGGAGGGCCGCCATCCCGTACAGGGCGTGGCACGCGGACCCCAACGCCACCGCCCGGATCGCCTTCCGCGCCCGCCGCGGGCTGGTTCCATGCTGGAGCGCCAGCCAGAACAAGGCGGCGTACATGGCGATGCGCAGCGCCCCGTCGCGGCCCGCGGCGGGATCAAGCGACACCGCGCCCCAGTAGGGCGTCCCGAGCGCGGCGGCGGCGTCCCCCCACAGCGGGTGGTGCCACCGCTCCGGGGTGGCACCCGCGGTCTGGGCCAGCGCCCACAGCAAGGCGGGGGCCGCCGCCGCTGCCGACCAGAGCACGAAGCGCGGCGGGCGGGCAACCCGCGTACGGCCGGACAGCGCCGACGCCCCCCAGAGGCAGAGCAGCGCGCCGCAGGCGGCCGCCATCGCTCCCCACGCCCAGGGGGCGTACGCACCGAGCGCCAGCGGTGACGCCAGCGTCAGCGCGAGCAGCGCGGTGAACGCGGGCGCGCGCTCGGCGGCCTCCCCGTCCTGGCCGGTCATGTGGAGAGGAACCGCCGCGACGACCCCTCCAGGACCAGGCAGGTGAGCCGGCCGGTGGCGTAGGCGCCGGTGTCGATGCCGATGCGGTTGCGGCGCACGACGGGCTCCGCGGCGGCGGAATGGCCGTGGACGACGACCTTGCCGTGGTCGCCCTCGTCCTCCGCGAAGCCGTCCGCACCCCACAGAAGATCCTCCTCCCGCTGCGCCTCCAGCGGCACCCCTGGGCGGATGCCGGCGTGCGCGAAGGCGTAGCCGCCCTCCACGTGCCGCGTCGCGAGGGCCCCGAGGAACGCCCGGTGGGCGTCAGGAAGCGCGGCGGCAAAGGCCCCGCGCAGCGCTTCGAGGCGGCGCCGCCCGAGCGGCCCCGGCGGCGTCCGCACGCCGTAGCTGACCAGGCTGGCCTGTCCGCCCGCCGCCAGCCACGGGCGGCCCGCCGAGGCGTCGTCGAGGAACGCGAGCAGCCAAGCCTCGTGGTTCCCCTTGAGGAACACCGTCTCGAAGCCGTCGAGGGCGCCGGACAGCAGGAAGTCGATCACCTGCCTCGATTCGAGGCCGCGGTCGACGTAGTCGCCGAGGAGCACGAGCACGCGGCGGCCGCCGGGGGGCCGCGCCGCGTCGCGCCGCACGGCTTCGGTGAGCCGGGCGAGCGGGCCGAGGCGGCCGTGCACGTCCCCGATGGCGTACACCCGGCTGCCCGGCGGGACGGACGCCGCCGGGACGGCCGGGTTCCGGAGGCCGCGGCTGGCCATGTCAGGCCCCCCGCACCGGTCGGCGCAGGGATCGGAGCGCCAGCCGGCCAGCAGCCCGCAGCCTCGGCAGCGCGCCTTCGACGTACCAGACCAGCATCAGGGAGTCGCGCGCCGGGACGTCGGGGGGGATCGCCCCGACACCGTGCCAGCTGCCCTCGGTCACCGCGAAGGCGTACCCAGTGTTCGGCAGGAACGGGACCGATGCGGCGCGCTCGAGCCGCCCGCCGCCGTCCCGGCGGTAGAGGTCCGTCCCCGAGTCGGGGCGCCGGCCGTCGCGGGGCAGGTACAGCTGGGCCGTCACCGCCTTTTGCGGTATGTCCTGGTGGGGGCGGATGCGGTAGCCCGGGAGGTCGCGCACGAGGGATAACCGCAGCGACATCCGGGCATCCGCCTTGATGCCCCGGGCCGACATGGCGTCCGCGAACTTCGAGCGCACCGCCTCGCCGATCCCCGGATGCCGCAGCGCGCCCGCGACGCCCCGCCAGAACCGCCGCGCCTCGCCGTCGAGGCTCCGCAGCCCCTCGTCGGTCAGCGGCAGCTGGCGGCGGGCGTAGCCGCCGCCCGGCAGCTTGGCGTCCTTGTGGCGAAACTCGCCGTAGTGGCTCGCGTCGGGCAGCCAGCGGAGCAGGCTCCGGTAGGCATCCTCCCGGAACACGCGCCCCAGCCGGATGTGATCGAAGGGATGGCGGTTGAGGGGCGCCTCCCAGATCGCGCGGGCGAACTCCTCCGGCTGGATCATCCGCCGTCACCCATCCCGCCGGCGAGGCGGAGCAGCCGCTTCGCCGGCCGACCCGCACCAGGTCCGCGGGGGGCAGTGTATTGCGTACCCATGGCCCGCCAATCTAACCGAGCGCTGGAATCGGCGCAATTGCGCACGAAGCCCTAGCGCGGGCGCCGGAGAAGCCGGCGCAGCGCGGACCGCGGCAGGGTCCATCGGCCGCTCAGCCTCGGGTCGTAGGGCGCCGAGCACATCCTGGCGGCTTCGTGCGCCAGCGTCCGCCACTGCGGCTTCATGGCCACCGCCAAGCGCGCCTCGTCCAGCCGCCGGGCCGCCCCCTTGAGCCCCTTGCCGCCCCCGGGCCGCGACCAAAGCCGGCGCGTCACCCGAACGGCCCGTCGGGCGGGCGCGCCGTCCGGCACCGCCTCCGCCAGCGCCGGGCAGGCGACGTGCAGGCAGTCCCGCGAAAGGGCCGCGGCCGCACCCAGGGCGGCCTCGAGCGCGAGGCCCTGCGCCCGGCACCGCTCAACCGCCGCGGCGGTCCGCCCGGCGTCCATCAACCCGGCCAGCGCGGCGAAGTCGCACAGCCACTTGAGCCGGCTCCAGCGGTGCAGCTGCCCGTGCACGACAAGGTAGGCGAACAGGTCCTCGTCGCCGGGAGCCCGGAACGGGACGCCGCCGACCTCCACGGTGGCGGCGTCCGCAAGGAGCGCCTCGAACGGGCGATCCAGCAGGAACGGGTTGCTGGTCAGCCGGTGGTGCAGCTCGACGGGGCCACGGGGACCGACCAGCAGCCGGTCCTTCACGAACCGGTCGTAGAGCCGGACGTTCCCGGGCGTCGGCTCAAACGACGGCTTGACCAGGCGCCAGCCGCCACCCGCCAGCACCCAAACGGCGGCGTCCGCCGCCTCCGGCGGGACCAGCAGGTCGATGTCGACGCAGTCCCGGACGAGCGGCGAGCCGAACAGCCGCGCGCTGAGCGGCAGCCCCTTGAGCACCAGCATCGGAATCCCGGCGTCGGCGAGGCGCCGGCCCGCCTCGCGCAGCCCCGCGAGCTGGCGCAGCCCGCGCCCCAAGCGCCGCGCCCCCGGCCGGCCCAGCGCCGCCTCCGCCCGCGGGTCGGCCTCGCCCGCGGTTCGCACGCCGAGCCAAAGGAGCGAGGCCACCCGGTGGCGGTCGGCGAGCCGGCCAACGCCTGCCCAGTCGCGGACGCCGCGCACCGCGTCCGCGTCCGCATCGCGCCGTCCCGCGCCCAAGGCGAGCCGGAGCCCGGCCAGCAGCGCCTGGAACGGCGGCGTCCCGCCGCTCGCCTGGGGCAGCGCTCCCGCCTCGCGTTCAGTGCTGGGTGTCACCGGCCTTGCTCCTCCTGTTGCGGCTGGCCGAGCCGCTTCGGCGCGCTCCGAATATGGTACCGTCGGGCTATACTACGCACTTCCTTGAGGCTCCGCCCGTCGAATCCTTGCCAGCCGAACGCCCGATCCCATGTCCGCCGAGTCCGCCCGCGCCGTAGGAGGCGCGGGGGCCGGCCGGGAGGCTTGGTCGCTCGCCCGAGATCTGGCCGCCGCGGCACCGGCGCGCTGCGCGCTGGCGGCGCTGCTGCTGCTGACCTCGGGTGTGACCGAGGCCTTCGGACTCCTGATGATCGTTCCCCTGCTGCAGGTGGCCGGGCTGGTGGACGCCGGCGTCGGCGCCGTTCCCGTCGTCGAGGCGGCCGGACGGCTGGCGGCCTCCCTCGGAATGCAGCTCAGCCTGCCTGGCGTGCTGGCCGTGTTCCTTCTTCTCGCGGCCGTCCGTGCCGTCGCCGCCTGGGGCCGCGGGGCGCTGACGGCCCGGCTCCGGCTGGAGTTCGCCGACCGGCTCCGGAACCGCCTGTACGCCGCGGTCGCCGGGGCGGCCTGGAGCGCGTTGCTCGGGCGTCGCCGGTCCGACGTGCAGCACGCGCTCACCGACAGCGTGGCGCGCGTGGGCGGCGCGGCCTTCCAGCTGCTGCAGTTGGCCGTCGGCGGCATGCTGGCGGCAGTGCAGCTCGCCGTCGCCTTGGCCGTGTCGCCCGGCGTCTCCTCGGTCGCCGTTGGCGCCGGGCTGGCGCTGGCGGCCATCGGCCGCCCCCTGCTGCGGCGCTCCCGGTCCCTGGGCCAGCAGCTCACCGTCGGCGGCCGCGTCCTGCGCGGCCACGTGGTGGACTTCCTCGACGGGCTCAAGCCCGCCAAGGCCCACGGCGCGGAGGCGCTGCACATCGCCCGCTTCCGCCGGCAGGCGGCGGAGGTGCGGGAACGGCAGGCCGCCTTCGCCACCCTGAACGCGGCAACATCTGCCGCCCTGCGCTTCGCCGCCGCCGCGGCGCTGGCGGCGCTAGCCTGGTACGCGGTCGCCCGCGCCCGGCTCGCGCCGGCCGAGCTGGCGCTGCTCGCCGTCCTGTTCGCCAGGGTCGTCCCGACCGCGCTGGCCCTGCTGCAGCGCGCCCAGGCATTCGCCAACGCGCTGCCGGCCTACGCCGAGGTGGCCTCTCTGACGGACGAGCTGCGGGCCGCGGCGGAGCCCGAAAGCGCGCCGGGGCCGGGGCTGGCGCTTGCCACCGGGATCGAGGCGCGCGGGCTCGGCTTCGTCTATCCGGACGCCCAGGCTGCGGCGCTGTCCGACATCTCCTTCCTCGTTCCGGCAAAGGGGATCGTCGCCGTGACGGGCCCCTCCGGAGCAGGCAAGACCACCTTGGCGGAACTGCTGCTCGGCCTGCTGGAGCCGACGGAGGGCAGCCTTCTGGCGGACGGCGTTCCGTTGCGCGGCCCGGACCTGCGGCGCTGGCGGCGCTCGACCGCCTACGTGCCCCAGGATCCATTCCTGCTCCTCGACAGCGTCCGGGGCAACTTGGCCTTGGCCCGCCCGGGAGCGACGGAGGCGGACATGCGGCAGGCGCTGCGGCTCGCGTCGGCCGATTTCGTGGGTGCGCTGGAGCGCGGACTGGACACGGTAGTCGGCGACCGCGGCGGCCGACTCTCCGGCGGCGAGCGGCAGCGCGTGGCCTTGGCCGCGGCGCTCCTGCGCAAGCCAGCGCTGCTCGTGCTCGACGAGCCGACCGGCCAACTCGACGCCGCCAACGAGCGCCGCATCGTCGAATCGCTGCGCCGCCTGCGCGGCCGCGCCGCCGTGGTGGTCGTCACCCACAGCGATGCCGTGCTCGACGAGGCGGACCGGGTGCTGGCGTTGCGCTCCGGTCGCCTAGTCGCCGCAGGCGATTGCGGAACTGGGGGAGACTTGTAGAATGCCCGTTCCTTTTGCGATCGGCGCTTGGACATGCCCCTATCCGTTTCCACCCCCTTGGCGCGCAGCGAATCGGTGGTGTTCGCCGAGCTTGGGGACCAAGTGGTCATGCTTGACACCAAGGCGGGGCGCTACTACGAGCTCGACGCCGTAGGCACCCGCGTCTGGGAGCTGCTTGAGGGCCGTCTATCCATGGCGGGCCTGCGCGACGCGCTGACCGCCGAGTTCGACGTCGACGGGGAGACCTGCCTCAACGACCTTTCCGGATTCCTGGAGGAGCTGGCGGCGCTTGGCTTGGTCGCCGCTGCACTCGACGGAGCTGAGGGCGGGTGACTCCCGCCCGCCGTCGGGCGTCGAAGCCCGGGAACGCCGTGTATGACGCGGACTCCTCCCCGCCGACGATAAGCTCGCCACCGGCAAGCAGCCAGGCGTGGAACTCGGTCGCGCCGCCCCCGCGCCGCGCGCCCAGCACCAGCGTGCTTCGCTCGCCACGGCGTCGCAGCATCCACTGCGCGGCCATCGCCTGGGGCAGGCAGCGCGCGCGGAAGGGCAGGTGCCGGGCCGCCCTCTCCACGGCGCGCCCCACCGTCCGGCGCTCGGAAGGGGCGACCCCGCCGCCCTTCGGCTGGGCCTCGTCGACATCCTCCGTGCGCAGCAGCGGCAACCACCAGCGGGCCGGGGCGAGCCGGGCAAGCGACCAGGCGAGCAAAAGCGCCACGGCCGCCTCCGCGGCGAGCCGCCGCTTCGCGGGCGACAGGCGGCGGAACGCCCGCAGGCCCTTCCCCAAGCGTCCACGCCGCGCCCGCTTCACCGCTCCGCTCCTTGGTCCATCCGCTCCCGCCTCGCCGTCGTCGCGCCTAGTTTGCCGCCAAGCGGACCGGATTGGGAAGGCCCGCCGCCGGTGAGGGTCCTCGTCACCGGCGGCGCGGGCTACGTCGGAAGCCACGTCGCGCTGGAGCTCGCGGCCGCCGGCCACGAGCCGGTGCTCCTCGACAACTTCTCCAACGCCTCGCGGGCAGCGCTGCCCGCGCTCGCGGAGCTGGCCGAGCGGCCGCTGACCAGCGTTGCCGGCGACGTGCGCGACGCCGCGCTGCTCAACCGCCTGTTCGCGGCGCAAGCCTTCGGCGCGGTCGTGCACCTGGCGGCGCTCAAGGCGGTCGGCGAGTCCGTCGCCGATCCCCTGCGCTACTACGCCAACAACGTGGTCGGCACCGCCTGCCTGCTGGAGGCCATGGCGGCGCACGGGGTCCGGTCCTTGGTGTTCAGTTCCACCGCCACCGTGTACCGCCCGGACGCCGGCCCGCTGTCCGAGGACTCCCCCCTCGGCCCAGCGAGCCCCTACGCTCGCACCAAGCTCGTCGCCGAGGGCGTGCTGCGCGACCTGTGCGCCGCCGATCCGCGCTGGCGCGTCTCGATCCTGCGCTACTTCAACGCCGCCGGCGCACACCCGAGCGGCCGCATCGGCGAGGATCCGGCGGGACCGTCCCGCAACCTCCTGCCCCGCGTCGCCGACGTCGCCGCCGGCGACGGGGCTAGCTGGCTGGACGTGTTCGGGGACGACTGGCCCACCCCCGACGGCACCTGCGTGCGCGACTACGTGCACATCGCCGACCTTGCCCACGCGCACGTGCTCGCGTTGGAGCGCCTCGCCGCCGGGGCTGCCGTCCACAACCTCGGCACTGGGTGCGGCCACAGCGTGCTGGAGGTCGTGCGCGCCTTCCGGCGCGCCAGCGCCGCAGCCGTGCCCCTGCGGATCGCGCCGCGGCGCCCCGGCGACGTGGCGGCGCTCACAGCCGACCCGGGCCGCGCGCGGGAGGCGCTCGGCTGGACCGCCCGCCGCGGGCTCGACCACATCTGCGAGGATCTCTGGCGCTGGCGGTCGTCGCGTCCCGCCTAGACCGCCCTGCGGTCCCCGGCCAGAAGCGCCGCCGTGCGGGCGACGATGACCAGGTCGAGCCACAGCGACCAGCGCCCGAGGTACCAGAGATCGTGCCGGATCCGCTCGCGCATGTGCTCGACCGACTCCGCGCCCCGCAGGCCGTGGATCTGCGCCCACCCGGTGATGCCAGGCTTGACCCGGTGGCGGAGCATGTACCCCGGCACCAGCCGCCGGAACCGCTCGTCAATGGCGACCGCGTGCGGACGCGGCCCCACCACCGACATCTCGCCGCGCAGCACGTTGAGGAACTGCGGCAGCTCGTCCAGCGACGTGCGCCGCAGGAAGGCCCCCACCCGCGTCACCCGCGGATCGCCCGGAACCGCGTGGCGCACGTCGCCGCCGTCCTCCCGAACCGTCATGGTGCGGAACTTGTAGATGACGATCTCGCGCCCGTCGATGCCCCGGCGACGCTGCCGGAAGATCGCCGGGCCCGGCGAGGTGAGCCGCACCGCGCCGGCGATCAGCAGCATCGGCGCGGCCGCCAGCGCCAGCGCGGCGCTCGCCAGCAGCAGGTCCTCAACCCGCTTGATCCAGCCGTTGACGCCCTCGAACGGCGACTCGAACACGCTGACCAGCGGCGTTCCGTGCAGGCTCACCCAGCGGGCGTGGACGAGCTCCTCCGCCGCCGGGGCGGGCACGACGTACACCGTCGCCGGGGTCTCGGCCAGCGCGGCCACCAGTTCGCCCGCCCGCCGCCCGGAGTCCGGGGACAGGGCCACGAACACGGTCGCGATCTCCCTCCGCGCCGCCCGCTCCGCGAGCTCGTCGAGGTCGCCCAGCACCGGGCCCGGCAGCTCTTCCGCCCGGGCGGCGTCCGCCCCCTCCGCGAAGAAGCCCTCGACACGCCGTCGCGGCCCCGCCGCGGACAGCAGGAACCGAGCGAAGCGGCACGCCTCCGGCCCCGTTCCGGCGATCGCCGCCGGGGGGGCGTGCGCCGTCCCCGGGGCGAGATGCGCCGCTAGGCGCCAGCCAGCGAGGCCGAGCGCACCGAGGATCGCCCACAGCCCGACCGCGGTCCGCGAGTAGTCCGCCGTCGACTTGGTCATCCACGCGGCCGCCAGCAGCCCGACCAACGCCGCCGCCCACGCGCCCAGCGCGGCGGGGATGTCAGCCGCCGGCGTCTCCGGGGCGCGGCGCGCAGCGCCGCCCCCGGCCAGCAGGTAAAGCAGCACCGCCAGCGCTCCGGCCAGCGCGTAGCGCTCCGGGTCGTGCAGGCCGCGCAGCGCGTAGGCCGCCCACAGGCCCAAGCCGACGGCGGCGGCGTCCAGGAGCCGCGGGGCCGCGGCCGCCCGCCGATCGATCGGCCTCAGCGGATCCGCGCCGGACGCCCCTTCCCAACGTCGGTTCGGTTGGTTCGCTTCCATCCCCCAACTTTACAGCCCCGGCGCGGTGGTGGCCAACGCGGACGCGCCGGAACGGATGCCCGGACACCGATGGATGTGCCGGGTGACGCCGTTGGCGGTAATCACGAGATCATGTCCGCCCGCGTCGAACTCCGCCCGCAGTACCTCAGCATCGAAATGACCGCGGTGCCATACCTCGGCGCCGACTGCCGCTAGGAACGCATGGGTCGTTATGGATTCCCGGAGCTGGGAGTACAAGGAATGGGAGCTGGTCGAGGTCATGGACTGCATTGCCGTACTCTGGCCGACATGAATCCAAATTGCCACACTCCACACGTCACCGTCACTAGGCATCAGAACCGCGACCGCCGCGGCGTTTGCCTAGAAGCCGACGCGCTCCGCCAAGCAGCAGACCGCCAATCAGCGCCAAGGCTGCGAAGACGCCGACGAAGCCGAGGCTGGCCGTAAGCGCTTGCAGCAGGTCCTTGGTTTCAACATCGTAGGCGTCCGCCAGCCAGGCGATGGCGAGCGCCACGGCCACGGTGCCTAAGAGGATGGTGCGCACCAGCCGGGCATGGTTGCGCGTCCGGCGTCGAGCCGGGGCGCCTTGCAGGCGCTCGCGTATGGCTTCGGCTCGTTCGAGCCGCGCTCGCTTGAGCTTGTCGCTGGAGTCCAATTCAGGCCACCGAGCTGTGGCCCTAGTCGTCGATGCTGATCAGTTCGACATCGAACACCAAGGTGGCGTGGGGGCCGATCAGTTGGCCTGCGCCCCGCTCGCCGTAGGCCAGCTCGGATGGGATGAACAGCCGCCACTTGGCGCCGGGCGACATCAGCTGCAGCGCCTCGGTCCAACCGGCGATGACCTGATTGAGGCGAAAGCTCGCAGGGCTGCCCCGGGCGATGGAACTGTCGAAGACGGTGTCGTCGATCAGACGGCCTTCGTAGTGGGTGGTGACGTGGCTGTCCGCGCTCGGCGTGGATCCTTCGGCGGCAACGAGCACTTCGTACTGCAGCCCGGAAGGCAGAACCTCCACTTCCGCACGCTCCGCGTTGCGCGCCAAGAACTCCTTACCCGCAGCACCGGCGGCAGCGCGCCGTTTGGCCAAGATGGCTTCAAGCGCGGCTTGGCCTTGGACTTCGGCCACCCGGGGCGGCGCTCCCGCAAGGCCATCCGCCAAGCCCGCGGCCAGCGCCGCTGCGTCGATGCTTGCCCCAAACTCCTCCCGCAGCCGCTCCCCCTGACGGCGGCCGAGAAAGTAGCCGGCTTCGGCGGCTTGTCCGCCGAGGTCCACAGCCTCGCTCGTCGGCACGCCGTTACCCTGTTCGGAGCACGCCGCCATCAGGCCGACCACAAGCAACGTTGCAGCCCAAAGGCCAACTGGCCGTTTCTTTCCCTCCATCAAACATTCCCTTCAAGATCAAATGGTGAAGCGAGTTTACACCCCGCACCACCACGAGTGTTGTATGTCGCGGGAAAACGGCATAGGGTCCAATAGTTCATCAAACCCTTAGAATTCCATCATGAGATTCAATGCGAGACTGGATAAAGCCTTGGCGAAAATGCCGTCGTGCCTGCAAGCGCTCGCCGGACTCGGTGCAAGTGATGTGCAAAATCAGGCAATCGATTGTCTTCAGAAGGAACACTTGGCAAACGTCCAAAAAGAACTCGACAGCCTGTTATCGAGCGAGTTCATTGGCTGTGGGGAGGGTCCCCGCGATCTTGCCAGCGAATACAAGCAGTACTTTGCAAGCGACTTATCACCCCGCTAGGGTCGCTCGCAAGGGCTTTTCTCTATGGGTATGATGGGTCTCCCTCACACAATAACCATCGCATGCCCGTAAAACACATTCGCCTCTCGCCCGCTTGGGCGGCTTGCGCCGCCTTGCTCGTCTTTTGCGGCGCGGTGAGCACCTCGGCCGAAAACGACACCCCGCTGGAACCACTGGACGTCCATGCCCGCACCAGCCTGACCATCGTTGAGCAGTTGCGTCACAACCACTACCTGCGCAAGACCTTGGACGACACAGCCTCCAGCGAGATTTTCGACAACTACCTCGAGGCTTTGGACGGCGCGCGCGTGTACTTCACCGCCGCCGACGTGGCGGCCATGGAAAAGCACCGCCATGAACTGGACGACGCGCTCAAGCGCGGCAACCTCGAACCGGCCTTCGACATCTTCAACCGCCACCAACAGCGGCTGATCAACCGCTTTGAGTACCTGTTGGCCGAACTCGAGGACGGCGTGGAAACGCTTGACTTCAGTGCTGACGAGGCGCTTGAGGTGGACCGCGAGGACGCGCCCTGGCCCGAGGACGAGGCCGCTCTCGACGCGCTCTGGGACAAACGCCTGAAGGCCGCAGCGCTGAACATGAAGCTCAACGGCAAGCCCGGCGCCGAAATCCAGGAATTGCTGACCAAGCGCTACCGAAACCGCCTCAAGCAAGCGCGGCAGACCAAGAGCGAGGACGCTTTCGGGCTCTACGTCAACGCCTTCACGACCGCCTACGACCCGCACACCCGCTACTTCTCACCGCGGGTCTCGCAGAACTTCAACATCAACATGTCCTTGTCCTTGGAAGGCATCGGCGCGGTGCTGCGCAGCGAGGACGAATACACCTCGGTGGTGCGGCTGGTGCCCGCTGGACCGGCGGCCAAGACCGGCAAGATCAAGCCC
>JAJDXK010000088.1 GCA_022823305.1 Alphaproteobacteria bacterium
ATCCGCTCCACCGCCGCGGCCAGGTGCGGCTTGTAGACGAAGTCCACCAGCACCCCGTCGCAGGCCGTACCGCCCAGTTCCAGCATTCGCGCTCCTCCTCGGCCGGCGTCGCGGTGCCGGGCCGGGGCCGGGCCGCGCCCGCCTCGGCGGGAGCCGCCGCCTCGGGCGTCGCCGGCTCCTCGGGCTGGGGCAGGCGGCGCGCCGCATCCTCTTCCGCCCGCTTGCGCGCATCCTCCTCGGCCTTGCGCCGGGCATCCTCCTCTTCCTTGCGCCGCTCGGCCTCGGCGTGCTCCGCGGCGAGGCGCTCCTCCTCCACGGCGCGGCGGCGGGCCTCCTCCTCGGCCCGCGCCCGCTCCTGGCGTTCCTCCCGCATCGCGTCCTCGACGGCGCGTGCGCGGGCGGCCTTTTCGTCGCTGGTCAGCGTGCGCAGGACGACGCGGGTGCGCGGCGCCGACGAGGTCTGGTGAACGTCGTCCTGGGGCAGCGGCGGCGGCTCGGCGACCGGCTCGGGCGCCGCCGGCTTGGGCGGCGCCTTCGGCCTGGGCGCCGCAGGCGCGGCCTCGGCGGCGGCGCCCCGCTTCAGCGTGCGCTTCTTGCGCACCTCCACGGCGACGGCACGGCTGCGGCCGTGGGAGAAGCTCTGCCGCACATGGCCGGCGTCGACGGTCTTCTTGAGATCGAGCCGCCCGCCCGGCTTCTTCAGCGAGAGCCGCTTGCCCTGACTCTGCTCGCCGGCTTCGGTTTCGTCGCTCATCGTGCCATGTCCCGCTCGCCGGCCTGCTCGCTCACGCCGGCGTACCGCGCGGCCTCCCGCAGGAAGCGATCGGCGAGCCGGCCGGGCGCCAGTGCGGCGTGCACCACATTCTCACGGCCCAGGCTGCGGCTCAATGCGGCGCCGTCGAACTGCGCGATCACGGGGATGTCCCGCGCCAGCGCGCCGAGGCGCTCGCGGCCGTGCCGGGCGCCATCGCTCGCCTCGACCAGCACCGCCACGCGCCGCTCGGCCAGCGCGCGCTTCACCTTGTCGAAGCCGGTGACCAGCGCGCCTGCGCGGCGCGCAAGCCCGAGCAGGTCCAGCGCCCGCGCCGCCAGCTGCCGCTCGACCTCGGCGGCGAGATCGGGCGCGACGACGACCGGCCGGCGCGCGGCCCGCGCGAACAGGCCCTTCTCGCAGGCCGCAGCCAGCGCGGCGCGCTCGGCCGTGACCCAGAGGCCCCGCCCCGGCAGGTTCTCGCCGAGATCGGGCACCAGGTGGCCGTCGGGGGCGACCGCGAAGCGCAGCAGCCCCGCGCGCGGCGCGCTGGCGCCGCTCACGATGCAGCGCCGGCTGGCGTCCGCCGGCCGGGCAGGGCGCTCGCGCATGTTGGCCTGGGCACTCAAACGTTCGCTCTCTCGTGCTCCTCGGCGGCGCTTTCGGCGGCCGGCTCGCCTTCGGCGACCTCCTCTTCCGCCTCGGCATCGCCCGCTTCCTCGTCCTCGAACCAGTGCGCCCGCGCCAGCATGATGACGGCGTTGGCCTCCTCCAGCGAGGGCGCCATGTCGCCCAGGATCTCGACGAGCTCGTCGCCGGCGAGATCGCCGAGATCGTCCAGCGTCTTGATCTCGTTTTCGCCCAGCGCCACGAGGATCGCCGGGTCCAGCCCCTCGATGGCGGCCACCTCGTCGCTGACGCCGAGCTCGATGCGGCGCTCGTTGAGCGCGCGGTTGGTCGCCTCGACATGGACCGCGGCGCGGCTCGCGAGCTCGCTCGCCAGCTCCTCCTCGAAGCCCTCGATCGCCGCCAGCTCCTCGATCGGCACGAAGGCGACCTCCTCCACCGAGGAGAAGCCCTCGGTCACCAGCAGGTGGGCGATCACCTCGTCGACGTCGAGCGCTTCCATGAACATCTCGGAGCGCGAGAGGAACTCCTCCTGCCGACGCTCGGATTCCTCGGCCTCGGTGAGGATGTCGATGTCCCAGCCGGTGAGGTTGGAGGCGAGGCGCACGTTCTGCCCGCGCCGGCCGATGGCGAGCGAGAGCTGCTCGTCCGGCACCACCACCTCGATGCGCTTCGCCTCCTCGTCGAGCACGACCTTGGTCACCTCCGCCGGCGCCAGCGCGTTGACGATGAAGGCCGCGGGATCGGGCGACCACTGGATGATGTCGATCTTCTCGCCCTGCAGCTCGCCGACGACCGCCTGCACGCGCGAGCCGCGCATGCCGACGCAGGCGCCGACCGGGTCGATGCTGCTGTCGTTGGAGTGAACGGCGATCTTGGCACGACTGCCGGGGTCGCGGGCGACGGCGTCGATCTCGATGATGCCGTCGTAGATCTCCGGCACCTCCTGGGCGAAGAGCTTGGCCATGAAGTTGGGGTGCGTGCGGGACATGAAGATCTGCGGCCCGCGCGGCTCGCGGCGCACGTCGTAGATGTAGGCGCGCACGCGGTCGCCGTTGCGGAAGGATTCGCGCGGCAGCAGGTCCTCGCGGCGGATCACCGCCTCCGCCCGGCCGAGGTCGACCGTGAGCCCGCCGTACTCGGTGCGCTTGACCAGGCCGTTGGCGATCTCCTGCACGCGGTCCTTGTACTCCTCGTACTGGCGCGCGCGCTCGGCCTCGCGCACCTTCTGGACGATCACCTGCTTCGCCGTCTGCGCGGCGATGCGGCCGAAGTCGATGGGCGGCAGCGGGTCGGCCAGATAGTCGCCGACCTGCGCCGCGGGGTTGCGCTCCTGCGCCTCGCCCAGGCTGATCTGGGTGGCCTCGTTCTCGATCTCGTCCGCGACCTCGAGGTAGCGCATCAGCTTGATCTCGCCGGTCTCGCGGTCGATATCGGTGCGGATGTCGTGCTCCTGCCCGTACTTGCGCTTGCCGGCGTGGGTGATCGCCTGCTCCATGGCCTCGAGCACGAGCTCGCGCTCGATCCCCTTCTCCCGGGCGACGGCGTCGGCCACCTGGAGCAGCTCGAGGCGGGCCAGACCCGCCGATTCGTTGTCCGCCATCACGCCCGCTCCGCCGCCTGGCTCGCGGCCAGCAGCTCGTCGGTCAGGATCAGTTTCGCCGCGCGGATGCCGGCGAAGGGAAGCGATACGTCGCGGCCCTCCATGCTGATGCGCACGCAGCCCTCGTCCGTGCCCCGCAGGCGGCCGCGGAAGCGGCGGCGGCCCTCCAGCGGCTCGCTCATCTCCACCTTGGCCTCGAAGCCGGCGAAGCGGGCGAAGTCGTCGAGCCGCACCAGCGGCCGGTCGATGCCGGGCGAGCTCACCTCCAGCGCGTAGCCGGCGGCGGGCAGCGCCTCGTCCTCGAGACGGGCCGAGATGGCGCGGCTCGCGGCGGCGCAGTCGTCCACCGTCAGGGCCGAGCGGTCGGCCCGCTCGATCATCACCTGAAGCACCGTGTCGCGACCGCCGCCCAAGCGGATGCGGACGATCTCGTAGCCCATCGCCGCAAGCGTCGAAGCGATCGCCTGTTCAATCTGCCGTTCCGAGTCCACGTCGCTCGTCTTCGTCATACCTCAGGACAGAAAAAAGGCGGGCCACCGCTGCCCACCATGATCACGCACAAACTCTGGGCAAACTCCATCCCGCGCCCTCCGCGCCGCCGAAGAGCGCCGCGCCGCTAACCTATCGCGCGGGCGGCATGTTTTTCAAGGTGTTTCTCCCCTGTACGGGCGCGAAAGACGCGATCGCGGCTCAACGCGGCGCGCGGACGAAGCGGAGCAGCACCGGCGCCCGGCCGGCGGCGCGGGCCTTCTGCTCGTAGCGCGTCTCCGGCCAGTCGGCGGGCCGCGCAGGGGCCTCGCTGGCACCGGGGTCGGCCCGGACGAAGGCGCCGTTGGCCGCCACCCGCTCCAGCGTCCACTCCACATAGTCGCGGTCGTCGGAGGCCCAGCGGAACTCGGCGCCGTCCCTGAGCACCCGGGCGAAGCCGGCGAGCGTGTCTGCGTCGATCAGGCGCCGCTTGTGGTGGCGCTTCTTGGGCCAGGGGTCGGGAAAGAGCACGAAGAGCCGGCCGATGCACGCGTCGGGCAGGTAGTGGACCAGGAGCCGCCCGTCATCGGGGAAGATGCGCGCCCGCGCGGCCGTGCCGTCGCCCTCCAGCAGGCTGAGGAGGCCGGCGACGCCCTGGACGAAGGGCTCGCAGCCGATGATGCCGACATCCGGGTTGGCGCGGAGCTGATGGGCGAGGTGCTCGCCGGCGCCGAAGCCGATCTCGAGCCAGAGGTCGCGCACCGGCGCGGGGAACAGGCCGGCGGGGTCGATGCGCGCCCGTTCGTCCCTGGGAAGGTCGAGCCGCAGCCTCGGGAGCGCGCGCTCCAGCAGCGCCTGGCGTCCGGGGCGGAGCCGGTGCCCCAGCCGGCGCCCGTAGACGCGCCGCTGCGGCGGCAGCTCCATCGCGTGGCGGGTGGGGCCGCGCGCGGCCGGGGGCTTACCCGACCGCCGCGAGGAGCGACTCGACGAGGTCCGTCCGCTCCCACGAGAAGCCGCCGTCGGCCTCGGGCTCGCGGCCGAAGTGGCCGTAGGCTGCGGTGCGCTCGAAAATCGGCCGGGCGAGGCCGAGATGCTCGCCGATGCCGCGCGGCGTGAGGTCCATCACCGCGCGCAGCGCGCCGGCGAGCTTCGCCTCGTCGATCCCGCCGGTGCCGTGGGTGTCGACGTAGACCGCGAGCGGGTCGGCGACGCCGATGGCGTAGGCGAGCTGGATGGTGCAGCGCGAGGCGAGGTCGGCTGCGACCACGTTCTTCGCCAGATAGCGCGCCGCGTAGGCCGCGGAGCGATCGACCTTGCTCGGGTCCTTGCCGGAGAAGGCGCCGCCGCCGTGCGGCGCAGCGCCGCCGTAGGTGTCGACGATGATCTTGCGCCCGGTGACGCCGGCGTCGCCGTCCGGCCCGCCGATCACGAAGCGGCCGGTGGGATTGACGTAGAACTTGTCCTCGTCGCACATCCAGCCGCCGGGCAGCGCGCTCTCCACGTAGGGACGCACGATGGCGCGCACGTCCTCCTGGGAGAGCGCGGCCGCGTGCTGGGTCGAGACCACGACGGAGGTGGCGCCGACCGGCACGCCGTCCTCGTAGCGGAGCGTGACCTGGCTCTTGGAATCGGGCCCGAGGCCGGGGGCGTCGCCCGCGTGCCTCGCCTCGGCGAGCTGCGCCAGGATCGCGTGCGCATAGTGCAGCGGCGCCGGCATCAGCGCCTCGGTCTCGCGGCAGGCGTAGCCGAACATGATGCCCTGGTCGCCGGCGCCCTGGTCCTTGTTGCCGGCCTGGTCCACGCCCATGGCGATGTCGGTCGACTGCGCGTGGATGTGGACCTCGACGTCCGCGTTGGCCCAGTGAAAGCCCTCCTGCTCGTACCCGATCTCGCGGATGCAGGTGCGGGCGATGGATTCGAGCGATTCGGGCGTGATCGACTCGGGCCCCCGCACCTCGCCGGCGAGCACCACCCTGTTGGTGGTGACCAGGGTCTCGCAGGCGACGCGCGAGTTGGAGTCCAGCGCCAGGTAGGCATCGACCACGGCATCCGAGATGCGGTCGCACACCTTGTCCGGATGTCCTTCAGAGACCGATTCGCTGGTGAACAGGTAATCCCCTCGCCCCACGGCTTCCCCCGATCCTGCTGCTGGTGCGGAGACGGGCGGCAAGGCGCCGCCCGGTGCGGCGGTTTTCGCAGCGTTCGCAGAGGTGGTCAAGTTCCGCCGCGATGCCGTGCACGCCACGGCCGTGCTAAGACACGCCCTCCGACCGACCGGGAGAGTGCGAATGCTTGCCGATATCCGAGGCGTGACGATCAACTACGAGATCTCGGGCAACGAGACCGGGCCCTGGCTTACCTTCTCCAACTCGCTGGCCACCAACCTCACCATGTGGGACGAGCAGGAAGCGGCGCTCGCGGGCGACTTCCGCATCCTGCGCTATGACAAGCGCGGCCACGGCGCCTCGGCGCCGGCGGACGGGCCGTACTCGTTCGACGACCTGATCGGCGACATCGTCGGCCTCTGGGACCACCTGGGCATCGCGGAGAGCTACCTCGTCGGCCTCTCCATCGGGGGCATGACGGCGCAGGGCCTGCTGCTCGGCCACGCCGACCGGGTCACGGCGACGGTCATGGCGAACACGTCGGCCTTCAGCGGGGAGGCGTTCATCGCCGCGTTCGATCAGCGCGTGGCGGCGGCCGCCGACGGCGGCATGGAGGCGGTCGTCGAGGCCACCATCGAGCGCTGGTTCACCGAGGGCTACCGGGCGAGCGGGGCGCCGCGGATCGACGACGTGCGGCAGATGATCCGCACCACCTCGGTCGCGGGCTATACCGGCTGCGCGCGGGCCATCCAGAGCCTCGCCTATCTCGACCGGCTGGAGACCCTCGACCATCCCGTGCTCTTGATCGCCGGCGCGCAGGACCCGGGCACGCCGCCGGCCGGCATGCGACTGATGCACGAGCGGATCGGCGGATCGGAATATCTCGAACTCGACGCCGCCCACCTCTCGAACATCGAGTGCGCCGAGGCGTTCACGGCCGCAGTGAAGGCGTTCCTGTCGGCACACTGACCTGCGACAGGACTCGCCGACGCCCCCCCCTCACCCCGCGCCGGGGCGCCCCCCCCCCCCCCCCCCCCCCCGGGGGGGGGGGGGCGGGGGGCCGGGGCGGGGGCGGCGG
>JAJDXK010000036.1 GCA_022823305.1 Alphaproteobacteria bacterium
CGGCCGCCGGCCTCGACGCCGGGCCCGAGCCCGCGCCCACCGGCGAGGAGGCAACGCCGGGCGCGGCCAAGGGCGCCTGGCCGATCTTCCCGCACCCGGACCACAAGGCCTTCGTCGACCTCGACGAGGACGTGCAGGTCCACGACCTGGAGGACGCGATCGCCGAGGGCTACGACCACGTCGAGCTGCTCAAGCGCTTCACCACCAACGGCATGGGCCCCTCCCAGGGCCGTCACTCGTCGCTGAACGCGGTGCGCGTGCTGGCGCGGGCGACGGCGCGCAGCATCGACGAGACCGGCGTCACCACGGTGCGCCAGCCGATCGTTCCGGTCAGCATCGGCCACCTCGCCGGTCGCAGCTTCGAGCCGGTGCGCTACACGGCGATGCACTTCCGCCACCTGGAGGCGGGCGCCACGATGATGCCGGCGGGCCTGTGGCTGCGGCCCGAGTTCTACGGCGACGGGTCCAGGCGCCAGGCGCTGATCCGGGAGGAGGCGAAGAACGTCCGCGACAACGTGGGCATCATCGACGTCTCGACGCTGGGCGGGCTCGACGTGCGCGGGCCGGACGCGGCCGAGTTCATGAACCGGATCTACACCTTCGCCTATCTGAAGCAGCCGGTGGGGCGCTCGCGCTACGTGCTGATGACGGATCTCGGCGGCGTCATCGTGGACGACGGCGTCGCCTGCCGCATGCACGAGGACCACTTCTACGTCACCGCGACGACCTCGGGCGTCGACAACGTCTACCGCGAGATGCTCTGGTACAACGCCCAGTGGCGGCTCAAGGTCGACGTGACCAACGTGACCGCGGCGCTCGCCGGCGTGAACATCGCCGGCCCCAACAGCCGCGTGGTGCTGGAGACGCTCTGCGACGACGTCGACCTCTCGCTCGAGAGCTTCCCCTACATGGGCGTGCGCGAGGGCCACGTCGCCGGGATTCCCGCGATCCTGCTCAGAGTCGGCTTCGTCGGCGAGCTCGGCTTCGAGATTCACGTGCCGGCGAGCCAGGGCGAGGCCCTGTGGGACGCGCTGCTCGAAGCTGGCAAGGCGCACGGCATTCGCCCCTTCGGCGTCGAGGCGCAGCGTATGCTCCGGCTGGAGAAGGGACACATCCTGATCGGCCAGGACACCGACGGCCTCACCACCCCGCACGAGGCCGACATGGCCTGGGCGCTCGCCAAGAAGAAGCCCTTCCACGTCGGCATCCGCTCGGTGCGGATGCAGGCGGCGAAGCCGCTCACCCGCAAGCTGGTGGGCTTCGAGATGCCGGGCACCGGGGTCGAGCAGCCCAAGGAGTGCCACCTGGTGATCCGCGGGGGCGAGATCACCGGGCGCGTCACCTCGGTCGCCTACTCGCCCAACCTCGACAGGATCATCGGCCTCGCCTACGTCGCGCCGGACCAGAGCGAGCCGGGGCACGGGATCGAGATCCGGGTGGACGGCGGGAGGATGGTGAACGCGACGGTGGTGAAGCTCCCCTTCTTCGACCCCGACGGCGCGCGCCAGGAGATGTGACGTGACGGTGCCCGAGGAAGAGCCGCGCCGCTCGCCCCTCTACCGGGCGCTCGCCGCCGACGGCGCGCGCTTCGAGACGCTCGGCGCCTTCGCGGTGGCGCGCGACTTCGGGCGCGAGGCGGCCGAGGAGGCGGCACAGGCGGAGTCCCTGGCGCTCGCCGACCTCACGCCGTTCCCGCGCGTCGGCTTCAAGGGCTGGAACATCGCCCCCTGGCTCGGCGGCCACGGTGCTGCGCTGGGTGAAGAGAGCAACCGCGCCTACCCGCAGGCCGACGGCACCCGCATCGCGCGGCTCTCGCCGGGCGAGGCGCTGGTGCTCGCCGACCGCACCGGCAACGGCCCCCTTGTCGAGACCCTGGGTGCGGCGTGGAGCATGGCCGACGCCGACGGCTGCTACCGCGTGGCGCGGGACGAGACGAGCTGCTGGCTGCTGCTGAGCGGCGCGCACGCGGCGGAGATGCTGGCCAAGGTCTGCGCCGTCGACCTCAGGCCCCGGGCCTTCACGCCCGACGCCATCGCCCAGACCAACGTGGCCCGCCTCAACGCCGTCGTGATCCGCGGCGACATCGGGCCGGTGCCGGCCTACGACCTGATCACCGACCACGCGTCCGCGGTCTACCTCTGGGGCGCGCTGCTGGACGCGATGGCCGAGTTCGACGGCGCCCCGGTCGGGCTCGCCGCGGTCCGCGCCCTGCGCGACCGGGCTAGCTCTTGAAGAGCGAGTCCGCCTCGCTCAGATAGTCCGACTTCGCGGCGATGGCGCCTTTCACCCGCTCGAGCTCGCCCTCGAGCTGCGCCGCATAGTGGCGCAGCGCCTCGACCGACATGTCGTCGAGGACACGCGGCGACCACTCCTGCTCGCGCGGAATGCGGATCGGTTCCTCGTCCATCCCGATTCTCCTGCGCCGGCCGGTCAGTCGTGAGTATAGTCGCCGGCGCGAACCCTTTGGAGGACCCATGACGAACCTGCCGGCCGAGATGACCGCCATCGCGATCGCGGAACCGGGCGGGCCCGAGGTGCTGCGCCCGGTGCGCCGCCCGCTGCCCGAGCCCGGCCACGGGGAGGTGCTGATCGAGGTCGCGGCGGCCGGCGTCAACCGGCCCGACGTGATGCAGCGCCAGGGGCTCTATCCGCCCCCGCCCGGCGCCTCGGACCTGCCGGGGCTGGAGGTCTCCGGCCGCGTGGTCGCCTGCGGCCCCGGCGCCCGGCGCTACGAGGCGGGGGCCGCGGTCTGCGCGCTCACTCACGGCGGCGGCTACGCCGAGTACTGCGTCGCGCCGGAAGGCCAGACGCTGCCCGTGCCGGAGCCGCTGGCGCTGGCCGATGCCGCGGGCCTGCCCGAGACCTGCTTCACGGTCTGGACCAATCTCTTCGAGCGGGCGCGGCTTTGCGCCGGCGAGCGGCTGCTGGTCCACGGCTGCGCCAGCGGCATCGGCACCACCGCGATCCAGATCGCGACGGCGCTCGGCGCCCGCGTCTTCGCCACCGCCGGCGGTCCCGACAAGTGCGCGGCCTGCGAGGGGCTGGGCGCCGAGCGCGCCATCGACTACCGGAGCGAGGACTTCGTCGAGGTGGTGAAGGGCCTGACCGAGGGCGAGGGCGTCGACGTGGTGCTCGACATCGTCGGCGGCAGCTACCTGCCGCGCAATCTCGCAGCGCTCCGGCCCGAAGGACGGCTGGCGCAGATCGCCGTCCAGGAGGCGTCGAAGTCCCAGATCGACCTTTTCGCGCTCATGCGCAAGCGGCTGACCATCGTCGGCTCCACGCTCAGGCCGCAGAGCGTCGAGAGCAAGGCCCGCATCGGGGCGGCGCTGGAGGAGAGGGTCTGGCCGCTGATCGAAGCGGGGCTCTTCCGGCCGGTCATCGGCTGCCGCCTGCCGCTGGAGCAGGCGGCGGCGGCGCACGCCCGGATGGAAGGGGGAGAGAACGTCGGCAAGATTCTGCTGGAATGCGGCACCTGATAATCGAGGCGAATGGCGGTATTCTCCAACTGCGGCTTTGCGCTCTCCGTACCAAGACGATATACCGGCCGGCTCAACGACACCCACGAGTGGTCCGGACGGCTGCGGCCGGTCTGCCCGCGCGCGGTGGGGGAAGGAAGGCAAAGATGGCCGAGCTGCTGATGCCCAAGGCCACGGCCGTGTGGCTGATCGACAACACCACGCTCACGTTCGATCAGGTCGCGGCCTTCTGCGACCTGCATCCGCTGGAGGTGCAGGGCATCGCCGACGGCGAGGTGGCGGTCGGCATTCGCGGCCTAGACCCGGTCGCCAACGGACAGCTCAGCCGCGAGGAGATCACACGCTGCGAGCAGGATTCGAGCCTGCGCCTGGAGGCCACCGGCCGGGCCGACGCCCTGCCGCAGCGCACCCGGCGGGCCCGCTACACCCCGGTCAGCAAGCGGCAGGACCGCCCCAACGCCATCGCCTGGCTGCTCAAGAACTACGACGAGCTGAGCGACGCGCAGATCGGCAAGCTGCTGGGCACCACCAAGGCGACGATCAACGCCGTGCGCGACCGGACGCACTGGAACACGCCCAACATCACGCCGCAGGACCCGCTCCTGCTCGGCATCTGCACCGAGGCGGAGCTGCTCGACGCGCTGCGCAAGGCCCGCGCCAAGGCCGAGCGGGCGGCGGCCCGCAGCGAGCGGGCGGCGGCGGCGGCCCAAGCGGCCGAGGCGGCCGCATCCGACGATGCCGCACCGCCCCTGCCGGCGGA
>JAJDXK010000128.1 GCA_022823305.1 Alphaproteobacteria bacterium
CTCCTCCCGGGAGGAGGGGGAACGCAGGCGCCGCCGCTCGTTCTCCCTCTCCTCCCCGGCGGGGAGGAGAGGGCCGGGGTGAGGAGGGGGGAGAAGAGTCGACCCGGCGCGGAGCGCGCGGCGCCTTCGCGGCGTGCGCCCGATCGACTATGGTCGGCCGCCCGGCAGCAGGGATCGACCGAGCCTTGAGCAGCGACGACGGCGCCATCGAAGTCCCCGAGGGCTACCGCCCCCTCGATACGGACACCCTCGCGCCCTATCTCGCCGGGCACCCGGCGCTCGCGGCGCGCCTCGGCGGCGATCCCGCCGGCTGGCGGGTGGACGAGGTGGGCGACGGCAACCTCAACCTGGTCTTCCTCGTGCGCGGGCCTGCGGGCGGGCTCTGCGTCAAGCAGGCGCTGCCCTACGTGCGGCTGGTGGGCGAGAGCTGGCCGCTGCCGCTCGACCGCGCCTTCTACGAGCACGAGGCGCTGGTCGAGCACGGCCGCCACGCGCCGGGGCTCATGCCCGCGGTCTACCGTTTCGACCCGACCCTGATGCTGACCGCGATGGAGCTGCTGGAGCCCCACATCATCATGCGGCGCGGCATGATCCAGGGCATCCGCTACCCGCGCGCGGCGGACGACATGGCCGAGTACATGGCGCGCACCCTCTTCTTCACCTCCGACCTCGGCATGGGCGCGGCCGAGAAGAAGGCGCGCGTCGCGCTCTTCTGCGGCAACACGGCGCTCTGCAAGATCACCGAGGACCTGATCTTCACCGAGCCCTACATGGTCCACGACAACAACCGCTGGACCGCGCCGCAGCTCGACGACATCGCCGCCGCCTTCCGCGCCGACGCGCCGCTCAAGCGCGCGGTCTCGCGCCTCAAGTGCCGCTTCATGGGGAGCGCCGAGGCGCTGATCCACGGCGACCTGCACACCGGCTCGATCATGGTGACGCAGGAGGACACCCGCGTCATCGACCCCGAGTTCGCCTTCTACGGGCCGAAGGGCTTCGACACCGGCGCCTTCGTCGGCAACCTGCTGCTCAACTACTTCAGCCAGGACGGCCACGCCAGCGAGCGCGACGACCGCAGCGCCTACAAGGCCTGGGTGCTGGAGACGGTGGAGGCCTTCTGGCGCGGCTTCGCGCAGCGCTACGGCGCGCTCTGGGCCGAGCGCAGGGGCGACGCCTACCCGGCGGCGCTCTTCGCCGGCGCCGACGGCGCAGCCTCCCTCGCCCGGGCCCGCGATGCCGCCATCGCCGACCTCCTGAGCGACACGATCCAGTTCGCCGGCGCCAAGATGATCCGCCGCCTGTTGGGAATCGCCCACAACATCGACTTCGAGTGGATCGAGGACCCCGACCGCCGCGCCGCCTGCGAGCGCCCGGCGCTGCTGCTCGGCCGCGAGCTGGTGGCGAACCCCGCCGCCTACCCCGCCATCGAGGCCGTGACCCGCGCGGCGCAGGCGCTGGACGCCCGGAGCCGCACGTGAGCGCTGCATGATGCGGCCGCGACCGCTACGATTGCCTCAACCGACAGTCACAGGAAAGGAAGAGCCGTCATGACCATCGAACGCTTCGACGTCGGACCGCGCATGAGCCAGGCCGTGGTGCACGGCGACCGCGTCTACCTCGCCGGCCAAGTGGCCGACGACACCAGCCAGGACGTCGCCGGCCAGACGAGGCAGATCCTCGCCAAGATCGAGGCCCTGCTGGCCCGGGCCGGCTCGTCGAAGGAGAATATCCTCAGCGCCAACGTCTGGCTCTCCGACATCGGCACCTTCAACGAGATGAACAGCGTGTGGGACCCCTGGGTCTCCAAGGAGAACCCACCCTGCCGCGCCTGCGTCGAGAGCAGGCTGGCGACCCCGGCCTACACGGTCGAGATCATGGTGACGGCCGCACGCTGACGGCGGCTGCACGCGCCCCGGGCGGCGCAGGAGGGAGACATGAGCGAACAGGCGGCGGCGGGCGCCAACCGGCGCTACGACATCATCCCCTGGGCGGCGCAGAACGCGCTCGACCCGGTGATCGAGATGGAGAGCGGCGAGGGCGTCTACTTCTACGACACCGGCGGCAAGCGCTACCTCGACTTTTCCTCGCAGCTGGTGAACGTCAATCTCGGCTACCAGCATCCCGGCGTGGTCGCGGCGATCCAGGAGCAGGCCGGCAGGCTCTGCTACATCGGCCCGCATCACACCACCGCCAAGCGGGAGGAGCTCGGCCGCAAGCTCGCGCGGATCGCGCCGGGCGACATCCAGACCGCCTTCTTCACCGGGTCCGGCAGCGAGGCGACCGAGATCGCCATGATGGTCGCCCGCCTCGTGACCGGGCGGCGCAAGATCCTCGCCAAGTACCGCTCCTACCACGGCACCACCTCGGGCTCGATGTCGGCGAGCGGCGACCCCCGGCGGCTGGCCGTCGGCTACGAGCACCCCAACATCGTCCGCTTTCTCGATCCCTACTGCCACCGCTGCCCCTTCTCGCTCTCCTATCCCGGCTGCGGGGTGCAGTGCGCGAAGAGCGTGGAGGAGGTGATCGAGCGCGAGGGGCCGGCCCAGATCGCCGCGATCATCGTCGAGCCGATGACGGCGGCGAGCGGCGGGATCAAGCCGCCGCCCGAGTACTTCCCCATGCTGCGCGAGATCTGCGACCGCCACGGCATCCTGATGATCGCCGACGAGGTGATCTGCGGCTTCGGCCGCACCGGGCGCTGGTTCGGCATCGACCACTGGGGCGTGGTGCCCGACCTGATGGCGGTCTCCAAGGGCATCACCTCCGGCTACGTGCCGATGGGCGCGGTGCTGATGCGCCCCCACGTCGCCGCCCGCTTCGACGACGACTGGTTCCCCATGGGCTCGACCCAGACCGCGAACCCGCTGGCCTGCGCCGCGGCCTGCGCCGCGCTCGACGCCTACGAGGACGACGGGCTGGTCGAGAACGCGGCCAGGATGGGCGAGGTGCTGGCGGCGGGCCTCGCGGACCTGGAGGCGCGCCACCCCTGCGTCTCGGACGTGCGCTCGCTCGGCCTGCTCGGCGCCATCGAGCTCACCGCGGACCCCGCCACCGACGCGCCCTTCTCCACCGCGCCCGACCACGCAGCCCTCAACGACCTGATGAAGCGCCGCCTGGTCGAGCACGGGCTCGAGGCCAGAACCTGCCTCAACGGCCTCCTGATCGGCCCGCCGCTCTGTATCGACGAGGCGCAGATCGGGGATGCCGTCGCCATCCTCGATACCATCCTGGGCGAGGTCGACGCCGCGCTCGGCTGAGGTGGAGCGGGCCCGCCCGCGGCGGGCTTGCGACAGGCCGCGACTGCGGTCCGCCGCCCCTGCGGCGCGCCCGCGCAGGCGCCGGCCGCAGGCCGGCTGCCGTGAGCGACAAAGTGCCGGAGGGTTTCCGTCTTGGACGGAAACACTCCGGCGGCTCAGCGCTTGATCGCGCCGAGGGTGAAGGCGCGCGCCAGGTGCTTCTGGATCAGGAAGCCGAAGAGGACGATAGGCAGCGCCGCCGCGCTCGCGAGCGCCGCCTGCACGCCGTAGACCCCGGTGTGGTGGTGCAGGTAGAGCGGCACGGTGACGATCACCTTGTCGGAGAGCGTCATCGTCAGCAGGAACTCGTTCCAGGTGAGGATGAAGATGAAGAGGCCGGTGACCGCGAGCCCGCCCCGGATCATCGGCACGGTGACGGTGAGGTGCGCCCTGAGCCGGCTCATGCCGTCCATCATGCCGGCCTCCTCGATGGCGGGCGGCACCTCGTCGATGAAGCTCTTCAGCATCCAGAACGAGAAGGGCACCGCGAAGGCCGTGTGCACCAGGATCACGCCGATATAGGTGTCGCGCAGCCCCACCGAGGTGAAGAGGAAGAGCGCCGGGATCGCCAGCGTGATCGGCGGCACGGCGCGGACGGCGAGGATCGCGATGGCGAGCCGGTCGCTCCCCGCCCGGTAGCGGGAGAAGCCGATCGCCGCCAGCAGCCCGATGGCGAGCGCCAGCACGGTCGTGGCGCCGCCGATGACGAAGGACTGGAGGATGGCCTCGAGCCCCGTGCCCCGCGCCGTCAGGTAGTTCATCTCGTAGACTTCGTAGAGCGGCGCGTAGTTCGCGAGGGTGAGGTCGCGCGGCACCCAGAGCATCGGCACCGCCGCCCACTCGCCCAAGGGCTTGAGCGAGGTCGACACCATCCAGAACACGGGAAAGAGCGCGAAGACCAGCGCGGCCGCAAGGCCGAGCGCGTGGTGGAAGCGCAGGCGGGAAGAGGTCAAGGGCAGGCACCGGGCGGCGGGGAGCGACGCAGAGCCTACGCGCCCGGCCCGTGAGCGGCAAAGGCGGAGGAGGCCGAGGCATCCGCCACGCCATTACAGGGCGAAGGCCCTCCGAAGCGGCGCGGCCCTCTCCGCCCCCAGGAAGGCGGTGAGGGCCGACTGCACAGCAGACGGAATGAATGATCACGGCTTGGAGAGCCTACTGAGAAACTAGGCCCTCCAGGCGCAATGCCTCTCGCACAGCGTCAGGTATACGATACTTCCATCCCGTTTCGTCGTTCCATTCGCCCTCGATAAGGGCTTGCCCGTTGTAGCCCGCGGTTCTCGCCACCCGCCGGCCAGTCGCCCCCACGACGCCCGCGAACTGTGCGGGAGTGCAGTCGGTCGCCTTGTGGAGAGTGGCGGCGGGCAGCCATTCGGGGTGAGCCTCGTAGAGAGTCTGGAGCATGGCCTTCTGCCGATCGGAAAGCCTGCGGCGCGTGAGCACGCGACGCGCAAATTGGACGCTGACGGGCGGTGTCTCCTCATCGGAAGCCTCCGATGGCGTCGCCGATGAGGATGCTTCCTCGGGCAACCCGACTGCCGCTGCGGTCTCGGCGTCCGTAGGCTGAAGAGTTCGAAACACCTTGGTTATCTCCTCAGACGTGCCTTCGAATACGAACATTTTCATGGGACCTTTCTCCTTTCGGGCTTCTGAGAATTCCCCACAGAACCCTCCATGAACCCTATTTATGCCCTCCAATATGCTATGTTAAGAATTTTGTATCACATACCTTCTTATATACCCCCTCTATGCACCCTCTAATATGCTCTGTGCTTTTGGAAGCAGATCTGACGCAGCATGTACGTGCGCATAGTTCTGCCTATGGGCGCGGCTTGTCGGCTCTGGTGCCTGGAGGGATTGCGCGCCACCATGGGCGCCGCGCGGGCATCGGGACGACGCGGCAGGAAGTAGGCCGGACATGGCGGACCAGTGGCAGTACCAGTTCCGCGTCGATCTGGCGGAGGGTGCCGCGGAGGCGGCGCGCTCAGGCGCGGACCATCCGGGACTGGGGCCGCTGCGGCGCATCCTCGCGGCCCACGACGCGGCGCTGGTGTGCCAGTACGACGCCTTCGCCGGCTATTGCGCGCAAGCCGAGGCGCAGGGCGTTGAGCACTATCCCCTCTACGCCTGGACCAGGGCGGTGATCGCCGATCCCGCCAAGGAGACGAAGTACCTGAAATCGTTCTCGATCCACGTCGGCGGCGACGAGGTCTATGCGAAGGAGAAGGCCGAGGCGCTGGAGACGGCGCTCGTACCCCTCGTCGGCGCAGGCGTCGTCACCCGCCTCGCGAAGCACGACACCAACCCGGAGAACAGCCCCCGGATGCCGGAGCAGTGCCGCCCGTGAGCGGGCTCAGCCGCCGCCCTCGGCGGTGAGCTTCCCGCGCAGGTAGGGGACGAGGCCGCCGGCCTGCAGCATGCCGCGCTCGGCGCTCGAATAGGGCGCGATGGGGCGCGCCGCGCCCCGGCTGAGGTTGCGCACCTCGGCCCCCTCCCAGTCGATCTCGATCTCGTCCCAGCGCTCGACCAGCCCGGTGATGCCGGGACAGGCGATCTGGGGAAAGCCCTCTGCGATCTCCTCCCGCCAGTAGCCGGTGGCGAAGGACTCCGCGATCACGGCGCGGATACCGAGGCGGCGCAGCCCGATCATCGGCGCGAAATGGGGATGGCCGTAGCCGAAGTTCTCGGCGCCCACCACCACGTCGCCGTCGCGCACCTTCCCGGCGAAGTCCGGGTCGAAGCGGCGCATGGCGCAGGCCGCGAGCGCGTCCGCATCGGTGAGACGGATGTTCTCGACGCCGACGATCTGGTCCACGTCGAAGTCCGCCTGCTCGAAGACCCAGGCGACCCGGCCGCGCAGCGGGGCGAGGCTCATGCGCCTGCCCCCGCGCCCTCCGCGAGGTAGGGGCGGGGGTCGGCGATCCGCCCCTCCACGGCCGACGCTGCCACTGCCGCGGCGTTGCAGAGGTATATCTCCGAGTCCGGGCTCCCCATGCGGCCCTTGACGTTGAGCGTGCCGGTGGAGACCGCGCGCTGGCCCGCGCTCATGGTGGCGATACGCCCGTAGCAGTAGTCGCAGGACGACGAGGTGACGAAGGCGCCGGCCTCGATCAGCGTCGTCAGCAGGCCCTCGCGCGCGGCCTCGGCCATGATCGCCTGGCTGGTCGGCACGACGTGAAGCTGGAAGCCGGGCGCGACCCGGCGGCCCCTGAGCACCGCCGCCGCGGCGCGCAGGTCCTCCAGCCGGCCGGAGGCGCAGGAGCCGAGATAGCCGGCCTGGACCGCGAGCCCGGCGTGGTCGGCGAGGTCGGCGGTGCCGGCCGGGTTGGGCGGGACCACCACGATCGGCGCGAGATCGCTGAGGTCCACCTCGTGCAGCGCGGCGAAGGTCGCGTCTGCGTCGCTCGCCTGCGGCGCGAAGGGCCCGGCAACGTGGGCCTTCGCGTAGTCGAGCGCGAGCCGGTCGGGGTTGCAGATCGCCGTCAGCGCGCCGGTGAACATGGCCAGCCCGGTGATGGTCTGGCGCCCCTCCAGCGAGATGCCGGCGAGCGCCGGCCCGCCCAGCTCCAGCACCTGGAAGCGGCAGGAGCGCGGGCCGAGCACGCGCACCAGGTGGTGGAACACGTCCCGCGCCATCACGCCGGGGCTGAGCGTGCCGCTGAGGTTGACGCGCGTGGTCTCCGGCACGGTGAAGTCGATCCGCTCCCGCACGAAGGCCTCCAGCAGCTGCGTGTGGATGCCGACCGCCAGCGTGCCGAAGGCGCCGAGCTGGGCGATGTGACCGTCGAAGTGCACGACGAAGCCGCCGGGCACGGCATATCCCGCCTCCGCCGCCACCTGGTGGCCGATCCCCTCGCGCTCGTGCAGCCTGACGCCGTTCTCCGCGCACCAGGTGCGGGTGACGATGTGCAGCTCCTCCTCCTGCGGCGTGTTGGCCGGCACCATGTGGTCGATGAAGAGGGCGAAGCGCTCGGGCTCGGCGACCCGCTCGATCCCGAACTCCTCCTTCATCTGCCTGAAGATCAGGTCGAGGTAGCCGGGAAAGTCGTAGCCCAGCACGTAGTCGGGCTTGACCTCGACCTCCGTACCCGCGCGCAGCGGCACGCCCGCCCGGCTCGCGCGCCCCAGGATCTTCTCCGCGATCGTGTAGCCCATCGCCCCCTGCCCGCGTCTCTCCCCGTCGGCCCGATGGTAGCACTATCGTGCCGTCAGCCGGCTGGGGCTGAGAGTGCTTCCCGGACGGCGTGGAACGAGGGGTAGTAGTGGTATTCGTTGTCCATCAACGTGGCGACCAGGTGGTCGGGGAAGAGCGAGCCATCGTGATGCGCCCCGGCGGTGATCCAGGAATAGCGGTCGGTGAACCCCAGCAGCATGACGTCCCTGGTCGACGGGCTCTCGATCGCTGCCTGAATGGCGGTCCGATACAGGCGGGCCTGCTCCTCGAGCTTGGCCCTGGTGATCGGCTTCCGGATGCGCACGTCGAGCTCGGTGATGTGCGTGCTGAGACCGAGTGCATGATAACGCGCCAAATTGTCGACGATCTTCGTGACGGTCGGCTTGTGCACACCGACCTCCAGATGGAACTGGAATCCGACGCCGTCGATGGGTGTTCCCTGTTCGAGCAATTCGGTCACCAGGTCATGGTAGCGCTGCGATCGGTTGTAGCCCTGCGCCCGGCCGGGCGGACCGATTTCCTGCCGGGCATAGTCGGCACCCCATTCATTCAGGATCAGCCGCGCATCGGGATCGACGTGGCGCGCATGCTCGAACGCCAGCCGGATGTACTCGGGCCCGATCCCTTCGTGCCAGACGTTCGGTTGCAGCACCTCGTATCTGGAATCGGAGTGGAGGGGCTCGTTCACCACCATGTACTCCCGAACCCGCCCCTTGTACCGGCGCATGACCGTGGCGATGTGCTCCCTCATGATGGCGAGCAATTCGTCGCGTGACCAATCGCCTTTCCGCACCCATTCGGGGGTAGGGGTCCAGCCACGGAAGAAGTCCTCCGACGTGGCGGTCTCGTGGCCCCAGACCAGGGCCTGGATGCGGAGCGTCTGATCGCGCACCTCGGCAAACTGTGCGGTGGTATCCAGCCGGTCGAATGTCCACTCCCCTTGCGCCGGCTGGATTTCGGTCATGAATCCGGCGCCCTCCTCGGTGATCTGCGAGAAATGACGCTCGATCAGCCGCGCGTATTCCAGCTCCCACAGCTGGAACGCCAGTATCGCGGTCCCGATGGTCAGCCCTCGTTCCGCGGCGAGTGCGCGCAGGGGCGGGCCGGTATCCGAGAGCGCGTGCTGGCCCGTGACAGGCGGCTCCTGCGGGACGCAGGCCGCCATCGAGACACCGCCCCCGGCGGCGCTTCCCGCGGCGAGGAACTGAAGCAATCTTCGTCGGGAGATCGCGTGGCTCATGGCTTGCCTCCCCCGTATTTCCGCCTTGCTCCGCGATGGTAGCACCATCGCGTCGCCGGCGGTGCTTCGGCGCGTCGCCTCTCAGTCCTCGTCGAGGCGGAAGAGCAGCAGCAGCGTGCGCTGGAAGCCGTTGAAGTTGTCGTCGGAGAGGACGTAGACGAGAGTCGCGCCGTCCGCGTCCTGCGCCACGGCGAGGCCCTCGAAGTTGTCCACCGTCAGCGGCGGCCGGAAGACCGCGACGGACGTTCCCCGCAGCACCGCGCCGGCCCGGATGGCGGCGGCGGGAATGCGCTCGATGCGCGCCGCGAACCCGCCGATCAGGCTGAAGCGGCGGGAGAGCACGAGCACGTCGCCGCCCGCCAGCAGGGCCGCATCGGTGGGCTTGAACCGGGGCGCCGGCCGGTAAGCCAGCGCCTCGCTCCCGCCCTCGCCGACGAGCCAGCCCGCCGGCGGCCCGTCCTCGCGGCGGAGGCTCTGCGACAGCATCAGGATGCGGCCGTCGGAGAGCGGCGTGAGCGCCTCCAGCCCCCCGTTGGCCGGCGCGCGCGCCAAGGCTTGCGGCGTCGGAAAGGGCGCGGGCCGCCCCCGGAGCCCGCCGGTCTCCGCCGCGTAGCGCCAGACGCGGTGGCGGCGCTCGAAGCTCACCAGCCAGTCGCCGCCGGGCAGCCGCTCCAGCGCCTCGGCGTCGCGCCACGCGCCCCGCACGGGCCGGCCCCGCAGGTCCTGCAGCGGCCCCATCTCGCCGTCGACGAGGTCCACAAGGCGGCCGGCGCCGTCGCGCACGATGCGGGCGGTGAACCAGTGGCCGCGATCGCTGACCGCGCTGAGCCGCCCGTCGGCGCCGACGCTGAGGCCCGAGAGGCCGCCGAAGTCCTCCACGCCGCTGCGCAGCGCGAGCCCGCCGAGGAACGCAAGCCCGCCCATCCGGCGCACGCTGCTGTCCTGGGGGTCGAGCGCGACCGGGCTGGTGGAGAGGGGGATGGAGGCGCCGAGCGCATCGCCCGCGAGCGCCAGCGCCGCCACGAGGCCGGCGGCGGCGAACGTCCGCAGCAGTGCGCGCGTGCCCGTCACGCCACGGCCAGGGCCCGCGCGAGGCGCGCGTCGGCCCGCCACACGCCGGCCACCACGGCAAACCCGAGAGCGGCGCAGACCAGCATAGTCCACCAGGCTGCCTCCCAGCCGCCGAGCGCCTGCGTCACCGCGGCCAGCAGCGGCGGGCCGGCCACCGCGCCGAGCGCGGCTCCCTGGGTCACGAAGCCGCCCGTCATGGCGACCCGCGCCGGCCCCGGCGCATGCGCGATGCCGCCCTCGAAGCAGGCCGAGGGCACCGGGCCGCCGGCGAGCGCGAAGCAGACCGCGAGCGGGATCTTGGCCGCCACGGGGGTGAAGGGCGCGTAGAGCATCGCCGCGCACGCGCCCATTGCCGCGAACGAGAAGCCCAGCAGCAGCCAGCGCGCGATGCCGCGCTGCATGAGCCAGGCGCTGGCGACCGAGCCTGCGGCGGTGGCCAGCACGAAGAGCGCGGTGAAGAGCGCGGCGCCGGCGAGCGAGCGCGCCTGGGTCTCGATCAGGAAGGTCGGCAGCCACGCCATGATCGCCTGCCACTGCACGGCGAAGATCACGAAGCAGGCGCCGAAGAGCCAGGGGCCCGGCCGCGCCAGCGTCGCCCGCACGCCCTCGCGGTCGAAGGTGGTCTCCGCCGCCGCCGGCGCCTGCCAACGCCCCGGCGCTGCGACGGCGGCGAAGCCGAGCAGGAAGAGCACGATCAGCCCGGCGTTGAGGAACCAGAGCCCGCGCCAGCCGAAGGGCTCCAGCAGCGCCGTCGCGATGACCAGCGAGAGCGCGATTCCCACCGGCATGTAGGTGCCCCAGATGCCGAGGACGAAGCGGCGCGCGTGAGCGTCGGTCGCGGCGACCAGCATCTTGGGCCCGGCGACGGTGAGGGTGGCGTAGCCGAAGCCCTCGACGATGCGGGCCGCGAGCAGCTGCGAACCGTTGCTGGCGAAGCCGCCGGCGAGGCTGGCGAGCGCCATGGTCACCCCGCCCAGGATCACCATCCGCCTGATGCCCAGGCGGTCGACGAGCAGCCCGCCGGCGACGCCGAGCACGGCGCCGATGCCGTAGTAGGAGGAGGCGATCAGGCCGGCGACGACGCGGGGCAGCCCGAGCTCGGCCTCGAGCGCGGGCAGCGCCGGCGGCACCTTGCCGACCTGCATCCCCACCGCGTAGCCCGCCGCGAAGGCAAGGACCACGATGTCCCAGCGGCTGCGCTCGGGCGCCATGCTCAGCGCCGCCGCCGCGGCCTCCCGCGCCGTCCCCGGTCGTGCTCCGGGGCCGGCTCCCAGGCCTCGCCGTTCGCGGCGCTGAGGGTGAAGGTGAGGCCGCCGGCCACCGGGTCGGCCTCCCGCAGCTCCACGGTTACCGCATCGCCCAGGCGCAGCACGCGGCCGTCCACCGCGAGCGACTGCCGGCGCGCGTCGAAGCGGGGCCGGCTCGCGCCGAGCGTCGCCCCCGGCACCAGGCCCTCGGCCCCGGTCTCGTCGAGCGAGACGAAGACGCCGAAGCGGGTGACGCCGACGATGCGGCCGTGGAACGCGGCACCTTCGTGAGCAGCCAGGTAGAGGGCGCAGTAGCGGTCCTCCGCATCGCGCTCGGCGGCCTGGGCGCGGCGCTCGGTCGACGAGATGTGCGTGCCAATCCGCTCCAGCCCGTCCGCCTCGTCGCGCCCGGCGCCGCCGGTCCCGAGGTCGAACGCGGCGATCAGGGCGCGGTGCACCAGCAGGTCGGCATAGCGGCGGATGGGCGAGGTGAAGTGGGCGTAGCGCCCGAGCCCGAGCCCGAAATGGCCGATGTTGCGCGGGCTGTAGGCCGCCTGCGCCTGGGCCCGCAGGATCATCAGGCTGGCGATGCCCATATCGCGCGGATCGTCGAGCCCGGCGAGGATGCGGTTGAAGGCCTCGCCGCCGAGCGCGCCGCTGCGCGGGAGCGCGAGCCCGCGGCCCTTGAGAAACTCGCGCAGCACGTCGAGCTTCGCCGTGTCGGGCCGGTCGTGCACGCGGTACATGCAGGGCATTTCCTTGGCCTCGAGGGCGCTCGCCGCGGCGACGTTCGCGGCGATCATCAGCTCCTCGATCAGGCGGTGGCTGTCGAAGCGGGGGGCGATGCCGATGCGCGCCACCGTGCCGTCGTCCGCGAGCGTCACCGCGCGCTCCGGCAGCTCCAGGTCGAGCGCGCCGCGCTGCTCCCGCGCCGCCCGCAGCGCGCCGTAGACGCCGTAGAGCGCCGGAATCGCCGTCCGGGCTTCCGCCGGCAGGCCCGCGCCTCCGTCCTCGGCCGCCGCCTGCACGGCCTCGTAGGTGAGCCGCGCGGCCGAGCGCATCAGCGCGCGCTCGAAGCGCCAGGCGCGCAGCGCGCCGTCCGTGCCGATCCGCAGGTGCGCGGCGAGGCAGGCGCGATCCACCCCCGGCTTCAGCGAGCAGAGATCGGCGGACAGCGCCTCGGGCAGCATCGGCACCACGCGGTCGGGGAAATAGGCCGAGTTGCCGCGCTCCCGCGCCGCCCGGTCGAGCGCGCTGCCCGGCCGCACGAAGTGCGCCACGTCGGCGATGGCGACGACCGCGCGCCAGCCGCCCGGATTGTCCGGTGCGGAATCGGCCTCGGCCCAGACGGCGTCGTCGAAGTCGCGGGCGTCGGCGCCGTCGATGGTCACCAGCGGGAGCGTGCGGAGGTCGGCACGCCCCTCCGGCCCCGGCGCCGTCACGGCCCCGGCCTCCGCCAGCGCCTCGTCGGGAAAGCGCAGCGGCAGGCCGTGGCGATGCACCGCGCCCAGGCTGATCGCGCCGGGCGAGTCCGCATCCCCCAGCCGCTCGACCACGCGGGCATCGGGCAGACCCGGGCGGCGGCCCTCGCGGGTCTCGCCCACCACCAGCTCGCCCTCGCGGGCGCCGGCGGTCTCGCCCGACTGCACCGCGAAGTCGCGGCGCGCGCGGCGCTCGGCCGGCCGGATCAGACCGCCGCCGCGTCCGTCTGCGCGAAAGACCCCCACCACGCGGCGCGGACCCGCATCGAGCACGCGCATGGGCCGCGCCAGGTAGCCGCCGTCGGGCGCCGGCCTCAGG
>JAJDXK010000141.1 GCA_022823305.1 Alphaproteobacteria bacterium
GGCCGCCCGGGCGCCGGCGCCGGCGAGCGACGCCCATCCCGCGTGGGCCTCGGTGAGCGCGGGGCCGTGGCGGTCGTGGAACGCGTCGCGCAGCGCCTCGTAGTCCGCACGGTCGCCAATGGAATCGGGGTCGGGCCCCACGGGCGCGGGCAGATGCGCCGCCACGAACTCCGCGGCGTAGGCCCGCAGCGCCTCCGCGTCCTCCGGCGTCTGCGGCGAGACGAGGCGAAGCGCCCCGCCCGCGCCGAGTGCCCGCCCGTCGAGCCCGGGCTGGGACGTGAGCCACGCGAAGAAGGGCTGGCCGAGGTCGCGGTCGATGGCCTGGGCCTCCGCGCGGACCTCCGCCGCCTGCTCGCTCCAGCTCTCGGCACTCTGGTAGCTCACCCCCGCCTGGTCGTTCAGGCGCTGCATCCGCGCGACGTTCGCCTCGAAGCGCGCCTCGAGGCTTGCCGAAGCACTGTCGCCCGTCGAGGCGGAGTACCGGCGCGACGCATCGGCGACGCCGGAGAAGAGCTCGAGCACCTGGTGCTGCGTCGCGTAGTCTTGGGCCGCGTGCCACGCGTCACGCCCGACGGTCTGCCCGCGCCACTGCGCCGCCCCGTTCGCGCCGAGCTTGACGACGTTGCTCAAGCCCCCGCCGAGCCGCGCCTCGGCCAGGAGCGTCGCGGTCTCGTCCTTCGAGAGCGAGGCGAGCTCGGAGAGGCGCTCCACGTGGGAGTCGAGGGCCTGGGCCTGGCGGCTCTCGGTCTCGGTGACTCCGTGGGCGTGCGCGGTGCCGGTCGAGACGTCGTGCGCGTACCTCTCCAGCATCGCGGTGGCGTCGGTCGCGGCGGCGCTGCGCGCTTCGCCCGCCTCGACCGACCACTGGCGCCCCAAGGTCCGCGCCTCTCCGGCCCGCGCCTCGTGGTGCGCGGCGAGCGATTCGGAGAGCCGGACGCTCGCGGCGGGGATGCGGCTGGTGGCGGTGGACGCGTCGGCGACGAGCCCGCCGTCGGCGGAGACGGTGTAGGCCGCCCCTTCGGGGGCGAACCCGGAGTACCGCCCGGCATCGACGTGGGTCGAGGTCCGGAGCTGCCGCCCTTCGAGCGTCGCGAAGCGGTGGGTGTCGGCCTGGGTGTTCGCGAGCGAGAGGTTCCCGGTGGTGCCTTCCTGCGCGGCCGACGACGCGGCGTCCTGCCCCACCGCGAGCACCGAGGTCGCGAGCACCGTGGCCTTGCCGAGCCCGTAGGCCAAGGCGGCGGCGAGGAACGGCACCGACATCGAGAGGTAGCCGGACATGACCGCGACGTCCGCCGCGACCGCCTGGATGCCGGCTTGCGCGACCAAGGAGATGCCGACGTCCCCGCCCGGCATCGCGGCGCTCGCCTGCATGCGCTCCGCGGCCTCGCCCATCGCGATGCGGTGCAGGATGGCGTAGAGCGGGCCCCAGCTCTGAAGCCACACGAGCCCCGAGAGGTAGGCTTTGAGGATGGCCCCGCCCGCGGGCGTCAGCATCAGCAGCACCGCCACGGGGAAGACGCCCACGTAGAGGCACTCGAACACGATGCGAAGCAGCGGCACCCAGGTCTCGGCCTGGCGCCCGATGGCGCGGTAGGCCGAGACCGTCTGCGCCTCCGCGCGCGCCTCGGTGTAGGCGCGAAGCGCGGCCGCGTTCCCGGCCTCCGCCGCCCACTGCTCGCCCGCCGCGTGCACCGCGTTCAGCACCATCTGCTGGCGGAGGAGGTCGGCCGCACTGCGCGACGCCCCGATGAGGAAGTCGTGGGCGGCGGGGAGCGCGGCGAGGAGCTCCGCCCGGGCCAAGGCGTCGCTCGCGGCGCCGGGGAAGAGCCTTCGCCCGAACACCGCCCCCGCCCGGGCAAGCTCGGCGCTCCACCCGGCATTGAGCTCCGCCGCCGCGCTCGCGCAGGTCACGATGGCCCGGTCGACGCCGGTGGCGCTCCGCCTTGCGACCTCGACCATCCGCGCGGGCGAGGCCCCGGCCGACGGGCTCCCCGAGGCGGTGACGAGCGTCCACACGTCCACGCTCTCGCGAAGCGCGTCCGCCGAGAGGTGCCCCAGAAGCAGCGCGGGGAAGACGCAGCTCCGCGCGTAGGCTCGCAGGTTCCGGGCGAACACCGCGTCGGTGACCTCCAGCCGCGTCGCCTTCGCCGCGAGCCGCGCGCCGAAGAGCAGCCCGTGGCGCTGATACGCCAGGTCGTTCGGGAGCGAGAAGGTCTGCTCGGTCAAGCGCGTGAGACCATCCCCCACCGCCGAGGTGGCGCCCGCGAAGAGCGCGAGGCCCACCGGCACGTTCGCGACGACGGCGGGCGCCAAGGCGGGGTCGAGGCGGTCCACCACCCGCACCGTCGCCTTCGGCACCACCATCGCCCCCCACACCGCGGCGAAGAGCAGCACCCACTTCGCGTTGTCCTTCCACGACCCCCCGAAGGCGGTGCGAAGGAGTATCCACGCGAGGCCCGCGACACCTGCGAGCTGCCCGAGCTGGACGAACGCGCCGCCGGCGGTGAGCGCGGCGACGGCGTTCAGGAGGTCGACCAGATAGGTCCCGCCCCCGAGGGTGTAGAGCTCGTACATCGGCGCTACTGCGCCCCGGCCCCGCCCCGGGCGAAGGCGAGCGCTGCGCGCAGGTCCGCAGACAGCGCGCCCGCGAGCTCGGTCTCGACGAGCCGGAGCTTCTCGATGACCGAGAGCGCGGTATTGAGCCGCTCCATCCCCTCGTGGCGGTGGCGCGAGAGCGCGACCCGGGTCGCCCGCAGCCCCGCCCGCCACCGTTCCAGGCGGTCCCCGTCGGCGATGTCGAGCGCGCCGGCCTTCGCCTCGATGGCGCGGTGCAGGTCGGTGAGCCAGACCTGGAGCACGTCGAGCGCGACCGCTTCTGCGAGCGCGTCCACCTCCTGGTCCACCACCGCGCCCCGGTAGGCGGCCGCGGCGTTGACGACCCGGTAGACCGGCAGGGTGGTCAGGTTCACGAGCCCGAGCGCCTCGGGCGGCGGCGCGGTGTCGGTCCGGACCGCTTCGACCAGCCTTCGCAGGAGCTCGGCCACCCGGGGCCGGAAGCCGCCCCCTGCGGGAATCGCGACACTCCCCCAGGTAGGGTTGAGGCACCGCGCGGGCTCGTCGCAGGCGTAGACGGGGAGGCTGCCCCCGCCCTCCATCAGCACCTCGGTCAACCGCCGGTCGAGCGCCAGCGGCTCGAGCACCCGCACCCGGGGGCCGGCGGTGTCGGCGTCGGTGGTCGGCGCGGTCACGATGACCGTGCCCGAGACCGACACCGCGAGCTCGGCGAGCTCGGGGTCGGCGGCGAGGAAGGCCGAATCGAGCGCCGCGCGCCACGCGTAGTTGACGTTGACGGGCACCTGCTCTGCGAGCGGCCCCGAGGCTGAAGCCAGGGTGGAGTGGCGCTGCCCGTCCGCCCCGCAGCCGTGGCGGGCGGCCGCGTAGTCGGTGAAGAGGCCCTGGCTCGTGCCGATGGCCGCGCAGATGGCGCCGCTCGCCCGGTCGTTCCGCGCCCAGGCGGCGCCGACCAGCGCCTGCGCGGTCTCGCAGGAGTTCAAGTTCTGGCTGTTCACCCACTGCGCCAACGCCCGGAGCTTCGCCATCGTCTCGGCGATGACGGGGCTGATGGTCTCCAGAGCGAGCTCGAAGGCGAACCCCGCCGCGTTCTGCGCGACCGCGCGGCCGAAGGCGACGAGCTGGTCGGAGTCGATGAAGGAGAACGCTCCGGCGAACGCGTCGATGCCGCCGCACCCCGCCCGGAACGAGGGCAGGCCCACCGTCGCGATGGCCTCGGTGCGCACCGGCGCGCGCACGTAGAGGTTCCCGAGCGTCCAGTGCCCCGACGCCTGGCCGTCGAAGGCGGTGGGGCCGGTGGTGTTGACCGCGGCGCCGCGCCAGAACGCCGTCATCTCCGAGAGGACACCGGCGTGGGCGGGGAGGAGCGTAGTCCCCGCAAGAGCCATCGCCAGCGCGGTGATGTGAAGACGCGCCCGAAGCACGCTCCGGAATGTGATGCGTCGCTCAGTAGTCATGCCCAACCTCCCGGGCGGTGAGGACGAAGAGGCGCTCGGCGAGCTGGTCCTCGGCGACGACGCCGAAGGCGACCGGCCGCACGCGCCGGGTCCTCGTGTCGTAGAGCACGAGCGCAGGGAGCGGCACGCCGTCGAGCCCGAGCGCCGCGGCCCGTCCCGCGTCGGCGATCGCCTCGGGCCAGCCTTCGAGCGGGCCGCCCGAGCGCGAGACCGCGAGCACGTCGAGCCCGTGGCGGGAGGCGAAGGCGCGAAGGAGCGGGCCGAACACCTGGCAGGCGCCGCAGCTCCCGTCGCCGAGGTAGATGAGGCCGTAGCGCTCGCCGAGCCGCGCGAGCGCCGCCGCCCGCTCGGCGCGGCGCGCATCGGCCCACAGGTGCTTCGCCAACGCCCCGACCGGACGGCGGAGCGTGTAGTCGAGCGCAGCCTCGGCCCACACGGTGCGCCGGAACGCGTCGGAGAAGGTCGCCGCGCGGTCGAGCGCCTCGCGCTGAAGGTGCAGGTACGCCGCGACGTTCGCCTCGGAGGGCTCCAGCACCGCCTTCGCCCGCGCCTCCCCGAGCGCCCGGCGAAGGGTGCCGCGACGCGCGCGGTGGCGGAGCCGGGAGTCTCTTCGGCGACGGGCGCATCGGCCGGCGGCTCCTCGGCGGCCGGCGGCTCGGACGCCTCCGCCCGATCGCAGTAGAAGTGCCACCCGAGGGCGGGCGCGTCCCCGCACCACGCCCGCCACTCGCGGGCCTCGGCGACGGCGGCGAGAAACAGCGCGGCTCCGCAGGCGACGGCGGCGAGTCTCACGGCCCCCTCCGGTAGAACGCCTCGATGCGTGTGCGGAGCACCGCCTCGGTGTCGCCCGCATCGGGGAGGGTGACCGAGGGCGCCCGGCCCGCGTCGAGGAGGTCGTCGGCGAACTCCGAGAGGTCGAGCGCTGCGAAGTCGATGCGCTCGACCTCCGCGACGGTGAAGCCCCGGCAGCTCCCCCAGCCGAGCCCGAGCGCGGGCCGGGCCTGCTGGTGGAGAATGCGCCCGAGCTTCGAGCCGAACACGCACCACACCCGCTCGCGCTTGATGCAGACCCCGAACACCCGCTTTGCGCAGCGCTCGCCGAGGTAGTGCGTGTTGCCCGCGTGGCGCTCGGTCGCGAGCCGGCGCTCTTCCTCGGTGCACCCCGCGAGGCCGACGAGCGGCCCCTTGTCCTTGCAGCAGTTGGCGAGCCCGCCCCAGCGGATCCGGCACGCGCGGCGCTCGCCCGCGAAGAAGCGCAGCTCGGCGCGGTCGAACTCCTCGCCCCCGAGCTCCATCACCATGTTGAGCTTCGTGGTCGCCTCCAGGAACCCGGTGTTCGCTTGGCTCTCGACCGTCTCGCAGCCCGCGCCCACGCAGTAGATCACCGCCCCGCAGGCACCACCGGTATCCGCTTCGTCGAGCCCCGCCGTGCAGTCCGTCGCGGTCCCGGAGGCAAGTCCCGCCGCGCCGTGGGCGGGGGCCGCCGGCTGGGCGGTCACCGCCGCGGCGCGCTGCGCGACCGGCCCGTCCGCCGGCACCGGAACGGGGGTGCGGGTGACCGCCCCCTCGACGACCAGGCGCCCGGCCGCGCCGCCGAGGTCGTTCGGATCTGCGAGGCGTGCCTGGCCCGCGTCCGGGAGCGTCGCCGGGGCGAGGGTGGACTCCGGCCGCGTGGTGCCCGCGAACCCCGGCACGGTGGCGGGCAGCGCCCCGTCGCGCGCGAGCG
>JAJDXK010000030.1 GCA_022823305.1 Alphaproteobacteria bacterium
CCCGGCGTGCCGCCGGCGGCGTGGACCCTGGCCGCGTCCGCGTCGTCGCTGGTCGCGGTCACCGTGACATTGGCGCTCGGGGCGGCGTCGAGCACCACCGTGTAGCTCCCCGCCGCGCCGCCCTCGGCGAGGCCGAGCGTCGCGGTCGAGACCGTCACCCCGGGCGGGGCGGCCGCGGTGTCGTCGTCGTTCACGGCCACCGCCACGGCGCCGGTGATGCCGGCGTAGCCGCCGCCCGATGCGCTGTGGGTCAGGGTGGCGGCGTCGTCGGCCCCGCCGTCGCCGGTGTCCTGGGCCGCCGAGACCGTCACCGTCTGCGGCGTGCTCCAGAGGTTCGTCCCGGTGCGGGCGAAGGTGAGCTGCGCCGGGCTCGTCGTCACGTCCGCGTTGTCCGAGGCGATGGCGACCGTCACCGCGCCCGTCGGCTCGGTGGCGAGGCGCACCGTGTAGGTCCCCGTCAGGCCCTCGTCCACCGCCACCTTGCTCGGGGCGAGCCACAGCGCCGGCCCCGCCGGGTCGTTGTCCTGGAGGGTCACCACCGCCGCGCCGTGCGTGCCCACCGTCACCCCGGCCGGCAGCCGCGATGCGTCGATGGCCATCCGGAAGGTCTCGTCGCCCTCGTAGGCGGTGTCGTCGATGAGCGGGATGCCGAGCTGATAGGTGGTTTGGCCGGTCGCGGGGAACGTCACCGTCGGGACCTCGTAGTCCGCCCCCGCGGTGGCCGTGATGTCGGTGAAGACGAGCGGCACCGTGATGGCCCGGCCAGGGGCGGCGTCCACCCGCAGTATCGGCCTGGCCCAGGTGTAGTCCTCGCGGTAGCTGTAGGTCCCCCGCGTGAAGGTCAGGGTCACCGACGAGGGCGCGTCGCGCAGCGTCATCGTCTGCACCGACCCGCCCCCGAGCGACAGGGTGACCGTCTCGTCCGATTCGGCCGTATGGTCCTCGATGGCCTCGAGGTGCAGCAGATTGTTGACGTGGCGGCCGGTCAGGTGCGCGCCGTGGAAGGTGAGCGAGGGGCTGGCGCCGTCGAGGCCGTTGCAGGTGGCGGCCCCGGCGGGGGTGGGCTGCATGCACACCACCCGGTAGTCCGTCCCCCGGGTGGCGGCGCCCCCGACGGTGAGCGGCAGCGTCAGCGTCTGGTCGCCGTCGAGGCGCTTCGCCAGCGCGATGGTGAAATCCACGACCGCGCCCTCCGGCAGCAGCGACCTCAAGCTGTAGGGGGACAGGCTCGCCGCGATGTCGTCGTCGCTCACGCGCACCGAGGCCTCGCGCTCGGCGCCGAAGTTGTACGCCCCCGAGCGAAGCGCCGCGGTGAGGGTGCCGTGGGGCTCCGCCACATTGTCGTCGGTCGTCGCCACGGTGAGCGTGCCGGTGCCGTCGGTGCCCACCGTCACCTCGCGCACGCCGCTCTGGCCGCTCTGGGCGAAGGTCCCGCTGTCGGTGACCTCCACCGACACCGGGAGGGGCGCGGCCGGGGCCGGGGTCGCGGTCAGCGCGAAGCGCGCCGTGCCCCCCTCGTCCATGCGCGCCGCGCCGTCGCGGGCAATCGTCACCGTCGGGCCGTCGGCGCTGGTGAGCGTGAACGTCACCGTGTGCGGCGTGCCCCGCGTGTAGGACAGCATGCCGAAGTCGTCGCGGTCGCGCCGCGGCTGGTGCAGCAGCGTGAGGGTCACCGTCTCGTCACGCTCGGGGAGACTGTCCATCAGCGGGACCAGGCGAAGGCGAAGCGACGCGCGCTCCTCGCGGACCCCGACCAGGCTGTTGGACGGGTGCAGCACCGTCCAGCGCCCCCCCCGCAGGGCCTCCAGGCGGTAGTCCCGGTACCGGCTCGCCGAGCCCGAGCGCTTGAGACGGGCATAGCCCTGCATCGGGGTGAAGTACGGCGCGCTCACGTCGAGCGCGAACTCGACCGGCGCGCCGTCCTCGGCGAGCGTCGTCGTCGCGGGCGGCGCGAGCGAGAGCGTCGGCTCGGGCGGGAGGTCGTCGCTGCGGATGGTGTAGGTCGCGGTGCCCGCGGTCGGGGATATCGTCACCTGCGAGGGCGTGTTCGGGGCGCGCTTGAGCTCCACCACCACCGTCTCGTGGGGCTCCGTGTCGGTGTCGCCGATGATGCGCAGCCTCGCCTCGAAGTTGCCGCCTGGGATGATGGAATTGGAGTGGCAGTCGTTGGCGTCGACCGTGAGCCCCGTGTTGTTCTGAGTCCCGACCAGGTCGAAGTCCGCCGCATCGCTGCCCTGCGCGGTGCGGAAGGTCGCGGTGCCGGTGCTCTTGATGCAGAGCAGGAAGTAGGGGTCCGTCCCGGCGAGGGCCGGGCTCAGCGTGACCTCGACGGTCGCGTAGGTGTCGCCCGAGTCGCCCTCGGCGCCCGAGGCCGGGGACAGGCTCACCGAGAGCACCGGGTCGGGCTCGTCGTCCTCGATGGTGCCTTGGGCTAGTGAAGGTGTGCCGGCGGTCACGCCGGCGGGCAGGTGGCCGCTCGCTATGGACATGATGAAGCGTTCGTCGTCTTCCCGGAGGCTGTCCTCGGTGGTCCGGACCGTCCCCGTGGCCGTGGTCTGGCCCGCCGGCACCGTGATGGTGAGAAGGCTGTCGTCGAAGTCGCCGCCGTTGCCCCCCGCCGTGCCGGGGGCCATTACGATTATGACCGCCGTGTCCGCCGAGCGGGCGGCGGACAGGGTGACGCCGACGGTGAGCGCGTCGCCCTCCTCGACGCTGTAGCTCGACGCGGAGAAGGCCACCGTCACCGGCTCGTAGATGGTGATGGTGAAGTCCTGGTGGTATGCGAGGTTGAGTGACGAGTCGGGCTCGAGCCGGTACACGGCGGTCTCGCCGTCGTCGGAGACGCTGTCCGCGCGCGCCTGGAGCTCGAAGGTGTAGGTCCGGGTCGCGCTGTCCCAGGTCCGAGCGCTGAGGGCACTGTTGCGGCAGATGTCCCAGTTGGGGAAATGCTGCAAGCCTGAGCATGTAGCATTATTGCCATGGCTTACCGACCCATCGTTCCTGGAATCGAATACCGGCTCCAGGTTCCCCCAGCTCGCGGGGATGCCGGTGACGGTGAAGGTCTTGGTCTCGCCCTCGACGATGGTCGTCGAGTCGATGGTCTGGGCGCCGGCCGGGGCGGCGAGGCCGAGCGTGAGCGCAAGCACGGCGAGCAGTGCGCCGGCGGCCCGGCGCAGGGCGGTCGCAGCGTCGAGGGCGTGGGAGGAAGCGGGTCGCCGGGACGCGGAGGTCCGGCGGGCGCAAGAAGAATCAGGCGGGGAAGCCGGGTGGCCTGGACAGCGGCGCCGCGAAGGCGCACTCATGGCCGGCGGCTCGGCGGCTCGGCGGCTCGGCGGCTCGGCGGCTCGGCGGCTCGGCGGCTCGGCGGCTCGGCGGCTCGGCGGACATTATAGAGCGAGCCCGTGCGGCGTTTGTCAACCCCCGGCGCGGAATTTCACTACCCAACCCGTACCCGATACCCGACCGTCCGCTCATGACCGTGTCCACCCGTTGAAGGCGACCCCGGCCCATGCGTCCGTGCTGTCGGCCGGAAGTGCGCACGCCAGCCTCACGCGCGACTCTCGCACGAATCACCGGCAAAGGGCAAATGAGGCGCAGCCGGCACCGGCGACGACGACGCGAGCCGCCACGCCGGTGCCGGCGCCGGACCGGGCCTCGCGCGGCACACCGCCCCGTCGAGCGCAGGCCGCTCGGAGCCCGTGCCTCGTCGAGCGCACCGTAGCGAACCCTCGCGCGGGGTGTCGCAGGCGAGCGCCCGGGGGAGGCTCAAGCGGGCCTGGCGCCTGTCACTACCCGACCGGCGGTCGGGGGCGGATCGGGGCGAGCGGGTAGTGACAGGCGCCAAAATCGGCCTTCGGGCCAATGGCGGCAAGGAGATTGCTAACAGAATTCTTCGTGCGGCTCTCGTGACGGGGTGGTATGGTGCCGCCATCCACGGAGCTGCCAAGGCAGCGTGGTCGGCTGAAGCCGACGTGGGCGCTTGCGAAGGCGCAATCAGGTGCCGCTATCGCGATCCATCGCGATGTCGTGCGGGCAGACGCCCCGCCCCAGGCACGACGGGCCACTCCGAAGCGGAGGCGGGCCCGCTCAAGCCAAACGGCGAGGCGGCTGCCGTACGGGACCTCACGGACCGGTGCGGCGACCGGGGAACCCCCCGGTATTGACGATGCCTCCGAGCCGTGGCGCGTGGCGTTGCAAGCGGGGCCGGGGATACTTCCCTGGCCGTGCGGACAGAGCGCAACGCTGGCAAGCGCGGCGCGCCGAAACCGTGCTCGCGGCCACTGCCGGACGACCGGCACGCCGCAGCCGCCGCCTGGGTCGGCAGCGTAAGGCGTCAAAGGGCACTCTCGCAGCTTTGCTGCGGCTCCGCCCGTCTCGCGTAGCGAGTCCCAGTTGCCCAGTCGGAAAAATCCTTTTGCACCAATACGTTGAGCGATAATCGCTTCGTTCGGTTACCACCTCCGTTCGCACGCGGGGGAAATGCGCTCGGCGCGAGGTTTCAGCCGGACTCCGCAAGTCCGGGAATCGCGGGACCGGGGGGTTGGACGACCCGGCCCGATCACCGCGAATCACGATCCAGCACCCGCGTCGATTCGCTGCCGGGAGCGCCACCGCCGTCACCGGGTCAACCCGCTTCGCGGGTCCTTCGCTGGCGCTGCGGCCCTGGCGGGTGACACGGCGCCGTCGGCGGCGAGGAGGTTGGCCATGGCCGGAAGCGAGGTTCCGGCCATGGATGGCCCGGCGGGACAGGGGCGCAATCAGGGAGCCGCGGACGGGGCGGTCGTGGTGCTCGATTCCGACCGGCGCGATCCGCCACCGGCGTGGTTGTGACCGCGGCGAGGGCTCGGGTGCGGCTCGGCGGGCGAAGCGGCCTGCGGGCCAGCCGCGGGCGGGTTCACTCGCGGCCTTCGAGCCATCGCTGCATTTCGTCGATCTCGTCCACGCACTGGACGATGACGCGCCCGGCCTCGGGGGGGACTTCGTCCTCGAGGGCGCCGAGGCGGACGCTGATGTCGATGCATCGCATGATGGCTCTCTCGATGATCTGCGGGTCCATGTTGTTTGCTCCGTGGTGGCGTCGGTGGGGAGCGGCGGCGCCTCGCTCCGGGACGCCATCCGCCGCCCCGCTTCCGGCCAGCCTCTTCCTCTCGTCGGCGCGGGACGCACGCCCGGCGCTCATCGCGATCGGTTCGCGTGACGGAGTCCGCCCGGCGGCGGCCACGGAGCCCGCCGCGTCGACGTCATTGGTGCGAAGGACGTGCGGAGCTGGTTCGTCGGCATCGCGGCCACGCATCGCGCCTCGGCGTGCCGGGCGCGGGCGGCGAACCCGAACTGCCCCGACATCGCGGTGACCTGCGCCGACGAGACGATGCTCCGCGCCGTGGCGGAGTTCGTCGGGCGGGCGGTCCGAGTCGCAACGCCCCGTCACTACCGGACAGCGGCCGGGAGCGGCCGAAGTCGTCTTCCGCGGCCTGTCGCCCGGTGGGGCGATCCGGTAGTGACGGGGCGCTAAAGCGGCCTTTCGCGCAGTCGCGGCAAGGGTGCTAACAAGATTTCTGTGGTGCCGCTTTGGTGCTGGCGCTATCGTAGCGGCCATGTGGGAGCCGCCCTGTGGCGGCGTGGTCGGGAGCCATCCCGACAGACTGGGAGACCAGACAGCCGGTGGAAATCCGGTGCGGGCGCGCCGGACATAGCGTGTGGATGGCGACGCCCAGGTGCCGAATCGCAGCTTGCGCGATACGCGAGTATGGTGGAACTGCGGCGGGAGATGCACCCGCGTGGGCACGGATCGGCCATGGCGCTCGACCGACGGGCGGCGGGGGCGGATCGAACCCGATGCGCCATGCGCCCGATCGCGGGCGACATGGACATCAGACACGGCAGGCGGCGGCCTCGCGAGACTTCTGGAACGTTCGCGGGGCACGAGGGGACGGAGAAGGCGTCCCGCATCGAAGCCGGGACTGTCGTGGCGTGTGAGGTAGTCGCGGTGGCCAGGGAGGCATCCCGGGCCGTACGGTCGAGAGACACCGTAACCGCGACACCATCGGCGCCGAACAAGAGGCCGTCGGCCCATGTCGACTCCGACACGCCGCGGTCGCCGCACGCGACGGCAGGGCAACTGCATCGAGGGGCTTTACGCAGCAATGCGGGTCCGTATCGTCTTCGTCGAAAGACGGCGGATCGCCCAGCAACACTAAGCCAGACGCCGGCCCGGGCCGCTGACGCGGCTCCGGGCGCGGTAGATCCCTCGCGCTCCCCGCTGTCCACCGATGCACCTGCCGGCCTCCCGGCTCGCTTCGAGGCGTTCGCCGCCGGGCGGGGTCTCCGCGATGCGCCGCTCCACCAGCGCCTCACCCGTGGAGACGAGCTGCACCACCGCCGGGCGCCCTCGTCCCGGTCGGCCCCCACGCGGCGCAATCGGTCACGCGACGTACTCGGCCCAGTCGGTCATCAGCACCCTGCGCCGGTCGAACAGGTCGGTGCGCCGATACGCGGCCTCGACCCGGTCGCGGTTGACGTGCGCGAGCGCGAGCTCGCACACCTCGTGCGGCGCGTCGGTGCACTCCGCCGCCCAATCCCGGAACGAGGAGCGGAACCCGTGCGGCACGGCGTCGACGCCGGCGGCGCGGACCACGCCGCCGAGCGCGGCGACGGTCAGCGCCCGTCCGGTCGACGGGGCGGGGAACACGAGCGCGCCGCGGCGGAGCGCACCGGCCTCCCGGAGCACTTCGAGCGCGCGGGGCGCGAGCGGCACGCGGTGCTCGCGGCCCGCCTTCATCCGCCCGGCGGGAATGGTCCACACCGCGTGGTCGAGGTCGATCTCGTCCCATGCCGCATGGCGCGCTTCGCCCGAGCGCACCGCGGTGAGCACCATGAACTCGAAGGCGAGCTTCGCCGCCGGGGCCGCGCCGGTCCGGCGCACCGCGGCGAGCGCCGCGCCCACCTCGGCGTGAGGCAGCGCCCGCTGGTGCACCGGCCTCGCCTCCACCTTCGGCAGCGCGGCCCCGACCGCGTCCCCGGCGGGGTTGTCGGTGCGGTGGCCCTGGCCGATGGCCCACTTCATCACCTGCCCGATTTGAAGCCGTATCCGGCGCGCCGTCGCGTGCTTCGCAAACCACAGCGGCAGCAGCACCGCCATCAGGTCCGCCGCGTCGATGGCGTGCACGGGCTTGCGCCCGATGCGTGGGTACGCGTACCGCTCGAACGTGCTGCGCCACTGCGCCTCGGAGCCGCCGCCGGGCTTCCACGCGAGGCGGTGCATGGCGATGACTTCCTCGGCAGCCTCGGCGAACGTGGGCGAGACCCGCCGCCGCTCGGCCCGGGGGTCGGCCCCGGCGCGGGCCCGGCGCCGGTTCTCGTGCGCGGCCTCGCGCGCCTCCGCGAGCGTGACCAGCTCGGCACTGCCGAGGCCGAGATCGCGCCGCGTGCCGTGGATCGCGATGCGCTGCACCCAGGACTTGCCGCCGCCGCGGGGACCGGGCTTGACGAGCAGGTAGAGACCATTGCCGTCGCCGTAGCGCCGGAGCCGGTCCGTCGGCTTGACGGTGCGCACGAACGCCACGGTGAGGCGGTTCACTTCGCGCTCCCGGCCAGGTAGTCGGCCCACTGCTGCATGAGCGTGCGGCGGCGCTCGAACAGGTCCGAGCGCGCGTAGGCCGCCTCGGTGGCGTCGGGGATGACGTGCGCGAGCGCCGCCTCCATCACCGCGCGCGGGGCGTCGGTGTGCTCCGCCGCCCAGTCCCGGAACGACGAGCGGAAGCCATGGGGCGTCGCGGCGATGCCGAGCGCGGTCAGCACCAGGCGCAGCCAGTTGTCGGCGAACGCCCCGCCGGAGACCGGCGAGGGGAACACCCATCCGGTGCGCCCGGCCCCGGCCTCGCCGAGCACCGCGACGGCGCGGTCCGACAGCGGCACCCGGTGCGCGCGGCTGGACTTCATCACGGCGGCCGGAATCGTCCAGGTGGCGGCGTCGAGGTCGATGTCCTCCCAGCGCGCCAGGCGCGCCTCGCCCGAGCGCACCGCGCACAGCACCGTGAACTCGAAGCCGAGACGGGCAGCCGCCGCGCGGGCGCAGCCGCGCACCGCGGCGATTGCGGCGGCGACCTCGGCGTAAGGCAGCGCCCGGCGGTGGACGGGGCGGACCTTCACGCTCGGCAGCGCCGCCACCACGGCGTCGCCGGCGGGGTTGTCGTCGCGCCAGCCTTCGGCGACGGCCCACTGCATCACCGCGGCGATGCGCTGGCGGATCCTCCTCGCTGTGTGCGGCGTCGTCGTCCATATCGGCGCCAGCACGGCCATGACGTCGGCGGTGGTGATGGCGTCGACGCGCTTGCGCCCGATGCGGGGGAAGGCGTGACGGCGGAGCGAGGTGCGCCACCGCCCGGCGCGCCGCGGCCCGCTCTTCCAGCCGGGCTGGCGAATGGCGATCACCGTCTCGAGGGCGTCGGCGAACACCGGTGCGCCGCCGGTGCGCCGGCCCGCAGCGCCGGGGTCGCCGCCGCGCCGGGCTATCCTGCGGTTCGCGAGCGCGATCTCGCGGGCCTCCTTCAGCGAGACGTCCTTGAAGCTGCCGAGGCCGAACTCGCGCGCGCGGCCGTGGACGGAGAGGCGCTGGACCCAGGACTTGCCGCCGCCGCGGGCGCCGGGGGTGACGAGCAGGTACAGTCCGTTGCCGTCGCGGTAGCGCCGCGGGCGGTCGCCGGGGGAGACGGCGCGGACGAATGCGGGGTTGAGGGCATGCTGAGGCACGATTTGGCTTCCTTGAACCGTTACCACGTAAAGAGTGAGCTTACCCGAAACCCTGCGGACTGTGAAGGGAGCTTATTGCTAAAAGAAACAGTTATTTATCATCCTCCTGCGCCGTCAAGGACCTTCCGGGAATCTGGCAATCCGGGATAGCGAGGCAGCGGATCGCCCATCACCACTCAGCTACCCCACCGCCCCGGGGCCGCGTGATGCAGCCCCGGGGCGCGCTCGACCGAGCTTCGCGCCCGCGAACCGCCGGTGCGCAATCCGTCACCCGACGTATGCCGCCCAGTCGTTCATCAGCACCCTGCGCCGGTCGAACAGGTCGCTGCGCCGGTAGGCCGCTTCCACGCGATCGCTGTTGACGTGCGCAAGCGCGAGCTCGCAGACCTCGCGCGGCGCGTCGGTGCACTCCGCCGCCCAGTCCCG
>JAJDXK010000075.1 GCA_022823305.1 Alphaproteobacteria bacterium
CCGCGGCTGTGATCGTGTCCGGTCGGAAAATGCTCTAGCTAGGGCACCAGCACCATCTTGCCGAAGACGTCGCGGTCTGCGGTCTTGCGCGCGGCCTTCCGGATGTCCGCGAGGGGGTAGACGCTGTCGATCACCGGCGCGAGGCTGCCCTCGGCCATCAGCGCGAAGACGGTCGCAAGCTCGCGCCGGCCGCAGAAGTGGCTGCCGTGGATCGTCATGTGCTTGCGGAAGAGCTCGATCACGTTGAGCGGCACCTCCTCGCCCGCGTGCGCGCCGCAGGTGACGAGGCGGCCGTTGAAGCAGACCGCGTCGATGCTCTGGCGCAGCACGTCGCCGCCCACGCTCTCGATCACCAGGTCGACGCCGCGCCCGCCGGTCATGCGCAGCGCCTCCTCGCGGATGCTCTGGCGCGTGTAGTCGATGGTCTCGGCGGCGCCGAGCGCGCGCGCCTTCTCCAGCTTGGGCGCGGAGCCTGCGCTTGCGATCACCCGGGCCCCGTGCAGCCGCGCGACCTGGATCGCCGACGAGCCGACGACGCTTCCCGCCGCGTTGACCAGCACCGTCTGCCCCGCCTGGACGCGGCCCAAGGCGACGGTCATGTGCCAGGCGGTGCCGAGCCCGATCATGCCGGCGGCGGCGGTCTCGAAGGAGAGGCCGTCCGGCAGCGGGATCAGCGAGAGCGCGTGCGAGACGCAGTACTCCGCGTGCGTTCCCCACTGGCCCGCGCCGATGCGCCCGTGGGTGAAGTCGACGCCGTCCAGCCCGCTCAGCCAGGGCTCGGAGAGCGGGTCGCCCTGCGCGAAGTCGATGGCGACGCGGGTGCCGATCGCGGGCCCTGCGACGCCGGGACCCAAGGCTGCCACCTCGCCCACGCCCTCGCAGCCCGGCACGTGCGGCAGGGTGACGGGAATGCCCGAGACCCCCTCGCGCACGTCGTGGTCGAGGTGGTTGACGCCGCTCGCGCGGATGCGCACCAGCACCTCGCCCGGCCCCGGCTCCGGCGTCTCGACCTCCTCGTAGAGCAGGTTCTCCACGCCGCCGTGGGCGCGGATGACGACCGCCTTCACGGCGGGCCGCTACTCGGCGGCCTGCGCCGCGCGACCGCCCGAGAGCGCGGCGATGGCGTCTGCGCCGGTGACGATGTCGGCGTACTTCTGGCCCATGTCGAAGAGGTTGGCCTCGTGCGGCCCGAGCGCCCGGTCGCCGACGCAGTCGGCGATCACCACCGGGCGGAAGCCGTGGCACATGGCGTCGAGCACGCTCGCGCGCACGCAGCCGCTCGTGGTGCAGCCTGCGACCATCACCGTGTCCACCCTGAGCTTGGCGAAGGCGGGCGCGAGGTCGGTGCCGAAGAAGGCCGAGGGCACCCGCTTGCGGATCACGATCTCCCCCGGCGCGGGCGCCAGCACATCGACGATCTGGCTCTCGGGTGCGTCCTCGGTCAGGCCCGTGAGCGCCGGCACCTTCATGCACATGATGTTGGTGTCGGCGCCGTCGTCGGCGAAGACCACGCGGGTGTGGGCCACGGGCACGCCGCGCTCGCGGCAGAAGGCGAGCAGCCCCACCGTCGCCTCGATCGCCTCGTCGATGTTGCCGCCGCCGAACTTGGCCGGGTCGGTGAAGCCGTTGACGAAGTCGACGATGAGCAGCGCCGCCTTCTCGCCGAAGCCCAAACGGTTGCCGAAGTTCTGGGTCTTGTAGATGTCGAGGTCCGATGCCATGGCTCACCCCGCCTGCGTTGGCACCTTGAGAACAGACGGAAGCGCGCGCCCTGTCAAGCCGTGCCCGCGCCGGGGGCGGTTCGGCGGGCGGCGAGCGCCGCGCCCGCGACGAGCGCAGCCGCCGCCAGCAGCGAGGGCACCAGGTAGCTGCCGAGCCAGTCGTGCAGCGCGCCGGCGAGCGCCGGCCCCACCATCTGGCCCAGCCCCCAGGCCGCGGTCATCAGCGCGAGGTTGCGGCGGGGGTCGCCGGCCGAGAGGCGGCGCACCTCGATCAGCCCGAGCGCGGTCAGCCCCATGACGGTGCCGCCCAGCAGGCCGGCCGCGAGCATGACCAGCCAGACGCTGCCGCCGAGCACGCTCAGCGCGACGCCTGCCGCCTGGATCAGGCAGCCGGCGGCGAAGGCATGCCGATTGCCCCAGCGTCGCCCGGCCCAGCCCCAGAGCGCCACCGAGGGCGCCGCCGTCAGCCCGACGCAGAGCCACACCATCTGCTCCGCCGGCTGCAGCACCGGATCGGCGCGCACCATGTCGGCGATGAAGGTGGCGGTGATGACGTAGCCGAAGCCGCCCAGGCCATAGGCCGCGATCAGCCGGCGCACGCCTGCCTGCCCGCCGCTTCTGTCCGCGCCCGCCGCCGCCCTCGTCCGCGCCTGCGGCCTCGGCAGCAGCACGCCCACAACGACCGAGAACGCGAGGCAGAGGGCGCCGCAGAAGAGCCACGGGCCCTGCCAGTCGTCGCTCGCCGATGCCGCCGCCGGCACCGCCAGGGCCGAGATCGCGATGCCCGCCCCGACGCCGGCATAGATCGCCGCCGCCCAGCCGTCCCGGCCGGCGGTCGCGAGCCGGTCCATCAGCAGGGAGGAGGCGAGCACCATCGCCAGCGCGCCGGCGATGCCGTTCACGAAGCGCAGGAGCAGGAACGCGCCGAGCTCGGTGGTCAGCGCCATGGCGCCGGTGCTGAGCCCGCTCAGCGCCAGCGCGCCCAGCAGCCAGAAGCGCGCGTCGCCGGGCGGGGCGCGCCAGGCCGCCGCCAGCGCGCCCAGCAGATAGCCCAGGAAGTTGGCCGATGCGATCAGGCCGGCCTCGGACTTGTCGAGTGCGAGGCCGGCGCCCATGTAGGGCAGGATCGGCGTGTAGGCGAAGCGCCCGATGCCGATGCCGATGGCCAGCGACAGCAGGCCCGCCAGCGCCTGCGCCGCCGGATGGCCGAGAACCCGGCGCGCCGGGGGCAGCTCCGATGGCGTCACGCGGACGGCCTCAGGTCATCGGGTCGCCGCCGTCGCCGCTCTCGACCGTCACCGCAGCGAGCTTGCCCTTCTCCAGCCGGAAGGCGGCGCGGCCGCCGGCTTCGCGCACGCGGCCCTCGGCGTCCTCCAGCCGCAGCGTGTAGCGGCTGGTCAGCCGCTGCGCGTCCACGTCGATCTCGTGGGCGAGCCCCTCGTGCCGGATCGCGGGAAAGTCCGCCAGCAGCCGCTCGAAGTACTGCTTGATCTCGCCGTCCCGATTGCGGTGCCGCCGGCCGTTCACGGTGAGCACCGCGTCGTGCGCGAAGCAGTCGAGCACCGTGCCGAGGCGGCGGAAGTCGATATTGCTGAAGTAGCTGTGCTCGACCAGATTGACCATCTGGGCCTGCCTGAGCCTGACCACCGGCACCTCCTGCTGCGGCCGGCGGCATGGTAGCCGTCCGTGCTGCTCTGGCCAAAGCGGCGCGAAGGCCATAGTCTGGGCACGGGAGGAGGCGAGCGCCATGCACGAATTCACCTACCGTCGCGCGACCTCGGTGGCGGACGCGGTCGCCGCGTTTCGCGGCGCGGAAGACGCCGCCTATCTCTCCGGCGGCCACACGCTGCTGCCGGCGATGAAGCAGCGCCTCGCGGCGCCCACCGACGTGATCGACCTTGCCGGGCTCGACGAGCTGGTCGGCATCGCGGTGGACGCAGACGCGGTGGAGGTCGGCGCGCTGACGCCGCACGCGGCGGTCGCGGCGTCGGCCGAGGTGGGCGCGGCGATCCCCGCGCTGGCCGCGCTCGCCGGCAAGATCGGAGACCCCCAGGTGCGCAACAAGGGCACCATCGGCGGCTCCATCGCCAACAACGACCCCGCTGCCGACTACCCGGCGGCGCTGGTGGGGCTGGGTGCCACGGTCGTCACCGAGCGGCGCCGGATCGCCGCGGACGACTTCTTCACCGGCCTCTTCGAGACGGCGCTGGCCGACGGCGAGATCGTCACCTCGGTGCGCTTCCCCCGTCCGGCGAAAGCGGGCTACGCCAAGTTCCCCAACCCCGCGTCGCGCTACGCCATCGTCGGCGTGATGGCGGCGGAGACGGCCGACGGCGTGCGCATCGCCGTCACCGGCGCGGGCCCCTGCGTCTTTCGCGCCACGGCGATGGAAGAGGCGCTCGGCGGCGCGCTCGACGCGGACGCGGCGCTGCCGGCGCTCTCGGCAGACGGCCTCAACTCGGACATCCACGCGAGCGCCGAGTACCGTGCCCACCTGGTGGGCGTCATGGCCCAGCGCGCCATGGCCGCCGCCGGGTAGTCCGGCCTCGCCGCAGAATCCAAGAATTGCAAAACGAACCCAATTTCGTGTAACCGCTTGTTTTTCAACTATAATAACTGATTAACTCCGGCCCCCTTTCAGCCTGGCGCGGCGCCGCGGCGCGAAACCTGAACGCGGTGCGCGGCCCGCCAAGCGAGAGCCCCGTCACGACAAGTTGAAGCATTGCGAGTGGCGCGGGCACCCGGCAGGCCCGACATTCTCACCGTCACCTGACGGAGGCTCGCCGATGCGACGCATTGCACTCACCGCCCTCTCGCTGCCGGCGCTCGCGCTGGTCGCGGCGCTCGCGCTCACCCCCGCCATGGCGCGCGAGGCGCCCGCACACTGGCTCTCCGAGTGGGGCGGGACGGACTTCTCCAAGGCCTCGGTCTCGTTCGACGAGATCATGTCCGGCGGGCCGCCCAAGGACGGCATCCCCGCCATCGACGACCCGGTGTTCGTGGCGGCCGCCGAGGTCGAGGATCTGGCCGGGACCGAGCCCGTCATCAGCTTCTTCGTCGGCGACGACCACCGCGCCTATCCGCTGCAGATCCTGATGTGGCACGAGATCGTCAACGACACCATCGGCGGCGTGCCCGTCGCCGTCACCTTCTGCCCGCTCTGCAACTCGGCCGTGGTCTTCGACCGCCGCGTGGGCGACGCGGTGCTGGACTTCGGCACCACGGGCAAGCTGCGCAACTCGGACCTCGTGATGTACGACCGCCAGACCGAGAGCTGGTGGCAGCAGTTCACCGGCGAGGGGATCGTCGGCACGCACACCGGCACCGAGCTCAGGCGGCTGGCCTCGCGGGTCGAATCCTTCGCCCGCTTCAGGGAGCGCGCCGGCGCAGACGCGAAGGTGCTGGTGCCGAACCGCGAGGGCGCGCGCGCCTACGGCGTCAATCCCTACGGCGGCTACGATTCGTCCCGGCGCCCCTTCCTCTACAGCGGCGCCCTGCCGGAGGGGATCGCGCCGCTCGCCCGCGTCGTGGTGGTCGACGGCGAGGCCTGGAGCCTCGACCTCATCCGCGAGGCGGGCCGCTACGAGCGGGGCGATCTCGTCATCACCTGGGAGGCCGGCCAGAACTCGGCCCTCGACAGCCGCTCCATCGCCGACGGGCGCGACATCGGCAACGTTGTGGTGCAGCGCGCGGGCACGGACGGCCTCGAGGACGTGGCGCACGACATCAGCTTCGCCTTCGCCTTCCACGCCTTCCACCCCGAGGCGCCGATCCACACCGCCGCGGAGTAGGCGCCGACTTATTCATATCCCTCAATCGCCGGGCGCTCGCTCCGCTCGATCGCGCGCCCCGCGCGCGTGGACGCGCGACGCTACGCGCCTTCGGCGCGCCGGCGCGGTCGCGCCGGCCGGGCCTGCGGCCCGGCGCAATTCCCCCCCCGGG
>JAJDXK010000089.1 GCA_022823305.1 Alphaproteobacteria bacterium
CTACGTCGTCTTCGATACCGAGACCACGGGGCTGCGCCCGGCCGGCGGCGACGCGATCATCTCCATCGCCGGCGTGCGCGTCACCCGCGCGCGCTTCTCCCCGTGGGCGTCGCCGACGACCTGCACGATCAGGGGGGCGCCGTCGGCCCCGATACCGCGCGCGTTCGGCAAGAAGGCTTCCTCGCCTCCGCCGATGTCGAGGACGCAGGCACCGATGCCCGTCATCCTGCCCAGCACCCGCGCCACGTGCACGTCGCCAAGACGGCTGGGGCGCGCAAGGGTCTCGGTGTAGAACGCGACCGCCCGCCCGCCCGCGACGGCCGCCGCGCGCATCCCGCAGGGGCTCGCGCTGACGAGCAGCTCGTCGCTTGCGGTGAGGTTCATTTGCTGTCGTCGCCGGGCGGCAGGGGCGGCAGGCCGAGACCCGTCAGCAATTGGTAGGTCTCGTGCAGCGGCAGGCCGACCACGTTGGAGTAGGAGCCGTTCACCGCGCGGACGAAGACAGCGGCTCGTCCCTGGATCGCGTAGCCGCCGGCCTTCCCCCGCCACTCGCCGCCGGCGAGATAGGCCGCCATCTCGTCTGCCGAGAGTCGCTTGAAGGCGACGGCCGTGCGCACCAGCCGGCGGCGCACACGGCCCGCCGGGTCGACCACCGTGACCCCGCCGAAGACCTGGTGGCGCCGGCCGGAGAGGAGAGCGAGGCAGCGCCGGGCGCTCTCCTCGCTTTCCGCCTTGCCGAGAATGCGCCGGCCGCAGGCCACCACCGTGTCGGCGCCGAGCACGAAGGCGCCCGGGTGTCGCGCCGCGACAGCCGCGGCCTTGGCGTGGGCGAGCCGGGCCGCGTGCGCCTCGGGCCGCTCGCCCGGCAGGGGCTCCTCGTCGAGCGCCGCGGGCTCGACCGCGTCCGGCGCATAGCCGATCTGCTCCAGCAGCGCGTGCCGCCGGGGCGAGGCCGAGGCCAGCACCAGAGGCGGGCGGGGCGGGGCGGGGGGCATGCTCAGACCACCGGCGGGCGGTGCGGGCCGAAGCGCTCGAGCAGCCGCGTCGAGAGCCCGTCCCGCACCTCGCGGTAGGCGAGCAGCCGCGCCTCGCGATTGCCCTCGACGATGCTCGGGTCGAGCGTGTGCCAGAACTCGATCTCGCAGTGCGCGGTGCGGGTGAGCTCGATTGCCCGGTGCTGGGCCTCGGGCGAGAGCGAGACCACCATGTCGAAGGCGTCGCCCTCCAGGTCGTCGAAGGTCTTGGGCCGGTGGCCCGAGATGTCGATGCCGATTTCCGCCATGACGAGAACCGCGAAGGGGTCACGCCCGCCGCCGTGCCGCACGCCAGCCGAATCCACGAAGAGGCGGGTGCCGAAGAGGCTCTTCGTCAGCCCTTCCGCCATCGGCGAGCGCACGGAGTTCCACGTGCAGGCGAAGAGGATGCTGCCGGGGAGCGTGCCCATGGCAGGCGCTAGAGGCGCATGTGCAGCGCATGGACGAGCGTGAAGAGGCGCCGCGCCGTCGCATCGTCGATGTCGATGGTGCCGGCCAGCTCCTGGCGCACGATCTCGGCGCCCTCGTTGTGGAAGGCGCGCCGGCCCATGTCGATCGCCTCGATGCGGGAGCGCGGCGCCGTCCGGATCGCCTCGTGGTAGGTCTCGCAGATTGCCGCGTAGTCGCGCAGGGTGGAGCGGAGCGATGCCAGCAGCAGCACGGCGTGGCCCTGCGCCGCGCCCGATTCGTCCTCGACATCGAGTAGGAGCCGTCCCTCGGCATGGCCGATGCGCAGGCGATAGGGGCCGCCCGACCCTTCCACCGGCGCGAAGCGGTTCTCCTCCAGCAGGTCGTGGATTGCGATGCGTCGCTCGTGCTCGATGTCGTGGCCGCGGCGGAATCCGGCGCCGGGATCGAGCTCGACCGCGACCAGCCTGGCCGTGGCGGCCGGGTCCTCGCCCACGTCGTCACTCCGAGCCGCCGCCGAGCCTGAGCGCCACCGAGAGCGCGTGCGCGTGCAGGCCCTCGGCCTCGGCGAGCGTCACCGCGACCGGGCCAATCCGCGCGAGGCTCGCGGCGTCGCAGCCGACGAGGGTCGTGCGCTTGAGGAAGTCCAGCGGCGAGAGGCCGGAAGAGAAGCGGGCGCTGCGGGCGGTCGGCAGCACGTGGTTGGGGCCGGCTACGTAGTCGCCGATGGCCTCCGGCGTGTGGCGGCCGAGGAAGATGGCGCCGGCGCTGGTCACCGCGTCCGCCAGCGGCGCAGGCTCCGCCACGGCGAGCTCCAGGTGCTCCGGCGCGAGCCGGTCGATGAGCGGCGGCGCCTCGTCGAGGGAGCCCAGCACGATGACCGCGCCGTGGCGTTGCCAGCTCGCGGCGGCGATGTTCGCGCGCGGCAGCCGCGCCAGGTGCGCCTCGGCCGCCGCCTTCACCCGTGCCGCGAAGGTCGCATCGTCGGTGATCAGGATGGCCTGGGCGTCGCCGTCGTGCTCGGCCTGGGAGAGCAGATCCGCGGCGATCCAGTCCGGCTCGTTGGCGCCGTCCGCCACCACGAGGATCTCCGACGGCCCCGCGATCATGTCGATGCCGACGGTGCCGAAGACGAGGCGCTTGGCGGCGGCGACCCAGGCGTTGCCGGGGCCCACGATCTTGTCGACCGGCGCGATCGTCTCGGTGCCGTGGGCGAGCGCCGCGATCGCCTGCGCCCCGCCCACGCGGTAGATCTCGGTGACGCCGGCGATCCCAGCGGCGGCCATCACCGTGGCATCGAGCGCGCCGTCCGGCGTCGGCACGACCATCGCGATGCGGCCGACGCCCGCGACCCGCGCGGGGATCGCGTTCATCAGCACGGTGCTGGGATAGGCGGCGGTGCCGCCCGGGACGTAGAGCCCGACCGCATCCAGCGGGCGCCAGCGGGCGCCGAGCCTGACCCCGGCCTCGTCGCGGTAGTCGAGGTCGGCCGGCATCAGGCGCCGGTGGAAGGCCTCGATCCGCGCCGCGGCTTCCTCGAGCGCATCGCGCACGGCCTCGGGCGCCTCGGCGGCCCTGGATGCGGCCTCGTCCGCCGAGAGGCGAAGCTGCGCGGGCGTGAGCGCGACCCGGTCGAAGCGGCGGGTGTAGTCGAGCAGCGCCGCGTCGCCGCGCTCGCGCACCGCGTCCACGATGGCTGCGGCCTCGCGGTCGACATCCTCGGCGACGCCCCTGCGTTCCGCCAGCAGCGCGTCGAACGCGGCGTCGAAGCCGGGATGCGCGCTATCCAGCCTGCGTGCCATTCACGGCCTCGCGGAAGCGGTCGATCCAGGCCTGGAGCTCGCCGGCCCGCGTCTTGAGCGCGGTGCGGTTGACCACGAGCCGGGCGGAGACGTCGGCGATGTGCTCCACCTCAACCAGGCCGTTGGCCCTGAGCGTCGCGCCGGTGCCGACCAGATCGACGATGCGGCGGCAGAGCCCAAGCCCCGGTGCCAGCTCCATCGCGCCGTTGAGCTTGATGCACTCGGCCTGGACACCGCGCGCGGCGAAATGGCGCCGCGTCACCTGCGGATACTTGGTGGCGACGCGCACGTGGCTCCAGCGCGAGGGGTCGTCCTCGTCGGCCAGCGCCGCAGGCTCGGCGACCACCATGCGGCAGAGGCCGACGCCGAGATCGAGCGGCGCGTAGATCTCGCGGTAGTCGAACTCCATCAGCACGTCGTTGCCGACGACACCGAGCTGAGCGGCGCCGAAGGCCACGAAGGTGGCGACGTCGAAGCTGCGGACGCGGATCAGGTCGAGGCCGGGCTCCGACGTGGCGAAGCGGAGCCGGCGCGCGTCGTCGTCCGCGAACGCGGCTTCCGGCTCGATGCCTGCGCGCGAGAGCAGCGGGGCGAACTCGTGCGCGATCCGGCCCTTGGGCAGCGCGAGAAGCAGGCCGTCGCTCATGGCGTGCGCTCCTCCGTCCGTGCCGAGCCCGGCCGCGGGTCCTCCAGGTCCTGCAGGCGGCAGGCGAGGGCTTCCGCCTCGAGCCATATCTCGGGCCCGTCCCGGAAGAGCAGGCGGACCACCGTCCGGCGCCGGCCCGGCTCGGCGACGATGCCCGCGAGCTGCAGCACCCGCGCCGGCTGCGCGCGGTCGATGCCGCGCATCTTCACCGCCGACACGGAGTCGAAGCGGAGGGCAGCGGCCGCCTGGCCCTCAGGCCCGCCTTCGGCCGCGCGGCAGCGGCGCACGGCGAGCGCGGCGAAGCGACTCTCGGCGGGCTCGAAGGCGAGCTCGCCGACCGCGAAGACGGCATCCTGCAGGCAGGCCGAGATCACGGCGAGATCGCCGGCATCCTCCGCCCGCAGCTTGAGGCGTGCGCACGCTGTCAATGAGGGACCCGGTCGATCTCGGCGCCGCAGGCCGCGAGCTTGTCCTCGATCCGCTCGTAGCCGCGGTCGAGGTGATAGACCCGGTGCACCACCGTCTCGCCCTCGGCGGCGAGCCCGGCCAGCACCAGCGACGACGAGGCCCTGAGATCGGTGGCCATCACCTGGGCGCCGGTGAGCGCGTCGACGCCGCGCACCAGCGCGGCCGGGCCGCGCACCGTGATGTCCGCGCCCATGCGGCGCAGCTCCTGCACGTGCATGAAGCGGTTCTCGAAGATCGTCTCGGTGATCACCGCAGCCCCGTCGGCGACCGCCATCAGCGCCATCGCCTGCGCCTGCAGGTCGGTGGGAAAGCCCGGGTAGGGCTGCGTCGTCACGTCGGCCGCCACCGGCCGGCCGTTGCCCCGCACCCGCAGCCCGCGCGGCGTCTCGCTGACGGCGACCCCGGCCGAGGCCAGGTAGTCGAGCAGCGCGCGCAGCGACGGCGCCGGCGCCCCGGCGAGCTCCACGTCGCCGCCGACGATGGCGGCGGCCAGCGCATAGGTGCCGGCCTCGATGCGGTCGCCCACCACGTCGTGCTCGGTGCCGGAGAGCGCCTCCTTGCCGCGAATCACGAGCTCGTCGCTGCCGATGCCGCCGATCTCGGCGCCCATCGCCTTCAGGCAGAGGGCGAGATCGACGACCTCGGGCTCGCGCGCCGCGTTGCGGATGACCGTCTCGCCGTCGGCGAGCGTTGCCGCCATCAGCAGGTTCTCGGTCGCGCCCACCGAGGCGAAGGGCAGCCTGATCTCGGCCCCGCGCAGGCGGCCGCGCACGCGGGCCCGGATGTAGCCGTCCTCCAGCAGGATCTCGGCGCCGAGCCGGGCGAGCCCGTCGATGTGCATGTCGACCGGCCGGGTGCCGATGGCGCAGCCGCCGGGGAGCGAGACGGTCGCCTGGCCCACGCGGGCCAGCAGGGGCCCCAGCACCAGGATCGAGGCGCGCATCCGGCACACCAGCTCGTAGGGCGCCGTGGTGTCGGTGATCTCGCGGGCACGGAGCGAGAGCACGCGCCCGGCGTTGCCGCCCCTGCGAGCGTTGCCGTCCATGCCGATCTCGACGCCGTGCTGGGCCAGCAGGTGCGCGAGCGTCGTGATGTCGGTGAGGTGCGGGATGTTCGAGAGCGTCAGCGTCTCTTCGGTCAGCAGGCTCGCCGCCATCAGCGGCAGGGCCGCGTTCTTAGCGCCGAAGATCTCGATCTCGCCCTCGAGCGGGCGGCCGCCCCTGATGCGAATACTGTCCATGGATCGCCTCTGGCGCCGGGGGCGCGGCGCCGTGCCCACCATGCGGCCGCTCTTGTGCGTACGCGGCCGCCCCATCCGCTTCCGGGCGCGCACCATAGGCGAGCGACGGCGGCGGGACAAGCGCCCGGCGCTCCATCCGGCCAAGGATTTGCGCCCGGCGTTCGTCTAACCTTCGAATGCGACGCTGCCTTGGATCAACATGGCCGCATGAGCGAGGACACGGACGCTGCGCTGGTCGACCGGGCCGCTGCGGGCGAGCGGGAGGCGTTCGCCGCGCTCGTCGAGCGCCACTACGGGCTGATCTACCGCGTGGCAGTGCGCGTGCTGGGCGACGACGAGGCGGCGGCGGACCTGGCGCAGGATGTCTGCGTCGGCCTCGCCGCCAGGCTCCCCTCCTGGCGCGGCGAGAGCCGCTTCTCCACCTGGCTCTACCGGGTGGTGGTCAATGCCGCGCGCGACAGGCTGCGCCGCGAGGGCGCCCAGCGGCGCAACGAGGCGGCCTTCGCCGAGGTCGATGCGATGACGAGGGCGGGCGCGGCCGCGCTCGACGCCGAGGCCCTCTGGATGCGGCAGGTGCTGGGTGCGCTGGACGAGGATCTGCGCACCACCGTGGTTCTCGTGCTGCAGGAAGGGTTGCGCCACGCCGAGGCCGCAGAGGTGCTCGGCGTCGCCGAATCGACCGTCTCGTGGCGGATGCACCAGGTGCGCAGGCGACTGCGCGCGCTGGCCGCCGAGGATGACGTGGCATGAGCGACGATCTCGAGAGGCTGCAGGCGGCGCTCCGCGCCGACACCCCGCACCCGCCGGCGGATGGGCAGGCGCGGGCGAAAGCCGCGGCGCTGGCCGCCTTCGACCGGCGGCGCCAAGGAAAGCGGGAGCGGCAGCGTCAGACGGGACGTGTGGCGCACGGCGCCACGTCCTGGCTACGGAGCTTTGCCATGTCGTTCTCGCGTCCTTATCCGGCGCTCGCCGGTGTCGCCGTCCTGCTGCTCGTCGGCGGCGTCACTTACCAGATGCTCCCGACGCCCGAGCCCGATGATCCTGGACGGTGGGCGGCTTCCGCCCCGGCGGACGACGCCGTCGCGCCGGTCCCGAAGGACGGGCGCGCCGTCGAGCCGCCGGCAGCGCAGGCTCCCCCGCAGGAGGCCAGCGACGAAGCGGTGGCGCAGGTCGCCGAGGTCGCCGGGCAGAGGCCGGAGAGTTACTTCGATGTGAGCGAACTCGTACCGCTTACGGCGGAGGTTGCCGTCGACCCTGCGGTTGCCGCGCGCACGCGCGCCGTGGAAGTGGCCGAGGGTTACGGGATGAGGCGGATGCCGGTGTCCGCAGCTGCGGAGGCACCTTCCCCCGGCTACCGCGACCAGGGGCGCGACCGCTTCGAGGCCTTCGATCCGAACCCGGTGAAGGTGTCTGCCGAGGAGCCGGTCTCTACCTTCTCCGTCGACGTCGACACCGCTTCTTATGCGTTCATGCGGGCCTCGCTCAATCGGGGCGTGCTGCCGCAGCCGGACGCGGTGCGCGTGGAGGAGCTGATCAACTACTTCCCCTACGACTACGCGCCGCCGGAAAGCCGGGCGCGCCCCTTCGCCGCCCATGTCTCGCTCATGCCGACGCCCTGGAACACGGCGACGCGGCTGCTGCACATCGGCATCAAGGGATACGCGCTCGCGCCCGATGACCGCCCGCCGGCCAATCTGGTGTTCCTGGTCGACACCTCCGGCTCGATGGACTCGCCCGAGAAGCTGCCGCTGCTGGTCAACGCGCTCAGGATGCTGCTGGAGACGCTGGCGCCGGAGGACAGGGTGGCCATCGTCGCCTACGCGGGCGCGGCCGGCACGGTGCTGGAGCCGACGCCCGTGGCCGAGCGGGGGAGGATCGCGGCTGCCCTGGAGAGCCTCGGGGCAGGCGGGGCGACGGCAGGTGCCGAGGGAATCCGCCAAGCCTACCTGCTGGCCGAGCGGGCCTTCGTGAAGGATGGCATCAACCGCGTGATCCTTGCCACCGACGGCGACTTCAACGTGGGCATCACCGACCCGGATGCGCTGGAGGGCTACATCGCGCGCAAGCGCGAGAGCGGCGTCTTCCTCTCGGTGCTGGGCTTCGGCATGGGTAACTACAACGACGCCCTGATGCAGCGCCTGGCCCAGAGCGGCAACGGCAACGCCGCCTACATCGACACGCTCTCGGAGGCGCGCAAGGTGCTGGTGGAGGAGGCGACCTCCACCCTCTTCCCCATCGCCAGCGACGTGAAGATTCAGGTCGAGTTCAACCCGGCGCTGGTGAGCGAGTACCGGCTGATCGGCTACGAGACCCGGATGCTGGCGCGCGAGGACTTTCGCAACGACAAGGTGGATGCGGGCGAGATCGGCGCGGGGCATTCGGTGACCGCGCTCTACGAGATCGCGCTTGCGGGCTCGGGCGCCGAGCGCATCGCGCCGCTCCGCTACGGCGTGGAGGAGGCGGCGCCGGGCGCCGACCACGAGGGCGAGTTCGCCACGGTGGCGATCCGCTACAAGCTGCCCGGCGCCGGGACCGGCACCGAGATCGCGCGGCACGTGGCTGCGGGCAATGCGGTGGAGAGCGTGGCGGATGCGCCTGCGGACGTGCGCTTCGCTGTCGCCGTCGCCGCCTTCGGCCAGCTCCTGCGGGGCGGGCGCTACACCGGGGACTACGGCTACGACGACGTGATCGCCGCCGCCACGGCCGCGCGGGGCGCGGACCCCTTCGGCTACCGTACCGAGTTCGTCAGCCTCGTCCGCCTGGCGAAGACGGCAGCCGCCATGGAGCCGCTCAGGCAGTGAGGGCAGGCGCCAGGCCCACGGCGCTGCTCAGGCCGGGCGGTACTCCGCCATCGCGTCGAGCAGCCAGGTGGCGAGATAGACGCTGAACGAGTTGCGCACCGTGATCTCGTAAGTCTGGCCGTTGCCGCTCCGGTGCAGGATCACCTGCGCCCTGGCGAGCGCCGTTTGCACACAGGTGCCTGCCGCGAAGGCGCGCGGGTGGAGATCGAGGCGGCACCCCTTCATCAGCACCTCCCGCGCGTTGGCGCCGGAGAGCGCGAGCGTGGCGTACATGGCGCTCACGTCGGTAATCGCATGGTGACGGCCTGCGAGCGCGCCCGTGAGCATGTCGGCCTCTGCCGCTGGGCCGGTCACCAGCCACTCGTCCGGGCCGAGCCAGAGCACAGTGCGGTCCCCGGCGGACGCCGCCGTGTTGGGTGCGAGCGGCAGCGCGGCGCCGAGCACGGCGGCGGCCGCGGCGAGCGCCTCTTCGTCCTCGGGGTCGAGGCGGAGGTTGAGGCGCGCGCGGGCCGGCCGCTCGGTCAGCGTCACGCCGCCGGCCTGCGCCCCGGCGAGCGCGCCGGCCAGGCCGGCGAGCGGACTGCGCGGCGTGGCGGGCGCCTCAGCCATCCCGCTTGCCTCCCTCCGGATCGTAGAACACCGGCTCGGCGATCGTGCAGCGGACGAACTTCTTGGCCTGGTTTGCGTGGACGGCCTCGCCCAAGCGCGCGCGGCCGCCCTTCACCAGCGCGAGCGCGATGGAGCGTCCGACCGCGGGGCTCATGTAGCTGGAGGTGACGTGGCCGATCATCGGCACCGGCGGGCGCCCCGGCCTGTCCACGAGCTGCGCGCCTTCCGCCAGCACGACCTTCGGGTCGTCGGTGAGGATGCCGACGAGCTGCTTGCGGTCGGCGCGCTTGTTGTCCTCGCGGATCCAGGCGCGCTTGCCGAGGAAGTCCGCCTTCTTCTTCGAGACGATCCAGTCCATGCCGAGGTCCTGCGGCGTGGTGGTGCCGTCGGTCTCCTGGCCCACGATGATGAAGCCGCGCTCGGCGCGGAGCACGTGCATCGCCTCGGTGCCGTAGGGGGTGATGCCGTGCGCGGCGCCCGCCTCCATCAGCGCCTCCCACACGTGGCGGCCGTGGTGCCAGGGCACGTTGATCTCGAAGCTGAGCTCGCCGGTGAAGCTGATGCGGAAGACGCGCGCGCCCACGCCCGCGACGGTGCCCTCCCTGACGCTCATGAAGGGGAAGGAGTCCGCGTCCAGCGCCAGCCCCGGCGCCACTGCGGCGAGCACGTCGCGGGCCTTTGGCCCGGCGAGGGCGAGCGTCGCCCACTGCTCGGTGACCGAGGTGCACCAGACCCTGAGCTCCGGCCACTCGGTCTGCACCCACTCCTCGAGCCACTCCAGCACGTGCGCCGCGTTGCCCGTGGTGGTGGTCATCAGGTAGTGGTCCTCAGCCAGGCGCGCGGTGGTGCCGTCGTCGAAGACCATGCCGTCGTCGCCGCACATCAGCCCGTAGCGCACGCGGCCCACCTTCAGCGTCGAGAAGGCGTTGGTGTAGAGGCGGTCGAGCAGGGTGGCCGCGTCCGGCCCCCGGATGTCGATCTTGCCGAGGGTCGACGCGTCGAGCACGCCCACCGCCGCGCGCACCGCGCGGCACTCGCGCGCCACCGCCGCGTGCTTGTCCTCGCCCCTGCGCGGGTACCACCAGGGCCGGTGCCACTGGCCCACGGGCTCGAACACGGCGCCCGCCGCCTCGTGCCACTCGTGCATCGCCGTGCGCCGCACCGGGTCCATCAGCGCGCCGCGGTCGCGGCCTGCCAGCGCGCCGAAGGTGACCGGCGTGTAGGGCGGGCGGTAGGTGGTAAAGCCCACCTCGGGCACGGATTTGCCGAGCGCGTCCGCCAGGATGGCGAGGCCGTTGACGTTCGCCGTCTTGCCCTGGTCGGTGCCCATGCCGACGGTGGTGTAGCGCTTGACGTGCTCGACAGAGCGGAAGCCCTCGCGCGCGGCAAGCCGGATGTCGGCCGCGGTCACGTCGTCCTGGTGGTCGACCATGTGCTTGGCCTTGCCGTGGCCGACGGGCTTCAGCCCCGGCGCGAGCCAGAAGGGAGCGATGGCGCCGGGCTCGGGCGCATCGCTGGGCGGGGCAGGCGGCGCCCTCCCGTCGCCGAAGCCGGCCGCGTGTGCCGCCCGCGCGCCGGCGGCAGCACCGTCGGCCAGGCAGGCGGCGAGGCCGAAGCTGCCGGCGGCGGCGCCCGCGACCTCCAGCGCCTGCGTCGCCTCGCCGGGAAGGAAGATCCCGCGCGCCTCCTCGAAGGTCAGCCTGCCGGCGGACTGGCAGAAGAGGTGCACCGCCGGGTTCCAGCCGCCGGAGACGAGCACGCTGTCGCAGCCGATGCGCCAGCGCCCGCCGCCCAGCCCGCCGTCCTCGCCGAGGGCGGCCACGGTGACGGCCTGCACGCGCCTCGTGCCGTGGGTGGCGGCGATGACGGCGCCGGTGTAGAGCGCGACGCCCGCCTCCTTCAGCGTCGCAGCCAGCGGCGCCGCAGGCTCGGGCCGGCAATCGACCACGGCGAGGACCTTGCCGCCCGCCGCGACGATGTCGTGCGCCACCTCGTAGGCATCGTCGTTGTTGGTGAAGAGCACCGGCAGCCTGCCGGGCAGCGCGGCAAAGTGGTTGACGTAGCGCTGCGCCGCAGACGCCAGCATCACGCCCGGGCGGTCGTTGTCGGCGAACACGAGCGGGCGCTCGTGGGCGCCGGTGGCGAGCACCACGCGGCGCGCCTTGACGGTCCACAGGCGCTGGCGGGTCAGGTGGGCCGGTGCGTCCGGGCCGAGATGGTCGGTGCGGCGCTCCAGCGCCGCAAGCGTGTTGTGGTCGTAGTAGCCGAAGAGGGTGGTGCGCGTGAGCACCTGCACCTCCGGCATGGCGGCGAGGCGCGCGGCTGCGGCTTGCGCCCATTCCGCGCCGTCCATGCCGTCGACGCGATGGCGCAGGCCCTGCAGCGCGCCGCCGAGCGCGGGCTGCTCGTCCACCAGCAGCACGCGGGCGCCGGTCTCGCCGGCGGCGAGGGCGGCACCGAGCCCGGCCGGGCCGCCGCCGACCACCAGCACGTCGCAGTGGACGTTCATCCTGTCGTAGATGTCGGGGTCGGGCTCCTCGGGCGCGCGGCCGAGCCCCGCCATGCGCCGGATGGCGGGCTCGTACACCGCCTTCCAGAACGAGGCCGGCCAGAGGAAGGTCTTGTAGTAGAAGCCGGCGGGGAAGAGCGGCGCGAGCCTGCCGGTCCAGGCGGCGAGGTCGCACGACGCGCTCGGCCAGGCGTTGACGCCGGCGGCGACGAGCCCGTCGTGGAGCTCGACCTGGGTCGCGCGCAGGTTGGGCTCGGTGCGCGCGCCCTCGCCGAGCTGCACCAGCGCCGAGGGCTCCTCGGCGCCGGCGGTGAGGATGCCGCGCGGGCGGTGGTACTTGAATGACCGGCTGGTCAGGTGCACGCCGTTCGCGATCAGGGCCGACGCCAGCGTGTCACCGGCGAAGCCCCGGTAGCGGCGGCCGTTGAAGGCGAAGCGCAGGCGCTGTGTGCGGTCGATCCGCCCGCCGCTCTCCAGGCGACAGTTCATCAGCCGCCTTCCGCCTCGCCGCCGGGGACATCGGGGCGCGGCGCGCCCATGGGATAGACGGCGAGCACCTCGTTGTTCACGGTGCTGCGCAGCACGTTGAACCAGCGCCGGCAGCCCTCGCGGTGCATCCAGCGCTCGGCGTGAACGCCCTTGGGGTTGGTGCGCATGAAGAGGTAGTCGGCCCAGCCGGCGTCGTCGGTCGCCGCCGGATCGGGCCGCGCGATATGAGCCTCGCCGCCGTAGCGATACTCGGTCTCGGGCCGGGCGCCGCACCAGGGGCAGTCGATCCAGAGCATGGCCTGCGCCCCTCAGTGCGCCACGGCCGCGGCGCCGTGCTCGTCGATCAGCCTGCCCGAGGTGAAGCGATCGAGCGCGAAGGGCGCGTTGAGCGGATGCGGCTCGCCGGTGGCTATGGTGTGGGCGAGCACCCAGCCGGAGCCCGGCGTCGACTTGAAGCCGCCGGTGCCCCAGCCGCCGTTGATGTAGAGGTTCTCCACCGGGGTCTTGCCGATGACGGGCGAGGCGTCGGGGCAGACATCCACGATCCCGCCCCAGGAGCGCATCATGCGCACGCGGCTCACGATCGGGATCAGCTCCACCAGCGCCCCCATCTGGTCCTCGATGGTGTGGAGCCCGCCGCGCTGGCTGTAGGAGTTGGGCGGGTCGAGGCCGGCGCCGATCACGAGCTCGCCCTTGTCGGACTGGCTGACGTAGACGTGCACGCCGTTCGACATGATGACGCAGTGGAGCACCGGCTTGAGCGGCTCGGAGACCAGCGCCTGCAGCGGGTGGCTCTCGATCGGCAGGCGAAAGCCCGCCATCGCCGCCAATACCGAGCTATGCCCTGCCACCACGATGGCGACCTTGCGCGCCGCGATCGCGCCTTGGGTGGTCTGCACCCCGGTGACGCGGCCTCCCTCCACGTCGATGCCCGTGACCTCGCAGTTCTGGATGATGTCGACGCCGCGCGCGTCCGCGGCCCGGGCGTAGCCCCAGGCGACGGCGTCGTGCCGCGCGTTGCCGCCGCGCCGTTGCAGGGTGCCGCCCAGGATCGGGTAGCGCGTCGTCGGCGCGGTGTTGAGGATGGGGCAGAAGGCCTTCACCTGCCCGGTGGTCAGCAGCTCGGCATCGACCGCGTTGAGGTGGTTGGCGTTGACCCGCCGCGTTGCCTCCTGCAGGTCGTGGACGTTGTGGATCAGGTTGAGCACGCCGCGCTGGCTGAACATCAGGTTGTAGTTCAGCTCCTGCGCCAGCCCCTCCCACAGCTTGAGCGCGTGCTCGTAGAGCGCGGCGCTCTCGTCCCACAGGTAGTTGGAGCGGATCACCGTGGTGTTGCGCCCGGTGTTGCCGCCGCCGAGCCAGCCCTTCTCCAGCACCGCGACATCGGTGATGCCGTGGCGCGCGGCGAGGTAGTAGGCGGTCGCCAGGCCGTGCCCGCCCGCGCCGATGACGACAACCTCGTAGGCCGGCTTCGGCGCAGGGCTGCGCCACTGCTCGGGCCAGCGCTCGTGGTGGCTCAGCGCGTTGCGGGCGAGGCTGAAGATCGAGAACTTCGTCATCTGTGGAAGCCCGAATACAGGAAGCGCCCGGCCCTGTCACTCGTGCCCTGGGAGCCGGCCTTGCGGCGCGCCTTGACTGGCCGGGGCGGGGGGGCTAGTTGTGCGCCTCCCGCACCCCCGCCGGCATTACGGACTTCGCACCATGGTCGATGTCGCGATCAAGTCGACGGACGGGCACCCGCTCGTCTTCCTGCCAGAGCACGACGGCTACGCCGACGATCACCTGCGCAACATCCTGCGCCGGGTCGACACCTTCGCCATGGTGGGCGCCAGCACCCACTGGCGCCGGCCCAGCTTCTACGCCATGAAGTACCTGACCAAGAAGGGCTTCAGGGTGATCCCCATCAACCCGGGCCGGGCCGGCGAGACGATCCTGGGCGAGACCGTCTACCCGAGCGTCGCAGAGTGTCCCGATCGGCTCGACATGGTGGACATCTTCCGCACCTCGGAGGAGGCGCTGGACATCACCAAGGACGTGATCGCGGCGAAGGACGAGAAGGGCATCGAGGTGCTGTGGATGCAGCTCACGGTGCGCAACGACCATGCCGCGCAGCTCGCCGAGGAGGCCGGGCTCACGGTGGTCATGAACCGCTGCCCCAAGATCGAGTACGCCCGGCTCTCGGGCGAGCTGAGCTGGAGCGGCATCAACTCGCGGATCGTATCCGCAAAGCGGGCAAGGCCGCTCAAGCAATGAACGAGATGCAGCGAATCAAGGCGGAGGCCGCCACGGTCAGGCCCAACGTCGACTACGGCATCGAGACGCTGGCGGTGCACGCCGGCGCGCGCCCCGACCCGGTCACCGGCGCGCGGTCGACGCCGATCTACCAGACCACCTCCTTCGCCTTCGACGATGCCGACCACGCGGCCGAGCTCTTCAACCTGCAGACCTTCGGCTACATCTATTCGCGCATCACCAACCCCACCGTCGCCGTGCTGGAGGAGCGCGTGGCGGCGCTGGAGAACGGGCGCGGGGCGGTCGCGGCATCGACCGGCCATGCGGCGCAGTTCCTGGTCGGCGCCACGCTGCTGGAGAGCGGCGACGAGTTCATCTCGTCCAACAACCTCTACGGCGGCTCGGTGACCCAGTTCGGCGTGAGCTTCAAGAAGCTCGGCTGGAGCTGCCATTTCGTGGACATGACCGAGCCCGAGAACGTCGAGCGGGCGATGACCGACAAGGTCAAGTTCATCTTCTGCGAGGGGCTGGCCAATCCCGGCGGCATCGTGCTCGATCTCGAGGCGATCGCCGAGATCGCGAAGCGCCACGGCATCCCGCTCATCGTCGACAACACGCTGGCCTCGCCCTATCTGTGCCGGCCCTTCGAGCACGGCGCCGACCTCGTGGTCCACTCGACCACCAAGTTCATCGGCGGCCACGGCAACACCATGGGCGGCATCGTCGTCGAATCCGGCCGCTTCGATTGGTGGCAGAACGACAAGTTCCCGAGCATGACGCAGCCGGACCCGGCCTATCACGGGCTCACCTTCGCCGAGACCTTCGGCGATTTCGGCTTCACCATGAAGGTGCGCGCCGTGGCGCTCCGCGACTACGGCCCCTGCATGGCGGCGCAGGCGGCGTGGAACCTGCTGCAGGGGGTGGAGACGCTTCCCCTGCGCATGGAGCGCCACTGCTCCAACGCGCTCGCGGTCGCCCGCTACCTGGAGGGCCACCCCAAGGTCGCCTGGGTCTCCTACGCCGGGCTCGAATCAAACGAGTTCTACGCGCTCGCCCAGAGGTACCTGCCGCGCGGCGCCGGCGCGGTCTTCACCTTCGGCGTCAAGGGCGGCTACGAGGCCGGCAACAAGGTGGTGGATGCGGTCAACATGTTCTCGCACCTCGCCAACATCGGCGACACGCGCAGCCTCATCATCCACCCGGCGTCGACCACGCACCGCCAGCTCACCGACGAGCAGAAGATCAAGGCGGGCGCGGGGCCGGACGTGGTGCGGCTCTCGGTCGGCATCGAGAGCATCGACGACATCATCGGCGACCTCGATCAGGCCCTCGAGCAGGCCTGACGAACGGGGCCGCTGGGCGACTCAGGCGGGCGGGGGCGCGGCGCCCTCGGGCCGTGAAGGCCGCGCCGCGCGTTCACGGGCCTCAAGCAGGCCGCGGCAGAGCGCGCCGTTGAACTCCATGGCGATGCGCACGCTGGCGAGCGCCCGCAGGTAGTCGTCGAACACCGACGGGTCGAGCGGTCCGCCCTCGGGCGTGACGAAGGCCAGTGCCTCCGGCCCGGCCGGCCCGCCCAGCCGGGCCCTGATCTCCCGATAGCGGCGCTTCTTCGCCGCGCCGCCTTCCCCGGCGGCGGCGGTACGCTCCAGCACGGCCAGCGTCATCGCGGCGAGGGCGGCGGGCGCGAGACCCTGGGCCAGCAGGGCGCGCAGCAGGGCCTCCTGCCGCCCCTGGAAGGCCTTTCGGCGGAAGGTCGCGCGCAGGTCCGCGAGGTCGTCGTCGCTCCCCGCCTCGCCGAAGGCGGCGCCGAACGCGAGGCCCGCGGCCACACCGCGGTTGACCTGCTCGGCGCACATGTGGTCGGTCAGTCGGGGGACGACCCGCGTGACCCAGGGGAGCGCGGAAACCGCGTCGCGCATGTCCTCGGCCATCATGTAGGCGAAGTTCGCGGCGCACCAGAAGGTGGGCAGGCGAAAGTCGACGCAGACGGCGCCGTCCTCCTCCACGGTCACCCCTTCCACGAATCCGAGATCCGTCACCGGCTCGTCGAGCTCCGGGTCGGTGACGCCGGCCAGCCGCGCCAGGACCTCGTCTTCGCGCGCGCTCACGGTCGTCGCCCGCGGCGCCCTAGTTCCAGAGCTTCGCCTTGGCGGCATCGACGTCGATGTCGTAGAGCGCGGCCGCATTCAGTCCGAGGATCTTCTTCTTGACCTCGGGCGTGAGGTCGACGCCGCGCTCCTGCCTGATGTCGTCCGGCAGCTCGAAGTCCCAGAACCTCTCCACCAGCCACTTGGGCGTCCAGATGGCGTAGTCGCTGGCGAAGGTGAGCTTGTCCTCGCCCACCCAGAAGAGCAGTTCCGCCATCACCTCGGCGAAGTAGCGCGGGCGCGCGTGCATGAAGGGCATCACCACCGCGAGCCCGCCCCAGACGTTCGCCTCCTGCACGGCGATCCAGCAGAAGTCGTCGAGGCGCGGCAGGCCCACGTGCTCGACGATGAAGGTGAGGTTGGGGAAGTCGGTCGCGGCGTAGTCCACGTCGTGGCAGTCGAAGGCGTCCTTGGCCAGGGGCGTGATGGTCGGCCCCTTGTGCACGTGCACGTTGGTGATGCCGAGCTGCTCGCAGAGCTCGAAGCAGCGGTAGGCCTCGGTGTCGTTGAGGCGCCAGCCGCGCGAGGCGCCGCGCCATTCCGCGGTGTAGAGCTTTACGCCTCTGATGTCGTAGGTCTCCTTGAGCGCGTGGATACGCTCCAGCGCCGCGGTGCCCTCGCGCGGATCGAACGAGCCGTTGAGGATGAAGCGGTCGGGGTGGGCCTGCGCGATGACGGCGTTCTGCTCCGTGGTGTTGAAGCCGTCGATATAGAACTCCTTGAGATAGGTAGGCTGGATGATGGCCATGTCGTCCGGGCCGTCGACGAAGAGGTCGTTGTACATGGTCTCCGCGTCGTACTTCTCGAACTTCTCCTTGGGCCAGACCTCCTGCTCGGGGCTGAGCGCGCTGTGGTAGGCGTAGAAGCAGTCGATGAACTGCTTGCCGTGGACGTTGCGCTGGTTCGCCGGCGCGGCATCCCAGAAATGGGTGTGTCCGTCGACGACGAAAATCTCCTCCCCGTCGCTGGTCCTGTACATCACGCACTCCCTTGCGTTTCGACGCGAAGCGAGGGTAGACGCCCGCGCGCCAAACACAAGCCGCGATGGCCGGCGCGCAGCGTCACCCCGGTCGCGATATGGCACGCGGCCCGGGCCGCTGCTAAGCTGGCGGCCAGGTGCAGCACGAAGGGGGATCCGGGGATGGCCGAGCGGATGGTGGACCTGACGTTGACGCTGACCGACAACATGCCGGCGCACAAGCTCTTCCAGCGCCCGGTCATCGTGCCCCACTACACCCACGAGCAGACCCGCGAGCAGTTCTTCCTCGGGGTGGAGAACGACCGGCTCTCCTTCGCCACCACCTACATGGGCATGATCGACCACATCGGCACCCACGTGGACGCCTTCTATCACGTCAATCCCGAGGGCGCGCCGGTGGATCAGATGCCGCTCGACATGTTCATGGGCAAGGCGGTGTGCTGGGACCTGACCCACATCCCCGACCTCGGCGACATCGACGTGGCCGACTTCGAGGCGGCGGAGGAGAAGGGCGGGGTCAAGGTGGACGGCCACATCGTGCTGCTCAACACCGGCCTTCACAACCGCCACTACCCCGACGTGAAGTCGGTGTGGAGCAACCCCGGCATCACCGCCGACGCGACCCACTGGCTCGCCGACCGGGGCTCCAGGCTGCACGGCGTGGAGGGCCCGTCCACCGACAAGCCCTCGGACAACCTCTTCCCCAACCACCGGGTCTGCCGCGACCGCGCCATCGCCCACTACGAGTGGCTCATCAACCTCGAGGAGCTGGTGGGCAAGGGAGAGTTCATGTTCTACGGGCCGCCGATCAAGATCGGCAACGGCAGCGGCGCGCCGGTCCGCGCCTGGGCGATCGTCGACGAGTAGACGGCCCGCGCCCACGTCGGGATGAGGCGCCGGTGACCCGCATCGACGACCGCGCGGTCGACGAGCGCATTCCCATCACGCTGCTCACGGGCTTCCTCGGCGCCGGCAAGACCACGCTGGTCAACCGCCTGCTGAGCGCGCCCGACGCAGGCCGCATCGCCGTCATCGTCAACGAGTTCGGCGAGATCGGCATCGACGGCGACCTCATCGCCCGCGCCAGCGAGGACATGCTGGAGCTCACCAACGGCTGCATCTGCTGCGCCGCCCAGGGCGACCTGATGGACGGGCTGAACAAGCTCTTCCTGCGCAAGGTGGGCCTCGCCGAACCCCGCGTCGACTTCGACAAGATCGTGATCGAGACCACCGGCATCGCCGACCCCTCGCCGCTGGCCCGGCTTTTCTACACCGACATGAAGCTCGATCTCACCTTCCGCCTCGACGCGGTGCTCACCGTGGTGGACCTGAAGCACGTGCAGGGCCAGCTCGCGCGCTCGCCGGAGGCGGAGAAGCAGGTCGCCATCGCCGACAAGCTCATCTTCAACAAGCGCGACCTGGTGGACGACGCCGCGTTCGCCGCCGCCGTGGCGGCCGTCGAGCGGCTCAACCCCTTCTCGCTCAAGGAAGTCACCACCCACGGCGCGCTGCCGGTGGACGCGCTGCTCGACCTCGACCTCTTCGAGCCCAAGCGCCGCGACGACATGGTGGGCGCCTGGATCGGCGCCGACCGGCCGGCCGACGCCGCGCACGGGGAACACGTCCACACGCCGGGCGTCGGCGCCGTCTGCCTGCAGACCGCCGCGCCGCTGGAGTGGAACGCGCTGCTCCGCTTCTTCCTGGAGCTCGTGCAGGAGAAGGGCGAGGACCTCTTTCGCGTCAAGGGCCTGGTTCACTTCCAGAACGTGGACAAGCCGGTGATCCTGCAGGGCGTGCAGGCGACCTTCAGCCCGCCCACCTACGCCGAGAGCTGGCCGCGCGGCGAGGTGGCGACCCGCATCGTGGTGATCGGCCGCAACCTCGACGCAGCCGCGATGCAGGAGGGCTTCATGGCCTGCGTCGCGAGGCGCGAGACCGAGCTCGACCGCGGCCTCGGCGCGATTTGAGCGGCTACCTGCGCAGGAGTCGGACATGAGCTTCGCCTACATGACGGCGCTCGAACTCAAGGGCCTGCTGGCGGCGGGCACCATCTCGCCGGTCGAGCTGACCGAGGACACGCTGCGCCGGCAGGAGGCGCTGGAGCCCGAGATCAACGCCTTCGTCACGCGCACGCCCGAGGTGGCGCTCCAGGCCGCGCGCGCTGCGGAGAAGGCGATCGCCGCAGGCGAGGGCGGCGCGATCGCAGGCCTGCCGGTCTCGGTCAAGGACCTGGTGGCGATGGCGGGCGTGCCCTGGACCTTCGGCTCCCGGCCCTTCGCCGACAACGTGCCGGACTTCGATGCGCCCTCGGTGGAGCGCATCAGGCAGGCGGGGGGGTGCATCGTCGGCAAGTCCACCACCAGCGAGTTCGGCTGCAAGGCGGTCTGCGACAGCCCCCTCAGCGGCATCACCCGCAACCCGTGGAACACGGCGAAGACGCCGGGCGGCTCCAGCGGCGGCGCGGGCGCGAGCGTCGCCGCCGGGCTCACGCCCTTCGCGCTGGGGACCGACGGCGGCGGCTCGGTGCGCATCCCGTCCGCGCTCTGCGGCCTCTTCGGCATCAAGGCGCAGTTCGGCCGGGTGCCGGTCTTCCCGGTCTCGGCGGCGCCGACCCTTTCCCACGTCGGCGCGATGGCGCGCACGGTGCGGGATGCGGCGCTTCTGCTCGGCGTGATGGCAGGGCACGACCGGCGCGACGCCTTCGGCGTGGCCGAGCCCGTGCCCGACTTCCTCGCCGCCTGCGACGAGGGCGCGAGAGGGCTCCGTATCGCCTGGAGCCCGACCTTCGGCTACGCCGCCCCTGAGCCCGAGGTCGCGGCCCTCTGCGAGGCCGCGGCGCGGCGATTCGAGGGGCTGGGGTGCGCGGTCGAGCCGGTCGAGGACGCGCTCGGCGCCGACCCGCTCGAGATGTGGATGGCCGAGTTCTACGGCGGCATCGGCACGAAGCTGAAGGACCTGATGGCGGAGCGGCCGGACGAGCTGGACCCCGCCGTGGTGGCCACCCTCGGCGCCGGCCTCGACCGCTCGATGGTGCAGTTCTTCGATCAGGTCTTCGCCCGCTACGCCTTCCGCGAGCAGATGCGCCAGCTCTTCGAGCGCTACGACCTGCTGCTCTCGCCGACGCTCCCCTGCGCCGCCTTCGACGCGGGCCAGGACACGCCGCCCGGCCTCGGGGCGCGCAACATCGTCTCCTGGGTCTACTACACCTACCCCTTCAACCTGACCGGCCAGCCGGCGGCCTCGATCCCCGCAGGCTTCACGGCAGGGGGCCTCCCGGTCGGGCTGCAGATGGTGGCGGGGATCAACCGCGAGACGGATATCTTCCGCGCCGCGGCGGCGTTCGAGGCGGCGGCGCCCTGGGCCGCCCGCCGCCCGCCGCTGGGCTAGCGCGGGGCAGAGAAAGGGAGGCGGCGATGCCGCTGGACGACGAGGTTCGCGACGCGCTCGAGACCATCTTCTCCCGCGATTCCGGGCTCTACCGCAATCGCGGCTGGAACCAGCGCTCGGGCTTCGGCGCCCGGCCCGCGCTGCTCAACATCGACCTCGCCAACGCCTGGACCCGGCCCGGCCATCGCTTCTCCTGCGACGACATGGACGAGCGCATCATCCCCGGCGTGCAGCGCCTGCTGGCGGCCGCGCGGGCCAGGAAGATACCGATCGTCTACACCACCACGGCCTTCTGCAGCCGCTTCGACATGGGCGCCTTCCCGCTCAAGAAGCCCTTCGAGGACCTGATGCAGGGCACGGAGGCGACCGAGATCGACGAGCGCGTGGCGCTGGAGCAGGGGGTGGACACGCTGATCGTCAAGAAGCGCCCCAGCGCCTTCGCCGGCACCCACCTCGGCGGCATCCTGCGCGCAGGCAACATCGACACGCTGATCTGCACCGGGGTCACCGTGACGAGTTGCGTGCGTCACACGGTGGAGGATGCGCTGGGCGAGGGGTTCCGCACGGTCCTGGTGCGCGAATGCGTGGGCGACCGCGCGGCCGCGGCTCTGGAGTGGAACCTCTTCGACATGGACATGAAGTACTGCGACGTCGAGCCGCTCGAGCGCGTCCTCGCCTACCTCGCGGACCTGGAGCCCTTCGAGATCGGCTAGCGCTGCCCGCCCGTGAGCGGGACGAAGGCCACCGGCAGCACGGTCTGCGTCTCGCACGCGCCGTCGGCCTGCTTCACCAGGCGCTGCAGCCGCTGGGTGCCGCCCGCCGGGCCGACGGGGACGACGAGGCGGCCGCCGACCCTGAGCTGCGCCACCAGCGCCGGCGGCACCGCCCGCGCCGCGGCGGTGACGATGATGCCGTCGAAGGGTGCCTGCTCGGGCCAGCCGGCCTGGCCGTCGCCGGCGCGCACCGTGGCCTGCGCGTAGCCCAGCGCCGCAAGCCGGGCTGCGGCGGCAGCGGCCAGCGGCGCCACGATCTCGAGTGAATGGACGGCTGCGCCGAGGGCGCAAAGGACGGCGGTCTGGTAGCCGCAGCCGGTTCCCACTTCGAGAATGCGCGCGCCCGGCTCGACATCGAGCAGCTCGGTCATGAGCGCCACGACGAAGGGCTGCGAGATGGTCTGGCCGTGGCCGATGGAGAGCGGCCTGTTCTCGTAGGCGAGCGCCGCATTCTCCTCGGCGACGAAGGCCTCGCGCGGGACCGCGCGCATGGCGTCCAGCACCGCGGCGCTCAGCGCCGGCCGCCCGGTCCGGCGGCCGGTCTCCCGCGCATCCTGCGCGATCGCCTCCAGCATGGTGTCGGGGGTGGCGTCCACTCCAGCCAGCCAGCGCATGGGATGACCGCGCCCCGCTCCCGCCCCCGGCTAGCGGAGGCGGGGCATCACCTTGGCCGCGTATTCGCCGACCAGTCGTTCCTGCTCTTCCGTCATCAGGTAGAGCGTGAACTGGGTGACGCCGGCGGCCTCGAGCGCCTGCAGCTTCTCCACGTGGGCCTCGGCCGGGCCGATCAGGCAGAAGGACTCGGTGATCGCGTCGCTGACGTAGTGCACGTTGTCGGAGCCCGCGACCGCGTGCTGGCGGTAGTCGTAGCCTTCGTCCGCGCCCCGGCCCCGGCGCGCGGCGATGAAGGCGGTCAGGCTCTCCGGCACCAGGCCCGAGCCGGCGCCGTGGCGCTCCACAATGTCGGCGACGTGGTTGCCGACCACGGCGGGGAACCAGCTCGTCTGGGCGATCGCCTCCTCCCGCTCGCCGATCCAGGCCGGGGCGCAGGCGAGCACCCGGTAGCCCTCGGGCTCGAGCCCGGCATCCTTCCGCGCCGCGATCGCCTGCGCGGCAAACCACTGGCAGAGGCCGGGGTCGGCGAGCTGGATCACCAGCCCGTCCCCGTGGACGCCGGCGCAAGCCAACGCGCGCGGCCCGTAGGCCGCGATCCAGATGGGGAGCGCGTAGGGGTCGGCCCAGTCGAGGCAGACCGGCGCATTCGCCCCCTCGTACTCGCACGCCTCGCCGCGCAGCATGGCACGCTGCGCCGCGCAGAAGGCCGCGAGCTGGTCCAGCGTCGCCGGTCGCTGCCCCATGACGCGCACCGAGCTGTCGCCGCGCCCCACCGCCACGTCCAGCCGGCCCTCGCCGATCTGCACAAGGCGCGCGAACATGCTGGCCGCCACCGACCACTCGCGCACCCGGGGGTTGGTCACCAGCGGGCCGAAGCGAAGTCTCTTCGTGTGATCCAGGCAGACCGCCATCTGCGTGTAGATGTCGGACCACAGCACGTGCGAATCCGCGAACCACATGTAGTCGAAGCCGGCGGCCTCGGCCTGGTGGGCGAGCGCGATCGCGCGGCGCACGTCGAGGTCGCCCTTGAGGCAGATCCCGAGTTCCATGACGCCTCCCTGGGCCGCTGCACACTCCCGGCCCGAGGATGGCACAGTCGCGCGCGCCCCGCCACGCGTCGGCCGGGCGAGCCTGCCAATGAGCGGCGCGGCGTGCTAAACCCCGCGCAGGCGCCGCCCGGCGCCGCCCGGTCCCGGCTCCTGAGAGTGACGGCGAGCATGAGCAAGCGGCAGATGGTCCTGGTGGGCTTCCTTCAGGCGCAGAACTGCTCCAACTACCCCGCGTCCTGGCGTCACCCGGAGTCTGCCGGCGACTTCCTCAGCGCGGACTACTACCAGCGCATCGCCCGCATCCTGGAGGCCGGCAAGTTCCACCTCGCCTTCTTCGACGACCGCCTCGCGCTGCCCGACATCTACGGCGGCGACCACGGGGAATCGGTGCTGAACGGGGTGCGCGTGGTCAAGATGGACCCGATCCCGATCCTGGCGATGATGGGGGCGGTCACCACGCGCCTCGGGCTCGGCGCCACCTGCTCGACCACCTACTACCAGCCCTTCCACGTCGCCCGCATGTTCTCGACCCTGGACCACATGAGCGCGGGCCGCGCGGCCTGGAACGTGGTGACCTCGCTCAACGATTCCGAGGCCGCCAACTACGGCGCCGACCGGGTGATCGAGCACAACGAGCGTTACGACCGCGCCGACGAGTTCATGGAGGTGGTGCTCGGCCACTGGGAGGCATGGGAGGAGGACGCGATCGTCCTCGACAAGGAGCGGGGCGTCTTCGCCGACCCTTCAGGTGTGCGCCGCCTCGACCATGAGGGCCGCTTCCTGCGCTCGCGCGGACCCTTCACCGTGCCGCGCACGCCGCAGGGGCGGCCCATCCTGATCCAGGCGGGCCAGAGCGGGCGCGGGCGGCAGTTCGCGGCGCGCTGGGCCGACGTGATCTTCGCGATCTTTCCCACCCTCGAATTCGGCCAGCGCGCCTATGCCGCGACCCGCGAGGCCGCCGCCGAGGCCGGCCGCGCGCCCGGGAGCTGGCGGCTCGCGCCCGCGATCTACATCACCGTCGCCGAGGGACAGGCCGAGGCGGAGGAGAAGGCGGCCTTCATCGCCGACCTCGCGCGTCCCATCGACACGCTGGCGCTGCTCTCCGAGGCGCTCAACTACGACTTCGCGGCCAAGCCCGCGGGCGAGCCCTTCAGCGACGATGAGATGGCCTCGATCAGCGGGCTGCAGGCGATCCGCGACCGCGTGGTGACGCTGAGCGGCAATCCCCACCCCACGGTGGAGGACTTCGTCACCTACACCGGCCGCGGCACGGTGAGGGAGATGCCGCACTTCGTGGGCACGCCGGCCGCCGTCGCCGACCAGATGCAGGCGTGGTTCGAGGGCGGGGCCTGCGACGGCTTCGTGCTCGCCGCGACCCATATGCCCGGCGCCTACGAGGATGTCGCGCGCCTCGTGGTGCCGGAGCTGCAGCGGCGCGGCCTCTACCACGAGGACTACGCGGGGCCGACCCTGCGCGAGAACCTCGGCTTGGGAAACACGCTATGATGCGCCGATGAAGATCAAGGACGGTGCCGCCCACCTGCGGACCCTCGACAGGGACCGGGAGGTCTATCTCGACGGCGCGCTGATCGCGCGGGTGGCCGACCACCCGGCCTTCGCCGCCGCCTGCCGTTCGGCCGCAGCCCTCTACGACTTCCAGGCGGCCGAAGCCAACATAGAGCTGATGACCTTCGAGACCGAGACCGGGCGGCGCGTGAACCGCGGCTGGCAGATGCCGCAGAGCTACGCCGATCTGGTCGCGCGGCGCGAGGCGCTGACCGCATGGGCCGAGCTGCACGGTGGCTTCCTCGGCCGCTCGCCCGACCATCTCTCCTCCTCCGTCGCCGGCCAGATGATGGGGATCGAGGTCTTCGAGCGCCACGGCGCGCGTTACGCCTCGGCGCTCCGCGACTACTACGCCTATGCCCGCGATAACGACCTCTACCTCTGCTACGTCATCGTCAACCCGCAGGGCGACCGCTCCAAGGCCTGGGGCGAGCAGCCGAGCGAGGAGATGACCATGCGGGTGGTCGACGAGGACGCAGCCGGCGTGACCGTGCGCGGCGCGAAGATGCTCGGCACCGGCTCGATCATGGCGGAGGAGGTGCTGGTCGCGAACCTGCAGCCGCTGAAGCCCGGCGAGGAGCGCTTCGCCATCTCCTTCGCGCTCCCGCTCGATACCCGCGGCATCAAGGTGCTCTCGCGCAAGAGCTACGAGGCGAGCGCTACGAGCCCGTGGGACAACCCGCTCTCCCACCGCTTCGACGAGAACGATTCGGTCATCTACTTCGACGACGTGAAGGTGCCGTGGGAGCGCATCTTCTTGCTTGGCGACACCGACATGTGCCGGGCGCAGTTCCACGACACGCCGGGGCACGTCTTCCAGAACTACCAGTCGCAGATACGTCTGGTGGTGAAGCTCAAGTTCCTGCTGGCGCTGGGGCGCCGCATCGCCGAGACCGTCGGCACCGCGAGGATGGCGCCGGTGGTCGAGCTGCTGGGGGAGATGGCCTCCGAGGTCGCGGCGGTGGAGGGGCTGCTCTACGGCATGGAGAGCGCGGGTGGCATGGTCGGCGGCTACTACGTGCCGAACGCAAGCATGATGTACGCCGCCCAGGTCCAGACCCAGGCGCTCTACCCGCGCCTGATCGACCAGGTCCGCTCGCTCGCCGGCGGCGGCCTGATCATGCTGCCGTCTTCGGCCGCCGATCTCGAGAACCCCGCGATCGCGCCGCTCATCGAGCGCACCCAGGTCTCGGCGCGCGAGGGCGAGGGCGCGGCCGAGCGCATGACGCTGATGAAGCTCGCGTGGGACGCGGTGGGCTCCGAGTTCGCCGGGCGCCACACCCAGTACGAGATGTTCTACGCCGGCGCCAAGTTCGTCACCACCGCGCACTGCTTCCGGCGCTACGACTGGACGGGCTCCGAGCGAATTCTCGACGGTGTGCTCGCGAGCAACCCGGCGCGGCCGGGAGCCGGCGGGGGCGGAGGAAGCGGCGGGGCGTGAAGGTCGCGGTCGTCAATCTCGGCGCCATCGTCTCCGGAGACTGGCGCGCGCCCTTCGTGGACGGCGATTCCCTGATGGCGGACGACGGCCGGCTGGTGGCCGTGGGCGAGGTGGACTCCGCTGCCCTCGACGCCTGCGACGTGGTCATCGACGCCGGCGGGGCGACGGCGATCCCGGGGCTGATCGATTCCCAGGTCCACGTCACCTTCGGCGACTTCACGCCGCGCCAGAACACCGTGGGCTACCTCACCAGCTATGTCCACGGCGGCACCACCACGGCGATCTCCGCCTCCGAGGTGCACGTGCCGGGGCGGCCGAAGGACCCGGCCGGGGTCAAGGCGCTGGCGGTGGCGGCCTTCAAGTGCTTCGAGCACTACCGGCCGGGCGGCATGCGGGTGCACGGCGGCTCCATCATCCTGGAGCCGGGGCTGACCCGTGCCGACTTCGACGACGTGCACCGGGACGGCGTCTGGCTCGCCAAGGCGGGCTTCGGCGGGGTGAAGTCCGCCCGCGAGTACGTGGCGCTCTGCCGCGATGCGCGCGAGGCGGGGCTGCTCACGACGCTGCACACCGGCGGCGCCTCGATCCCCGGCTCCTTCCCCATCACCGGCGCGGACCTGATCGCCATCGACCCGGTGGTCTCCTTCCACATCAACGGCGGGCCGGTCGCCATCGAGGACAGGTACTTCGAGCAGGTGGCGGCGGAGACGCGCATCGCCATGCAGGTCTGCACCGCCGGCAACCTGCGCACCACGCTGCTCTGCGCCGAGGCCGCGCGCAGGCACGACGCCTTCGACCGCTTCCTGATCGCGACCGACACGCCCACGGGAAGCGGCGTCATGCCCCTCGGCATGATCTACACCATGGTCCACGTCGCCTCGCTGGCGGGCTTCGACCCGACCTGGACCATCGCCGCGGCGACGGGGAACGTGGCCGAGATCTACGGGCTGAACAGCGGTTTTCTCAGGCCCGGACGGGATGCGGACGTGGTCATCGTCGACGCGCCGCTGGGCGCCACGAAGCCGGACGCGCTCGCCACCATGAGCAACGGCGACCCGGTCGCCATCGGCGCGGTCATCAGCGACGGGGTGCCGCGCTTCGTCGGCCGCAGCCGCAACACCCCGCCGACCACGCGCCCCGTCACCGTCGCCCGCTGCGCGGTGCCCGCTCCCTTCGCGACCTAGGCCGAGCAGCGCCTGGCGCAGCATCCGGTCTTGCCCGGTCACAGCGTTCCGAAGGGCTCCCACCTCCCCCTGTCCCCCTCCTCCCAGGAGGAGGGGGAACGTAGGCGGCACCGCCCGTTCTCCCTCTCCTCCCCGGCGGGGAGGAGAGGGCCGGGGTGAGGTGGGGGTTTTTGAGCGGCTTCGTATGCGAAGCCAAGTACGTGCGGCGGCTGGGTACGACCCCGTTCGGTCGGATACTGCCCTAGCGCAGGGCGTCGATGGTCTGGACGTGGCCGGCTGCGGCGTAGGACAGGATGGCGTAGTCGGCGGTGAGCAGGGGGGCGCCGTGGTGCCGGGCCGTCGCGACGATGAGGCGATCCGCGGGATCGGCGGGGAATGCGCCGGGCAGCCGGCCGCTCTCGACGGCGATCGCGGGCTCGATCGGAAGCAGCCCGACCCCCGGCAGGGCGAGGACCGCCATGATCCACTCCCTGACCTCGCGCGCGAGGCGGAGGCGGCCCTTCTCGGCCAGCAGGGCGATTTCCCAGGGGGTGATGGCGGAGATGCCCAGGCCGTCCGCCTGCTCCGCAGCCGCGATCGCGGCGCGAGCGTCCGCGCCGAGCCGCCGCTCGTCGTCGATGGCCCAGATCAGGGCATGCGTGTCGAGCAGGATCACCGCGCGGCGTTCCAGTCGGCGGGGTCGGCGGCAGGCCCGAAGGGGTCCTCGTAGGCCAGCACCGACCCCTTCATCGCGCCGATGACCGATCGCACCCCGTGCTCCGGCCGCACCGGCGAGAGCACGGCGACCGGCTTGCCCCGGTTGGTAATCGTCACCGGCTCGCCGTCCTCGGCCATCTCGTTGATAAGACGGAGACATTTCGCCTGGAAGGCCGCGGCCGCAATCGTCTTGCCCATGAGCCCCGCCCGCCCGTTATTAAGTACATGTAATATATACGTAGTAGTAAGAGGCGAATCAAGCCCGTGAGGAACGGCCACAGCGCGCCCGCGGGCGCCGCCTGGCCCTCAGTCGATCTCGTCCTCGGGCACGATCCAGGGCTCCTGCAGCGCCGCGTCGCGCCATTCGACGAAGGCCGACAGGCTCAGCACGGCGCGGCTGTAGGCGGCGCAGGTCTCGTCGAGCGGGACGCCGTAGGTGTCGAGCCGGGTCACCACCGGCGCGAACATGGCGTCGGCCGCGCCGAAGGCGCCGAAGAGGAAGTCGCCGCCGGCGCCAAAGCGCACCCGGCAGTCGCGCCAGATGGCGCGGATGCGGGCGATGTCGGCCTCGACCCCCGGCCCCCGGCCTTTTCCCTCGAGGTCGCGGCGGCGCAGGTTCATGGGCATGTGCGTGCGCAGGGCGCCGAACCCTGCGTGCATCTCGTTGGCGACCGCGCGGGCCTCGGCGCGGGCGTCGCGGTCCTCGGGCCAGAGGCCCGCGTCCGGGTAGAGCTCGTTGACGTATTCCAGGATCGCGAGCGTCTCCCAGATCGTGCGCTCGCCGTGCAGCAGCACGGGTACCCGGCCGGAGGGAGAGAGCGCGGCGATGGCCTCCTTCCAGTTCTCGTCGAAGAGCAGGAGCAGCCGCTCGTCGAAGGGAATGCCGGCGTGGCGCATGGCGAGCCAGGGCCTGAGCGACCATGACGAGTAGTTCTTGTTGCCGATCACCAGGGTGAGCTCGCTCATGGTGCTTGCCGCTCCTTTCGTCGATTCCCGTCGTGCGGGCGCCTAATAGCACCTGTTGCCGCGCGCCGCCACGGGCAGGCGGTCTCGCGGGTGGCGTCGATGGCACGGCGTTGCCCGCCCCTGGCGCAGGCGAGGATGGCGACATCGCCGGTCACAGCGGTGCGCCGCAATGGCGGACGCCTCCGGTTCGGCCCGCACCGGGCGAGCGTGACGGCCGCGCGGTCGCGCCGGGGGATCGTCACGGGCTCGCCATCGTCCCCATCTCGTTGATAAGACGGAAATAATCCGCCTGAGACGCGACGGCCGCGACGCTCTTGCCTGTTTCTACCCCCTTGCCCCTATAAAATATATATGTAAAGAACGTACATAATTCAGTCGGCCTTGAGGCCGGCAGGCAAGCGAATCCGGGGGGCTCTCGGCGCAGGGGGGGGCGTCCCGCGCGACGGCAGCGGCCGCAGGCCGGCCGCCGTGAGCGGCAAGGAGCTAGCCGTCGCTCGCCTCGGCGCCGCTCATGAGCTGGGAGAAGCGCACCGGCAGGATCTCCTCGGTCTCGATGCGCCCATCGCCGTCCTTGGTGACCAGCAGCAGGCGCTGGTCGTCCTCCAGCCCGGCCGGGATCACCATGCGCCCGCCGCGCTTGAGCTGCTGCAGCAGCGCCGGCGGGATCAGGTCGGGCGCGGCGGTGGCGATGATGCGCTCGAAGGGCGCGTGGTCGGGCCAGCCGAGGCTGCCGTCGCCGATGCGGAAGCGGATGTTGCCGTAGCCCTGCTCGCCGAGGCGGCGGCGTCCGCTCTGGGCCAGCTCCTCGACCACCTCCACCGTGTAGACCTCGGCCGCGAGCTCGGCCAGCAGCGCCGCCTGGTAGCCGAGGCCCGTGCCGATCTCGAGCACCCGGTGCCCGGGTCCGATCTCCAGCAGGTCGGTCATCAGGGCGACGATGAAGGGCTGCGAGATGGTCTTGCCGCAGCCGATCGGGAGCGGCGAATCGAGGTAGGCGTAGAGCGCCATCTCCACCGGCACGTAGGCGTGGCGCGGAATCCGCCCGATCGCCTCCATGACCGAGCCCGCGATCTCGGCGCGTCCGGTCTTGCCGCCGACGTGGTCGGCGTGGAGCGCCACCTGCTCCACCATGGTCCGGCGCAGGATCGCGAACTGGTCCTCGTTGGCGTTCGCCGCCGTCATGGCTTGTCACCGCGTCCCGGCCGTGCGCTCGCGGGCATCGCGCCCGCCCGTCGCCCCGAAGGGGCGCCACCCAGGATACCCCGAGGGGCGCCACCCATTGAGGCCCTCATTGCTGCTATAAGTAGCGCATCTGGGGTAGAGCCGCGAGCCCAGTTGGCACCCATGTCAGTCAAGGCCCTCTGCCGGGACCGCCCTTGCCCGGGGAACCCACCGGGATCGGAAGGCCCCTGTCCGCCCGGGCGCGAGAGCCGCGCGTGAGCGAAGCGCTGGCGATCCCGCTCTGGATCCTCGGCGTGGTCGGCGCGCTCGCGCTCTGGGCCGCGCTCGACCGCATCCTGATGCCGGGCGCGCGCTGGTTCCTGCGCCGCCGCCTCAACCGCATGATCGAAGAGGTCAACACGCGGCTGGAGCTGCAGATCGCGCCCTTCCAGCAGACCAGGCGCCGGGTCCTCATCGACCAGCTCAGCTACGACCCCGAGATCATGCAGGCGATCGACGCCGAGGCTCAGGCCACCGGCACGCCGCGCGAGGTGCTGAGCCGGCAGGTGGAGCGCTACGCCCGCGAGATCGTCCCTTCCTTCAACGCCTACGCCTATTTCCGCATCGCCTATCACGTCGCCCGGCGCGCGGTGGAGACCCTCTACCGCGTGCGCCTGGGCTATTCCGACGACGAGGCGCTGGCCCGCATCGAGCCCGGCGCCAGCGTGGTCTTCGTGATGAACCACCGCAGCAACATGGACTACGTGATCGTCGCCTACATGGCGGCGCACCGCTCCGCGCTGAGCTACGCCGTCGGCGAATGGGCGCGGGTCTGGCCGCTGCGCATGCTGGTGCGCTCGCTGGGCGCCTACTTCGTCCGGCGCGGCTCGGGCAGCCGGCTCTACCGCCAGGTGCTGGCGCGCTACGTGCAGGCGGCCACGGCGGGCGGCGTGGTGCAGGCGGTCTATCCCGAAGGCGGGCTCAGCCGCGACGGCCGCCTGCGCAAGCCGAAGCTCGGGCTGATCAACTACATGGTCTCGTCCTTCGACCCGGAGGGCGCGCGCGACCTCGTCTTCGTGCCCGTCGGCATCAACTACGACCGCGTGCTGGAGGACCGCATGCTGGTGCGCGCCCCCGGCCCCGGCGAGCCCCGGCGCAGCCGGGCGCGCGTGCTCGCGACCGCGTTCCGCTTCGCCGCCCACAACGTGAGCCTGATGATCCGGCGGCGCTGGTACCGCTTCGGCTACGCCTGCGTGAACTTCGCCGCGCCCATCTCCATGCGGGCCTACGTCAGGGAGCGCGGCGTGGACTTCCGCGCGCTCGATCCCGAGGCCCGCTTCGAGGCGGTGGAGCGGCTCGGCGGCGAGCTGCTGGAGGCCATCGCCCAGGCGATCCCGGTGCTGCCCGTCTCGCTGGTGGCGACGGTGTTCGTGCGCGCGGGCGACGAGGCGCTCGGCCTGCTCGAGGTCAAGGCGCGGACCCAGGCGCTGATTGACGGGCTGGAGCGCGCGGGCGCCTACGTCCACGTGCCGAGGGCCGACCGCGACTACGCCGTCACGGTAGGCCTGCGCATGCTGACGCTGCGCCACTTCGTGACCGAGGCGGACGGGCTCTTCCGCGCCAACGCGGGCGAGCGCGACATGCTGCGCTACTACGCCAACGCCATCGAGCACTTCCTTCCGGAGGAGAAGGAGGAAGGCGGGGCGGGCAGGGAGTCCGCACCGGCGACGGCGGCCGCCGGCGCGGCCTGATCACTCCACGGCTTCGACGAAGTAGACGCTGCTGTTGGAGGCGCGGAAGCGCATCGGCAGGATCGCCTGATATTCGGGCGAGTTGTACCAGGTCTTGGCCACGTCCATGCTCGGGAAGCGGATGATGACGATCCTGGGCGGCTTCGCCATGCCGTCCATGTGGGCGACGTTGGTGGTGGCTGCGATCAGCTCGCCGCCATGGGCCGCGACCGAGGGGCCGGCCTTCTCGGCGTACTCGTCCATGAGCGCCTGATCGGTCACTTGCGATTCGGAGATGAGATAGGCAGCGGGCATCGTCGTCCTCCCTCGTCGGATTGAAGCGTGTCGCGTGCGCGGCGGGGCCGCCGCTCAGAGCTTGCGGGCCTGGCGGTGGCCCTCGTAGACGGCCTCGTAGGCGGAGCGCGGCGCGGTGGCGTCGCCGATGGTCTCGACGCTGATCCCGCGCGCCGCGATGATCGCCTTGAGCGCGTTCTCGGAGCGCCGGCCGGTCGCCATGACGATCCAGTCGGCCTCCAGCGTGCGCTCGGCCTCCTCGTGGTGGACGTTGTAGAGCGTGACCGTGCTGCCCTCGATGCGGCGCACGAAGTGATCGACGCAGACCGTAACGCCGGCCTGGTAGAGCTTGGGCAGGATCCAGTCGAGATAGACGTCGAGGATGGTCTCCATGCCGATCATGGGCCAGCGCGTGACCAGCGTCACCTCGTCGGCGCCCGCGTCCTTGCAGGCGACGGCGGTGAGCGGCGCCACCACGTCGCAGAGGTCGTCCAGCACCATGACGCGGCCGCGCGGCCGGGCTTGGCCCTCGGCCACGGCGTCCCAGCCGACGCAGTTGCCGCTCTCCCAGCCCGGCAGGGGGTCGCCGGTCCAGCCCTGGAAGCCGTCGACGGCGATGGAAGACCCCGTCGCCACCACCACGTGGTCGGGCTTCACCGCCGCCAGCGCCTCGTCGAGGTCGTCCTCCGTCACCGGCGCGCCGGTGACGATGCGGGTGCCGTTCTTCTCGGCCTGGGCCGTGAGCCAGCGGCCGATCTCGCCGTATTCCGCCCGGCTCGGCAGCAGCGCCTGGACGCGCACGTGGCCGCCGGTCTCGCCCTCGGCCTCGTAGAGCGTCACGTCATGCCCGCGGGCAGACGCGATGCGGGCGTACTCCAGCCCGGCCGGGCCGCCACCGATGACGAGCACGCTCTTGGGTTCCGCCGCCTTGACCAGCGTGCCCTCGCCCCAGGCCTCCTCGCGGCCCACGGTGGGGTTGTAGATGCACTGCACCCGCCCGCCCCGGCTCACGCTCTTCCAGCAGAAGTTGGCGGCGACGCACGAGCGGATGTCGTCGGTGCGGCCCTCCTGCGCCTTCCTGGCCCAGTGGGGGTCGGTGAAGAGCTGGCGCGCGAGGCAGATGGCATCGCCGTCGCCGGCCTCCAGCAGCTGCTCGGCGACATCCGGCGTGGTGATGCGGCCGACGAGCAGCACCGGCTTCGACGAGACCTCGCGGATCTTGCGGGCGTAACCGCGCTCCCAGCCCGCCTCGAACTCCATCGGCGTGTGGATGAAGGCGTGGTGCACGCCGGCCGAGACGTCGACGTAGTCGATATCGGCCCGCTTCTCGATTTCGACGACGATGTCGCGCACGTCGTCGATCTCGAGATCGCCGGGCCAGAAGGAGGTCGAGTTGATGCGGTAGCCGACGAACCTGTCGTCGCCGGCGGCGGCGCGCATCCGCGTCAACGCCTCGACCGGGAAGCGCAGGCGGTTCTCCTGGCTGCCGCCCCAGCGGTCGGTGCGCTTGTTGTAGAGCGGCGAGATGAACTGCCAGGGCAGGTAGCCGTGGCTGAGATGAAGCTCCACGCCGTCCAGCCCCGCGGCGAAGGCGCGCTCCGCGGCGCTGCCGAAGGCCTCCAGCATCTCCTCGATCTCGTCCTCGTCGAGCTCCTTGGGCGTCGATGCGCCGGGAAACTCGCCGAGCGGCACCTGACTCGGGGAGAGCGTGTACCAGGTCGCGTCCAGGTCGTAGGTGGCCTCCTGCTTGAAGGTGGGGAAGCCGCGCACGCCCGAGTGCCAGAGCTGGATCGCGAGCTTGCAGCCCTCGGCGTGGACCGCATCCGCGATCTTCGACAGCGGCTCGATCTGGCGGTCGTCGAAGAGCTGCGGCATCAGCAGCGGCGCCATGATCGAGCTTGGGTGGACGTGGGTCCCGCCGATGATGATGAGGCCGACGCCCCCCTCGGCGCGCTCCCGGTAATAGTGGGTCGCCATGTCGGTGAAGAGCCCGTTCCACGGGTCGGAGACCCAGCTCGGGCAGGTCGGCGGAAACACCACCCGGTTCTTGATCGTGGTGTTGCGAATATTCCATTCCGAGAAAAGCCGTGGATAGGCCGCCATGTCGTGCTCCCATGTCTCGCGGGCGCACCGGCCCGCACGCCGGCGCCCTGTCCATACCCGCCTCGCTCCATTACACTCGGCTTGGCGCGGGAATGCCAGTTTCGCGGCCTCAGGCCGGCTCAGATGCAGGAGGGCGGCGATGTCCGACACCTATCGCGCGGTGATCCCTTACGAATCCCTCGATCCGCTCACCATCGGCTCGGCCGACGACCCGGCGATGGTCTATCGCGAGGAGCTCACCCTCGAGATCCCCGAGGCCAACCTGCTGGCGGCGCTCTACCCCGACGAGCCGGCACACGTCGCGAACCCGACCGAGGCCTGCGCCGCCGCGCTGGAGGCGCCCCATTCCGGCCCGCCCTTCTCCGAGATGCTGGGGCCGGACAAGAGCCTCGCCATCATCATCGACAACCAGTTCCGGCCGACGCCCACCTCCAAGCTGCTGCCGGCGGTGCTGGATGCCGTCGAGACGCAGGGCGTGAAGGACGCCTGCGTCGTCTGCGCCAACGGCAAGGTCTTCCCCATGTCGGAGCGCGACACCGAGCTCAAGCTCGGGCGCGAGAACCTCGCGCGCATGGAGCGGCTGGGCGTCCCCTTCTTCCAGAACGAGCCGCGCGACCCCGAGCAGTACGTCTTCATCGGCATGACCACGGGCGGCACGCCGGTCTGGCTGCACAAGGAGGTGGCGAAGGCCGACGTGACGCTCAGCATGGGCCAGGCCCAGTCCAACCACTGGGGCGCGGGCGGCGGCGGCAAGCTGATCCTGCCCGGCGTGGTCTCGGACGAGACCATCGAGTCCAACCACTGCGCCTTCGTCATGTCGCCCAAGACCCACTACGGCGCCATGGCCGGGCCGATGCGGACCGACATCGACGAGGCCGCCACCATGTGCCGGCTCACGGCGACGCTCAACAGCGTGCTGGATACGCGGGGCCGGCTCTGCTTCATCAACTTCGGCGCGCACCCGGACGCGCACCGCGAGGCGATCCGCACCTTCAACGACATCTACGCCTACGAGCGCCCCGCCGGCGGGCCGGCCGACATCGCCATCTGCGGCGTCTTCGCGCCCACCGACCACCTCTTCTTCCACACCGGCTGGGGCTGCATGTCGTCCGACCTGCTGGTGAAGGACGGCGGCACGCTCATCTACTGCAGCCCCTCGCCCGGTGTGAAGACCCATCTCGGCGACTTCCCGGGGCTCGCGCTGATGGACCTGATGAAGCCCTACATGCCTCCCTCTCCGGCCAACCTCGAGCGCGTCTACCGCGACATCCACAGCCGCACCATCGAGATGTGGGCAGGCTGCATCTGGGTGCCGATCTACGAGGTCATGGTGCGCAAGCACCTGCACGTGGTGACGCTGGAGGAGAACCTGGAGATGGCGGCCGACATCGGGATCGAGGCCGGCACCTCGCTGGAGGCGGCCTTCGCCGCAGCGCTCGCCCGCCACGGGCCGGACGCGAAGGTGGCGGTGCTGCCCTACGCCCGCTACCAGCTTCCGCGCGATGCGATCCGCATGCCGCTGGAGGCCGAGCCGCTGGCGCACGCGGCGGAGTAGGGCAGGGGGCCGTGTCCTCCCCCGGCACGTCCGGCGGGCCGATCACGGGGTCCACCACCATCGTCGAGCTGCTGCAGCGCTTCCCCGGCGGCGAGGCGGCAGAGCTCATGGCGCGCCTGGCCTGGCCCTGCGCCCATTGCTCTGGCGCCCTGCACGAGCCGATCTCCATGGCGGCCAAGCGCCACGCCAACCGCGCCGGCCCCGTGGTGCGGGCCTTCCAGGCGCTGGAGCGGGGCGGGCCCAGCGAGTCGGAGCTCGCCGAGGCCGCGGCCAGGCAGGACAAGCGCGCCGACCCCGCCGCCCTCTGGTCCCGCTACGCGCGGTAGCGTTGGCCGACGCGCGGGCTGGACGGCGATCGACGCGCTTGGCGTTTGACGAGGTAGCGCTCGGTAGCTACTTTATCCTGCATGAGATCGGTCGGCATCAAGGTCCTGAACAGCAAGCTGAGTGAATACGTCCGGCTCGCGGCGTCCGGCGAGACGATCCTGGTGACCGACCGTGACCTTGTGGTGGCGGAGCTCGGCCCGCTCAGGGAGACCCGGAGCCTGGTCCTCGCCGATGCCTTCCTGGCCGAGGCGGTGCGGTCCGGCGTGCTCGCGCCGCCGACACTGACGGCTTCGGGACCGCCGCCCCGGCCCGCCCCGGTCGCCAGTCTGGACGAAGTTCTGGCTGAACTCGACGAGAGCCGGCGCGACCGGTGATCTATCTTGACACGTCCGTCGCGCTGGCCTGGCTATTCACCGAGGACCGCCAGCCCCCGGTGTCCCTTTGGGACGGGACCCTGGTGTCGAGCCGGCTCCTCGAATACGAGATATGGACGCCGCTGCATGCACGCGGTCTTGCGGATTCGCACGGCGGGGCGGCGCGCCAGCTTGTCGGACGGGTCGCGCTGCTGGAGCTGACCCCGCGGGTTCTGGCGCGGGCACTGGACGCCTTCCCCGGTCCGGGGCCGCTGCGGACCCTCGACGCCCTGCATCTGGCGTCGTGTGCGTATCTGGCCGATCAGGGTCAGGCGGTGGAACTCGCGAGCTACGACCGGCGGATGAACGATATCGCCCGCGCGATGGATATTCCGCTCTTCGATACGGAAGAGTCATGAGACGCGTGACGGGCTGATCCTGTCCCTCGAGCGCCGGGCGCTCGCGCCGGCCGGGCCGCTGCGCGGCCCGGTTCGCTCCTCTCGCAACGATACGGTGCGCGTCCCCGCTACTTGTTGGGGGCGGCGATGCGGTGGCCGAGGGCGAACATCTCGAACTCGCCCTCGACCATGTGGCCCGTCCGCTCCATCTGGCGCTTGAACCAGGGCGTCTGCGTGTGCGCCTCGAAGTCGGCCTCGCTGAGATAGATCTCGTAGAAGATGAAGCGCTGCGGGTCGTCCTTGTCGACGCTCACCTCGAAGGCGACGCAGCCCGGCTCCCGGGTGATCGAGTTCCTGGCGTGGCGCTTCACCAGCCGGGTGAACTCGGCGACGTGCTTCTTCTTGACCCTGAGGGCTGCGGCGACGGTATAGGGCATGGGCATGGGGTCCTCCCTGGCTCGCTGTCTTCGGTGAGGGTCAGGCGGCGGCGCGGACCATCTCGGCCGCGCGCTCGCCGATCATGATGCAGGTGGCGTTGGTGTTGGCGCTGACGATGGTGGGCATGATCGAGGCGTCGGCGACGTAGAGCCCCTCAAGCCCCTGCACCTTGAGGCCGTCGTCCACCACCGCCATGGCATCGTGGCCCATCCTGCAGGTGCCGGTGGGGTGATAGACGCCGGTGGCGCTGGCGCGGAGGCAGGCGCGCCACTCGTCGTCGCTCTGCACGTGCGCGCCGGGCAGGTGCTCGCCGACGATGTAGCGGGAGATGGGCTCGCTGCTGAGGATCGTGCGGAAGAAGCGCGCGCCCAGCATCAGCGTCTCGACGTCGCGCTCGTCGGCCAGCAGGTTAGGCTGGATCGCCGGCTGCGCCAGCGGGTCGGCCGAGGCGAGGCGCACCGTGCCGGCCGAATAGGGCCGGTGCAGGGTGGTCAGCCCGGTGATTGCGGGCCGGTCGAAGAGTTCCGGCCCGTCGGCGCTGAGATCGTAGCCCGCCGGCGAGAACATGTACTGCACGTGGGAGCGCGACTTGCCCGGGTCGCAACGGCGGAAGCCGAAGACCTGGGCGATCGGCGTCGACGCCGGCCCGGTCCCGGCCAGCAGCCACTGCGCGCCGTAGAGGAGGGCGCTGAGCGGCCCGGTCTGCACGTTGTAGGTCCTGCGGTTGACCCACATGGTCTGGCTGATCCCGGCGTGGTCCTGCAGGTTCTCGCCGACGCCGGCAAGGTCCAGGCGCACCTCGATGCCGTGCTCGCGCAGGTGGGCTGCCGGGCCGATGCCCGAGAGCATCAGGAGCTGCGGCGAGCCGAAGGTGCCGGCGCAGAGGATCACCGCCTTGCCGGCCCGCGCGCGCTGCCGCTTGCCCCGCCGCAGGTACGCCACGCCCGTGGCGCGCGAGCCCTCGAAGGCGAGGCCCGTCGCCTGCGCGTGGGTCACGATCCGCAGGTTCTTGCGGTCCCGGGCCGGCCAGAGGTAGGCCCGCGCGGCGCTGTGGCGGCGGCCCCGGCGCTGGGTCGCCTGGACGTAGCCCACGCCCATCTGCGGCGGCGCGTTGATGTCCTCGCGGAAGGGCATGCCGGCCTTCACGCAGGTCTCGACGAGGACGCGGGAGAGCGGATGGAGCGAGCGGATGTGCGAGACCGAGAGCGGCCCGCCGGCGCCGCGGTATTGATCGGCGCCGCCCTCGAAGTCCTCGAGCCGGCGGAAGTAGGGCAGCACGCCCTCGAAGTCCCAGCCGCGACAGCCGAGCCGGGCCCAGCCGTTGTAGTCCTCGGGCGCGCCGCGCACGAAGGAGGTGGCGTTGATCGAGCTGGTGCCGCCCAGCACCTTGCCGCGTGGCATGTAGTCCCTGCGCCCGCCGCGCGTCGGATCGGGTTCGGCCATGAAGCGCCAGTCGTAGCGCGGGTTGGTGATGCCGCGCAGCATGCTCGCCGCCGGCATCTGGATGACGAGGCTGCGGTCGGAGCCGCCGGCCTCCAGCAGCAGCACGCGGTTGCGCCCGTCCTCCGAAAGCCGCGCGGCGACGACGCTCCCGGCCGAGCCGGCGCCGACGACGACGTAGTCGGCCTCGAGCTCGGCCCGCATCCCCGGCCCGCTCCGGAAGGCTCAGGCCCGGCGGATCAGGGAGCGGCGCCGACCGTCACCTTCTGCATGACCACGGGCTCCTGCGGCACGTCGCTCTGGAAGGGGCCGCCGCGGCCCGTGGGCAGGGCCGCGATGCGGTCCACCGTCTCCATGCCGTCCACGACGCGGCCGAAGGCGGCGTAGCCCCAGCCTTGCGGGTTCTTGCCGGTGTGGTTGAGGAAGTCGTTGTCCACCACGTTGATGAAGAACTGCGCGGTGGCGGAGTGCGGGTCTGAGGTGCGCGCCATGGCGATCGTCCCGCGGTCGTTGCCGGGCGCGCCGGGGGCCTCGTTCTCGATCGGCGCCCGGGTGGGGCGCTGCGCGTAGCTCTCGTCGTAGCCGCCGCCCTGGATCATGAAGCCCGGGATCACGCGGTGGAAGATGGTGCCGGCGAAGTGGCCGTCGCGGACGTACTGGAGGAAGTTCGCCACCGTCTCGGGCGCGGCGTCCGCCTCCATGGCCACGGTGAAGGCGCCGTGGGTGGTCTCGAAGGTGACGAGCGGGCTCGCCCCCTCGTCGGCCTGGCTTGTCGTCTGGTCGGTCATCATGGTCCCCGCCGCGACGGCAAGCGCGAGGAAGGCGAAGAGCCGCCGCACTCTGGATTTCAACAAGGCTCTGCTCCCGAATCGTGAAGGTGCGTGCCCGGCCGCAGTCTACACACCGTGCACGGAATGGACAGGTGCACAGCACGGAACGCCGACGTGCCGGGTGGCTTTCTTGACAGGCCCCGGCGGCGCCCGTAGCGTTTTCCGAAACCGGACATTATTAGACTCACCTTTCAGCACAATGGGGACAGACGGGAGCGGAGCAGGGACTGGCGTGCCCAAGAAGATTGTAACCCATTGCTAACACAAATCTTTTCCTTCTGACGACGATTCGCGGCACCATCCGGTGAGAGGTCAGGCGGGAGCAGAGCGACCCGCCGATTGCATACCCGGTCGATTGCGGATTGAAGACACATTTGCTAGTATGCCCGCCGTGCATATCGAGAGCGGGAGAGTGCAGAGGTGGGCGCCGTCAAGCTGAACAGGAGAACCATAGACCGCCTGACCGTCGAGCGCGGCAACCGGGTGTTCTGGGACAGCGAGCAGCCGGGATTCGGCATACGGGTGCACTCCACCGGCCACAAGGTCTATGTCGCGCAGGCCCGTGTCCCGGGGGGTCTGCCCAAGCGCGGCGTCATTGGCCGGGATGCCGAGATAAGCACCAGGGACGCGCGGCGCAAGGCGGCGGAGATGATCGACCGGATCCGGCGCGGCCTGGACCCGGCGCCGCCGCAGGCGCCGCCGGAGCCGACGGTGGCGGACCTGGCCGGGCGCTACATGACGGCGCATGTCGAGGTCAACTGCCGGCCGGGGACGGTGGAGCAATACCGGTCCCTGCTCGATCTGCACATCCTGCCGGAGCTGGGCGGGCTCAAACTCTCCGAGGTCAACCGCTCGCACGCCTCGGCGCTGCACTACGGGCTGCGGGCCAAGCCGAACCGGGCCAACCACGCCGTGGGCCTGTTGTCGAGGATGTTCAATCTGGCGATCGCCTGGGGCATGACCCCGGCGCGGCCCAACCCCTGCCGGTCGGTGAAGCGCTACAAGCAGCGCGACTGCGAGCGGTTCCTGAGCGATGAGGAGTATGCGCGCCTCGGGCGGGTGCTGTCCGAGGCGGGGTCGGAAGGCGGCTTGATGGCTTCGGCGGCCGTGGCGGTCCGGCTGCTGCTGCTCACCGGATGCCGCAGGAACGAGATTCTGCGGCTACGGTGGGACGACATTGACCGCGCGGCGGGCGAGCTGCGCATCCGCGAGTCCAAGACCGGCCCGCGCCGGGTGCCCCTGACGGCGCCGGTGGAGCGGGTGCTGGCGGACATACCGCGCATCGAGGGCAATCCCTGGGTGATCGCGGGTCCGAGGCGCAGCGAGCCTCTCAAGAGCATCAACTCCTACTGGTACCGGCTGCGCGAGCGCGCGGGACTGGACGACCTGCGGCTTCACGACTGCCGCCACAGTTATGCCTCGCAGGCGCTGGCGACCGGAGAAGGGCTGCCGACCATCGCGCGGCTGCTCGGGCACAAGACGGTGATGACGACCTACCGCTACGCGCATCTCGCGGAGGACAGCGAGAAGGCATCGGTGGCCAGGGTCGGGGACAGCATCGGCAGCGATCTCGTGTCCGCCGGCCCCGGCGGCGACGGGCTGGCGGCGTAGGACGGAAGGCGGGGAGACGGGCGATGGCGAAGCTCAGGCGGACGACGATCTCGCGCAGCACGGTCGGGCGGCTGAAGGCGGACAGTGACACGGTGTTCTGGGACAGCGAGTTGCAGGGCTTCGGGGTGCGCGTCTATGCGAGCGGGCGCAAGGTCTACATCGTGCAGACACGCGCGGGCGGGCCGCATCCCGTTCGCGTGACCATAGGGCGGGTCGGGGTCATCACGCCGGAGGAAGCGCGCCGCCGGGCGGCGCAGATCATCTCCCGGATCAAGGCCGGCGAAGAGCCCGTCCCCGAGCCGGAGGCGGTGACGCTGGCGAAGGGGCCGACGGTGGGCGAGCTGGTGGAGACCTATATCAAGGAGGTGGTCGAGGTGCGGCTGAAGCCGAAATCGGCAAAGACCTACCGCAGCTCGATCGACAACCACATCCTGCCGGCGTTCGGGCGGAAGCCGGCGCTGTCGATCGATCATGCGGCGGTGTCGGCGTTCCATCATTCGATGCGCAGGACGCCGAGGATGGCCAACCAGGCGGTCGAGGTGCTGTTCCGGATCTACCGCGCCGCCGAGGAGCGCGAGACCATCCCGGAGGGCAGCAATCCCTGCCGGCAGATCGCGATGAACCGGCCGCGCCGCCACGAGCGCTTCCTGACCGACGAGGAGTTCCAGCGTCTCGGATGGGCGCTGGACGAGGCGGAGGAGAAGGGCGGCGCCCGGATGTACGCCGCGATGGCGGTCCGGCTGCTGCTTCTGACCGGCTGCCGCAAGAACGAGATCGTCTACCTGCACTGGGACCATGTCGACCTGGAGGCCGGCGAGATGCGGCTCCCGGACACGAAGACCGGTCCCCGGACGGTGCAGCTGTCGCCGGCGACCGTCGCGCTGCTGGAGCGCATCCCGCGTGTGGACGGCAACCCCCATGTCATCGCGGGCGCGCGGGGTGCGAAGGCCATGTCGAATCTGCAGCAGCATTGGGCGGTGATCCGCAAGGGCGCCGGGCTGGAGGACATGCGCCTGCACGACTGCCGCCATAGCTTCGCGTCCCGGGCGCTGGCGCTCGGCGAGAGCCTGCCGATGATCGGCAGGATGCTCGGCCACAGCGAGGTGAAGACGACCGCGCGCTACGCGCATCTCGCCCGGGATTCGGTGCATGAGGCCGGAGAGCGGGTGGCCGCGAAGATCGAAGGGCTCCTGGGACGGGATTGTCCGCCGCTCGGCGCCTGACGCCGCAAGAGCGGCTCCTCCCGAACACCGCTGCGCCGAACGGCTGCCTCTTGCGGTGAGCCGGCCGGCCGCGTCTTCCACATATCCGGCGGGCTCGGCGCGAGACCGGCCCGGCTCCGGGCCGACTGCCGGCCTCGGATGAGGGTTGTGGAGGATTCCCTCTCGCCCTGATCCGCGCCGGCTCCCGGCGGCCGCGAGCCTGTCCGGCAGCCCCTCGGGGATCTCCATTCCTGAAAGTCATAGGCGTCCGGCGCCGAATCCGGTCCGGCGGCCCGTTCCTTCATCCGAAAACCAACGTGTGACGGCGGCGGAGTCGACCGTTTTCGGTCCGTCCGGGCGGGCCGTCCGGCCGGAGCCCGCGAGTCCGATCATCGCCGTGCGTCCCCGTGCGCCCCCGTGCGCCCTCAAGGGTGGTCGTTTGCGAATCGCAATTCGACCATGCACGGCGGCCGCCTTCCGCGCTTCGATAGCCGCGCATGCGTCCGGAGCGGTCCGGGCGCCGTCGAAGCCAGGGAGTCGGAAATGACGGAGGAAGTCCACTATCTGAACACGGTCCAGGCGGGGCGCCTGCTCGGCCTGGCGCCCAAGACGCTGGCCCGCTACCGGTGCGCGGGGACGGGGCCGGTGTTCTGCCGGTTCGGCAACCGGGTGCGCTATCGGCGGGAAGACCTGGAAGCCTGGGCGGAGACGCGCCGGCGCGCGTCGACCTTCGACGACGGCACCGTGCTTCCGGGAGCCACCCCGTGAGCGCCGGGGCACGGACAGCGCCGGGCGCCACGCTGCGGACGGTTGCCGCGGCGGGCCTCGCCGTTGCGGCAGTGATGGCCGCTCCGGAGGCGGCCTTCGCGACCACCGACACCACCTTCGGTTCGCCGCTGGACACGGTGGAGGGGATCGTCGGGGGCACCGGCGGCCAGCTCGCCGCGGCGCTCGCCGTGGGCGCCGCCCTGGTCGGCTCGGTGCTGCGCTTCAACGCGATGCAGCTCATGGGCGCGGTCGGCGTCGGCATCGCCGCCGGCGCCGGCACCGGGATCGTCACCGGCCTGGTCGGCACGGCGATCGTCTGATGAGCGAGACCGCCCGCCACTCCATCCCCCGCCGGCTCGACGACCCGGAGCGCTGGCTGTTCTGGACCGTCGACGAGGCGGCCGCGCTGATGGGGCCGGCCCTGCTCGGCCTCGCGGCCAACCAGTTCGTGCCGGGACTGGTCGCCGGCGTCGGCGGCTGGCTTCTGCTGCGCCGGGTCAAGCGCGGCGGCGGCGCCAACATCGCGCGCTACGCCCTCTACTGGTTCCTGCCCGACTTCGTGCTGCGCCTGAAGGCGACGCCGCCGAGCCATCTGCGCCGGTATGTCGGCTGATGCGGCGCGGCGACATGGATACCGCCTTGCGCCGGGTGCGGGACATCCGGCTCGCGCTGGCGGGCCTGCTGGTCCTCTCGATGACCGCCAACCTGGCGCTCACCATGAGCTTCGCCGGGCGCGAGACGGTGACCGTGCTGGTGCCGGCGGTCTCGGGGCCGTCCTGGGAGGTCGGCGGCGCCGGTGCCGGCGCTGGCCTGGCCGGCGCGCGGTATCTCGAAGACATGGCGCGCACCGTGGCGGTAACGCTGCTCACGCTGACGCCGGAGAACGCAGCCCATGTCCGCCATGCGGCGGCGCGGCTGTCCCATGCCTCGGCGCGGGGCGCGATCGGCGCCTGGGTCGAGGCAGAGGCCGCGCGCATGGCCGGGCGCGACCTGGCGAGCGCCTTCTACCCCACGGAGATCGAGGCCGATCCGGCGCGGCTCACGGTCGAGATCGCGGGCGAGCTCGTGACCTGGATCGGGCGCGAGGAGGCTTCGCGCGAGAACCGGCGCTACCGGCTCGTCTTCCGCGTCGATGCCGGGCGGATCGGGCTCCTGCGCTTCGAACAACTGGAGAGTGGACAATGACGATTATCGGCTCGCGCCCGCGCGTGGCGCTCCTTGCCCTGCACATGCTTGTCGTGGGCGCCTTCGCGGCGCCGGTTCCCGCGCTGGCGATGCAGATCCTCGACGCGGCCGACCATGCCGAGCTCGCGGCGGAGATTTCCGACACGGAGGTCAGCCGCATCGCGCTCGCGGGCGACCGTATCGCGAAGGTGGTGCGGTCGCCGGACGGCTTCGCGGTCGAGCATGACGCCGCCTCGGGCGACCTCTATCTCAGGCCGGTTGCGGCGGAGGCTGCGGAGCACAATCCCGTCACGCTGTTCGTCGGCACCGAGCGGGGTTTCACCTACCGGCTCACGCTCACCCCTTCGGACCGCGACTCGGCCCAGATCCTGATCCGCAACGCGGCCGCGGTTCCTGCAACGGCGTCCACCCCAGCCTCGGGCAGCGATCCCCACGTCGCGGCGCTGGTACGTCTGGTGCGCGCCGTCGCCCGCCGCGATCTGCTGCCGGGCTACGCCGTCCATGCGGGCGGGGAAGCGTTACAGGCCGGCCTCACGCTCATCGAGACCTGGCGGGGCCCGCGCCTTGCGGCGCTCGTCTTCGAGGCCGCGCGTCCGGCATCGAAGGATGCGGGCGGTGCCGCGGGCCTCGCCGGGACCATCGGGAGCCTGCCGGGCGTCGGTCCCGTTGCCGCGCTCTGGCTGGCGCCGCCGGCTACCGGCCCCTCGGGCGGGCGGCTCGGCGTGGCGGTGGTGGAGACCGCCGGCGCGGGAGGTCCGCAATGAACGCCCGCGCCGACAGGCGCCCCGCCGGCGATGCGAACGACGCCGATGCGGTCCGGCGGCGCCAGCTGCTGCTGTTCTCGGTCATCGCGGCGGTGGTGCTGGTCGCGGTCGCGGCCTGGCTCGGCATGGGCGGGAGCAAGACCGACGCGCCGCAGGGCGGCATCGACGCCGGGATCGTGGAACCGGACGCCGCCGAATTGGTCTGGACGCGGCGCTCGGAGGCGCGGCTCAACAAGGTCGAGGGCGCGCTGAAGCGGATGGAGCAGGAAGCGAACCGGCTGCGCACCGAGAACGAAGGGCTCCAGACCAAGCTGGAGGGCCAGACGGCGAATGCGATCCGGACCATCGACGCGCAGAAGGCGAGGATCGACGAGCTGGAGCGGCAGCTTCAGCCGGCAGGGCCGGGCGGCGCGTCCGGGGACGATCCGTGGTTCCGGGGCCAGGCGCCGGTAACGCCGGGCGGCGATGGGCAGCAGCCGGCCGCGCCGGCGCGCTCGCGCATGATCGAGACCTTCGAGCTGGACGGCGTGCCGCAATCCTCCGTATCGGACGCTCGTTCGGGCCCGGAACTGGTCGCCGACGTCGTAGCGAAACCCGTGTCGGTATGGCTGCCTGCGGGTGCCCATGCCGAGGCCGTCGTGCTGGCCGGCGTCGACGCCTCGGCCGGGGTGTCTTCCCAGGGCGATCCCCGCCCGGTGCTGCTGCGCATAACCGGCCCCGCCTGGACGGCGGCCGAGGACGGGACGGCCCTGCAGGTGGATGTCGACGGCTGCACCGTGACCGGTGCGGCCCATGGCGATCTCTCTTCCGAGAAGGTCTATGTGCGCTTCCGCACCATGACCTGCGCCGGGCCGGAGGCCGGCACGGTGATCGAGACCGACGTCGCCGGGTTCGTCGCGGGCTCCGGCAAGACCGGGGTGCGCGGCCCCGTGGTGAGCCGCGAGGGCGCGCTGGTCGAGAAGGCGTTCCTCGCCGGGCTTGTCTCAGGCGTCGGACAGGGCGTCTCCCAGGCGTTCCAGCCTCAGGCCGTGGCGACCGGCAGCGGCGCCGCCGTCGCCAACACCGGGATCGGCGATATCGGCCGGGCCGGTCTCGGCGCCGGGGCGTCGAGCGCCGGGCAGAAGGTGGCCGACTACATGATCCGCCGCGCCGAGCAGTACCAGCCGGTGATCCAGCTCCAGGCCGGGACGAAGGTGACGCTGGTGTTCCTCGAGGGCGCCCGCATCGACGGCCGCGGCCCCGTCCTCACCGCGCAGAAGGGAGAATGACATGACACCTGCCACGAAACACCCGCGCCGCATGGCGCTTCCGACTGTTGCGATTGCGGCGCTTCTTCTCGCCGGCTGTTCGTCGGGCAATGTGGGCGAGAGCTGGCAGTGCCCGCTGGCCGAGACCGGGACCTGCGACAGCGTCGCCGCCGCCGATCCGGCGGTGCCGGAAATGAGCGAGCCCCGAAGCGCGGTTCTCACGGAGCCGCTCTGGCGAGTGCGAAATACCCGGCCCCCGAGCCCCGCGGTCGAGGCGCCCTGCGACGCCGCCTGCGATGGCGGGTTCGATCCCTTCGCCTGGCTCGCGCGGTTGTTCGGTTACGGCACCGCCGATCGGGAGAAGGCCGCGACCGGCCCGGTCCGGCTCCTGCCGCCCGAAGCTCCGACCTCCGCCACCCTACCGGCCGAACCGGGCGCCGGGGAACCCGCCCCGGCCCCTCTCCCCGCCGAACCGGAGGCGCCTGAATTGCTCGCGGGCGGCGAAACCTCCCCCGGCGACCATGACGATCTCCGCACGGACGAGGTGGTTGCGCGCATCTGGATCGCGCCATTCGTCGACGCCGACGGGGTCTATCGCGAGGCGTCCTGGGTCCGCGCGGTGCTGGAGCCGGCCGGCTGGAGGCTCGGGCGGTGAAACGCCTGCTGGAGCTGTTCGAGGGTCCCGAGGCGCCCGGCCCCTGGTCGCCGCCGGAAATGCCCGCCGCGCTGCATGCGCTGCTGCCCTGGCGGGCCTGGGACGAATCGAGCGAGACCTACGTCAACGCCTCCAGCGCCGGCTTCGTGATCGAGCTGCCGCCGTTCGCGGGGATCGACACCGAGACCCTGGGCGCGCTGGCGGGCACTTTGGCCGACGCCGCGCCCGAACGCTGCACCATCCAGGTCATCCATTGGGCGAGCCCGAGGTTCGGCGCGAGCTCCCGCGCCTGGGCCGAGCCCCGAAGCGATGCCGGCGGCGCATTGGCCCGCATGGGCATGGGCCGCCGCGATTTGCTCGCCTCCGGCGGCTGGCACCGGCTGCATGCGGGCGGGCCGCCCTTCACGCTTTCCGACTACCGGGTGTTCGTGACGGCCTGCCTCGCGGCCGGTCCCGGACCGGCCACGGAGACCGCGCTCGGCGCCTTCCGCCGGGCGTTGGAGGGCACGCTGGCCTCGGCGGGCGCGCAGACCCGGCGGCTGGAGCCGGATGCGCTGCTGTCATTGGCGGCCGAGCTGATCGCGCCGGATATCGGTGGATACCGCGACGGCGGCAGTGAACGCCCGGCCCGGCGCTGGGCGCCGCGCGATCCCCTGCACGACCAGTGCGTCGCGCCGGGCCGCGCCCTCACGGTCCATCCTACAGGCCTCACCTTCCACCACCCCGACGGGGGCCGCGACGGCGGCTCCGGGGACGTGGCGGTGCGGGTGCTCAGCGCGATCGCCTTCCCGGAAGTCTGGCCTGGCTGGCGCGGCAACGCCCTGATCGGGGACTTCCACCGCGACTTCCTCCAGCCCGGCTGCCCTGTGCTGACCTGCCTCACGGTGACCACCGGCGACGAGGCGGCCGGCGAGAAGGCTTTTCTCAAATCCGCCCGCGCGACCCAGCAAGCCGGCACGGGCATTGCCAGATACCTGCCCGGCCTGCCCGAGAAGGCGCGCGACTGGCAGGCGGTCACCGAGCGGATCAAGGACGGCGAGAAGCTCGTGCGGGCTTGTTACATGGCCGCCGTCTACGCCCCGCTCAATGCGCTCGACGAGGCCGAGCAGGCGGTTCGCGCGATCTACCACGGCCAGGGCTGGCGGGTGAATGCGGAGCGCTACATGCAGCTCCCCTCCTGGCTCGCCTGCCTGCCGATGGTGTCCGCCGGCGGGCTCGATGCCGATCTCGAACGCATGGGCCGCATGAAGACGCTCTTGACGTCTTCGGCGGTCAACCTCGCGCCGCTCCACGGGGAGTGGCGCGGCCAGCCCGCCAATCCCGACAACCCGCCCGCGCTGTTTCTGATCGGCCGGCGCGGACAGCCCGCCTGCTGGTCGCCCTTCGCCAACGAGGCGGGGAACTACAACGTCGCGGTCACCGGCAAGTCCGGCTCGGGCAAGTCGGTGCTGATGCAGGAGCTGGTGACCGGCCTGATCGGCGCCGGCGGCGAGGCCGTGGTGATCGACGACGGGCGCTCGTTCCAGCACACGGCCGAAGCGCTCGGCGGCGCGTTTATCGCCTTCGGCAAGGACCCGGCCTGCCTCAA
>JAJDXK010000095.1 GCA_022823305.1 Alphaproteobacteria bacterium
CGCCTCTTGCTGGCTCAGCAGACGCACGAACTTACACAATCCATTCTCGAGTATTACGGGGCCGGCATCGAGATCACTCAGGTGGAGCCGCAGGACATCGCCCCGCCAGAAGCCGTGATCGCGGCCTTCCGCGACGTGCAGGCGGCACGCGCCGATCAGGAGCGGGCCAAGAACGAAGCCGAGGCTTATCGCAACGACATCATCCCGCGCGCACGCGGCGCGGCCGAGCGCCTGGTGCAGGAGGGCACGGCCTACAAGGAGGAGGTGGTCGCCAAGGCCCAGGGTGAGGCGGCGCGCTTCCTCTCGATCTACGGCGAGTTCGCGCAGAACCCCGACGTCGTGCGCCGCCGCATGTACCTGGAGACCATGGAGACGGTGCTCGGCGGGATCGACAAGGTGCTGATCGATTCTTCGGCCCAGGGCACCCAGGGCGTGGTGCCCTACCTGCCGCTCTCCGAGCTGCAGCGCCGCCAGGGCGACACGGCGAACCCGCAGTAGGCCATGAGCACCCGAACCAAGTTCATCATCGGCGCCGCGGTCATCCTCGTGGCGATCGTGCTGATCCTTGTCTCCACCTACAAGGTGCGCGAGGACGAGCAGGCGATCCTGCTGCAGCTGGGCGAGCCCATCAAGGTGGTGAACCAGTGGGGCACCGACGAGCCGGGCTTGCGCTTCAAGACGCCCTTCGTCCAGAACGTCGAGTACTTCGAGAAGCGCGTGCTCGACTTCAACGCACCCGCCGAGGAGATGATTCTCGGCGACCAGAAGCGGCTGGTGGTCGACGCCTTCATCCGCTACCGCATCATCGACCCGCTGCGCTTCTTCCAGTCGGTCGGCAACGAGGCGGTGGCGCGCGCGAGGCTCGGCGCGATCCTCAACGCCAGCACGCGCCAGGTGCTCGGCACGGTCGAGCTGATCACCGTGCTCTCCGGCGAGCGCGCCCAGCTCATGACCGAGATCAGGGACCAGGTGAACCGCCAGTCCACCGGCTTCGGCGTCGACGTGATCGACGTGCGCATCCGCCGCGCCGACCTGCCGGAGGAGAACAGCCAGGCCGTCTACCAGCGCATGCAGACCGAGCGTGAGCGCGAGGCCAAGGAGTTCCGCGCCCAGGGCGACGAGGAGGCGCAGCGCATCCGCTCGCGCGCCGACCGCGAGCGCGTGGTGATCCTGGCCGAGGCCGAGCGCGAATCCCAGATCCTGCGCGGTGAGGGCGACGCCGAGGCCAACCGCATCTCGCGCGAGGCCTACGGACGCGATCCCGAGTTCTACGCCTTCTACCGCGCCATGCAGGCCTACCGCGAGGCGCTTGGCGACAGCGACACCAGCATGGTGCTCTCGCCCGACAGCGAGTTCTTCCGCTTCTTCGGTGAGATCGCGCAGGATCAGCAGGCAGCCGCCCCGGCGGCGGCCGAGTGACGCGCCCGGGCCGCGGGCCCGCCTCAGGCCGTCCCGGACGGTCCCGCCGTGAGCGACCCGCTCACCGTATTCCTGACCGCCATCGGGCTCGTCTTCGTCATCGAGGGCGTGCTCTATGCCCTCTTCCCCGACGCGATGCGGCGCAGCATGGCGCGCGTTCTGGCCCAGCCGGCAGGCCGCATCCGCACCATCGGCATGAGCGCCGCCCTGGTCGGCCTGCTGGTGGTCTGGCTCGTGAACTAGCGGCGGCCCGGCGATGAGCGAGCGGCTTCTGGCACCCTTCGCAGGGCTGCGCGCGGCGGCGGAGCACGCCCGGGCGGTGGCGGCGCCGCCCTACGACGTGATGTCCGCGGCGGAGGCGCGCGCGGCGGTGGAGGGCCGGCCCTGGAGCTTCCTCCGCGTCTCCCGGCCCGAGGTCGACCTCGCGCCGGAGACGCCGGCAGGCGCGCCCGCGCTCTACGAGGGCGCGGCGGCGGCTTTCGCCCGCATGATCGGGGAGGGCGTGCTCGTCCGCGACCCTGCGTCCCGCCTCTACGCCTGGCGCATGGAGGCGGGCGGCCGTGCCCAGACCGGACTGGCGGCGGCGGCCTCGCTCGCGGCCTACGCAGGGGGCGCGATCAAGCGCCACGAGCTGACCCGGCCCGACAAGCAGGAGGACCGCGCCCGCCACATCGCCGCGCTCGGCGCCCAGACCGGTCCCGTGCTGGCCATCCATCGGCCTGACGAGAACGCCCGCCGGCTGATCGCGGCGGCCTGCGCGGGGCCGCCGCTCATCCGCTGTGTGCTCGGTGCCGTGGAGCACGCTCTCTGGGCGATCGAGGGCGCGGACGAGATCGAGGCTCTGGCGGCGCGCTTCGACGCCATCGGCGCGCTCTACATCGCCGACGGGCACCACCGCGCCGCCGCCGCCCGCGACGCGGCCGAGCGGGCGGGCGAGGGCGCCGGGCGCCTGCTGACGGTGAGCTTCCCCGCCGACGAGGTGCGCATCCTTGGCTATCACCGCATCGTGCGAGGGCTCAACGGCCTCACCACCGAGGCCTTCCTGCGCGCGCTGGGGGAGGCCGTGCAGGTGGAGCCGGCAGACGCGCCGGTGGAGCCCGAAGGCCCTGCGCGCTTCGGCATGTACCTCGCGGGCCGCTGGCACCGGCTCGCCACCGCGCGCCCGGCCGCGGGCGCGGTGGTGGAGCGGCTCGACGTCTCGCTGCTCGCGCGCCTCGTGCTCGGCCCCATCCTCGCCATCGGCGACCCCAGGCTCGATCCCCGCATCGACTTCGTCGGCGGCGGACGCGGCGTGGCGGCGCTCGCGGCTGCGGTGGACGGCGGCGATGCGACCGTGGCCTTCTCGCTCCATCCGACCTCCGTCGAGGATCTCATGGCGGTCGCCGACGCCGGCGCGATCCTGCCGCCGAAAACCACCTGGTTCGAGCCCAAGCTCGCCGACGGACTGGTCTCGCTGGTCCTGTCCTGAGCGTGGGCGAGGGCGCCGCAGAGGCCGGCCGGCCCACGATCCTGGTGATCGGCGGGCCGACGGCGAGCGGCAAGTCGGCGCTGGCGGCGGAGGCCGCGGCGCGCTTCGGCGGCGTGGTCGTCAACGCCGACAGCATGCAGCTCTACCGCGACCTGCCGATCCTCACCTCCTGGCCGGACGAGACGCTGCGCGCACGCGCGCCGCACCGGCTCTACGGCGTCGTCGACGGCGCAGAGCGCTGCTCCGCCGGGCGCTGGCGGGCGCTGGCCGTGGCCGAGATCGAGCAGGCTCGGGCAGCGGGCGCGCTGCCGATCCTGGTCGGCGGGACAGGGCTTTACCTGCGCGCCTTGCTGCAGGGCCTGGCCCCGGTGCCGCAGATCCCCGAAGCGGTGCGCGAGGCCGTGCAGGCGTTGTGCGCCGAGGAAGGCAGCGCCGCCCTCCACGCCAGGCTCGCCGCGCGCGACGCCGAGGCGGCGCGGCGGCTCGAGCCCGGCGACAGCCAGCGCGTGATGCGCGCCTACGAGGTGATCGAGGCCACCGGCCGCTCGCTGCTGGCGTGGCAGAGGGACGCGCACGGGGCCTATCCCGGCCGCGCTGCGACGCTCGTCCTGGAGCCGCCCCGGCCCGCCCTCTACGCGGCCTGCGATGCGCGTTTCGATGGCATGATGGCGGCCGGCGCCCTCGACGAGGCGGCGCGGCTGCGTACCCGCAGCCTCGACCCCTCGCTCCCGGTGATGAAGGCGGTGGGAGTCCGTCCCCTGCACGACCACCTCGCCGGCGCCATCCCACTGGAGCGGGCGACGGCGCTCGGGCGCCAGGCGACGCGCAACTACGCCAAGCGCCAGACCACCTGGTTCCGCACCCAGATGCCGGGCAGCGCCCGCCTGCCGGACCCTTACAGCCCGGAATCCAAACGGGAATCCTTGGCCCTCGTGGAGCGCCTGCTATTGACCGGCGCAGGGTGAGGGACTACTGTCCGCGCTCCGATAAGGTTGCGCGCCGATGCGGGCCGCCTGACTCCGCCCGGGGTCGGGCCGGTCGCGTGCGCGTGAAAGGGGGATCGTCGTGACCAGCGCTGCCGAGGACCGCCCCCCGGCCGAACTGACCGGGGCCGAACTGGTCGTCCGGACTCTCGTGGACCTCGGGGTCGAGGTCGTATTCGGCTACCCCGGCGGCGCGGTGCTGCCGATCTACGACGCCATCTTCAAGCAGAACGAGCTGCGCCACATCCTGGTGCGGCACGAGCAGGGCGCGGTCCACGCGGCCGAGGGCTACGCGCGCTCGACCGGCAAGGTCGGCACGGTGCTGGTGACCTCCGGCCCCGGCGCCACCAACAGCGTCACCGGGCTGACCGACGCGCTGATGGACAGCATCCCCGTGGTCTGCCTCACCGGCCAGGTGCCGACCCACATGATCGGCAACGACGCCTTTCAGGAGGCGGACACCATCGGCATCACCCGGCCCTGCACCAAGCACAACTACCTGATCAAGGACATCGACGAGCTCTGCTCGACCATCCGCGAGGCCTTCTACATCGCGGCCGCCGGCCGGCCCGGCCCGGTGGTGGTGGACCTGCCCAAGGACGTGGTGATGGCCAGGGCGCCCTACGAGAACGGCGCCTCGCCGGGCAACGGCCTGGCGCATCCCTCCTACCGGCCCCGGCGCGAGCCCGACGCGGACGCGGTCAGGCGTACTGTCGAGCTGATGGCACGCGCCAAGCGCCCGCTCTTCTACGCCGGCGGCGGCGTCATCAACTCAGGCCCCGAGGCGGCGGCGAGCCTGGCTGCGCTGGTGCGACGCACGGGCTTTCCCATCACCAACACGCTGATGGGGCTCGGCTGCTATCCCGGCAACGACCCCCAGTTCCTCGGCATGCTCGGGATGCACGGCACCTACGAAGCCAACATGGCGATGGCCGAGTGCGACCTGATGATCGCCGTGGGTGCGCGCTTCGACGACCGCGTGACCGGCCGCCTCGCCGACTTCTCGCGCGGCTCGACCAAGGTGCAGATCGACATCGACCCCTCGTCCATCAACAAGAACGTGCCGGTGGACGTGGCCATGGTCGGCGACGCAGGGCTCGCGCTCGACGCGCTCGCCGCCGGGTGGGAGGCGCGCGGCGCCGGTTCGGACGCCGGTGCGCTCGCGGCCTGGTGGAAGCAGCTCGAGGCCTGGCGCGGGCGCGACTGCCTGCGCTACCGGAACTCGAGCACCACCATCAAGCCGCAGTATGCGCTCCAGCGCCTGCACGAGGCGACCAAGGGGCGCGACGTCTACTTCACCACCGAGGTGGGCCAGCACCAGATGTGGGCGGCCCAGTTCCTCAAGTTCGACGAGCCCAACCGCTGGATGACCTCGGGTGGCCTCGGCACCATGGGCTACGGCTTCCCGGCGGCGATGGGCGTGCAGGTGGCCCATCCCGATTCGCTGGTCATCGACATCGCCGGCGAGGCCTCGCTGCTAATGGTAATCCAGGAGCTCTCCACCATGGTGCAGTACCGCCTGCCGGTGAAGACCTTCCTGCTCAACAACGAATACATGGGCATGGTGCGCCAGTGGCAGGAGTTCTTCCACGGCGGGCGCTACGCCGAGAGCTACATGGATTCGCTGCCCGACTTCGTGAAGCTCGCGGAATCCTTCGGCGCGACGGGCCTGCGCGCGCAACGGCCCGAGGAGGTGGACGGCGTGATCGAGGCCATGATCGAGACGCCGGGCCCGGTGATCGCGGACATCCTCGTCGACAAGGAGGAGAACGTCTATCCGATGATCCCGGCCGGCGCCGCCCACTACGAGATGAAGCTCGGGCCGGAGCACGGCGACCTCGAGGAACGCTCCGAAGACGGGATGGTGCTCGTCTAGGGCCGCCGTCGACACCGATCCATGACGCGACTCATCATGCAGCCGCCGGGCCGCCGGCCGCAGTTGGCCGCACGCCGCTAGGCCGCGGGAGGAAGGCCGTGGACGAGACCGCCGAGCGCCGCACCCTCTCCGTGCTGGTGGAGAACGAGCCGGGCGTGCTGGCGCGCGTCATCGGGCTCTTCTCCGGGCGCGGCTACAACATCGAGAGCCTGACCGTCGCCGAGGTGGAGCACGACAAGCGCCTCTCGCGCATCAACCTGGTGACCTCCGGCTCGCCCATGGTGATCGAGCAGATCAAGGCGCAGCTCGACCGCCTGGTGCCGATCCACAAGGTCTCCGACCTCGGCCACGAGGGCCCCTACATCGAGCGCGAGCTCGCGCTCATCAAGGTCGTCGCCACGGGCGAGAAGCGGGTCGAATCGCTCCGCATCGCGGACATCTTCCGCGCCCACGTGGTCGACAGCGAGATCGATTCCTTCGTCTTCGAGATGACCGGCAAGGGCGGCAAGATCGACGCCTTCATCCGGCTGATGACGCCGCTCGGGCTCACCGAGATCTCGCGCACCGGGGTGGTCGCGATCGCGCGCGGCAAGGAGTCGATCTGACGCGGCGGCCTGCCGCACGAAACGCCAACTGGGAGAGGGCACGATGCGGGTCTACTACGATCGCGATGCCGACCTGAACCTCATCAAGTCGAAGAAGGTCTCGGTCATCGGCTACGGCAGCCAAGGCTTTGCGCATGCGAACAACCTGAAGGACAGCGGCGTCGCCGACGTGGCCGTGGGGCTCCGGCCGGGGTCCGCCAGCGCGGCCAAGGCCGAGAGCGCCGGGCTCCAGGTCATGGACATCGAAGCCGCGGCGAAGTTCGGCGACGTGGTGATGGTGCTCACGCCCGACGAGCTGCAGCGCCACCTCTACGCCGACGTGCTGCACGACAACATGAAGGAAGGCGCGGCTCTGGCCTTCGCCCACGGGCTCAACATCCACTTCCGCCTGATCGAGCCCCGGCCCGATCTCGACGTCTTCATGGTGGCGCCCAAGGGTCCCGGGCACACGGTGCGCTCGGAGTACGAACGCGGCGGCGGCGTGCCCTGCCTGCTGGCGCTGGCGCAGGATTCCTCCGGCAACGCCAAGGAGATCGGCCTCTCGTATGCGTCGGGCATCGGCGGCGGCCGCGCCGGCATCATCGAGACCAGCTTCCGCGAGGAGGTCGAGACCGACCTCTTCGGCGAGCAGGTGGTGCTCTGCGGCGGGCTGACCTCGCTCATCACCGCCGCCTGGGAGACCCTAGTGGATGCCGGCTACGCGCCGGAGATGGCCTATTTCGAGTGCCTGCACGAGGTCAAGCTGATCGTCGACCTGATGTACGAGGGCGGCATCGCCAACATGCGCTACTCGATCTCCAACACCGCGGAATACGGCGACTACACGCGCGGGCCCCGGGTCATCGACGAGGGGACGCGGGAGCGGATGAAGACGATCCTCGCCGACATCCAGAACGGCCGCTTCACCACCGAGTGGATGACCGAGAACACGGCCGGCCAGTCCTCCTTCAAGGCGATGCGCGCGCGCGCGGCCGAGCACCCGCTCGAGGAAGTGGGCGAGCGCCTGCGTGCGATGATGCCGTGGATCGCCGAATCGCGACTGGTGGACCGCAGCAAGAACTGACGGGCAGGCGCCGGGCCGGCGCTGACAAAATCGTTGCTTCGCGCAACGGGTTAGGCGTACAAGTGCCTCGTCACGGCGCGGCGCGCTTGCGCTTCGCCGGCGGACTGCCTAGCTCGTGCACGTTGGGTCGAGGGCCATGGTGCGATGACGGTGCCTACCGGAAGGGAAGCGGAGGGCACGCCCGTGTCGCGCGGGACCACGACCGCGGGGTGCACCATCCCACGGAGGCTGCGACTTATCGGCCCCTGAGCGGTGAGCCGCGCGCGATCGGCCACCGCCCGGGGGAAGCGCGATGACCGTCGCAGCCTGAGGGGTATAGGGGTGCCCGCCATGACCGATACTGGGAAGCGAGTCCGGATTTTCGACACCACGATGCGCGACGGCGAGCAGTCGCCGGGCGCGTCGATGAACCTCGAGGAGAAGCTCCGGATCGCCGAGCTGCTCGAGGAGATGAGGGTCGACGTCATCGAGGCCGGCTTCCCCATCGCGTCGAACGGCGACTTCGAGGCGGTCCGCGAGGTCGCCAAGGTGGTCAAGGACAGCACCGTGTGCGGCCTCGCCCGCGCCGGGCGCAGGGACATCGACCGCGCGGCCGAGGCGTTGGCGCCGGCCAAGTCCGGGCGCATCCACACCTTCATCTCGACCAGCCCGCTCCACATGCGCGTCAAGCTGCAGATGGAGCCCGAGGACGTGCACGCGGCGGTGATCGACAGCGTGTCCTATGCGCGGAAGTTCACCGACGATGTCGAATGGTCCTGCGAGGACGGCTCGCGCACCGAGCACGACTTCCTCTGCCGCTGCGTCGAATCCGCGATCAAGGCCGGGGCCGGCACCATCAACATCCCCGACACCGTGGGCTACGCGGTGCCCGACGAGTTCGCGGCCCTGATCTCCATGCTGCTCGACCGCGTGCCCAACATCGACAAGGCGGTGCTCAGCGTGCACTGCCACAACGACCTCGGCCTCGCCGTCGCCAACTCGCTCAGCGCCGTGCAGGCGGGCGCGCGCCAGGTGGAGTGCACCGTCAACGGGCTCGGCGAGCGTGCCGGCAACGCGGCGATGGAAGAGATCGTCATGGCGCTGCGCACCCGCAACGACCTGATGCACTTCGAGACCGGGATCAAGACCGAGAACATCATGCGCGCCTCGCGCCTGGTCTCGGCCGTCACCGGCTTCGTGGTGCAGCCCAACAAGGCGATCGTCGGCGCCAACGCCTTCGCCCACGAGGCGGGGATCCACCAGGACGGCGTGCTCAAGGACGCGCAGACCTACGAGATCATGACGCCGGAATCGGTGGGCCTGGTGCAGTCCACGCTGGTGATGGGCAAGCATTCCGGCCGGCACGCCTTTCGCGAGAAGCTGCGCAGCCTCGGCTACACCGAGCTCGGCGACAACGCGCTGCAGGAAGCCTTCGTGCGCTTCAAGGACCTCGCCGACAAGAAGAAGGAGCTCTTCGACGAGGACATCATCGCCCTCGTCGATACCGAGGTCGCAGGCGCCAACGACCGCATCAAGTTCGGCTCGCTCTCGGTCAGTTGCGGCTCGGCAGGCCCGCAGGAGGCGGTGCTGGCGCTCGCCATCGATGGCGAGAAGGCGGAGGCGCGCGCCACCGGCAACGGGCCCGTCGATGCGGCCTTCAACGCCATCAAGGCGATCTACCCGCACGAGGCCAGGCTCCAGCTCTACCAGGTCCATGCGGTAACCGAGGGCACCGACGCCCAGGCCGAGGTGAGCGTGCGACTGGAGGAGAACGGGCGCACCGTGAACGGGCAGAGCGCGCACATCGACACCATCGTGGCCTCGGTGCTGGCCTACGTGCACGCGCTCAACAAACTGCTGGTCAAGCGCCAGAAGACGGCCCCGGAGGCGCTGTCGGCATGAGCGACGGCGGCGGGCGCGGGCTGCGGCCTGCCCTTCGCGTCGTTGTCTAGAAGGAGAAGCGAGGCATGTTCTCGAAGCTGCTGGGGTTCCTCTCCGCCGACATGGCGATCGATCTGGGGACGGCCAACACGCTGGTCTACGTCAAGTCCCAGGGGATCGTCCTCGACGAGCCGTCGGTGGTGGCGCTCACCACCTGGAAGGGCAAGAAGCAGGTGCTCGCGGTCGGCAACGAGGCCAAGCAGATGCTCGGCCGCACGCCCGGAAACATCGAGGCGATCCGGCCCCTCAGAGACGGCGTCATCGCCGACTTCGAGGTGGCGGAGGACATGATCAAGCACTTCATCCGCAAGGTGCACAACCGGCGCAGCTTCGCCAGCCCCCAGGTCATCATCTGCGTCCCCTCCAGCTCGACCGCGGTCGAGCGCCGCGCCATCCAGGAATCGGCGGAGAGCGCGGGCGCACGCCGCGTCTTCCTGATCGAGGAGCCGATGGCCGCGGCCATCGGCGCGAACCTGCCGGTGACCGAGCCCACCGGCTCGATGGTGGTCGACGTCGGCGGCGGCACCACCGAGGTCGCCGTTCTCTCCCTCGGCGGCATCGTCTACTCGCGCTCCGTGCGCGTCGGCGGCGACAAGATGGACGAGAGCATCATCGCCTACGTGCGCCGCACCCATAACCTGCTGCTGGGCGAGGCGAGCGCCGAGCGGATCAAGAAGGACCTGGGCTCGGCCTGCCCGCCCGAGGACGGCGACGGCGAGACGCTCAACATCAAGGGGCGCGACCTGATGAACGGCGTGCCCAAGGAGATCGTCATCTCCAAGCGGCAGATCTCCGAGAGCCTTGCCGAGCCGGTCGGCGCCATCATCGACGCGGTCAAGGTCGGGCTGGAGAACACCGCGCCCGAGCTTGCGGCCGACATCGTCGACAAGGGCATCGTGCTCACCGGCGGCGGCGCGCTGCTCGGCAACCTCGACTACGTGCTGCGGCATGCGACCGGGCTGCCGGTCTCGATCGCCGATCAGGCGCTCCGCTGCGTCGCCCTCGGCACAGGCCGATGTCTCGAAGAAATGAAGGCCTTGAAGCACGCGCTCCACGAGACATATTAGACTTCCAGCTCCGCGGCCCCGATTCGGGGGATGCCGCGTGCCGCATGGAGGTCTGAGTGCGAGTCGGCCGGGGGCGCCATCTCGTTCTGGCCATGCCTGGGCGGGCGTTCGCCCAGCGCTTCGCCTATGCGATCCTGGCCTGCGCGGCGATCACCCTGATGATCATAAGCCAGGCGGAGCCGCGGCTGGCTGAACAGTTGCGCGTCGGCATCACCGACGCCGTGGCGCCGATCTTCGATTTCTTCTCCCGGCCGGCGGAGACCATCGCCGGCGGGGTGGACGAGCTGCAGGGCATCATGGCCGTGCACGAGCGCAACCAGGTCCTCGAGGCCGACAACGACCGGCTGCGCAGGTGGCAGGCCGTCGCCGAGCAGCTGTCTTACGAGAACGAGATGTTCCGCCGGCTCCTCAACGTGGTGCCGGACCAGCGCGCGCGCTTCATCAGCGCCCGCGTGATCGCCGATTCCGGCGGTCCCTTCGTCCACCTGGTCATGGTCAACGCCGGCCAGGCCCACGGCGTGCGCAAGGGCCAGGCGGTGGTCAACCACGACGGGCTGGTGGGCCGCGTGCAGGAGGCGGGCAAGCACACGGCCCGCGTGCTCCTGCTCACCGACCTGAACTCGCGTATCCCCGTGGTGCTGGAGGAGAGCCGCGAGCGCACCATCCTGCGCGGCGACAACAGCCCCCAGCCCTACCTCGCCTTCCTCGCGACCGGCGCGCGGGTCAAGCCGGGCGACCGGCTCGTGACCTCGGGCGAGGGGGGCATGTTTCCGCCGGCGCTCGATGTCGGCATCGTCTCCGCGGTCGACAAGGACCGCGCCACGGTGCAGCCCTTCGTGGTCTGGGAGCGGCTCGACTACGTGACGATCCTCGACTACGTGGTGCCGGGCGTCTTCCCCGAGACGCGCCGCGCCGCGCGCACCGGGAGCCTGCAGTAATGGGCGACTGGCTGCACCAGACCGAGCGCTGGCTGCGCGGCCTGATCCCGGTGACGGTCACGGTGATGCTGGTCTTCGCCGCCGCGCTGCCCTGGCGGCTGCCGGCCTTCGTCGAGGTCACGCCGGCCTTCGCGGTGATGGTGGTCTTCTACTGGACCATCTACCGGCCCGAGCGGCTGCCCTACGTGGCGACCTTCGGCATCGGCGTGCTGCAGGACCTGCTCGCCGGCACGCCGCTCGGGATGACGGCGCTGCTGCTCCTCGTCGTGCAGGGGGTGGTCGCCTCGCAACGCACCTTCTTCCGCGGCAAGCCCTTTCTCGTGATCTGGTGGGGCTTCTCCATGGTGATGCCGGCGGCCGGGCTGCTCGCCTGGGTCATCGGCTCGGCCTGCCTCGGCACGCTGGTCCCGCTGCTGCCGGTGGTGACGCAGATCGTGCTCACGGTGCTGCTCTTCCCCGTGTTCGTGCTGCTCTTCCGTCCCCTCGGCGCGCTGGCGTCGCCACGGCCTGGATGAGATGCGGGGCGAGACCGGACGCGCCAACCTCTTCACGCGCCGGGCCTTCATCGTGGGCGGCGCCCAGGCGCTGCTGACGGCGGGCCTGGCCGGGCGCCTCTACCAGCTCCAGGTCGTCGAGTCCGAGCGCTATGCGGTGCTCGCCGACGAGAACCGCATCAACATGCAGCTGCTGCCGCCGGCGCGGGGCCGCATCTTCGACCGCTTCGGACAGGTTCTCGCGGAAAACCGCCTCAACTACCGGCTGGTCGTGGTGCCCGAGGCGGCGCTGGACCTCGATGCGGCTCTGGACGAGATCGCGGCGCTGGTGCCGATCGAGGAGCACGATCGCGAGCGCGTCCTGCGCGAGGCCCGGCGCAAGCAGAAGTTCGTCCCCATCACGGTGCGCGAGCACCTGACCTGGGAGGAGGTCTCCCAGATCGAGGTCAACGCGCCGGACCTCCCCGGCGTGATGATCGACGTCGGCAGCCGCCGCCTCTACGCCTTCGGGCCCGACGCGGTTCACATCGTCGGCTACGTCGGCGCGGTCAACGAATCCGAGCTGACGGACGATCCCCTGCTCGCGCTCCCCGACTTCCGCATCGGCAAGAACGGCGCCGAGAAGGTGCTGGAGAGCTCGCTGCGCGGCGAGGCCGGCGCGCGCCAGGTCGAGGTCAACGCCTACGGCCGCGTCATCCGCGAGCTCGGCCGCCGGCCGGGGCGGCCGGGCGACGACCACATGCTGACCATCGACCTGGGGCTTCAGCAATACGTCGCGGCCCGCTTCGGCGACGAGAGCGGCTCGGCCGTGGTCATCGACGTCCACAGCGGCGAGATCCTGGCGCTGGCGTCGATGCCGAGCTACGACCCCAACCTGTTCACCGCCGGCATCAGCGAGAAGCAGTGGCGCGAGCTGATCGGCCATCCCCGCTTCCCGCTCAGCAACAAGTCGATCACGGGCCAGTACTCGCCCGGCTCCACCTTCAAGATGATCGTGGCGCTGGCCGCACTCGAGAGCGGCGAGGTGAGCCCCAGCCACAGCTTCCACTGCCCCGGCTTCCTCGAGCTCGGGAACCGGCGCTTCCGCTGCTGGCGGCCCCACGGCCACGGCGACGTCGACATGGTGAAGGGCCTGACGCAGTCGTGCGACGTCTACTTCTACGAGTTGGCCAAGCGCGTGGGCATCGACCGCATCGCCGCCATGGCGCAGCGCTTCGGCTTCGGCGAGAGGCTCGACATCGAGCTGCCGGGAGAGAAGCCCGGCCTGGTGCCGACGCGGGACTGGAAGCTCGCCAACATCGGCGAGCCCTGGCAGGGCGGCGAGACGCTGATCGTCGGCATCGGCCAGGGCTACCTGCTGTCCACGCCGCTTCAGCTCGCGGTGATGGTGGCGCGCATCGCCAACGGCGGCATCGCGGTGCAGCCCAGCCTGCTGGCGGAGGTGATACGGGACGGGCAGCCGCTCGCGCGGGATCGCGCGTCGTTCCCGCCGATGGGGCTTTCGCCGAGGCACCTCGACATCGTCCGCGAGGGCATGCTGAAGGTGGTGAACGACCCCAAGGGAACCGCCTATCGCGCGCGCATCGAGGAGCAGCCGCTTGCCATGGCCGGCAAGACCGGCAGTGTGCAGGTGCGGCGCATCACCGAGCGCGAGCATCGCGCCGGCGTGGTCAAGAACGAGGACCGGCCGTGGAAAGAGCGCGACCACGCGCTCTTCGTCGCCTACGCGCCGCTCGAACGGCCCCGCTACGGGGTCGCGGTGGTGGTCGAGCACGGCGGCAGCGGCGGCAGCGTGGCCGCGCCCATCGCCCGCGACATCCTGCGCGAAGTGCAGCGCCGCGACCCCTCGGCGCGCGCCCGTTCGACGGTGCCGGTGCCGGTGCCCCGGCCGCAAGAGACCACCTGATGGCGCAGCTCGAGATCAGGGGCCGGCAGAGCTTCAGCTTCACCGAGCGGCTGCTCAGGCTCAACTGGCTGCTGGTCCTTCTGGTCTGCACCTTGGGCGCGGTCGGCATCGGCATGCTCATCTCCGCCTCGGGCGGGGACACCGAGCCCTGGGCCGCGCGCCAGATCGTCTGGTTCGGCGCCGGCCTGCTGGTGATGCTCACGGTGGCGCTGATCGACATCGGCTTCTGGCTGCGCGCGGCCTACACGATCTACGGCCTCGCCTTCGCGCTGCTGGTCGGCGTGGAGCTGCTGGGCGCTGCGGTGATGGGGGCGCAGCGCTGGATCGACATCGGCGTGATCCAGCTGCAGCCCTCGGAGCTGATGAAGATCGCGCTGGTGCTGGCGCTCGCGCGCTACTTCCACGGCATCGCGCTGGAATCGCTCGGCCGCATCCGCACCTACATCCCGCCGCTGCTGATGATCCTCGCGCCGGCGGCGATGATCCTGCGCCAGCCGGACCTCGGCACCGCGCTGCTGGTCGTGCTCGGCGGCGGGATCATGCTCTTCCTGGCCGGGCTCAGGGCCTGGAAGATCGGCGTCGCCGTGGCGATAGCGCTCGGCTCGGGCCCGGTCGCCTGGCAGTTCCTGCACGACTACCAGAGGGAGCGCATCCTCACCTTCTTCAATCCGGAGGCGGACCCGCTCGGCGCCGGCTACCACATCCTGCAGTCGAAGATCGCGCTCGGCTCCGGCGGCCTGCTGGGCAAGGGGTACCTGCAGGGGACCCAGAGCCACCTCAACTTCCTGCCGGAGAAGCAGACCGACTTCATCTTCACCATGATGGCGGAGGAGCTGGGCTTCTTCGGGGTGACTGCCGTCCTGCTCCTCTATCTCGCGATCGCCACCTACGGCGTGGTGATGTCGTGCCGCAGCAACAACCACTTCGGCCGCCTGCTCGGCATGGGGGTGACGGTCACCTTCTTCTTCCACGTCTTCTTCAACATCGCCATGGTGATCGGCCTGATCCCCATCGTCGGCCTGCCGCTGCCGCTGATCTCCTACGGCGGCAGCTCCATGCTGAGCCTGATGCTGGGCCTGGGGCTGCTGATGTGCGTCCACGTCCACCGCGACGTGGTCCTCGCGCGACGAACCGGCGCCGGCGGATCCTGAGCGCGCCCCGGGCGCGCGCCCGGAGTCAGACGATGGCGGCCTCCGCCGCGCCCAGCCCCTCGATCTCGTAGACGAAGCGGTCGCCCGCGCGCGGGAAGCGCGTCGCCAGCGTGCTCCCGGTCATCACGACCGTGCCGGCCTCCAGCGCCTCGCCCATGGCGGCGCGCTGGTTGGCGAGCCAGACCAGCGAGTTCAGCGGGTTGCCCATGGCCGCACCCGTGACCGCCGGCTCCGGCGGCCCGTCGTTGAGCGTGAGCGAGGCCGGGGTGGCGGCGAGGTCGAGCGCCTGCCAGTCGGTGCGCCGCTCGCCCAGCACGATGCCGCCGCACCAGCCGTTGTCCATGATGCAGGAGAGCACGTCGAGGTCGGCGTAGTCGGCGCCGCGGTCCTCGACCAGCTCGAAGGCCGGCATGCAGGCCGCGACGCGGGCCCGCGCGTCCTCCAGCGTGAACGGCGCGTCCCCGGGCCGGAAGGCGCTCCCCAGCTCGACCGCGAGCTCGAACTCGATCCCGAGGTGGACGAAGTCGGCGAGCGCGACCCGGGCCGGCGAGCGGCGCACCGTGCTGGAAAAGACCACGCCGCTGACCGGCTGGTCGGTGTTGCACATCTCCTGGATGGCCCGGGAGGTGAGGCCCACCTTGTAGCCCGCGGGCGCGCCGCGCCCCGCATCGGTGTGGCGCCGGTTGACCAGCGCCTGCACGCGGTAGCCGCCCTCCAGCGACGCGGGGCGCTCGGGCCCCCGGATCGGCCGGAAAGTCTGCCTCGCGACGTTCTCGGCGAAGAGCCGCTCCGCGAGCGCGGCCTCCCGCTCGTGGCTCTCGGTCATGCCCTCTCTCCCTCCTCTCGCGGCCTATTCCGGCGGGACCGGCGTGAGCCAGCCGTGGTCGTCGTTGGTACGGCCGCTGACGATGTCGGAGAAGCGCTGCTGGATGCGCCGCGTGACCGGCCCGATCCCGCCCGCGCCGGTCTCGATGCGATCGACCGAGCGGATCGGCGTGATCTCCGCCGCGGTGCCCGAGAAGAAGAGCTCGTCGGCGCAGTAGAGGATCTCGCGCGGCAGCGGGCACTCGCGGAGCGGGATGTCGAGGTCGGCGGCGATCGTCGTCACCGCGTTCCGGGTGATGCCGGAGAGGTTGCTGCCGTCGATCGGCGGCGTGAGCACGGCGCCCTCGGTCACCGCGAAGAGGTTCTGCCCGCTGCCCTCGCTGATCTGCCCGTCGTGGGTGAGCGCGACGGCCTCGACGAAGCCGTTGGCCATGGCTTCCAGCTTGATGAGCTGGGCGTTGTTGTAGTGCCCGGTCGCCTTGGCCATGCCGGGGAAGGTGTTGGGCGCGGCCCGGCTCCAGGATGAGACGCAGACGTCCACCCCCTTCTCCAGCGCGCCCTCGCCGAGGTAGGTGCCCCACTCGAAGGCCGGGATGTAGGTCTCGATCGGGCTGCCGGTGCCGTCCATCCCCATGGCGCCGTAGCCGCGCAGCACCACCGGGCGGAGGTAGCAGGAACGGAGCCGGTTGCGGCGCACCACGTCGAAGCAGGCCTGCGTCAGCTCCTCGTCGGAGTAGGCGAGGTCGATGCGGTAGATGCGCGCCGAGTTGCGCAGCCGCCGCAGGTGTTCGCCCAGGCGGAAGATGGCGGGGCCGCCGGCGGTGTCGTAGCAGCGGATGCCCTCGAAGACCGAGGAGCCGAACTGGACCGCGGTGGAGAGGATGTGGAGCGTCGCATCCTGCCAGCGGATGAACTCCCCGTCGCGCCAGATCCACTCGGTCTCCTTGATGGTCGTGCTCATCGCGTCCCCGGCCGGCTGGGTGTCTGGTGGCTCCGGTCAATGTAGTGGAGCGGGCGCCGGGCGGCCATCCTCGACGTGAGGTCATCAGGGCGACCCACAAATGTTCTTGTAATGTTCTTTACGCTGCCGTATCGTTCCGCGATGCGGGACGCGCGCAGGGGCCGGGGGGCGGCGAGCAACCGGAGCGGACGCTACGAGCGCCTGAGCCGCGAGGCCTTCGACGACGGCTGGGACACCATCGACGAGGCGCCTGCGTCGTTGCGCACGGAGGTGCGGCCCGACGCGAGCCGCACGGTAATCACCCGCAACCACTCGCCCGACCTCGGCTTCGACCGTTCGATCAACGTCTACCGCGGCTGCGAGCATGGCTGCGTCTACTGCTATGCGCGGCCGACCCACGCTTACCTCGGGCTCTCGCCGGGCCAGGACTTCGAGAGCCGCATCTTCGCCAAGCACGACGCCCCTGCGCAGCTCGCGCGCGAGCTGGCTCGCCCCGGGTACCGCTGCCGCATGATCGCGATGGGTACCAATACCGATCCCTACCAGCCGACCGAGCGCCGCCTCGCGCTGACGCGGGGCGTGCTGGAGGTGCTGGAGCGCCACGAGCATCCGGTGGGCATCGTCACCAAGTCGGCGCTGGTCGTCCGCGACGCGGACATCCTCGCCCGCATGGCGGAACGCCGCCTCGCCACGGTCGCGCTCTCGGTCACCACGCTGGAGCGCGGCCTCGCGCGCACCATGGAGCCGCGCGCGTCCACGCCGGCCAGGCGGCTGGAGGCGATGAGGGCGCTCGGCGCAGCCGGGGTGCCGGTCGGCGTGATGGTGGCCCCCATCGTGCCGGGCCTCACCGACCACGAGATGGAGTCCGTTCTCGAGGCCGCGAAGGAGGCGGGCGCCGGCCGCGCCGGCTACGTCGTGCTCAGGCTGCCGCGCGAGGTGCGGGAGCTGTTCCTGGAGTGGCTCTCGCTCCACGCGCCCGACAAGGCGCGCCGCGTCGTCTCGCTGCTGCAGGGGATGCGGGCGGGGCGCCTCAACGACCCGAACTTCGGCTCCCGCATGACCGGCGCCGGACCCTATGCCGACCTGCTCGCCAGGCGCTTCGAGGCGGCGACGCGGCGCCTGGGCCTGGCGCGGCGGGGCCCCGGCCTGGACACGAGCCGCTTCCGCCCACCCTCCCGCGATCCCGATCAGCTCGCCCTCCTCTGAGCCGCCCACCCTTCTCGCGCGCGTGCTAGAAGGACGCATGGCAGGGAGGCGCGCGCCCGGGGATCGCCCCGATTTCTCGCTCGAGAACGCGGCCGGGGGGCGCGTGGCCGGCGTGGACGAGGCGGGCCGCGGCCCCTGGGCGGGACCCGTGGTCGCGGCAGCGGTGATGTTCGGGGCGGACGGTCCGCCGCGGGCCCTCCGCGCCCTGATAGCCGACTCAAAGCAGCTGGCACCGGCACGGCGGGCGGCTCTTCACCCCCGCATCCTGGCCTCGGCCGGGGCCGCCGTCGGCATGGCCGCCGTCGCCGAGATCGACGGCATGAACATCCTGCAGGCGACCCTGCTCGCCATGCGGCGTGCCGTCGTGCGCCTCCCGGCCGGTCTCGATCTGGTGCTGGTGGACGGCAACCGCGCGCCGGCGCTCGCCTGCCCGGTTCGGACCGTGGTCGGCGGCGACCGCCTGAGCCTCTCGATCGCCGCCGCCTCCATCGTCGCCAAGGTGACGCGGGACCGGCTGATGGCGCGCCTCGCCATCCACCACCCCGGCTACGGCTGGGAGCGCAACGCGGGCTACGGTACGGCGGAGCACCGGGCCGCGCTCGCGCGGCTCGGGCCTTGCGCGGAACACCGGCGCTCCTTCCGGCCGATCCGCGACCTGCTGGAGGGCCAGCCATGAGCGGGACGGCCGGGTTCGTCCTGCCCGAGTCCACCGCGGCTCTCGACCTCGCGATGGACGACGGCGCGTCGATACGCGTCGTGCGCCACGGCAACCCCTCCGGCCCGCGCGTCGTGCTGAGCCACGGCAACGGCTTCGCGAGCGATTCCTACTTCCCCTTCTGGCGGCACATGCTGGAGCGCTTCGACCTTGCCCTGTTCGACATTCGCAACTGTGGCCGCAACCCCTTCCACGCGGCCGAGCCGCACGGCTATCCCCGCTTCGCCTGCGACAACGTGGCGGTGCACGGCGCGATCGCCGGGGAATGGGGCAGGAAGACCACGATCGGCGTCTTCCACTCGATGTCGGCGATCGCGGCCCTGCTCGCGGTGGTCGACGGTGTCTGGCACTGGGATGCGCTGGTGCTCTTCGACCCGCCGGTAATCCCGCCGGAAGGCAGCCCGCTGCGCGGGCCGCTGATGGCCGAGGGCGCTGCGCTGCGCGACGCCGCCCTGATCCGCGAGAACCGGTTCCGGGACCCCGAGGAGCTGGCCGACGTGTTTCGATACATGCACCGCTTCCGGCGCCTGCGGAAGGGGGTGGCGGCGCTCAACGCGCGCTCGGTGCTGCGCTTCGATCCCGCGAGCGGGGACTGGCTGCTCTGCTGCCCGGGCCCGGTCGAGGCCGGCCTCTATACCGAGGTCGCCGCGCTGCCGATCTGGCGCAGGCCGGACCCGCCGGCGCGGCCGCTCCTGGTCGCCGCCTCCGATCCGGGGCCCGAGGACGCGCCGAAGACCGCGCCCTGCTGCAGGCTTTACTGCGAGACCTTCGGCGTCGATTACGCCTTCGTGCCCGATACCAGCCACCTCCTGCAGCTCGAGGAGCCGGAGCGGTGCTTCGCCCTCTTCGACTGCTTCCTCGCCGACAACGGGATCGCCCCATGAGCGCGCCGCCGGCCGAGTCCGATCTCGTCGTCGAGCCGCCGGGCATCCTCCGCTGGGGTGGACGCCGCTTCGCCTGCGCCATCGGCTGGGGCGGGGTGCGCTCGAACAAGCGCGAGGGCGACGGCGCCACGCCCGCCGGGCGCTTCCCGCTGCGCCGCGTGCTCTACCGGCCCGACCGTCTGGCCCCGCCGCGCACCGCGCTTCCCGTCATGCCGTTGAGCCCTGAGGACGGCTGGTGCGACGACCCGGATCACCCGCTCTACAACCGCCCGCTGCGCCTGCCGCACGAGGCCCGCCACGAAGCGCTCTGGCGCGCGGACCGCGTCTACGACCTCATCGTGATCCTTGGCCACAACGACGACCCGGTCGTGCCCGGCGCAGGCAGTGCGGTCTTCCTCCACGTGGCCCGGCCCGACTACGCGCCGACCGCGGGCTGCGTCGCCGTGGCGGCGGGCGACCTGCTGACGATCCTGGCCGGCGTGGGCGGGCGCGCCCGGCTCCGCGTGCCGCCCTCGCAGGCTTAGAGCACTTTCCGACCGGACACGATCACAGCCGCCCCCACCTCACCCCGGCCCTCTCCTCCCCGGCGGGGAGGAGAGGGAGAGCAGGCGACGCCGCTTTCGTTCCCCCTCCTCCTGGGAGGAGGGGGACAGGGGGAGGTGGGTGCGTTTGAGCCGACGTAATCGCGTAAGGTCGGATCGTGCTCTAGGGGGCGGGGCGGGGGCCGAAGACGGCGGTGCCGACGCGGATGTGCGTGGCACCCATCGCGATGGCGCTGCGGTAGTCGGCCGACATGCCCATGCTGAGCTGCGCCAGGCCGTGGCGTGCCGCGAGCTCGCGCAGCAGCGCGAAGTGCGGCGCGGGGTCGTCGCTGGCCGGCGGGATGCACATGAGCCCGCTGACGGGCAGCACCAGCTCGTCGCGGCAGAGCGTCACGAGGGCATCGAGGTCCTCGGGCGGGACGCCCGCCTTCTGCGGCTCGGCGCCGGTGTTGACCTGGATGAAGCAGTCCGGGCGCCGGCCCTGGCGCTCCATCTCGTGCGAGACGGCACGGGCCAGCTTCGCCCGGTCGATGGCGTGGATGGCATCGGCGAAGGCCACCGCGTCGCGCGCCTTGTTGGTCTGCAGCGCGCCGATGTAGTGAAGCGCCGCGCCCGGCCATTCCGCGCGGAGCGCGGGCCACTTGTCCATCGCCTCCTGCACCCGGTTTTCGCCGAAGCTGCGATGGCCGGCGGCGAGCGCAGCCTCGATGCGGCGCGCGGGGTGTCCCTTCGAGACCGCGATCAGCGTAATCTCGCCCGCGTCGCGGCCGGCGGCGCGCGCTGCCGCCTGGACGTGCGCCGCGACCGCGGCCAGATTGGCCGCGACATCGACGGCCGGCGGGTCGTCTGCGCAAGGGGCGGGGGATACGTTGGCCATGGGCAACCGGGTCAGGCGATGGCAACGCTAGCAGAGGCGGCGGCGCGCCTCAAACGCGCGGCAGGCAGCAGCCTGCCGGCGCTCATCCTGATGACCGACGCGGTGCGGCTCGCCGACCCGGTGCCGGCCGCCTGCGCGCTGCCGGCGGGCAGCGCCGTCATCCTGCGCCACTATGGCGTGGCGGGGCGCGCGGCGCTCGCCCGCCGCCTCGCCGCCATCGCGCGCAGCCGGGGCCTGCTGCTGCTGGTGGGCGA
>JAJDXK010000153.1 GCA_022823305.1 Alphaproteobacteria bacterium
CGCTGCGTACTCCTGCTTCCGCGGTGGGAGGCCTATCCGGTGGCGAGAAGATTGGCGGTGCGGGTCAGGTTGTAGGCGGTCGCGGTGAGCCGGGCCTGGAGGTGGGCATTGGCCAGACCTCCCCAGCGCATCCGCCGGAAGCCGTACGACCGCTTCCAGGTCCCGAAGATCTTCTCGACCCGGGCCCGTATCCGGTGGATCGCCCGGTTCCGTTCGGCGAGCCAGCGCTCGGCCTCGCGCTGCGATGCTGGATCAGGCTGCGCCCAGACCCCGACGACCGCGATCCGGGGCGTGCCGCCGCGGCAAAGCGGCGACCTCGATAGGCGCTGTCGGCATACACCTCGCCGGGATCGGATGGCAGGGCGCTCTCGCCATGGTTGCCGTCATGGACGTTGCCCGACGTGACGGCCAGTTGTTCCACCAGCGCCGTCTCGGAGTCGGCGCCCACGTGCACCTTGTACCCGTGCACTGCCTTGCGGCGGCTGTGGCCCGCCCAGCCGGCCTCGGCATCGTCCCGACGGGCCAAGCCCACCACGCTCGCATCCACCAGCGTGCCCGTCTTCACCTGTACTGCCCGGCGCCGCAGCTGGGCGGTGATCAGGTCGAACAGCGTCTGATCCAGACTGTGCCGCAGAAGCTCCCGGCGAAACCGCACGAACGCCGTCCGCTCCGGCGTCGCCGCAGTGCGCGCAAACCCGCAGAACCGACGGAACGACGCCCGGTCCTCCAGCGCTTCCGCCAGGCGGACGTCCGACAGGTCGTGCCAAACCGCCAGCAACAGCGCCCGGAACAACGCCAGCGGCGGCCAGCTCGCCCCACCTCGTGGCGCTGCATACACTACCAACAGCCGCGCCTCGATCGGCGACCAGTCGATCAGATCGGCAATCTGGTCCAGGGACGATCGGCGCGATTCACGGGGAAACAGGGCTTCCTGACCAATCCGGCGGTGGGCCATCGCGAACTCCCGCACCAAAACCTGCTTCCGGCCATCGAATCAGCCACTCACACCAACGCCAACTCACAGCGCAGGCGTCTCGCAGCCGGGTGGCGATTGACGGGACCCATCTGTAGGCCTATGCGAATACGGGCAGCTTCCACACCAAGGCGTCTCTGGAAAGGGACCTGAAGCGCCTGGACGAGAAGATTGCGGCGTATCACCGGCAGTTGGACGAGGCGGATGCGCGTTCGGACGGATGTGCGAACGGTGCGGAGGATCCGGGGCTGGCGGCCAAGATCGAGGCCCTGGTCGAAAAGCAGCAAAACAGGAAGGCGTTGCAAACGCGCTTGCGGGAAAGCGGAGAGGGTCAGGTATCGGTGGTCGATGCCGATGCGCGGCTGCTGCGCAAGAGCGGCAAGACGGTGGGCGGATACAACTGCCGGATCGCGGTGGATGACAGGCACAAGCTGATTGTCGCAGAGGATATGGTGCAGGACGGCAGTGCCTCCGGTCAGTTGGAGCCGATGCTGACGAAATCGAGCGAAGCCACGGGCACCGCGCGATTGATTGGTCTGGCGGATTCCAGCTACTTCAGCGGCTCACAGTTGAGGAGTTGCGAAGAGAAGGGAATGGAGGCGTATGTTCCGATACCGAACCATGCGATCCGCAGGGGGAAGGGCGGGCGCTTCGACAGCGATGATTTCCGTTACGACGCGCAGGATGGCACGTATATCTGTCCGACCGGACAGCGGCTGACTCGACGCCGCTCGTTCCTTAACAAGGGCGAGCTGTATTTCGTCTATCACTCGACGGCAGCGGATTGCCGCGGTTGTTCGCTGTCGCAGCGTTGTCTGGCAAAGGGAAGATCGTCGCGCCGGGTCCAGCGTTGGGAGCACGAGGACGTGATCGACCGGCATCGCAAGAAGATGAGCGCTGGTGCGTCGTTGATGCGTGACCGAGGCGCGCTCGTCGAGCACCCATTCGGCACGCTCAAGCGCCGGGCGGGAATGACCATTTTCTGATGCGCGGACTGGGCAAGTGCCGCGGCGAATTCAGCCTGATGATGCTGAGCTACCACTTCAAACGGGTGATGAGCGTGCTGGGCGAAGCCGCATTTGCGGAGTACTGTCTGCAAAAGCAGCGGTTGGCGGCGATTGGCGCGTGAGACCGCGCCGGAACAGCAGCTTCCTGCGCATCTGACGGCGCTTCCTGGAAGACTTGACCGCAATCCCGAGCTGACCGGCCCCCGAGACGCTTCTCGCCCGGTTCTGCGGTGTCGTAACTCCCCTGGTTCAAGACGGTGGCTGGCCCGCGCCCGCTCGCCACGGGCGCGGGCCAGTTCCGCTTCGAAGACTGAGAAGGTCGGATACTTTCACGGTCTCGGTTGTGGCGCGGCCTCTGCGGCGTCCGCCGCACCGTGGGTAAGCCGCCGGGGCGACGGCGTGCGCTGCCGGTGACGGATCATTCGGCCTGGAGGCCGGCGATTGGGTCGAGCCGGGCGGCCTGGCGGGCGGGCTGGAAGCCGAAGAATAGGCCGGCGGCGGCGGCGGTGCCGAGCCCGCTTGCCACCGACATCCCGGAGATCAGGAACTCCCAGCCGGTGAAGCGGCAGATCGCCCATGTCGCCGCGAGGCCGAGCAGGATACCGAGCAGGCCGCCGGCCAGGGTCAGGATCACCGATTCGATCAGGAACTGGCTCTGGATATCGCGGCGGCGCGCACCCAGTGCCCGGCGGATGGCGATCTCGCGGCGCCGTTCGGCGACCGAGACCAGCATGATGTTCATGATGCCGATGCCGCCGACGACCAGCGAGATGCTGCCGACTGATCCCAGCAGCAGGGCGAAGGTTTGCATCTGCGCCTCCATCTGGGCGATCAGCTCCTTGGCGGTGATGATGTCCAGCTGGAGGTCGGGCGAGCGCCCCCGGAACCAGGACCTGATGTCGGCCACCGCGGCGCGGTAGTCGACGCCGGCACTCGACCGGGCGACGGCGAGTTCGATCGCCGGGTTGTCGGCGACCCGCCCGGCCGCGCCGATCGGCACGAAGACGGACTGGTCAGCCTCCACCTGGACGGGCAGCGCGTAGTTCTCCGGCCTCGGGTCGAGGACGCCCACGACGGTGAAGAGGATGTCGCCGACCTCCAGGGTCTCGCCCACGATCCGCCGCGCCCCGCCCTGGCGCATCGCGTCCGCGACCGCGGCACCGACCACGCAGAAATGCCGGTCGGCGTCGAGCAGCGAGACGAACCGGCCCGCCTGCAGGGACATCCGGTTGATGCTCGCGAAGGCGGCCGTGACGCCCTGGACTCGCCCTTGTCCGACCTTCCGGCCGGCGTGGCGGAACTCGCCGTGCCCGAGGATCCTGGGCGCCGCTTCGGCGACGGCGGGGACGGCTTCCGCGAGTCCGATCGCGTCGGCGAGGCTGATCGCCTGCGATCCTGCCATAGTGGTCAACGTGCGGACCAGCAGGACATCCGTGCCGAGGGCCTCGAATTGCCGGCGCGCCTGCTCCTTCGCGATCTCGCCCAGCGAGACCATCGCGATCACCGAGGAGATGCCGATCATGATCCCGACCAGGCCGAGGGCGGTGCGCAGCCGCGCCCGGGCGAGGCTGTCGACCGCCTGGCGCGCGTTGGCGCCGAGGATCGGCAGGATGCCCGGCATCGGCCGGCGTCACGCCCGACGCGGCGCCGTGCTGCCGGCGCTGCCGGGAGGGCGGGAATCTTCCTCGTGGAGCTGCCCGCCGTCGATTCGCATCCGCCGCGTGCAGCACCGGGCCACCGCCGGGTCGTGCGTGATGATCAGGACCGTCACCCCCTGCTCGGCGTTCAGCTCCAGCAGGAGGCCCATGGTCTCGTCGGCGGTGTCGGCATCGAGCGCACCCGTCGGCTCGTCGGCGAGCAGCAGCGCCGGCAGCCCGACGAGCGCGCGGGCGATCGCCACCCGCTGCTTCTGCCCGCCGGACAGCTGGTCCGGGCGGTGCTCCAGGCGATCGCCCATGCCGACCCGCTCCAGGATCGCCCGGGCCCGGCCCAGCGCCTTCCGGCGCCCGGTCCCCCGGTACACCAGCGGCACGCAGACATTCTCCGCCGCCGTGAGCCGCGGCAACAGGTGAAACGCCTGGAACACGAAGCCCACATGCGCGTTGCGCAGGCGCGACAGCGCATCGTCGCCCAGCCCCGAGACGTCGCGCCCGTCGAGGACGTGGCGGCCCGTGCTCGGGCGGTCGAGCAGGCCGACGATGTTCATCAGGGTCGTCTTGCCGCTGCCCGACGGGCCCATGATCGATACCAGGTCACCCGCCCCGATCTCCAGGTCGACACCGCGGAGCACCTCCGTCGTCACCGGTCCGACCCGGTACGACTTCCGCACGTCGATCAGGCGCAGCGCCCCCCGCGGCGCCGTCATGGCGCCGCGACGCCGAACGGCAACGCGCCGGCCTCCAGCCCGGGTATGCCGAAGGCCGCCCCGCCGTCCGCCGGCAGGACGATCTCGTCGCCCGCGGCAAGCCCCGTCTCCACCTCGACGGAGTCCACCGTGGTGACACCGAGCTCGACGGCGCGCTGCTCGACCGCTCCGGTGTCCGGGTCGACGACGCGTATCCACGCTGCGCCGCCCAGCCGCTCCACCGCGCCGATCGGGACGAGCAGGGCTGCCGGGCGCTCGTGCACGACGATCTCGACATGCGCCGACATCCCCACCCGCACCAGGTCCCAGGCGGCCGCATCAAGCCGGCCCAGGTCCACGGCCACCTCGAATTTCGGTCCCCCCCGCCCCCCGCCGTCGGCGGCACGCGACGAGACCCGGGCCACGGTCCCCTCGATCTCCAGCTCCGGAAACCCGGGTCCGGTAATCCACGCCCTCTGCCCGGCCTCGATCTTCCGCACATCCACCTCGCCGACATCGGTCACGACCGAGAGGCCTTCCAGGTCGGCGATGCTCAGCAGCAGCTCGCCCTGCACGACCGAACGCCCCCGCGCGAGGGGCTTGTCTCCCCCTGCAACCGCCACGATCCCCGCAATCGGCGCCCGGACCGTGGCCTGGTCGAGCTTCGCCTCCGCCGCGCGCAGGCGATCCCGCGCATTCTCCACTTCCAGCCGCGCCAGCCGGCGCCCCTCAGCGCCGCCCTTCGCCGCCACCGCCGCGAGTTCCCGCTCGGCCGCCTCGAGGTCCAGCTGCCGGTCACCGTGGCTGCGCTCCGCCGCCTCGAACTCCGAGGCAGACACGATGCCCTGCTCCAGCAGGAAATCGATCCGCTCCAGCTGGCGCTCCGCATCCTCGAGCGCGCCTCTCGCCCGGCGCAGCGCGTGACTGGCATGGGTCATCTCGGCGCCGTTCGGCCAGTCCTCCAGCACCGCGAGCCGGTCGCGCACCTTGATGTACTCGATCTCGGCGCGCCGGTGCTCCTCGGTGAGCTGCCCGGTATCGAACGCCACCAGCGCGTCACCCGCGGCCACCCGCTGCCCGTGCCCGGCGTGCACCTCGACCACGTGGCTCTCGATCGGGCTCACCACCTCCTCCACGCGACCCGGCGCCAGCAGGCCCCGCAACGCGAGCGTCGAGCGCAGCAGCTGCGGCTCGACCGTCATCGTGGACAGCGTTCCCGCACCAACGGCCGCCGCGCCGGCGTCAGGCGCCACGGTGGCGCTGAACAGATCCAGCGGCCGCACGTACCAACCGCCGACGGCGAGGAACAGCCCGGCCGTGAACAGGACCACGACGCCGCGCGCCATCCGGACCCGCTTCCGCATCGCCAGGATCGCCTCGTTGCGCGTCTCGAGATCGCGATAGGCCTCCCGGAGCTCACCGAGCTGCGTCTCGATGACCCTCGCCTGGCGCACCTCGGTCTCGCGCAGCTCCTTCACCTCGGTGAC
>JAJDXK010000032.1 GCA_022823305.1 Alphaproteobacteria bacterium
GACCAGCAGCGCGCCGGCGAGCGGCGCCGCGAGCGCGGCGAGCAGCGGGGCTGCGTGGCTCACGGGGCCCCCAGCAGCGCCGCCGCCGCCCGCTCGGCGATGCCGACGGTAAGCTCGGTGTGGAGGCCGAAGTAGAGCGAGCCCGCGATCAGCGCCCAGGTCGAGAGCTGCATCGCCCACGGCGCCTCGCGCACCGGCTCCGCATCCGCCGGGGCTGCGCGGAAGTAGGCGGCCTCAACCAGCCGGCCCACGTAGGCCAGCGCGATGAGCGAGCCGAGGAGGACGAAGAGCGCCGCCGGCCACAGCCCCTCCTCGAACGCGCCCTGCACCAGGTACCACTTGCTGACGAAGCCCGAGGTGACCGGCACCCCCACCAGCCCGAGACCGCCGATCACCACCGCCGCCATGGTGAAGGGCATGCGCCGGCCGAGCCCGTTGAGCGCGGAGAGGTCGGTGGTGCCGAGCCGGTAGGCGATGGTGCCGGCGGCGAGGAAGAGCCCGCCCTTCATCAGCGCGTGGTTGAAGACGTGGACCAGCGCGCCGGTCACGCCGGTCACCGAGGCCAGCCCGATGCCGACGCCGAGATAGCCGATCTGCCCGATGCTGGAGAAGGCGAGCAGGCGCTTCAGGTCGGTCTGGAAGACCGCCGCCAGCGAGCCCGCGAGCACGGCGACGAGCGAGAGGGAGAGCAGGATCTCCTTGAGCGGGAGGGTGCCGAAGGCGAAGGGCGCGCCGAACACGGTGAAGACGAAGCGCAGCAGCAGGTAGGCGCCGACCTTGGTCGCGGTCGCGGCCAGGAAGGCGCTCACCATCGAGGGCGCATACGCATAGGCGTTGGGCAGCCACACGTGGAAGGGAAAGAGCGCCAGCTTTATCAGCACGCCCACGGTGATGAAGGCGAAGGCCGCGAGGATGGCCGGCGCCTCGCCCAGCGCGTGCACGCGCACGCCGAGGTCGGCGATGTTCAGGGTGCCGGTCTTGGCATAGAGGAAGCCGATGCCGACCAGGATCAGCGAGGCGCCGATGGTGCCGAGAATGAGGTACTGGAAGGAGGCCGCCAGCGCCTGCCGGCGCCGCCCCTGGGCGATCAGCACGTAGCTTGCCAGCGACGATATCTCGAGGAAGACGTAGACGTTGAAGGCGTCGCCCGTGGCAACGATGCCGAGCAGCCCCGTGAGCGCCAGCAGGAACATGGCGTAGAAGAGGTGCCGCCGCTCCGGCGCCACCTCGCGCTCCACGCTCTGGCGCGCATAGGGCATCATCAGCGCCGCGGTGCCGGCCAGGATCAGCAGGACGAAGGCGTTGACCCCGTCCAGCCGGTACTCGATGCCGATGGGCGGCGCCCAGCCGCCGAGGCGGTAGGAGATGGGGCCTTCGCTCATCACCCGGTCGAGCAGCAGCGCCGCGACGGCGAGCAGGCCCCAGCATACGAGCGTGGTGAAGGCCCAGGCGTAGCGATCGCGCCGCAGCAGGATGCAGAGCGGCGCCGCGATCAGCGGCAGCGCCACCTGAAGCGCCGGCAGATGGGTCGCGATCATCGGCGATCCTGCTCGACGATCTCGTCCTCCTCGACGGTCCCGTAGGCGCGCTTGATCGCCACGGTCAGCGCAAGCCCGACCGCCAGCGTCGAGACCGCGACGACGATGGCCGTGAGGATCAGCACGTGGGGGAGCGGGTTGGAATAGACCTCGTAGGCGGCATCGATGATCGGCGCGGTGCCGCCCTCGACCTTCCCCGCCGTGATGTAGATGAGGAAGATCGCGCTCTGGAACATGCCGAGCCCGATCAGCTTCTTGATCAGGTTCGACGGCGCAATGATGGCGTAGAGCCCGATCATCGCCAGCGCGATCGCGGCCCAGTAGTTGACGTGGGCGAGGGCCTCCACCTCAGCGCCACTCGGCCAGGACGCAGAAGATGATCGTCATTACGGACGCCACCGCGATGCCGACGCCGATCTCGATGATGATGATCCCGACATGGTTGCCGTGGGTCGCATCGGCGGAGAGCGCGCCGTATTCGAGGAAGCTCCCGCCGCCGATCATCGAGGCGATGCCGACGCCCGCGTAGAGCAGCAGCCCGAGGCAGGCGAGAGTGACCAGCAGGCGCATGGGCGCCACGCTCTGCACCGCCTGCGCGCCGAAGACCAGACCGTAGAGGATCAGCCCGGCGCCGAAGATCACGCCGGCCTGAAAGCCGCCGCCCGGCCCGTAGTCGCCGTGCATCTGCACGTAGAGGGCGAAGAGCAGGATCGGCGGGACCAGCAGCTTCGAGATGACGCGGAGGACGAGATGCTCGGTCATTCGTCGTCCCTCGCATCCATGCGCCGCCGCCGCGCGACGCCCAGCAGCAGCAGCACCCCCATGCCGGCGGTGAAGATCACCGTGACCTCGCCGAGCGTGTCGAAGCCCCGGTAGGAGGCCAGCACCGCGGTGACGATGTTGGGCACGCCGGTCTCCGCCTCCCCCTGCCCCAGGTAGTGCGGCGCGACGTGCTGCTGCGCCGGCGCCTGCGGGTCGCCGAAATCCGGCAGGTCCAGGGTGCCGTAGATGAGCAGCCCGCCGACAGCGAGCGAGGCCAGGATCGGCAGCCAGGGCCGGCGGTGGGTGACCCTGGCGTGGCGGCCGGTTGCGGCGATGGCGAGCACCATGAAGACGGTGGTGACGCCGGCGCCGACCGCGGCCTCGGTGAAGGCCACGTCGACCGCGTCGAGCACCACCCAGAGCGCCGCCATGACGAGGCTGTAGATGCCGAGCACGAGCGCCGCCGCCAGCAGGTTGCGCAGCGAGACCACGACCAGCGCCGCCGCCACCAGCAGCACGATGAGCAGGATATCGACGTAGAGGTCTATGGCGCGGGGTCCTTGGGCTTGCGCGTCCACGGCCGGACGCCGCCGAGCAGCGCCGCATGGGCCAGCGCATGCGCCGCGGTCGGCGTGGTGAACACCAGGAACACGAGAATCAGCACGAGCTTCAGCGTCACCAGCGAGAGGCCGGCCTGCAGCATGAAGCCGAGCAGCATGAAGCCCGCGCCGGCGGTGTCGGCGACGCTCGCCGCATGCAGCCGGGTGAAGAGGTCGGGCAGGCGGATCAGCCCGAGCCCGCCCGCCATCACGAAGAAGATGCCGACGCCGATGCTGATCCAGCTCAGGATGTCGAGGATCACGGCGCCTCTCCCGCGTCCTGCGCGCGGCCGCGCTTGATGTAGCGCAGCACCGCGACGGTGCCGATGAAGTTGATCAGCGCGTAGACCAGCGCGATGTCGAGGAACTCCGGCCGGCCCATGAGGAAGCCCACGGCCGCGATCAGCAGCACGGTCATGGTCCCGATGGTGTTCACGCCGAGCACGCGGTCGTAGACCGTGGGCCCGAGAAAGGCGCGCACCAGCGCGAGCAGCACCGTCACCACCAGCGCGGCGGTCGCGGCGAGGAACATCATGGCTCGCCCTCCACCGCGCTGACGCGCCGGTCCATGTCGCCGCTTTTGAGCTCCTCCATGCCGCGCCGGGTCAGCGCGTGCACCTCGACGCCGTGGGCCTCGACCGAGGTGGACAGCGTGCCCGGCGTCAGCGTGATGGAGTTGGCAAAGATCACGCGGCCGAGGTCGCTGCGCTGGCTCGCGGGCACCGTCTCCAGCACCGGGTCGATGGCCGGGCGCGGCGAGAGCACGATGCGGCTCACGCGGACGGAGGAGACGAGTATCTGCACCGCCAGCCAGCCCCAGTAGAGGGGTACGCGATAGCCGAGGTGGATCGGGTGCCCCTCGCGGTCCACCACGTCCATGCGCACCGCCACCGCCACCGCGAAGGCCGCGCACACGGCGCCGATCGCGAGAAGGAAGGGCGTGTAGTGACCGGACAGTGCGAGCCAGAGCCCGTAGAGCACGGCGAACAGACTTAGCGCGTGACGCACGCTCACCCCTCGGCCCGAGTCGGGAGCGCCGCGATTATGCCGCACGCGCCGCGGCCCGCAACAGCCAATGGCCGCGCGGTCGCGTCAGGAAGCGCGGTGGCCCGCCCCTAGCCCGCCTTGTTGTAGTCCCAGGTGAGCCAGTCCTGCGGCGTGATGGTGACGATGGTGCGCCCCTCGGCCATCACGGGCTCGGCGTACTTCTCCGCGTCCTCCGGCCCCAGCGCCTTCTTCAGCACCGCGACCGTGACCTCGCGGATCAGCGCGTCGTCCTGCGAGAGCGTGGCGTTGCCCCGGCACATGATGGCCCAGGCGCCGGCCGCCAGCCCCTGTGCGCCCTCGTCCACGCGGGGGTCGCGGTCGATCAGGATGGAGACGCGCCCGTCCCGCGCGAGGTTCTTGAGGTGGATGCGGCCGGCGCCGAGGGTGAGCCGGAACACCTCGCCGGTCCAGTCGAACCAGATCGGCGTCATGTGGATCATCCCGTCCTCGCGGTAGCTCGCGAGCCTGGCCAGCGTGGAGGCCGCGAGGCGCTCGTCGATCTCGGCCTTGGACAGGGCGTTTTCAGGGGTGGCGGTGGTCTTCGAGCTCATGGCTTCTCCCGCTCTCGCGATTTGCGTGTGGCGCAGGCGGCGGGCGCCGGCCCGGCCGCTGAATCGGCGGCGATGATAGCGGCGGGCCGCGGGGATCGGAAGGCGCCGCCGCCGACCTTGCCGCCCGCCGGGCGATGGGCGAGGCTCGGGCCCCGTCGCGGCGGGAATCGGGGAGAGAGTCGGGCATGGCGTCGTCGCCGCAAGACCCAGCCACGGACTACGACAGCGCCGGAGTCCACGCGGACGACGTGGAGGCCGGGCTCGCCGGGCTCATCCGCCACGTGCGCGGCACCTGGCCGGCGGGCGCGGAGGGCCTCGGCGCGGTCAGGGTGGGCACGGGCTACTTCGCCAGCGTGCTGGACTTCGGCGGCATGGGCATCGCGGTCTGCACCGACGGGATCGGCACCAAGGCGCTGATCGCGCAGATGACCGGCCGCTACGACACCGTCGGCATCGACTGCGTGGCGATGAACGTGAACGACCTCGTCTGCGTCGGCGCGCGGCCGGTGACGCTGGTCGACTACGTCGCCGTCGAGCGCGCCGACCCCGCGATGCTGGAGGCCCTGGGCAGGGGCCTCGCCGAGGGGGCGCGTCTGGCCGGCGTCTCCATCGCCGGCGGCGAGATCGCCGAGATGCGGGACGTCATCACGGGCGCGGCGCCCGGCGCAGGCTTCGACCTCGCCGGCACCGCCGTCGGCCGCGTCGACCTCGATGCCGTCAATGTCGGTGCTGCCGTGCGGCCGGGGGACAGCATCCTCGGCATCGCCAGCAGCGGCATCCACAGCAACGGCCTCACGCTTGCCCGGCGAATCTTCTTCCAGACCGCGGGCCTCGGCGTCGACGACAGCGTGGAGGGGCTCGGCGAGAGCGTGGGCGAGGCGCTGCTGCGGCCCACGCACATCTACGTGCGCGAGGCGCTCGACCTGCTCGAGAGCGCGGTGCCGGTGCACGCGCTCGCCCACATCACCGGCGACGGCTTCCTCAACCTGACGCGGATCGAGGCGAAGGTGGGGATGCGGCTCGACGCGCTGCCCGCGCCGCCTGCGGTCTTCGCCGTGCTGCAGCACCTCGGCGGCGTGGCGGACGCGGAGATGTACCGCGTCTTCAACATGGGCATCGGATTCTGCGCCATCGTGCCGTCCGCGCACGAGGCCCGCGCGGTGGAGATCCTCGGCGCGCAGGGCAAGGCCTGCCGGCGCATCGGGACGGTCGTCGACGATCCCGATTGCCGCGTCTGGATCGAGCAGGCCGCCCTCGTCGGCCGCGCCGGCGAGGGCTTCGCCAGGGCGAGCGCACCGCCGCCGTAGCCGGAACATGGTGCGGTGCACGGTGCGCGGCGCCGGGGCCAGGGTCGCGCCATGCGGTGGAGACGCAAGCGGGCGGCAGCAGGGTGGACGAGCGGGCGCTCTCCGGTCGAGCGGAGCCCCGGCCCAGGGACTCCCGCCTCGATCCGGCCCGGGCCCGGTCCGGGCCGATCCGCGGCGCGCGGACCGAATCGGCGGGTGCGTCCTGCGCGACACGAGCCGTCGCCGCGGCGAGCGGTCCGGATCGTGGGGGCGATGCCGAGAACGGAAAATTGCAAAACGAACCCAATTTCGCATAACTCATTTGTTTCATTGAATAACATGGAGGACCGCGCACACGCCCGGTCCCTTCTGGCTCGCCGTGGCGTGCCGTGCCGGCGCCCGTTCGCGGGCCGACGCGACACCGGCGGGAGGGTGCGCCGGAGCGAGTCCCTCCTCGGCGGAAACGGCACGGGTCGCCGCCGCGGCCCGCCGCTCCCGCGGCGGCGCAACGAATTTGCAAAACGAACCCAATTTCACGCAACACACTGATATCGTTGTGCAAATTGTCAACCTGCGCCCGCCCGCCCCCATCGGGGCGCCGCGGGAGCCTAGTCGTGGGCGAAGATGTCCACCTCGGGCCAGCCCTCGAGGTCGAGGCGGGCGCGGTGGGGCAGGAAGGCGAAGCAGGCTGCGGCGAGGTCCGCCCGCCCCTCGCGCGCCAGCATGGCGTCGAGCTTTTGCTTGAGCGGGTGCAGGTGGAGCACGTCGTTCGCGGCGTACTCGAGCTGGCTCTGCGAGAGCTGCTCCGCGCCCCAGTCCGACGACTGCTGCTGCTTGGAGATCTCGACCCCCAGCAGGTCGCGGCAGAGGTCCTTGAGGCCGTGGCGGTCGGTGAAGGTGCGCGCGAGGCGCGAGGCGATCTTGGTGCAGTAGACCGGCTCGCAGCGGACGCCCAGCGCATGCTCAAGCACGGCGAGGTCGAAGCGGGCGAAGTGGAAGATCTTCAGCACCGCCTCGTCGCCCAGCAGCGCGGCCAGGTTGGGCGCGTCCGCCGCCTCGCCGGGCGGGAACTGGACCAGGTGGCAGTCGCCGTCGCCGCGCGAGAGCTGCACCAGGCAGAGCCGGTCGCGATGCGGGTCGAGGCCCATGGTCTCGGTGTCGATGGCGACGGAGTCGCCGAAGGTGAGCCCCGGCGGCAGGTCGCCGCGATGGAGGTGCTGCGCCATGGCGTGCTGCCTAGTCCCGAGGCCGGGCGATGTCAACGCGGTGGAAGACTTGTTTCATATCCCTCAAGCGCCGGGCGCTCGCTCCGCACACGCCAAGTCCCCCCACCTCACCCCGGCCCTCTCCGCCCCCGGGGGCGGAGAGGGAGAGAAGGCCGTCGCCGCCTGCGTTCCCCCTCCGCCTCCGGGGGAGGGGGACAGGGGGAGGTGGGGACGGCGCTTTTCTCTGGCGCTTTTCGCTGGCCGTGGGCGGCGCGTTGGCCTAATAGACTGGGCACATCGGCGACAACGGCCGGCGGGCGGAGCGGTCTTGCGAATCGTCACGATCTTCGGCGGAAGCGGGTTCCTCGGGCGTCACATCGTCCAGCGGCTGGCGCGCGAGGGCTGGGGCATCCGCGTCGCGACGCGGCGGCCCGAGCTTGCCGGATTCCTGCGCCCCTGCGGCGATGTCGGCGCGGTCGCGCCGGTGCAGGCCAACGTGCGCGACGCGGCCTCGATCGCGCGCGCGGTCGCCGGCGCAGACGTCGTGATCAACCTCACCGGCATCCTCAACGAGCGCGGCCGCCAGACCTTCTATGCCGTGCACGTGGCCGGCGCCCAGCGCATCGCGCGCGCAGCCGCCGAGGCCGGCGCCTCCCACCTGCTGCACCTCTCCGCGATCGGGGCCGACGCGGCATCGCCCTCGGCCTACGCGCGCTCCAAGGCCGCGGGCGAGGCCGCGGTGCGCGAGGCCTTCCCTGCGGCGACCGTGTTCCGGCCGAGCCTGGTGTTCGGGCCGGAGGACGACTTCTTCAACCGCTTCGCCTCCATGCTCCGCCTGGTGCCGGTGCTGCCGCTCTTCTTCGAGGGCCTGCCCCGGATGAAGCTGGACGGACTCTTCCTCACGCCCGAGTTCGAGGCGGGCACCACGCGCTTTCAGCCGGTCTTTGTCGGCGACATCGCCGAGGCCGCGCACCGGGCGCTCGACGGCGAGGCGGCGCAGGGCCGGACCTACGAGCTGGGCGGCCCCTCGGTCTACAGCTACGCCCAGCTGATGGGGATGGTCGCGCGCGAGAGCGGGCACAACGCATTCTGCGTGCCGGTGCCCTTCTTCGCCGCCGCGATCCTCGCGCACTTCGTCCAGGTGCTGCCGGCCCCGCTGCTCACGCCGGACCAGGTGAAGCTGCTGAGGATCGACAACGTCGTCGGGCCGGAGACCGCGGACCTCGCCGCGCTCGGCGTCGAGGCGACGGCGGCGGAGCTGATCCTGCCCACCTACCTGCGCGATTACCGCCGCGCCGGCAAGGAACCGGCCACGGCGAGCTGAGCCGCGGCCGGGCACGCGGCTCACGCCAGATAGTAGAGCCAGACCAGCACCCCGCCGCCGAGGGCCAGGCGGTAGAGGACGAAGGGCGTGAAGCTGACGCGCCGCAGCAGGGCCAGCAGCAGCGCGATCGAGAGCAGCGCCACCGCGAAGGAGAGCGCCGCGGCGAGCAGCGCGTCCTGCGTCACCACGGGATCGCCCCCTTTCCAGACCTCGTACCCCGCCGCGGCCCCGCTCGCCGCGATCACCGGGATCGACATCAGCATGGCGAAGCGGGCCGCCTCGGGCCGCTCGTAGCCGAGCCAGCGCGCGGCGGTCATGGTCACGCCCGAGCGGCTGGCCCCGGGAACCAGCGCCAGCACCTGGAAGAGGCCGATGAGGAAGGCGTGGCCCAGCGTCATGTGCTCGATCTGCCGCAGGGTCATGCCGAGGCGGTCGGCGACGTAGAGCAGGATGCCGAAGCCGATGGTCGCCCACGCCACGAGTTCCGGGTTGCGGAACACCTGGGGCGCCATCAGGAACACCACGGCGCCCACGACGAGCACCGGAATCGCCGAGACGATCAGATAGAAGCCGAGCGCGCGGCCGAGGCGGCGGTCGCGCCGGCCCCAGTTGCCGCCCAGCCAGCCCAGCAGTATCTGCCCGAGATCGCGCCAGAAGTAGACCAGCACCGCGGCCAGCGTGCCGACGTGGACCGCCACGTCCATCACCAGGCCCTGGTCCTGCCAGCCGCCGGCCAGCGGCACCAGCACGAGATGCCCGGACGAACTCACCGGCAGGAACTCGGTGATGCCCTGGACGATCGTGAGGACGACGATTTGGAGGAAGGGCACGGCCGGGCTTCCGACTGGGTGGCGGCCCATCCGCCGCCGCCGCGCTTATACCACCGCCGCCCCGGCCGCGCACAGCGCGCCGCGCGGGCCGTATCGTCTCGTATCGGCTCTAAAATCCCGAGATTCAGACCGCGAGGCCAGCGCCGGCGACGCTCGTGAAACGAGAATCGTCGCATCTAGGACATATCCTCTGACCTATCGGCGCTGAAATGCTTGGCGAGGGTGGCTCCGTGCGGCTATACTGCGCCGAGCGGCCACCGCCGCGCGGACGCGCCGCCCGGGCGGGCGACGCGGAGACCTGAGGAGGGGAGCGCGTGGGCGCAGACATGCTCAAATTCGTGTCGCTTGGGCAGCAGCACCCGGACAAGCGGGCGCCGGCGCTGCGCCGCAGCGACTGGGGCGAAGTCTACGACGACTTCGAGCCGGAGGCCGCCGGCGACCAGGCCGCGCGCTGCTCCCAGTGCGGGGTTCCCTTCTGCCAGATACATTGCCCGGTCTCCAACAACATCCCCGACTGGCTGATGCTGACCGCCGAGGGGCGGCTGGAGGAGGCCTACGAGATCTCGTCGGCCACCAACAACATGCCCGAGATCTGCGGCCGCATCTGCCCGCAGGACCGCCTCTGCGAAGGCAACTGCGTGATCGAGAAGGGCTTCGAGTCCGTCACCATCGGCGCAGTCGAGCGCTACATCACCGACACCGCCTTCCGCAACGGCTGGGTCAAGCCGCCCGCACCGATGGCCGAGCGGCCGCACTCGGTCGGCATCGTCGGCGCCGGGCCGGGCGGCATGACGGTGGCGGAAGAGCTCCGCCGCCTCGGCTATCGGGCCCACGTCTACGACCGCTACGACCGGGTCGGCGGCCTGCTCATCTACGGCATCCCCAACTTCAAGCTGGAGAAGTCGATCGTCCAGCGCCGCGCCGACCTGCTCACCGACGGCGGCGTCGAGTTCCACCTCAACGTCGAGGTCGGGCGCGACGTGTCGCTGGCCGAGCTGCGCGCCCGCCACGATGCCGTGGTGATCGCCACCGGCGCCTACAAGGCGCGCGACGCGAGCCTGCCGGGGATCGGCCTCGGCAACATCTTCCAGGCGATGGACTACCTCACCGCCAGCAACCGCAAGGGGCTGGGCGATGCCGTGCCGGCCTTCGACGACGGCACTCTCGATGCGCGCGACAAGAACGTGGTCGTCGTCGGCGGCGGCGACACCGCGATGGACTGCGTGCGCACGGCCGTGCGCCAGGGCGCGCGCTCGGTGCGCTGCCTCTACCGGCGCGACCGCATCAACATGCCGGGCTCGATGCAGGAGGTGCGTCACGCCGAGGAGGAGGGCGTGGACTTCGTCTGGCTCTCCCAGCCCGAGGCGGTGCTCGGCGACAGCGTGGTGGAGGGCGTGCGCGCGGTGCGCATCCATCTCGGCGTCGCCGACGCGAGCGGGCGCCAGACGCCGCAGCCGATCCCGGGCTCGAGCTACTCCATCGACGCCGACCTGCTCATCAAGGCCTTGGGCTTCGACCCCGAGGACCTGCCGGCGCTCTTCGACGAGCCCATGCTCAGGACGACGCGCTGGGGCACGCTGCTGATCGACTGGCGCACCATGATGACGAGCCTCGACGGCGTCTTCGCCATCGGCGACATCGTGCGCGGCGCCTCGCTGGTGGTGTGGGCGATCAAGGACGGGCGCGACGCCGCGCGCTCGATCCACCGCTACATCCAGGCGGGCGCGCAAGGGGACGAGGTGCGGGAGGCCGCGGCATGACGGCGCGCCACGCACCCCCCGCCGCACACGCCGGCCGGGGCCTCGGCCTCTACGACCCCTCCTTCGAGCACGATTCCTGCGGCGTCGGGCTGATCGCCGCGCTCGACGGCCAGCCCCGGCGCGAGGTGGTGGAGGCCGGCATCGCGGCGCTCAAGGCGGTGTGGCACCGCGGCGCGGTCGACGCCGACGGCAAGACCGGCGACGGCGCCGGGATTCACGTCGAGATCCCGCAGGACTTCTTCCGCGAGCACGTCGAGACCACCGGCCAGAGGACCAAGGGCGGGCGGCTCGCCGTCGGCATGGTGTTCCTGCCCAAGACCGACCTCGGCGCGCAGGACGTCTGCCGCAGCATCGTCGAGACCGAGATCCTGCACTTCGGCCACGGCATCCTCGGCTGGCGCCAGGTGCCCGTCGATTCCTCGGTGATCGGCGAGAAGGCGAACGCCAGCCGGCCGGAAATCGAGCAGGTGATGATCGCCAACGAGCGCGGCGGCGACGACGACCAGTTCGAGATCGACCTCTACATCATCCGCCGGCGCATCGAGAAGCGGGTGCTCGACCACCACATCACCGGCTTCTACATCTGCTCGCTCTCGTGCCGCTCGCTCATCTACAAGGGCATGTTCCTGGCCGAGCAGCTCACCGCGTTCTACCCCGACCTGCTGGACGAGCGCTTCGTCTCGCGCTTCGCCATCTTCCACCAGCGCTATTCCACCAACACCTTCCCCACCTGGCGGCTGGCCCAGCCCTTCCGCATGCTCGCCCACAACGGCGAGATCAACACGGTGCGCGGCAACAAGAACTGGATGGCGAGCCACGAGACGCGCGCGGCCAGCGACGTCTTCGGCCCCTACAACAGCGAGCTCTTCCCGCTGATCGAGCCCGAGTCCTCGGATTCGATGGCGCTCGACGCGGTGCTGGAGGGCCTGGTGCGGGCGGGACGCTCGGTGCCGGCGGCCTACAGCCTGCTGATCCCGGACGCCTGGTCCAAGAAGCAGGACATGCCGGCCAGCCACCGCGCCTTCTACAGCGTCTGCAACTGGCTGATGGAGCCCTGGGACGGGCCTGCGGCCATCGCCGCGACCGACGGCACCTGGATCCTCGCCGGCATGGACCGCAACGGGCTGCGCCCGATGCGCTACAGCGTCACCGCCGACGACATGCTGGTGGTCGGCTCGGAGACCGGCATGGTGCCGATCGCGCCGGAGCAGATCGTCGAGAACGGCCGTCTCGGGCCGGGGCAGCTCATCGGCGTCGACCTCGCCGAGGGGCGGCTCTGCCACAACGGCGAGATCAAGGACATGCTGGCCGCGGCCAAGCCCTACGCCAGGTGGGCCGGCGACGTGACCGATGCCACCGCGCTCGTCGCCGGCGCCACCGCGCCCCGGCTCTTCGCGCGCGACGAGCTGCGCCGCCGCCAGCGCATGGTGGGCTACTCCATGGAGGAGCTGGAGCTGGTGCTCCACCCCATGGTGGACGCCGGCAAGGAGCCGACCGGCTCGATGGGCGACGACACGCCGCTCGCCGTGCTCTCCGGCCAGTATCGCGGCCTGCACTTCTACTTCCGCCAGATGTTCGCGCAGGTGACCAACCCGCCCATCGACTCCTTGCGCGAATACAGCGTGATGAGCCTGATTACCCGGCTCGGCAACATGGGCAACATCTTCGCCGAGGAGCCGGAGCAGACCGCGCTGATCCAGCTCGATTCGCCGGTGCTGCTGAACGGCGAGTTCGCGGCCCTGATCGAGCACCTGGGCGAGAGGGCGGTGTGGATCGACTGCACCTTCGACGCGAGCCCCGCGCCCGGCCGGCTGACGCAGGCGATCGAGCGGATTCGCGCGCAGGCCGAGGAAGCGGTGCGCGGCGGCGCCACCCATCTGATCCTGACCGACGAGCACGTCTCGGAGGAGCGCGCGCCGATCCCCATGATCCTCGCCGCCGGCGGGGTCCACAGCCACCTGGTGCGCCAGCGGCTCCGCACCTTCACCTCGATCAACGTGCGTGCCGCCGAGTGCCTCGACGTGCACTACTTCGCGGTGCTGATCGGTGTGGGCGCCACCTCGATCAACCCCTACGTCGCGCTGGAGAGCCTGGCCGACCGGCAGGAGCGCGGGCTCTTCGGCAACCGCAGCCTCGACGACTGCGAGGAGCGCTACCGCAAGGCGGTCGACGCCGGGCTGCTCAAGATCCTCTCCAAGATGGGCATCTCGGTGCTGAGCTCGTACCGCAGCGGCTACAACTTCGAGGCCGTGGGGCTGAGCCGCGCGCTGGTCGCGGACTTCTTCCCCGGCATGACGGCGCGGCTCTCCGGCATCGGGCTGAGCGGCATCAAGCGCCGCGTGCTGATGCAGCACCGCAAGGCCTACGAGGAGAACCCGGTGGTGCTGCCGGTGGGCGGCCTGCTCAAGTACCGCCGCTCGGGCGAGGTGCACGCCTTCGACGGGCCGCTGATCCACATGCTGCAATCGGCGCTCGCCACCGATTCCTACGCGACCTACAAGAAGTACGCCGAGGGCGTCTACGCGCTGCCCCCGATCCACATCCGCAACCTGCTCGACTTCAAGGCGGACCGCGCGCCGATCGGGCTGGACGAGGTGGAATCGATCACCCAGGTGCGCAAGCGCTTCTCCAGCGGCAGCATGTCGCACGGCGCGCTGTCGAAGGAGGCGCACGAGACGCTCGCCATCGCCATGAACCGCATCGGGGCCGCCTCCTGCAGCGGCGAGGGCGGCGAGGCGCGCGAGCGCTTCGAGCCGCGCGACAACGGCGACAACGCCTCCTCGGCGACCAAGCAGATCGCGTCCGCCCGCTTCGGCGTGACCGCGGAGTACCTCAACCACTGCCGCGAGATCGAGATCAAGATGGCCCAGGGCGCCAAGCCCGGCGAGGGCGGGCAGCTTCCGGGCTTCAAGGTCTCCGAGGAGATCGCCCGCCTGCGCCACGCGACGCCGGGGGTGACGCTGATCTCGCCGCCGCCGCACCACGACATCTACTCGATCGAGGACCTGGCGCAGCTCATCTACGACCTCAAGCAGATCAACCCGCGCGCCCGGGTCTCGGTCAAGCTGGTGGCCGAGGCCGGCATCGGCACCATCGCCGCCGGCGTCGCCAAGGCCCGCGCCGACGTGGTTCTGGTCTCGGGCCACGACGGCGGCACCGGCGCCTCGCCCCAGAGCAGCGTGAAGTACGCCGGCGTGCCCTGGGAGATGGGCCTCGCCGAGGTGCACCAGGTGCTGACGCTCAACCGCCTGCGCCACACCGTGACGCTGCGCGTCGACGGCGGCATCAAGACCGGGCGCGACGTGGTGATCGCCGCGATGCTGGGGGCCGAGGAGTACGGCATCGGCACCACCTCGCTGGTCGCCATGGGCTGCATCCTGGTGCGCCAGTGCCACAGCAACACCTGCCCGGTCGGCGTCTGCACCCAGGACCCGGCGCTGCGCGCCAAGTTCGAGGGCACGCCGGAGAAGGTCGTCAACCTGTTCAGCTACATCGGCGAGGAGGTGCGCGAGATCCTGGCCGGGCTCGGCGCCGCCTCGCTCGACGAGATCATCGGTCGCACGGACCTCTTGCGCCAGGTGAGCCGCGGCAGCGCCGACCTCGACGACCTCGACCTCAATCCGCTGCTGGCCCAGGCCGACCCCGGCGGCCACCCGCGCCACTCCACGCGCAAGGGCCGCATCGAGGTCGCCGACACCCTCGACGAGCAGATGATCAGCGACGCCGACGACGCGCTCGACGTGCCGGAGAAGATGCAGCTCGCCTACACCATCAGCAACACCAACCGCTCCATCGGCGCCAAGCTCTCCTCGCGGCTGACGCGGCGCTTCGGCATGTCGGGGCTGCCGCCGGACTACTTCACCGTGAGCCTGCGCGGCTCCGCCGGCCAGTCGCTCGGGGCCTGGGCGGTGCAGGGGCTCAAGATCGTGGTGACCGGCGATGCCAACGACTACGTCGGCAAGGGGCTCTCCGGCGGCACCATTGTCGTGCGCCTGCCCACCTCCAGCCCGCTCGCCTCCAACGAGAACACCATCATCGGCAACGTCGTGCTCTACGGCGCCACCGGCGGCAAGCTCTTCGCCGCGGGCCAGGCGGGCGAGCGCTTCTGCGTGCGCAACTCCGGCGCCCGCGCCGTGGTCGAGGGCTGCGGCTCCAACGGCTGCGAGTACATGACCGGCGGCATCGCCGTGATCCTGGGGCCGGTGGGCGACAACTTCGCCGCCGGCATGACCGGCGGCATGGCCTTCGTCTACGACCCCGACGCCACCTTCGAGCGCCGCGTCAACGCCGACACGGTGATCTGGCAGCGCATCGCCAGCGCCCACTGGGAGCGCGCGTGCCGCGCCCTGGTGGAGGAGCACCACGCCGAGACCCGCTCGCGCTACAGCGAGCGCCTGCTCGCCGACTGGACGCTCGAGATCGGCAACTTCTGGCAGATCTGCCCGCGCGAGATGATCTCCCGCCTCGCCCATCCGCTGAGCGACGAGGCGCACGCCGAGATCGCCTGAGCCGCGCGCGGCGGGGTGTGTAGCCGGGGAGCGGAGCGGGTGAACACCGACGGCATCGAGTTCATGCCTCCGGGCGAGAGCGCCGCGCTCCGGGCCGGGCGCTGGCGGGCTCAGCGGGACTACGTGCTGGCGCGCTCGCCCTTCTTCGCGAGGCTGTGGGAGGGCCGCCGCGTGCCGGAGCGGCTGGAAGACCTCCCCGCGCTGCCCTTCTGCGACAAGGCGATGCTGCGCGAATCGCAAGCCGCTCACCCGCCCTTCGGCGACTACCTCGCGGCCCCGCCCGAAAGCGTCGTCCGCCTGCACCGCACCTCGGGCACCACCGGCCAGGCGATGAACATCGCCCAGACCCGGGCCGACGCCGAGCAGACCGCCGAGGTCGGCGCCCGGTCCTTCCGCGCCGCGGGCCTCGCGCCGGGCACGCTCGCGGTTCACTGCCTCAACTACCAGATGTGGATGGGGGGCGTGAGCGACCACCTCGCGCTCGAGGCCGCGGGCGCCACCGTCGTGCCCTTCGGCGTCGGCGACAGCCAGCTGCTGGTGCGTACGATCCTCGATCTCGGGGTCGCGGCGATCCACTGCACGCCGTCGTACCCGGCGGCGCTGGAGCGCACCGTCGCCGAGCACTTCCCGGACCTCGCGCCGCGCGATCTCGGGCTCAAGCTCGCGCTCTTCGGCGGCGAGGCTGGGCTGGACAACCCCGGCTTCCGCGCCCGGCTGGAGGAGGTCTGGGGCTTCGCCGCCCGCAACGCCAACTACGGCGTCTCCGACGTGTTCAGCAACTTCGCGAGCCAGTGCGAGGCGAACACCGACCTGCACTACCTGGGCGCGGACGTGCTGCACGCGGAGCTGATCGAGCCGGAGAGCGGCGACCCGGTGCCGTGGCAGGAGGGCGCGAGCGGCGAGCTGGTGCTGACCCACCTCGCGCGCGAGGCGCAGCCGCTGGTGCGCTTCCGCACGGGCGACGTGATCGCCGTGACCGGCACCGGGCCTTGCGCCTGCGGCCGTCATGCGCCGCGCTTCCGCGTGCTCGGGCGCAGCGACGACATGGTGGTGGTGCGCGGGATCAACGTCTTCCCCACCGCCGTCGGCGGCGTGATCGCGGGCTTCGACGCGCTCTCCGGCGAGTTCCGCATCCGGCTGAGGGGCAGCGGGCCCTACGACCGGCTGCCGGTGGAGGCGGAGCTTGCCGACGGCGCCGAGGCCACGGGCACGCTGGCGGCGCGCGTGGAGGACGCGATCAAGTCGCGGGTTCGCGCCTCGGCGAGCGTGACGCTGCTTCCCCCTGCCGCGCTGCCGCGCACCGGCGGCAAGACGCAGCGCCTGATCCGGGAGGATTGAGCATGGCCGGCACGGTTCTGCTGGAGACGAAGGAGGGCGTCGCCACGCTGACGCTCAACCGGCCGGAGTGCCTCAACGCGCTCAACGACGCGCTGCTGGCCGACCTCTGCGCAGGCCTCGACGCGGCGCTGGCGGACGAGGCCGTGGGCGCGCTGGTGCTGCGCGGCGCAGGGAGGGCCTTCTGCTCCGGCGACGACCTCAAGGAGATCGAGCACCAGAGCGCCGGCGAGGAGCAGGTGCGGGCCTTCATCGAGTCCATCCAGGCGGTCACGCGGCGCTTGGTGCTGGGCGACAAGCCGGTGGTGGGCGCGATCCACGGCTGGGCCGTGGGCGGCGGGCTGGAGTGGGCGATCAACTGCGACCTCGCCGTCTTCGGCGCGGGCACCAGGTGCTTCTTCCCCGAGATCAGGTGGGGCATGTTCCCGACCGGCGGCGTGACCGCGATCCTGCCCCGCATCGTGGGCCTCGCGAAGACTCGGGAATTGCTTTTGCTGGGCGAGACCTTCGACGCCGGCGACGCGCTCGCCATGGGCCTCGCCTGGAAGGTGGTGCGCAACGACGCGGTGTTCGAGACCGCGCACGAGACCGCGGCGCGCATCGCCGCCCTGCCCCGTGCCGCGGTGCGCGACCTCAAGCGGGTGCTCAACCGCGCGGGATCCTTCGATATCGAAGGCGCGATGAGGCTGGAGACGGAGGCAACCGTGCGCTGCTTCCTCGATCCCGAGACCGTCGAGCGGGTCAAGGGCTTCGGCAGCGAGTCCGGGTAAGAGGGCACGCAGGCGACGTCATGCTGACCGAGACGATCCTCGCCGCCCCGCCCCGGGTGCTGACGCAGGAGCAGCGGGCGTTCTACTTCGCGCACGGCTACCTGCTGCTCGAAGGGCTGGTCGAGCCGGCCCGGCTGGAGCGGCTGCAGGCGGTCACGGCCTCCTTCGTCGAGGCCAGCCGCGACGCGGGGCCGGACGACGGCGCCTTCGACCGCGCGCCGGACCACACGCCGGCGCAACCGCGGCTCCGCCGTGTGAACACGCCCGACCGGCGGCACGAGGCCTACTGGGATTTCGCGACCGCCATCGTCGCCGACATCGCCGCCGACCTGGTGGGGCCCAACGTCGTCTTCCACCACTCGAAGCTCAACTTCAAATGGTCGGACGGCGCGGACGGGGTCGGCTGGCATCAGGACATCCCCTTCTACCCCCACAGCAACTACAGCCCGCTCACCATCGGCCTCTACCTCGCGGACACCGGCATGGGCGACGGCCCGGTCGCGGTGATCGACGGGAGTCACGAGGGGCCGCTCCACGACCACTACGACGCGGAGGGGCGCTGGGCGGGGTGCCTCTCCGACGCCGACGTGGCGCGCCTCGACCTCTCCAGCGCCCGCTATCTGACGGGGCCCGCAGGCACGCTCACCGTGCACAACTGCCGCACGATCCACGGCTCGCCGCCGAGCGAACGCGCGGACGGCCGCCCCCTGCTGCTCAACGCCTACGCCGCAGCCGACGCCACCCCCTACGCCGAGCTCGACCCGCCGGCGCAGTCGCCCCATTGCGGCGAGATCGTGCGCGGCGCGGCCGTGGTCGAGCCCCATGTGGACCCGCGCCCCTGCCCCATGCCGCCCTGCTGGGATGGCCGGAGCACCTCGATCTACGCCAACCAGAGCGGTGAGAGCACGATGACGCGGCCGGAGGGCTGAGCGCGGGCGACCACCCGGCGCGACACCCGCCAATCCGCATGCAGGCATGCGCGATCCGGTATAGGATCGCCCGCTTCGCCCCCCAACCATTCCGGGTGCCAGCGCCATGGACAGCGACGCCGTCAACTATCCCGAGAAGCCCAACGATCTCGAAGCCTTCTGGATGCCCTTCACGGCGAACAGGGGCTACAAGGAGAACCCGCGCCTGCTCTCGCGTGCCAAGGGCATGCACTACATCACGCCCGAGGGCCGCGAGGTGCTGGACGGCACCGCGGGGCTCTGGTGCTGCAACGCGGGCCACGGGCACGAGAAGATCGTGGCGGCGATCCAGGCGCAGGCGGAGCGCATGGACTTCGCGCCCACCTTCCAGCTGGGCCACCCGGCCGCCTTCGAGCTCGCCAACCGCTTGGTCGACCTCGCGCCCGGCGACCTCGACCACGTCTTCTTCACCAACTCGGGCTCGGAATCGGCGGACACCGCGCTCAAGATCGCCTTGGGCTACCACTACGTGCGCGGCAAGGGCTCGAAGACCCGCCTGGTCGGGCGCGAGCGCGGCTACCACGGCACCAACTTCGGCGGCACCTCGGTGGGCGGCATCGTCAAGAACCGCATGTTCTACGGCAGCCTGCTCTCGGGCGTCGACCACATCCGCCACACCCACGATATCGAGCACCAGGCCTTCAGCCGCGGCGAGCCCGTATGGGGCGCGCACCTGGCCGACGACCTGGAGCGGCTGGCGGCGCTGCACGACCCGTCCACCATCGCCGCGGTGATCGTCGAGCCCGTCGCCGGCTCCACCGGCGTGCTCGTGCCGCCGAAGGGATATCTGAAGCGCCTGCGCGAGATCTGCGATCGCCACGACATCCTGCTCATCTTCGACGAGGTCATCACCGGCTTCGGCCGCCTCGGCGCCAACTTCGCCGCCGACTGGTTCGACGTGCAGCCGGACATCCTCACCACCGCCAAGGCGCTCACCAACGCCACCGTGCCCATGGGCGCGGTCTTCTGCCGCGGCAGGATCTACGACGCCTTCATCGAGAACACGAAGCAGGGGATCGAGCTCTTCCACGGCTACACCTATTCCGGCCATCCGCTGGCGGCGGCGGCCGGGATCGCGACCCTCGACGTCTACCGCGAGGAGGGGCTCTTCGAGCGCGCCGCCGAGCTCGCGCCCTACTGGGAGGACGCGCTCTGGTCGCTCAGGGGCGGCCACCACGTGATCGACCTGCGCAACCTCGGCATCGTCGCCGGCATCGAGCTGGAGCCCCGCCCCGGTGCGCCGACCGCGCGCGCCACCGAGGCCTTCCACAAGTGCTTCGACGAGGGCGTGCTGATCCGCGTCACGGCCGACACCATCGCGCTCTCGCCGCCGCTCATCGTCGAGAAGAGCCAGATCGACCGCATCTTCGACACCATCGACGGCGTGCTGAAGACGGTCGACTGACCCGCCTTCCCCGCCCGCCCGCGGCCTGCGCGTCTCGTGGACGAGGCGGGATGGCGCGCGCCGCCGCCGGGCGAACGATCGAGCGCGCGCCTCGGCTTCGGCCCGTGCTGCCGACACGGGCAATCCGGGCCGGTTGTTGCACCCGGAGCCGTTGCCCATGATGATGATGTCGGTGAACGCGGCGCACCCGCTGACGGGATGAGCAGACGCCCGGCCGACGAGACAAGCGGGGAGGGTGAGGAAATGACGAAATTCCTGCGCAATGCGGCGCTCGGAGCCGCGGCGCTGCGGCCCTGATGCCGGTCCGGCACCGCCGGCTTCCGCCAGTGCCGGCTCCGTCCGCAGCCGTCTGAGGGGAGGGAGCCGTGTGCGCGTTCTGCGCGATGATGGTCGACGGCAGCGTCCACTGGACCGAGGCCGGCACCGACGCCGGCCAGTCGGGCCAGCCGGAGAGCGGGCGCGATCGCTACCTGGGCCGGCTGCGCCGTGTCGCGCTGGTGAACGCCATCCTCGACCACTACGGCTGCGAGGCCCGGGACTGGGCCAACAACCAGTACGTCGTCAGCAGCCGCGCCGGCCGTACCTCCCTGGTGGCGCACCTGCCCCAGGTCTGGGCGGCGGCGGAGGAGATCGTCGGGCGTACCCTCGACCCCCTCGACCCGGCCCTGCTCGAAGCGCTGCGCGGCGCCGGGGCGGCGCAGGGCGAGCCCCGGGCACGGGAGTGAGCGGGCCGGCGTCCGCATAGCCCCTGCACCGTCGTCGACCGGCGCGGCTCCCCGGCGTTCGGCTTCTGCCCTCGCCTGCGGGCTGCCGATCGCAATACTGCCCTTTCGTCTGTTCCGCGGCGGAGCGCCCTCAGATCGCTCCGGCGTCGGCCAGCGCCTGCGCGAAGCGGGCGCGGGGGACGGCTTCGGTGCCGCAGGGGTCGGGGTCGGGCGCGGAATCGCCGGCGATGCGGGCGAGCCAGCGGGCGCGGTCCTCTGCGGCGATCGGTGCGGCCGGCCGGAATTCCAGGCCCTCCTCGTCGTCCGCCCCGCCCGCCGCCATGAAAAGGCGCTGCACGGGGGCGAAGTCCGCGTGGCCCGGCGGCACGTCGACGAGCCAGCAGAGCGGCACGCCCTCGGCCAGCAGCGCGCGCTGGTAGTCCCGGAGCCGCGCCCCGTCCGCGTGGACCTCCGCCGGCGCCGCCGAGGTCTCCAGCGCGAAGGCCGCGAGCACGCCGGCCGCCTCGCCCGTGTTCCACTCCACCGGGTGCAGCCGGTAGCAGCCGTTGGTGATATGCGTGGTGCCGATGTTCTTGTTGGCGGCGATCAGGTTCCGCATGCGCGCCGGAACCAGCGCACCGAGCGGGATCTGGAAGGGCCTGGTCCGCGTGCTGGTGCCCACGTCGCCCTCGCCCGCCTGGTGGATGTCGATGGGATACCAGCCGACGCCCGCGGAATCGGCGAAGTGCGCGGCCCTGGCGCCGGGCTGGTGGGCGACGGCCACGTCCTGCTCGACGACGGTGCGGCGCGCGCGGATGCGCCGGCACTCGCGGATGTAGGGGTACTTGGCGAGGCCGTCGGCGCTGCCCATCACGTCGGGCCTGAGCCTGAGCTCGGGAAAGCCCGGCCCGCCCTCCGCATCGGGCACCTCGGTCTGCAGCCAGTGGGCGAAGCCGAGGCCGAGCCGCTTCGCGTCCTGCAGCGCGCGCGCCAGCGTCGCCGGGTCCTGCTCCACCACCGGCACGTCGCGGTAGTCGAGGCCGGGCCAGTTGAACATGGTGATGTCGTGGGCGATCTCCGGGAACTGCGCCGCATCGACCAGCCTGCGGTAGCGCCAGAGCGGGCCCTTGGTCCCCGGCATGTCCTCGAAGACGCGGTAGTCCAGCCAGCCGCTCTCCTCGCCGTAGATCTCGCCTCCGTGGACGTGGATGCGGAGCGAGAAGGGCTGCGTGTCGCGGTAGTGCGCGTAGCGCGCGGGCCGCTCGATCACGTGCCGCTCGCCGGCCGGCCGGCGCTCCATGGCGAAGACGTATGTGAGGCTCTGCACGCAGTGCGCGCGCGGCGCCTCCGGCTGGGCGTGAGGCTCGCCGGTCTCGGCTACCGATTCCGCGCCCACCACGTACTCGGTCCCGGTCAGCGGCAGCAGGTCGCCGAGCTCGGTCGCGTCCAGCAGGTAGCGGAAGCGGAAGGCGCGCACGTCGCCTGAATCGAGGTCGACGGCATGGATGGCCGTCACGGTATCGCCCTCGACCTCCGCCGCGCAGGCCTTGGCACGCAGGAAGACCCGCAGCCTGCCCGCTTCCACTTCGGGCGCGAGCAGATCCTCCAGCACGGCGAGGCCGACGCGCGGCTCGAAGGCCAAGGCGGTCACCCAGCAGGTGCCGGGATTGAGCGGCTCGGGCGCGCCCGCCACCGCGCGCGCCCGGTAGCGGTCGCGGATGGCCTCGCGCATCGCGTCGTAGCTGCGCGTGCCGCCGAAGCGCTCGATGTGGAGGTGCTCGTCCAGCGCCGAGATGCCCTGCGCGGTCATCTGGCCGCCGAGCCAGTCGGTCTCCTCCAGCAGACAGACGCGGTGCCCGCGCCGGGCCGCGGCCCAGGCGCCCGCGACTCCGCCCATGCCGCCGCCCGCCACGAGGATGTCGCAGTCCACGGTCTCGGCCGGCGCGCCCGTCTCGACCGGCACCACTGCCCGCATCGGGTCGCCTGCCGGCGGCACCCGCATCACGTCGAGAACGGCGGCCTCGGCCCGGATCATGCCCCGCCTGCGCTCGGCCGAGGAACGAGGGTCAGCGGCGAAGGTCCGAGGCGAGGCCGTGGCCCTCGGCCGTGAGCTGACGCCCCAGCGCGGCGATGTGGGCCGGCCCGATCTCGCAGCAGCCACCGACGATGGCGGCGCCCGCCGCGACCCAGCCCATGGCGTGGCCCGCGTAGCGCGCCGGATCGAGGTCGTCGCGCGCCTCCAGCACCTCGACGGTGCCGCCCGGCTGCAGCGCGCCCACCGAGACGAAGCCGTTGGCGTAGGCGCCGAAGGGCGCGCCGGTGGCGGCCAGCGCCGGCAGCGCCTGGGTCACGGCCTCGGGGCTGGAGCAGTTGATGAGCACCGCCTCGGCGCCGGCGTCGATGGCGGCCCGTGCGCCGTCGGCGACCGCCTCGCCCGAGCGCAGCCGGGTGCCGTCGCCATCGTCGACCGAGAGCGCCGTCCACACCGGCCTGCCGCTCTCGTGCGCCGCGGTGGTGGCGGCCCGCGCCTCGGCCGCCGACAGCATGGTCTCGCACAGGAAGAGGTCGACGTGGTCGGCCTGCGCCGCGACGATCCTGCGGTAGTCGGCGAGGCAGGCCTCCTCCGGCGGCGTCAGGTCCGGCCGGTAGCTGCCGACCAGGGGCGGCAGGCAGCCGGCGAGCCTCACGTCCTCCCCGCTGCTGTCGCGCGCGGCCGCGGCCGCGGCCGCGGCGGCGCGGTGCAGCGCCTCGAACATCTCGGGCTTGCCCTCGCGCGCGAGCCGGTGCGGCGTCGCCGTGTAGGTGTTGAGCGTGACGATGCGCGCGCCCGCCGCGATGAAGTCGCGGTGCACCGCCTCGACCAGCTCGGGCTCGTCCATCATCACCTGCACCGACCAGAGCGGTGCCGCCGGCCGCGTGCTGCGGCGGTAGAGCTCCTGGCCCACGCCGCCGTCGAGGAGGACGATATCCCCGCGAGGGGTCGGATCGGTCATGGCTGCGTTCTAGTCCAATCGGCAGGCCCGGGCCAGAGCGCCCGCCCCGGCCCTGCAGCAACCGCCGCATCCGCTTCACGTTTCTTTGCGCGCCCGACAAGGGCGGGAAACCGCGCCGCCCCATCCTGCGCTACGCTGTGCGCGGGAGGCCCCTCCTCCGAGGACGGAACATGCGCATCATCCCCCCGATACTGCTCTGCATCATGGTCGGCGCGATGGTCGCGGCCGACTACGTCCTGCCCCTGGTGCGCCTGGATCACCCCGGTGTCACCTGGGGCGGCGCTGCGCTCATCGTGCTCGGCCCCTGTATCGCGGGGCCCGCGATGCTGCGCTTCCGGCGGGCCAGGACCAACTTCCACACCTTCAAGGAGCCCGGCGTGCTCGTCACCGACGGGTTCTACGCCTTCAGCCGCAACCCGATGTACGTGGGCATGGTGATGGCGGGGCTCGGCGCCGCGCTGTTCACGGCGACGCTGGCGGGCGTGATCCTGGCCGCGGCCTACGCGCTCGTCGTCCGCTACCGCTACATCGCCTTCGAGGAGCGGGCGCTGCGCGAGAAGTTCGGCGACGGTTACGACGCCTATTGCCGCCGGGTCGGGCGCTGGCTCGGGCGCCGCCTGCGCCCCGAGTAGCGCGCCTTTACAATTCTTTACCTGCCGGACAAGCGCGGGAAACCCGGCGGCCCCATTTGTCTCTCGTGTCGAAACCCCAACGCATCCGAGAGGCAAAGCCATGAGCGACGACGACAACACCGCCAAGACCACCCCCCGCAAGCCGCGCACCCGCTGGATCCTGATGGGTATCGCCGGCGCGCTCGTGCTGGCGATCGCCGGCACCACCTGGAGCACGGTGAGCTATTCCAAGCGGGGCTGGGACAGCGACAAGCTGGAACACTTCGTGTCGTGGAAGACCGACTACGTGCTCGACCAGGTCGAGGCCAGCGACGACCAGCGCACGAAGGTGCAGGCCATCGTGACCTCGGCCCTCGCCGACATGGAGGAGTTCCGCGACCTCAAGCGGGAAGGCCGCGAGGCGTTGATCGCGGAGCTCAGCGCGGAGACGATCGACCGCGAGGCGCTGGAAGCGCTGCGCCTGCGCAAGCTCGAGAGCATCGACCGCGCGAGCCAGCGCCTGCTCACGGCCATCGCCGACACGGCCGAGGTCCTGACCCCCGCCCAGCGTGCGGAGTTGGTTGAGGAGTGGACGGAGCGCTGGCGCGACTGAGCCGGCCCTTCCTCCCTGGGGCCGGGGGCGCCGTGCGGCGATACCGTCCGCGCGGTGCCCGTGCTAGTGGGACTCCGATGACCCGCCTCCTGATGATCGAGGACGACCACGCGCTCGCCGAGATGGTCGGCACCTACCTCGGCCGCGCCGGCATGACGCTGGAGCATCGGGAGAGCGCGGAGGCGGGCCTCGCGGCCGCGCTCGAGGGCGGCTACGACGCGGTGGTGCTCGACCTGATGCTGCCCGACGGCGACGGGCTCGAGCTCTGCCGCGCGATCCGTGCCCGCTCCGGCGTGCCGATCCTGATGCTGACCGCGCGGGGCGACGAGGCCGACCGCATCGTGGGCCTGGAGATCGGCGCCGACGACTACCTGCCCAAGCCCTTCAACCCGCGCGAGCTGCTGGCCCGGCTGCGCGCCATCCTGCGCCGCAGGGCCAGCGAGGGCAGCGGTGCGCAGGGCGAGACGCTGCGCTTCGGCCGGCTCGCCATCGACCGCGGGGCGCGGCGCGTGCTGGTGGACGGCGAGGAGCGCCCGCTCACCGGCCACCAGTTCGACCTGCTCTGCGCCCTCGCCGAGAGCGCGGGCCGCGTGCTGAGCCGCGAGCAGCTCATGGACCGCGTGCGCGGCGAGGCGCTGGAGGCCTTCGACCGCAGCATCGACGTGCACGTCTCGCGCATCCGCGCTGCGATCGAGGACGATCCCAAACGTCCCCGCCGCATCGTCACCATGCGGGGCGCGGGCTACGTCTTCACGCGGCGCCAGGACGAAGACGAGGACACGTGAGGCGGCGACTCTTCCTCCAGGTCTACCTGACGCTGCTCGGCATCATCGTGCTCTTCGGCGTGCTCGCCGCCATCGGCTGGTGGCTCACCTACGACGAGCGCCCCCGCGCCGAGCTGCGCCGCAGCATCGGCGTGCTGCTGGCCGAGGCGCTGCCGCCGGCCGGGGCGCCCCGACCGGAAGTCGATGCCGCCCTCGCCCGGCTGAGCGGAGACCTCGACGCCCGCGTCACCGTGTTCGCGGCGGACGGGGGGCTGCTCGGCAGCCTTGGCCCGCCGCTGGCGGCGCCCGAAGAGTTGTCCTCCGGCGGGCGCGCCGGGCGAGACCATGCCTTCGCCCTGCCGCTGCCCGACGGCCGCCTTGTTCTGGTACATCCTGAGCACGACACACCCCACACGAAGGCGATCGGCTTCCTTGCCGCCCTCGCCGCGCTGGCGCTGGCCGTCGCCATCGGCGCGTGGCCGCTGGCGCGCCGGCTCGCGCGGCGGCTGGAGCGGCTGCAGACCCGGGTGGAGGCGCTGGGCGCGGGCGATCTCGCCGTCCGGGTCGAGGTCGAGGGTCGGGACGAGATCGCGGCGCTCGCGCGCAGCTTCAACCGCGCGGCCGAGCGCATCCAGGCACTGGTCGAGGCCCAGCGCGAGACGCTCGCGGCAGCCTCCCACGAGTTGCGCTCCCCGCTCGCGCGCATCCGCATGGCGGTCGAGCTGCTGGCGGAGAACGGCGACCCGGCGCTGCGCGCCCGCATCGAGCGCGACGTGGAGGAGCTGGACGAGCTGATCGAGGAGATCCTGCTGGCGAGCCGCCTCAACACCCTGGAGCGGCCGGCGCACCGGGAGCGCATCGACCTCCACGCGCTTGCCGCCGAGGAGGCCGCGCGGGCCGGGGCGGGTTTCGCGGGCGAGCCCGCGACGGTGGCGGGCGAAGGCCGGCTGCTCGCCCGGCTGATCCGCAACCTGCTCGACAATGCCGCGCGCCACGCGCCGGGCAGCCCCGCCGAGGTCGCGCTGGAAGTGCGTGACAGCCGCGCCATCCTCCGCGTCTCCGACCGCGGGCCCGGCGTGCCGGAGGACGAGCGCGAACGACTCTTCGAGCCCTTCTACCGCCGGCCGGGCATGAAGGAGGGCGAGGACCGGGGAGTCGGGCTGGGTCTCTACCTGGTGCGCCAGATCGCGCGGCGCCACGGCGGCGAGATCGCCTGCCGGCCGCGCGAGGGCGGCGGCGCCAGCTTCGAGGTGAGCCTGCCCGTAGCAGAGCAGTAGCGGGGCCAACTGCGATTCTGTGGCGGAGCGTCCGCGGTAAGCGCCCGGCCGCGGAGCACGCGCCGGCACTCACTTGATCGAGACCCGTAGTGGTTTGCGTCGATCCAGAATTCGTTTCCCATGGAAACGGTGCCGGTGGCGTCGCTTGCGAGAACTGTTCCGAGTTGCGCGGCAGTTCAGCCTCCAACATCGACCCCATCCGCGGGCGACAACCTCATCATTTTTTCTGTTGGTCACGAATCCGTTGCCGTGTTACTAGAAGTTGCGGCCGATTCGCCTTCGTACCGCTACATGTGGTTGCAGGCGCCAGATATGGTCGCTACTTTGTAGTTCGGCTGCGGCCGACCCTTGGGAGGGGCAACATGCGCATCAGGCGCCACTATACGACGGACGACGGAACGCCGCGGGAGGAGCTGGCGTACCGCACGACCTCGTGCGAGATCCGCAATCCCGACGGCTCGGTGGTGTTCGCGCAGGAGGGCGTCGAGGTGCCGGCCGGCTGGTCGCAGGTCGCCAGCGACGTGCTCGCCCAGAAGTACTTCCGCAAGGCCGGCATTGCCGCGCGCCGCAAGCCGGTGCCCGAGGACGACGTGCCCGAGTGGCTGTGGCGCAGAGAGCCCGATCCGGACGCCGCCGGCGACGACGACGAGGCGCCCGCCGGCGGCGAGCGCTCGGCGCGCGAGGTGTTCCACCGCCTCGCCGGCACCTGGACCTACTGGGGCTGGAAGGCCGCCTACTTCGACACCGAGGCCGACGCCCGCGCCTTCTACGACGAGATCGTGGCCATGCTGGCGCTGCAGGTGGCCGCGCCCAACTCGCCGCAGTGGTTCAACACCGGGCTGCACTGGGCCTACGGCATCGACGGCCCGGCGCAGGGTCACTACTACGTCGACTTCGCGGGCGGCGCGCCCAGGGAGGCGACCTCGGCCTACGAGCGTCCGCAGCCGCACGCCTGCTTCATCCAGAGCATCGCCGACGACCTCGTCAACGAGGGCGGCATCATGGACCTCTGGGTGCGCGAGGCGCGGCTCTTCAAGTACGGCTCCGGCACCGGCACCAACTTCTCCAACCTGCGCAGCGAGGGCGAGCCGCTCTCCGGCGGCGGCAGGTCGTCGGGGCTGATGAGCTTCCTCAAGATCGGCGACCGCGCCGCCGGCGCTATCAAGTCGGGCGGCACCACGCGGCGCGCCGCCAAGATGGTGATCGTCGACGTCGACCACCCCGACATCGAGGACTTCGTCTCCTGGAAGGTGATCGAGGAGCAGAAGGTCGCCGCCATGGTGAGCGGGTCGGCGCTGCTGCACACCCGGCTCAACGCCATCGTCGACGCCTGCCACGAGGGGAGCGGCGAGGATCGCTTCGAGCCCGCAGCCAATCCGGCGCTCGGCGAGGCGGTGCGCGAGGCGCGCAAGGCGCTGGTGCCGGAGACCTGCATCCACCGCGCGATTCGCTGGGCCGAGCAGGGCTTCACCGAGATCGACTTCCGCATCTACGACACCGACTGGCAGTCCGAGGCCTATCTCACCGTCTCCGGCCAGAACTCCAACAACTCGATCCGTGTCACCGACGAGTTCCTGCGCCAGGTCGAGGCCGGCGGCGCGTGGAAGCTGATCCGCCGCACCGACGGCAAGGCGGCCAAGACCGTCGACGCGCAGGCGCTGTGGGACCAGATGGCGGCGGCCGCCTGGGCCTGGGCCGACCCCGGCATCCAGTTCGACAGCACCATCAACGCCTGGCACACCTGCCCCGAGGGCGGGCGGATCAACGCGTCGAACCCGTGCTCGGAGTACATGTTCCTCGACGACACCGCGTGCAACCTGGCCTCGCTCAACCTGATCGGCTTCCGACGCGAGGACGGGAGCTTCGATGTCGAGCGCTTCGAGCACGCCGTGAAGCTCTGGACCATCGTCCTCGAGATCGCGGTGGTGATGGCGCAGTTCCCCTCGCGCGAGATCGCCGAGCGTTCCTGGCGCTACCGCACGCTTGGCCTGGGCTTCGCCAACCTCGGCGGGCTCCTGATGTCGCTGGGGCTGCCCTACGACAGCGCCGAGGGCCGCGCGCTCTGCGGCGCCATCAGCGCGCTCATGACCGGCACCTCCTACGCCACCTCGGCGGAGATGGCCGGCGAGAGCGGGGCCTTCCCGGCCTTCGACGATAACCGCGAGGCCATGCTGCGGGTCATGCGCAACCACCGCGCCGCCGCGCGCGGCGAGGGCGAGGGCTTCGAGGGCCTCGACATCCAGCCGGTGCCGCTCGACCACGCCAACCTGCCGGACGCAGCCCTCGGCACGGCCGCGACGTCTGCGTGGGAGCGCGCCGTGCGGCTCGGCGAGGAGCACGGCTACCGCAACGCGCAGGCCACGGTGATCGCGCCCACCGGCACCATCGGTCTCGTCATGGACTGCGACACCACCGGCATCGAGCCCGACTTCGCGCTGGTCAAGTTCAAGAAGCTGGCCGGCGGCGGGCACTTCAAGATCATCAACGGAACGGTGCCCGAGGCACTGAAGACGCTCGGCTACTTGCCCGAGCAGATCCGCGAGATCGTGGCCTATGCGGTGGGGCACGGCACGCTCGACGGCGCGCCGGCGATCGACCACGCCGCGCTCGCGGCCAAGGGCTTCACGCCGGAGGTCATCGCCCGGGTCGAGGACGCGCTGGGCTCGGCCTTCGACCTCAACCTCGCCTTCAACAAGTGGACCCTCGGCACCGGGTTCTGCACCGGGACCCTCGGCCTCGATGCGAGCGACATCGACCGCCCCGACTTCGACCTGCTCGGCGCGCTCGGCTTCAGCGCCCGCGAGATCGAGGCGGCCACCCTCTACTGCTGCGGCGCCATGACGCTGGAGGGCGCGCCCAACCTCAAGAGCGAGCACCTGCCGGTCTTCGACTGCGCCAATCCCTGCGGGCGCACCGGGTCCAGCCGCTGCCTCACCACCGAGAGCCACGTGCGCATGATGGCCGCGGCCCAGCCCTTCGTCTCCGGCGCCATCTCCAAGACCATCAACCTGCCGATGGACGCCTCCGTCGAGGACTGCCGGCGGGCCTACGAGCTCTCCTGGCGCCTCGGGCTGAAGGCCAACGCGCTCTACCGCGACGGCTCCAAGCTCTCCCAGCCGCTCACCGCGCTGGTCCTGGGCGAGGCCCCGGATGAGGCAGAGGGTGAGGGTGAGGCCCCCGAGCTGGAGGCACGGCCCGAGCCGCTGGCGCTGGCCGAGCGCATCGTCAGGCAGGTCATCCGCGAGGGCGATCGGCGGCGCCTGCCGCACCGGCGGCGCGGCTACACCCAGAAGGCCATCGTCGGCGGGCACAAGGTCTATCTCAGGACCGGCGAGTTCGACGACGGCTCGCTCGGCGAGATCTTCATCGACATGCACAAGGAGGGCGCCTCCTTCCGCAGCCTGATGAACAACTTCGCGATCTCGATCTCGATCGGCCTGCAGTACGGCGTGCCGCTGGACGAATACGTCGACGCCTTCACCTTCACCCGCTTCGAGCCGGCGGGGATGGTGGTGAACAACGACGCCATCAAGATGAGCACGTCGATCCTCGACTACATCTTCCGCGAGCTCGCCATCTCGTACCTGGGGCGCAGCGACCTCTCCCACGCCGAGGCCGAGGACCTGCTGCCGGACACCATCGGCGGCGGGGAGGAGCAGACCGTCCGCGCGCCGACGCGGGATCGCCACGCGGGCAACGGCGGCGGCCCCGACGAGACAGTGAGCGCCGGCTATGTGCGCTCCAACCTGCTGGTGCTCAACGGCGGCGCCGGCGGCGACAACGACGATGGCGGCCGCGCCAGCGCCCGGCGGGCGGGCGGCACGCGCGGCGGCGGGGATGCGGCTATCGCCCTTGCCCGGCCCGAACGGCCGGAGCCCGCGCTGGCCTCGGGCGGCCGCGACGCCCTGCAGCAGGCGCGCAGCAAGGGCTACGAGGGCGAGGCCTGCGGCGATTGCGGCAACTTCACGCTGGTCCGCAACGGGACCTGCATGAAGTGTGTGACTTGCGGCGCTACCAGTGGTTGTTCCTGACGACCGTCCATCTCCCGCGGTCATGAACCACTGGCACTGGGGAGTGCGTGCTATGCGCACTCCCCTCTTTTCACCGCCCCATTCGAGCGTGGTTCGACCAATCGGTCAAGGGGGCTCGGAGGGCGACGCGGCGCCACTGTGCTCGACGGCACAGGAGGAACAGGGATGTGTGCGATAGCGAAGGCCTGCGCCGTCGGCGCCCTGCTCGTGACCCTGGGCCTCGGCCTCGTAGCCTGCCAGACAAACCAGGGAACCGCGACCAGGATCGCCACGAGCAAGGGCGACGTGGGCCCGGCGACGTGGCTCGCCAAGCCGGAAGGAGACGGCCCCTTCCCCGCCGTCGTGCTGGCGCATGGCTGCGGCGGCACCGAGAGGAACACGCCGCACCAGACGGTCTGGCGCGGCCTGGGACGGCACGCGGCGCTCTTGAACGAGAACGGCTACGTCACGCTCATCGTCGACAGCTTCGGCCCGCGCCGCATCACCGATGGCTGCCAGACCGGCGGAAAATACTATCCGCTGCAGCTCGGCGACGCGCACGACGCCTTCGATCACCTGGCGTCCCTGCCCTTCGTGGATGCCGAGCGCATCGGCTATGTCGGCCAGTCACTCGGCGGCGGCACCGCCCTGTGGCTGGCGTTGGGATCGACCGTCGATTCCCGAGCCAGGGAGGGACACGCCTCCTACGCGGCGCTTGTCGCCTACTATCCCTGGTGCGAGGCCGCCTGGGCCTACGCATTGAGGCGACCCGTCCTCATTCTGATCGGCGGGAAAGACGACTGGACACCGGCGTCGCGATGTATCGCCCTGGACTCGCTTGCCGAGAAGTCGACGATCCAAGGTCTCGTAGAGCTGGAAGTCTATCCGGACGCCCACCATTCCTTCGACCTGCCGATGCGCGGGCCCTACTACGTCGAAGGCATGAACGGCAGGTTCCACACAGTGCAGGGGAACGACCGGGCGCGGCGGGATTCGCAGGAGCGGATGCTGAAGTTCTTCCAGAAGCATCTCGGGGGATCGTACGAGGAGGCGCGCGGCGGCGAGTCCGACATCGTGGCCTACCTCGGCCTGAGAGCCCTGCTCAGCGGAACCGCAACAGCGCTGTCGACGGACTGACCCGACGCGCTGAGGCCAGTCGACGTGCTCAACACACCACCGATCGACACAGCAGGATGAGCCGATGACCCCGAGCGCCTTTCGCGCCTTCACCTTCGACTGTTACGGCACACTGATCGACTGGGAGCGGGGGATTCTCCAGGCGCTGCGCGCCCGCCCGGAGATCGAGGGCGGCGACGAGGCGCTGCTCGCCGCCTTCGCCCGCCACGAGCACAGCGTGCAGGCGGCCGACCCGGCGCTGCCCTATCCGCAGGTGCTGGCCCGCGTCTACAGGGCGATCGCGGCGGACATCGGACACACGGCGACGGACGCAGACGCGGAGACCTTCGGCGCCTCGATCGCCGACTGGCCGCCCTTCCCCGATTCGGTCGACGCGCTCGCCTACCTGCGCCGGCACGGGCTGCTGATGGTGCTCTCCAACGTGGACCGCGCCTCCTTCGCCGCGAGCGCCCGGCGACTGGGCGATCCCTTCCACGCCGTCGTCACCGCCGAGGACGTGGGCAGCTACAAGCCCGCGCCGGCGCATTTCGAGCGCGCCCGGTCCCTGCTCGCCGAGGAGGGCATCGGGCCGGCCGAGGTGCTGCACGTGGCCCAGAGCCTGTTCCACGACGTGGAGCCCGGCCGCGCCGCCGGCTTCACCACCTGCTGGATCGACCGCCGCGCGGGCCGCAGCGGCGGCGCCACGCCCGAGGTGGACGTGACGCCCGACATGACCTTCACCGATCTCGCCTCGCTCGCCGCCTGGCACCGCGCCGGCGGCGACTGACGGGCGGCGGCCGGGAGCGGCTGCGCAGCGGGAAGTTTCTTGACAAATCTTGATGCAAGAAGCTAGGTCGTCGGGGAAGCATCGAGGCCCCGCCATGGCGCAGACCCGCGAAAAATTCGCCACTCAGGTCGACGGCGCCCTGCTCGCCGACCTGCGCGGTCTGGCAAAACAGGAGGGCCGCCAGATTCAGGCCCTCGTCGAGGAGGCGATCACGGCGCTCATCGAGCAGCGCCGGCAGGGCACCGTGCGCCCGCACGTGCTGGGCGCCTATCAGAAGAGCCACGCCCGCTACGCACCTCTCTACAAGAAACTCGCAGAGTGACGCGGGACCATCTGACCCTCGCCGACGTTCTCGCCATCCACGCCGACCAGATCGCGACCTATGGCGGTGCCGAAGGGGTGCGGGATCCGGGCCAGCTCGAGGCCGCGCTGTTCCGGCCGCAAAGCGGCTACTACGCCGATCTGATCGCGGAGGCGGCCGCGCTGTGGGAGAGCCTCTCGCAGAATCATCCCTTCGTCGACGGAAACAAGCGCACGGCCTTTGCCGCGACGTTCACCTTCCTCGCCATCAACGGCATCGACCTGACGACCGACGCCGACGAGACGTGGGCCTTCCTGTCCCGCCTCTACGACCGCAACGGGTTCGCACTCGCCGCGCTCGACGCGTGGCTCCGCGAGCACACGGAGCCTCGGGCTTAACCTCCGCCCCCCTTCGCCCGGCTATTCGTGCACGTCGAAGCGGAAGGACTTCGAGACGATCATCCACTCGCCGTCGACCCTGATGAGCGAGAGGTAGTCGGTGAAGTAGCGCGGATGGATCGCGCACTCGCAGGTCACGACGGCGGTGTTGTCGTCAGACATGTCGATGGAGACGATGCGGTCGTGGCGCGCCTCCCCCTTCGACGCCGGCGACACGCGCTTGCTCACGATCTCGAACCACTCCTCGCGCGGCCAGTCGACGAATTCGCCGTTCATGTTGGCGAAGAGACGGGAGGACGGGTGGAATATGGTGGCGAGCTTCTCCGTGTCGCACTCGTAGAGCCCGTCGAAATAGGTCTGCACCAGACGCGTGATCTCCTGATAGCCGTCGCTCATTGACGCTTCCTCCGCTTCCTCGCGGCCTCCGATCCGGCCGCCCCGGTCCGATCCCCGTATAGGCCCTTTCGCCTGCCGGGAACAACCGCGATCGTGCGCGGGTACCTCGTATCCATCCGGGGTAGGCCGCCTGTTCGGGCGGCACGCTCTTTGGCAGGCCGAGAGATCGGGAAGTGGGTGCTTCGCAAGTGTCCATGTGTGGACGCCCCCGTTGATGCAAGCAGTTTCTTTGACAGTTCAGCCATGCGGTCAGGTGCAGTCATGTGTCCGGCCTGTTTGTGCGGCCTTCCACATGCCGCTGGCCCGTATGGAGATACTCGAATCGGG
>JAJDXK010000055.1 GCA_022823305.1 Alphaproteobacteria bacterium
CCGGTGTCTCCCCCCGGCACCCAACGGGAGGTCGATCACGAGGGACCGGGCTGCGACGCAGCTCGGACGGCGCGCATGCGCCGCGCGCGAAGCGCGTAGCCAAGCGAACGGAGCTCGCGCCCGGCGATTGAGGGAAACGAAAAGAGTGCGAGCGCCCGGCGATTGAGGGAACTGATTAAGTCACCCCGAGCGCAGGTAGCGCACCGCCATGTCGCGCTCGAAGAGGTAGAGCAGGGTGCGCAGCGCCCGGCCGCGCTCGGATTCCAGCTCGGGGTCGCGCTCGAGCACCAGGCGCACGTCGTCGCGGGCCACCGCCAGCAGCTCCTCGTGGTGGGCGAGGTCGGCCAGGTGGAATTCCGGCATGCCGCTCTGGCGCGTGCCCAGCAGCTCGCCGGCGCCCCTCAGGCGCAGGTCCTCCTCGGCGATGCGGAAGCCGTCGTCGGTCTCGCGCAGGATGGCGATGCGGGCGCGCGCGGTCTCGCCGAGCGGTGCGGCGTAGAGCAGGAGGCAGGTGCCGGGCTTCTCCCCGCGCCCGACCCGGCCGCGCAGCTGGTGCAGCTGGGCGAGGCCGAAGCGCTCGGCGTGCTCGACGATCATCACGGTGGCGGCCGGCACGTCGACACCGACCTCGACCACCGTGGTCGCCACCAGGATGTCGGCGCCGTCGCCGGCGAAAGCGGCCATGGCGGCGTCCTTCTCGGCCGCCTTCATGCGCCCGTGGACCAGCGCCACGCGCTCGCCGAAGGCCTGCCTCAGCCCTTCGTGCCGGTCCGTCGCCGCGGCCAGGTCCACCGTCTCCGACTCCTCGACCAGCGGGCAGACCCAGTAGACCTTGGCCCCGGCTGCGCGCGCGCGGCCCACGGCGGCGGCGACCTCGTCCAGCCGCTCCAGCGGCATGGCGCGAGTGGCGACCGCGCCGCGGCCCGGCAGCCGTCCCTCGATGCGGGAGACATCCATGTCGCCGTAGGCGGTGAGCACGAGCGAGCGCGGGATCGGCGTCGCGGTCATCACCAGCAGGTCCGCCGCAGGCCCCTTGCGCGCCAGCATCATGCGCTGGTGCACGCCGAAGCGGTGCTGCTCGTCGACCACGGCGAGCGCGAGATCGTGGAAGTCCACGCCCTTCTGGAAGAGCGCGTGGGTGCCGACCAGGATGTCGATCTCGCCGGCGGCGAGCGCCGTCAGCGTCGCCTCCCGCTCGCGGCCCTTGTCGCGTCCCGTGAGCAGGGCGAAGGAGACCCCGCTGCCTTCCAGAAGCCCGCCGAGCGTCGCTCCGTGCTGCTGCGCCAGCAATTCGGTCGGCGCCATCAGCGCCGCCTGCGCGCCGGCCTCGACCGCCACCAGCATGGCGAGCAGCGCGACCACGGTCTTGCCGCTGCCGACGTCGCCCTGCAGCAGGCGGAGCATGCGCCGCTCGCGCGCGAGGTCGGCGGCGATCTCGTCGGCGGCCTGGCGCTGGCTTCCGGTCAGGCGGAAGGGCAGCGCCGCCTCGACCTTGGCGCGCAGCCTGCCGTCGCCGGCGACGGCGCGCCCGCGTCCGCCCCTGGCCGAGCGGCGCACCAGCGCGAGCGCGAGCTGGTTCGCCAGCAGCTCGTCGTAGGCGAGGCGGGAGCGGGCGAGCGCGTCCGGTTCGAGATCGGCGGTGCTCTCGGGCGCGTGGGCGGTGGCGAGCGCATCCTTCCAGGCGGACCAGTGCCGCGCCTCGACCAGGCGGGGCTCGATCCACTCGGGCAGCGCCGGCGCCTTTGCGAGCGCGGCGCGGACCGCGCGTGTCATCGGCTTCGCCGTGATCCCGGCGGTCAGCGGGTAGACGGGCTCCACCGTCTGCACGCTGTCGCGCTCGTCGAGCGGGGCGATGTGGTCGGGGTGCGCCATCTGCAACTCGTCGCCGTAGCGCTCGACGCGCCCGCTCACCACGCGCACCGACCCCTCCGGCAGGCTCCTCTGCAGCCAGTCGCCCCTGGCGTGGAAGAAGACCAGGGTGATGAATCCGGTCTCGTCGGAACAGAGAACCTTGGTCGGCCGCCGCCGATCGGGCGAGGGCCTGTGGCGGTCGATGCGCAGCGTGAGCGTCGCCGTGGTGCCGGCCTCGGCCTCGGCCACCTTGGGCGCATGGCGCCGGTCGATCAGCCCGGAGGGCAGGTGCCAGAGCAGATGCACCACGAGCGGCCCGGCCAGATGCTCGACGGCGGCCGCGGTGCGGGTGCCGACCCCTGGCAGCACGGTGGCCTTGGCGAAGAGGGGATTGAGGATCGCCGGGCGCATGGCGATCCCACCCTATCCGGCTGCGGGACGGGCGGCTATGGTGCGCCGATCCAGGCAAGCGGCGGAGGCTCCCATGGCGGGCGGAGACACCCATCGGGCCACGTGCCAGTGCGGCCAGCTCCGGGTGACGACGGTGGGCGATCCCGAGATCGTCATTGCCTGCAGCTGCCTCGCCTGCCAGCGCCGCACCGGGAGCCCCTTCGGCACCGGCGCCTACTTCCGCGAGGACAGGGTCTCGGCGGATGGCGAGGCGCAGGTCTACGCACGGGTGGCGGATTCAGGCCTGGACGTCTCGATCCGCTTCTGCCCCCGCTGCGGCACGAGCCTCTACTGGACCGCCGAGCTCCGCCCCGGCCATTACGGCGTCGCCGTCGGCTGCTTCGCCGATCCCGGCTTCGTGGAGCCCGCGCGTGTGGTCTGGAGCGAGAGCCAGCACCCCTGGGTCAGGTTCCCGGATGGCGTGCCGGTGTTCCCGCAGGGCGCGCCCCGGCCGAAGGCGGAGTAGGGGGCTAGAAGGGCACGCCCACCGCCTTGCACAGGAAGGCGGTCAGGTCGGCGCCTGCGCGCGCGATGCCTGCGAAGCGGTCGAGGAAGTCGGGGCGTGTCGCCTCGTCCTCCGGGAAGTCCGTGATCGCCACGAAGTCCTTGCGCTTGAGGTCCTCGATCAGCGGGTGGTCCGGGTCGTAGCCGCGCGGCGGGCGCTTGAGCGCCTCGCCCGCCAGCCGGAAGGTTCCGCAGAAGTCGCCGCTCGTGGTTATGCGGGTCCATTCCTGCGGCCGCTCCACGATGGCGTCGCGGATGCGGGCGAGGGTGGCGCCGTCCGGGTGCCAGACGCCGCAGCCGGCGAAGCACGTTCCCGGCTCCAGGTGGAGGTAGAAGCCGGGCGCGTGTGCGTCCTTGCCGGCCTCGTGGCGGAAGTGGGCGCCGACGTTGGTCTTGTAGGGCGTCTTGTCCTTCGAGAAGCGCGTGTCCCGGTAGATGCGGAAGAGCGAGCCGCCGTTCCGGCGCGGATCGGCGCGGAAGTGCGGGCTGATCTCGGCGAGCGGTTCGGCGAAGGCCTGGATGAAGTCGAGCATCGGGTCCTGCACCTCGGCCCGGTAGCGCGCCTTGTTCTCCTCGAACCACGGCCGCTCGTTGTTGGCTTTAAGCGCGCGCAGGAAGTCGAAGAGGGCGGGCGCGATGGGTTGGGCGGACATGGACTCCTCGTCGGGCGTTGGCGCAGGAACCGCTCACCTTCGCACGGCCGGGGGCGGCATCCAAAGAGCCGTGCTAGAGTCGGGTCGCCCCTTTCATCCGATGACAGAGACAGCCGATGGCCCTCGCCGAAGCGACCGTAGCCGACACCCAGACCGCTCCCAGCGAGCCGATCGCGCGCACGCTCGCGCGCTTCGCCCGCGCGCTTTCCCTGGACGACGTGCCGCAGCCCGTGGTCGAGCGGGCCAAGCTGCACATCCTCGATGCGCTGGGCATCGGGCTCGCCGCCTCGCGCTACGACTTCAGCCACAAGACGCTGACGGCGATCCACGGGCTCGCCGGCGACGGCCCCTGTCCGGTGATCGGGATGCCGGCCTCGCTCCCGCTGCGCGATGCGGCGCAGATGAACGGCTTCCTGATCCACGGCCTCGACTACGACGACACCCATGTGGGCGGCGTGATCCACGCGACGGCGAGCGCGGTGCCGACGGTGCTGGCCGCGGGCCAGCGGCACGGCGCCTCGGGGCGGGAGACGCTCGCGGCCTACCTCGCGGCGATCGAGGGCGCGGCGCGCATCGCGGCCGCGGCGCAGGGCGGCTTCCATCGCCTGGGCTTCCATCCCACCGGCATGGTCGGCGTGTTCGGAGCCGCGCTCGCCGCGGGCCGGCTCGCCGGCATGACCGAGGCGCAGCTCGCCCACGCCCAGGGCATCGCCCTCAGCATGGCGTCGGGCAGCCTGCAGTTCCTGGACGACGGCGCCTGGACCAAGCGGATGCACCCGGGCTGGGCCGCGGCCGCGGGCATCAGCGCCGCGGCGCTGGCCCAGCAGGGCTTTCGCGGCCCGGCCGAGCCCTACGAGGGGCGCTTCGGCCTCTACGCACTCTACGGCGCCCACGACGCGCAGGTCGACTGGCCGCAGTGCACCGCCGGCCTCGGCGAGGAGTGGGAGATGCTGCGCATCGGCATCAAGCCCTATCCGGCCTGCCATCTGGTGCATGCGCTGGGCGATGCGGCGCAGGCGTTGCGCGACGAGCACGGGCTGGTGCCGGACGATGTCGAGAGCGTGGACGCGCTCATCGGCGAGGGCTGCGTCAGCGTCGTGTGCGAGCCGGAGGCGGCCAAGCGCCGCCCGGCCAGCGCCTACGAGGCCCAGTTCAGCGTCCACTACATGATCGCGAGCGTGCTCGCACGCGGGCGCTTCACCCTCGCCGAGCTCGAGCCAGAGGCCTACACCGACCCCGGCGTGCTCGCGCTCTGCGACCGCATCGGCTACCGCGTCGATCCCGATTCCGCCTTCCCCACCTACTACTCGGGCGAGGTGGTGATCCGCACGACCGACGGGCGCACGCTGCGCCACCGCGAGCAGGTCAACCGCGGCGCAGACAGCCGGCCATTGGGTGCCGACGAGATCGTCGCCAAGTACCGCGACAACGCCGCGATGACGCTTTCGCCGGACCGGGCCGAGCGGGCGCTGGACGCGATCATGGCGCTCGACGGCTCGTCCACGCCGGCGGAGGTCGCGGCGCTGCTCAGCCTCGCCTGAAGGCCACGGCATGACTGCGCGCATCGCCATACCGGCCGAGGGAATCGCCGCCTTCTGCGAGCGCTGGCAGGTGACGGAGCTCGCGCTCTTCGGGTCCGTGCTGAGGGACGATTTCAGCCCGGAGAGCGACATCGACGTGCTGGTCACGTTCGACGACGGCGCGCGCCACACATTGTTTGACATGGTTCGCATGGAAGAGGAGCTGAAGGCCCTCTTCGAGCGCGACGTGGACCTCACCGAACGCGCAGGCATTGAGCAGAGTCGGAACCACATACGCCGCAAGGCCATCCTGAAGTCTGCCGAGACCATCTATGCGGCATGACGCCGCTCTCTTGCTCGACATGCTGCTGGCGGCGCGCGAGGCGGCAGAACTCGCAAGCCGGACGACGCTTGCGGATTTCAAGCAGGATCGGACACTGCAGCTGGCGGTCGTGAAGGCGGTCGAGATCGTCGGCGAAGCTGCATCGCGGGTGTCGGCCGATACCAGGTCGCGGCACACCGACATCCCCTGGTCCGACATTGTCGGAATGCGGAACCGCCTCGTGCACGGGTACTTCGACATCAATCTGTTGCGCGTGTGGGAGACGGTGGAGCGGGACATTCCCCGGCTGATCGTGCAACTCGAGCGGCTGGTCGAAACGGAGACGTAAACGCGCCGCTTGCGTCCGGCCGGGGTCCGGCTCCGGCTCGACAAGCTAGTCCGTCGGTGGAAAGGCGCAGACCCGGTCGTAGGCGAAGCGCTCGTCGATCAGGCCGTTGTAGGCGAAGATGTCCAGTGTCGCCTCGAAGGCCTCCGGCGCGATCTCGATGGGGGGCGTCCAGCAGCCGAGCTGCTGGTAGGTCGCGATGCAGCGCTCCAGCGCCTCCACGTCGATCTCCGGGAAGAACGATCGCTCGGCCCGTGCGACCTCGGCAGCGGGCGTCTCGTTCAGCCAGAGCCGGGCCCTGCGATAGGCGCGGGTGAAGGCCCTCGCCATGTCGGTCTCCAGCCAGTCCCGCCGCGCGCACAGGCTGGAAAAGCCGCAGCGGCCGATTTGCCGGCCGACCTGGGCGACGACGTGGCCCACGCCGTCGGCTTCCAGTTGCTGGGGGAAGGGCCCCTGCTGCTGGACGTAGTCGCCCAGGCCCGCGCGAAAGGCCCGGTCGATCTCGGCTGCGCTTCCGGGATGGATCGCCTGCAGCCGGCCGTAGTCGATCCCGGCCCGGTGACAGGCATACTTGAACATGGCGAGCGGCTGGCCGCCGCCGAAGAGCACGACCGCCGCCCCTTCCAGCTTGCGCCAGTCGAACTCCGGGTCCGGCTGGCGCCCGGTCAGGAAGAAGCCGTCCATCTCGTTGATCTGGGCGAAATGGACGACGCCAGGATCCTCGCCGCGGGAAAGCGGCCCGAAGGCCTGGCTGAGCGCGGACTGCACGACATGGGCGCTGCCGTCCTCGAGGGCGGCGATCGCGGAGCCCCCCGGCGGCGAGACGGACCACTCGCCCTCCAGCCCCTCCTCGGCCAGGAACCCGCCGGCCATGGTCGCGATCAGCGGCGAATAGAACGCGGAGAACATGGTGAACTGGATGTCGATCCGGGTCATGGGCTGCGTCCCTTCGGGTGGCGTGCGGCGGTCGCGTCCCTGCTAGCCTGCCAGGATCACGCCGTCCACGGGTTTGTCGGCGGTGCGCAGGATGGCTGCCGCACGCATCGGTTGGACTGGACATGGCGCATCGGCTATGAGCGGCGCAGCGAAGGGAACACTCATCCGCTCCGGACCCGGGCGCTCCGGCGCTCCGGCGCGGCAAGGGAGACGACGATGGAGATCATTGCTGATCCGATCACGGTGAACTGCCGCAAGGTGCTCGCCGGCCTCAAGCTGATCGGTGCCGACTATACGCTCACCAGGGTCGACTACTTCAAGGGCGACCAGAAGAGCCCGGAAGTCGTGGCGATCAATCCGAACGCCACGATCCCGGTGATGCGCGACGGCGACCTGGTCCTCTGGGAATCGAACTCGATCATGCAGTACGCCGCCGACAAGGTGGGCAATGCGAGCGCCTATCCCACCGACCTCGCGACCAGGGCCGACGTGAACCGCTGGCTGCTCTGGGAATGCAGCGCCTGGTTCTCGACCTGCTACGTTCATCTGGTCGAGAACTGCGTCAAGCCGCTTCTCGGCGACCAGCCGGACCCCGCAGTGCTCGACGGCGAAGCGCCCAATTTCCACAAGCTCGCCGGCATCATGGACGCGCGCCTGAGCGGGAGCGCCTACCTCTGCGCCGATCAGCCGACCATCGCCGACGTGGCGGTGGCGTCGCCGATGCACCTCCATGGCTGGGCGAAGCTGCCGCTCGACGACCACCCCAACGTGGTGCGCTGGATGACCGAGGGGATCGAGACGCAGCCCTGGTGGAAGGCCACGCACGTGGGCGAGGGCTTCACGGTCTCCGAGGCGGCCTGACCCGCTCGGTCCGCCATCCCCGATGGGGCAGAGGTGACCGACAGGGAGCTCGCGGGCCGCATCGCCCTGGTGACCGGCGGCTCGCGCGGCATCGGGCGCGCTGTCTGCCGGCGCCTCGCGCGGGCCGGCGCATGGGTGGCGATCAACCACTCGTCCAGCCACGAGGCCGCAGCGGAGACGCTGGCGCAGATCCGGGCCGAGGGCAGCGAGGGAGGCGTCTACCAGGCCGACGTGTCGTCCTTCGAGGCGACCGATGCGATGTTCGGCAGCATCGAGGCCGACAGGGGCCCCGTGGACCTGCTCGTCACCAACGCCGGGATCGCCTCGTTCCGGGACGATGTCGACATGCCCGTCGAGCTCTGGCGCCGCATCCTGTCGGTGAACCTGGACTGCACGTTCAACTGCGTCTGGCGCGCCAGGGAGCACATGCTCGCCCGGGGCGACGGGCGCATCGTCTGCATTTCCTCGATCAACGGGCTGGCGCCGACCACCATGCGGCGGGACAGGCTGATCGCCTACGGCACGTCGAAGTCCGCCATCATCGGGTTCTCGCGCAACTGCGCGGTCGCGTTTGGCCCCGCGATCCGCGTCAACTGTGTGGCACCGGGCCTGGTCGACACGGAGATGACCCGCGACATGCCCGACGAGATGCGCCAGCGCATCATCGCGAGCACGCCGGCCGGCCGGGCCGGCACCCCGGACGACATCGCCGAGCTCACGTACTTCCTGCTCAGCGACGCCGCGGGATTCATGACCGGCCAGACCTGCGTCGCCTCCGGCGGGCTGGTCACACTACCCTGAGCGGCGGTTCCGAAGGACCGTGCCGTCGGCCTCCAGGGCCTCGATCTCGTCCGCCCCGTAGCCGAGCTCGGCGAGGATGGCGGCGGTGTCGGCGCCGAGGGCAGGCGCCGCGCGGCGCGGCATCACCTCCCCGTCCACGGTGATCGGCTGGCGCACCAGGCGCGTGGTGCCGCGCCCGGGGTGCGGCACCTCCTGCACCATGCGCCGCTCCGCGGCGAAGTCGCTCGCGAGCGCGCCGGCCACGTCGTTGACGGGCGCGCACGGAAGGACGCCGGCGAGGCGCTCCAGCCACGCCTCGGTGGTGCGTGTCAGGAACACCTCTTCCAGTCGCCGCACCACCTCCTCGCGGTTCTCGTAGCGCGCCGCGAAGTCGCGCATCAGGGGGTCGTCGATCCACTCGGGCCGCTCCATGGCGCGGCAGAGCACGGGCCAGAAGTTGGCCTTGTTTGCCATCACGAAGAGCCAGCCGTCGGCGGTGCGGTAGAGCTCGCTCGGCACCAGCGAGGGATGGCCCGAGCGCGCCACGCGCCTCGGCTCGAAGCCCTCGTTGAGGTGCCAGGTCGCGGGATAGCTCAGGTTGTTCATCGCCACGTCGTAGAGCGGCGTGTCGATGTCCATGCCCTTTCCGCTCGCGCGCGCCCGCATCACGCCCGAGACCAGCGCCAGCGCCGCGGTGAGCCCGCCCATGAAGTCGACGATCGAGAGCCCGAAGCGGGTCGGCACGCTGTCCGGCTCCCCGGTCATGGAGAGGTAGCCGGCCTCCGCCTGCATCACGTAGTCGAGGCCGGGCCAGGCGGCGCGCTCGTTGTCGCGGCCGTAGGCCGAGAGGTGCACGCAGACCAGCCGCGGGTTGACGGCGCCGAGGCTCGCGTAGTCGAGCCCGAGGGTCGCCGGCAGGTCGCCCCGCAGGTTGTTGATGAGCGCGTCGGCGCGCGCCGCGAGCCGCTCCAGGACCTCGCGGCCGCGCGGCTTCTTGAGGTCCAGCGCGAGGCAGCGCTTGTTGCAGCTGAAGGTCTGGTAGAAGAGGCTGTCGCCGTCCTCGGCATAGGGCAGGACATGGCGCCCCATCTCGCCGCCGACCTGGTGATTCTCGATCTTGATGACGTCGGCGCCGAGATCGGCGAGGTACATGGTGCCGAAGGGCGCGGCGCCGTACTGCTCGACCGAGACGACGGTGAGCCCTTCGAGCGGCCGCACAGGGGCCGCCGAAGGCGCTGCGGCGGCCTCCTCGCTCACGCCGGGTTACGCTCGATCAGCTGGCGCGCGATGATCAGCCGCTGGATCTCGTTGGTGCCCTCGCCGATGCAGAGCAGCGGCGCGTCCCGGTACATCCGCTCGATCGGGAACTCCTTGGAGTAGCCATAGCCGCCGTGGATGCGCATGGCCTCGATGCTGTTCTCGAGCGCGGCCTCGGTGGCGAAGAGCTTGGCGATGCCGGCCTCCATGTCGCAGCGCTGGCCGGTCTCGTAGGCGAGCGCCGCGCGCTCGGTGAGCAGCCGCGCGGCCTCGGTGCGGGTGACCATGTCGGCGAGCTTGATCTGGATCGCCTGGTGCTGGCAGATCGCCTTGCCGAAGGTCTTGCGCTCCTGGGAGTAGCGCACCGCCTCGTCGAGGCACGACTGGGCGACGCCGACGCCGCGCGCGGCCACGTTGATGCGGCCGAGCTCGAGCCCGCTCAGCGCGTGCTGCAGGCCCTTGCCCTCGACCCCGCCGATCAGCCTGTCCGCGTCGATGCGGTAGTCCTCGAAGGCGAGCTCGGCGGTGTCGATGCCGCGGTAGCCGAGCTTCTCCAGCTTGCGGCTGACGCGAAAGCCCTCGCCCTTCTCGGCGAGGAAGAGGCTCATGCCCTTGTGGCGGGGCTCGGCGCCCGGGTCGGTCTTGACCAGCAGCGCGAGGCAGGTGCCGTGGATGCTATTGGTGATCCAGGTCTTGGCGCCGTTGACGACGTAGGCGTTGTTGCCCTCGCGCTTCGCCGTGGTGCGGATCGCCTGCAGGTCGGTGCCGCAGTCGGGCTCGGTGAGCGCGAGTCCGCCGCGCAGCTCGCCGCTGGCGAAGCGGGGCAGGTAGGCGTCGCGCTGGTCGTCGGTGCCGAAGCGCTCGACCGCCGCCGCCATGATGAGGTGCGAGTTGATGAGGCCGCTCACCGACATCCAGGCGTGGGAGAGCCGCTCGATCACCTTGGCATAGGTGGTGATCGGCAGGCCGAGGCCGCCGTACTCCTCGGAGATGGTGGCGCCGAAGAGGCCCATCTCCTTCATCTTCTCGACGATATCCTCGGGGTAGATGTCGTCGTGCTCCAGCGCGGCGACGTGGGGGCGGACATCGCGGTCCAGGAATCGTTCGATTCCGTCGAGAATCAGCGCTTCCTGCTCCTTGTCCACGGTCTCTGCCGGGCTTTCCATCGCCTGTCACTCCCCTCCGCCGGTTCGCGCGCCGCGAGCATATCCTGCCGATCTGGTATATAAAATGCTTGAGGCCGCGACGTGTGGCGGGTATGTCAACCTGTCGCGGTAGCGACGACGTGGGCCCAAGGGAGCGGCCAGACTCCCGCCGTGGGCCGAAGGGACGCTGGGAGCCATGGCAGAACGCGGCGACGTTGAAATCAGGGGCGTGACCAAGCGGTTCGGCCCCACTGTAGCTGTCGAGGACATCGATCTCACCATACCCGACGGCAGCTATTGCTGCCTGCTCGGGCCGAGCGGCTGCGGCAAGACGACGCTCTTGCGCATCATCGCCGGTCACGAGGTGCCCACGGAAGGCGACGTGCTGATCGGCGGCGAATCGGTGATCGGCAAGCCCACCGGGCAGCGTGGCACGTCCATGATGTTCCAGAGCTACGCGCTCTTCCCGCATCTGACGGTGCTGGACAACGTCGCCTTCAGCCTGAAGATGAAGGGCGTCAACAAGGGCGAGCGCCGCGAGCGCGCCTACGAGGTGCTGCAGCGGGTGCAGCTGGACCCGCTGGCCGATCGCATGCCGGCGCAGCTTTCCGGCGGGCAGCAGCAGCGTGTCGCGCTCGCCCGTTCGCTGATCACCAACCCCAAGGTGCTGTTGCTGGACGAGCCGCTGTCGGCGCTCGACGAGTTCCTGCGCCTGCAGATGCGTGCCGAGCTCAAGCACATCCAGATCGATCTCGGCATCACCTTCATCCACGTCACCCACACCCAGCCCGAGGCGCTGGCCATCGCCGACATGGTCGTGGTGATGGACACCGGCCATATCGAGCAGGCGGCGACGGGGCCGGAGATCTACGACGAGCCGCGCACCACCTATGTGGCGGAGTTCATGGGCGGCTGGAACGTGTTCGCCGGCAAGGTCTCGGGCATCGAGAGCAACCAGGTGACGGTGGCGGGCGCCGAGGGCGACCAGTTCCACCTGCCGCGCGACGGCCACGAGGTGGGCCAGGAGGTCAACTTCGGCGTCCGGCGCGACAAGGTGCATCTCGCAAGCGGCGAGGTCGAGACCGACCGCGGCAACACCCTGGGCGGCACCGTCCACGCCATCGAGTACCAGGGCAACTGGGTCAAGCTCACCATGACCCGGGAGGAGAAGCGAGAGCTGGTCGCGGTGATCGAGGATCGCGAGTACTTCGCCAACCCGACCAAGGTGGGCGACCAGGTCACCGTCACCTGGGCGAGCGACGACGTGCGCGTGATGGAGCGCGCCCGCGGCGCCCAGAACCTGATCGGGGAGACTTTCTAGTTTATCCGAGGTGGCGCCCGCCGGCGGCCGCCACGCTGCTTCACCCGAGGAAACCATCGTCCGGGCCGGCGACAGGGCGACCATTCGAGGAACGCAGGCGAGGGAGGAAGAGATGAAGAGGATCAAGAGCCACAAGATCGAGACCGGCGTGAGCCGCCGCTCGGTCCTCAAGGGAACGGCGGCCGTGGCCGGCGTTGCCGCCGCGGGCACGCTCAGCGGCGGCTTCCCCACGTTGTGGGCGCAGGACATCAAGGACATCACCGTCCGCACCGTCGGCATGGCGGTCTCCAACATGAAGCCGCTCGAGGACATGGCCAACGAGGCCCTGGACTTCACCGTGCGTCAGACCGCCGCCGAGATTCCGGCGATTCAGTCGCGCGCGCTGACCCAGCCCAACTCGGGCGACCTCTTCGAGCCGCCCTACATGCTGATGAAGTTCATGTGGCCCTCGGGCAACTTCCAGGCGTGGGACACCACCAAGCTGCCCGAATGGGACACGGTGGTCGACCTCTACAAGGCACCGGGCAAGATCTGGCCGGACGCCTGGTTCGGCGACGGCCAGAACCCGAGCACCGTGGCCTACACCTCGGGCCCCGATTCGACCGACTTCGTCGAAGCGGGCTCGACCCAGTGGATCACCAACCACCCGGTGCTGCACAACGCCGACACGCTCGGCATCCGGCCCGACCTGATCGGCCGGCCCATCGATTCCTGGGCCGAGCTGGTCAATCCGGAATTCGCCGGCAAGGCGGCGCTCGTCGCCTTCCCGCAGATCGGCCTCATGGACGCCGCCCAGGCGTTCCAGGGCAACGGCGAGATCGAGTACGGCGACAAGGGCAACATGACCCGCGAGGAGATCGACTACTCGATCGACCGCCTCATTCAGCTCAAGAACGACGGCCACTGGCGCGTCCTCTGGTCGACCTTCAACGAGTCGGTCCAGCTCATGGTGGAGGGCGAGGTCGTCATCCAGTCCATGTGGTCGCCGGCGGTGACCGCCGTGCGTGAGCAGGGCGTGCCCTGCATCTATCAGGATCTCAAGGAAGGCTACCGCTCCTGGACCCTGGGGCATCTGCTGCCGAAGCATGTCGAGGGCAAGAAGCTCGGCGCCGTCTACGACTACGTGACGTGGTACCACTCGGGCCCGGCCGGGGCGTTCTTCGCGCGCCAGGGCTACTATGTGGTGACGCCCGACAACACCCAGAAGCACCTGCCCGAAGCCGAGTGGGACTTCTGGTTCGAGGGCAAGCCCGCCACGGTCGACATCTACAGCCCCTTCGGCAAGCTGATGGAGAAGGTGGGTGCGGTGCGCGACGGCGGCTCCTACAAGAACCGCATGGGCCGCGTCGCGGTGTGGAACTCGGTCATGAACGAGAACGAGTACCTCACCGACCGCTGGAACGAGTTCATCGCCGCGTAAGCGGAGGGAGCATCTGGGAGTGCGGGTCGGCGACGCGTCCCGCACTCCCACTTTCTTTTGTGATCTCTGAAGACACCAATTGCCCGAGAGTCAGCGCTAATGGCGGCGATCAACGCTATATTCAGTCGCTACGCGACGGCGCTGCAGATTTCGCCGCTGCTGATCACGCTGCTCTTCTTCCTGATCGGGCCGGTGATCGTGATCGTGATCATCAGCCTGTGGAATTTCAACGGCTTCATGATGGTGGAGGGCGACTGGACCTTCTCCAATTACATCAAGTTGTTCTCCAAGAATCTCACTCTCGACAACTATTTGCAGACCCTGAAGATGCTGGCGATCACGCTGGCCATCACGACGGTTCTCGGCTTCACACTCGCCTATTTCCTGGTATTCGACCTCATTCAGCTCAGGACCAAGCTGCTCCTCTTCCTGCTCTGCGTCGTGCCCTTCTGGACTTCCGGCGTCATCCGCATGGTGGCCTGGCTGCCCTTCCTGGGGAAGGAGGGGATCATCAACCAGGCGGTGATGGCGGTCGGCATATCGGACACGCCGCTCGAATTCCTCCTGTTCTCGGAATTCGCCGTCTTTCTGTCTTACATACAGATATTTACGCTCTTCATGATGGCGCCGCTCTTTAACGTCATGGCGCGTATCAACCGCGACCTGATCGAGGCCGCGAAGGACAACGGCGCCTCCGGGCTCCAGATCCTGATGCACGTGATCATCCCGCTCTGCAAGCCGGGCCTCGCCATCGGCGCGATCTTCGTGACCGCCCTCGTGGCGAGCGATTTCACGGCGATCCGCATCCTGAGCGGCGCGCAGGTCGGCACGGTCATGGCCTCGATGAGCAACCAGATCTACAATGTCCAATACCCGCCGGCCTCGGCCTCGGCCATCGTTCTTCTGCTGGCCGTGCTGTTGATCGTCGGCATGATCATGCGCCTCGTCGACGTGCGGAAGCAGCTCTAGCCATGGAAACGGAATACAGACGGGCGCCGGGCTACTGGCCGCGTGCGGCGATCTTCTACCTGTACCTCCTGTTCCTCTACGGGCCGATCGTCATCATCGTGATTCTCTCGTTCCAGGACGACGGCGCCTCGCTCTCCTTCCCGATGCAGGGCTTCTCGCTCTTCTGGTTCAAGGAGGTGATCGATCCGAGCTATATCGGCGATTTCCGCTGGCCCTTCGGCCGCTCGCTGATCCTCGGCCTGATCGTGATGGTGCTCACCATGGGCATCTCGTTCCTTGCCGGTCTCGCGTTCCGCAAGAATTTCATCGGCAACATCGTGGTCTTCTATCTGGTGGTCGCCAGCCTGATCTGCCCCTCGATCCTGATCAGCCTGGGCATCGGGCTGGGCTTCTCCAACCTGGGCATGACCAGCCAGTGGTGGTCGGGCGCTCTCGGCGCGCACCTGAGCTGGACGCTGCCCTTCGGCGTCCTCATCATGCTGGCGGTGTTCAGCCGGCTCGACCCGAGGCTGGAAGAGGCGGCCAGGGACCAGGGCGCGACCCAGTGGCAGGCGCTCCGCTACGTCATCGTGCCCATCACGCTGCCCGGACTCATCGGTGTGGCGCTCTTCGGTTTCACGCTCTCCTACGACGAGTTCCCCCGCACATCCTCTGTGGCGGGCGAATTCAACACGCTCCCGGTCGAGCTCGTGAATACGCTGACCCTGGCGGCGACGCCGGCGATCTACGCCATCGGCACGATGACGACGGTGTTCTCGCTCGTGGTCATCTTCGTGAGCTTCCTGGCTGTCTACATCATCCAGAAACGGCGGACCGGCGCCGGTTTCAACATCGCCAAAAAGGCGGAAAAGGCGTCGGAGGGCTAGGCCGGGCGGGTCACCGCGGACAGGGGCGGGCGCCGAGCCCTAACGGGCGCCGGCCGCTGCGCCGCGCCGGCGTGGTCTCGGTCGCGTTCCGTGATTGGAAGGAGGAAGCATGGCTTTTCGCTTAGGGGTGGACGTCGGCGGTACGTTCACCGATCTCCTGCTCATCGACGAATCGAGCGGTGGCACCTTCCGTGCCAAGGTGCCCTCGACTCCGCAGGATTCCTCGGTCGGCGTGCTCAGCGGCATCGAGCGGGTGTGCGCAAACGCCGGCGTCGAGCCGGCCGAGATCACCCACGTGATGCACGGCACCACGGTGGCGACCAACACCATCCTCGAGGGCAAGGGCGCCCGCGTCGGCCTGGTGACCAGCGAGGGCTACGGGCAGATGCTGCAGATCGCCCGCTCCTTCGTGCCCGGCATCCTGGCCGGCTGGATCATCTGGCCCAAGCCCGAGCCGCTGGCGCCGCTCGAGCTCACCGTCGAGGCCGATGAGCGCACCAGCGCCCGCGGCGAGACGGTGCGCGAGCTCAAGGAAGACGACCTGCGCGAGAAGCTCGCCCACCTCAAGGGGCAGGGGATCGAGGCGCTGACCGTCTGCCTGATGAACGCCTATGCCGGCGGCCATCACGAGGAGCGGATCCGCGCCATCGCCCACGACGTGATGCCGGGCGTGCCGGTCTCGATCTCGTCGGAGGTTCTGCCGGAGATGTACGAGTACGAGCGCGCCATCACCACGGTCGCCAACTCCTACGTGGCGCCGGTGGTGCAGGGCTACGTCGCCAACCTCGAGAAGGAGCTGAAGCAGCGCAGGATCGATGCGCATCTTCACATCCTGCGTTCGGATGGCGGTCTCGCCTCGGTCGAGGCGAGCCGCAACTCGCCGGTGAACGTGCTGATGAGCGGGCCCGCCGGCGGCGTCGCCGGCGCGCTCTGGATCGCCAGGCAGGCCGGCTATGGGAACCTGCTCACCCTCGACATGGGCGGCACGTCCACCGATGTCGCGCTGATCCTCGACGGCGTGCCGCGCAAGCGGCGCGAGACCACGGTAGGCGACGTCACCGTGCGCGCGCCCTCCCTTGACGTCCGCACCGTGGGCGCGGGCGGCGGCTCGATCGCGCATGTGCCGGAGATCACCCGTGCGCTCCGCGTCGGGCCGCAGAGCGCGGGCGCCGACCCCGGGCCTGCGGCCTACGGCAAGGGCGGCGACCAGCCCACCGTCACCGACGCCAACGTCGTGCTGGGCTATCTGCCGAGCGAGCTGATCGGCGGCGAGATGCAGCTCGACGTGGAGGCCTCGACCGCCGCGGTGCAGACCGTGGCCACGGCGCTCGGTCTCGATCTCAAGCGGGCCGCGGCCGGAATCATCGACATCGTCAACGAGAACATGTTCGGCGCGCTCCGGCTGGTCTCGGTGCAGCAGGGCTTCGATCCGCGCGACTTCGCGCTGATCGCCTTCGGCGGGGCCGGGCCGCTGCACGCCAATGCGCTGGCGAAGCTGATGAACTCCTGGCCGGTCATCATCCCGCCCTCGCCGGGCGTGCTCTGCGCCTACGGCGATGCGACGACGCGGGTCACCGACGAGGCCTCGATGAGCTTCGTGCGCCGCTTCTCCGAGACTTCGGACACCGAGGTGCGCGGCATCCTCGACGATCTCGAGGCCCGCGCCCGCCAGGAGCTCGACGCCGAGGGCATCGCGCGCGGGGATCAGTCGGTGCAGTACGAGGTGGACCTCCGCTACCACGGCCAGGGGCTGCAGCTTCCGGTGAGCTTCACCGCAGACGAGTTCGAGAGCGAGGGGCTCGGCTGCCTCGCGAGGCAGTTCGACGACGAGCACACCCAGCTCTTCACCTTCGCGCTCGACGCGGAGCACGAGATCGTGACCCTGCGCGCGATCGTGCGCGGCGCCGAGACCTTCGTCGAGGCTGGCCACGTGCCGGAGGGCGGAACGGATGCGTCGGCGGCCGCGGTTGCGAGCACTTCGGTTTACGTCGACAATCGCGACCGGGAGGCCGCCATCTACGACCGCGCCAGGCTCCAGGCCGGCAACAGGATCGAGGGGCCGGCGATCGTGACCGAGATGGATTCGACCACGCTCATCCTGCCGGGCCATGCGGGCGTGGTCGACGGATACGGCAACATCATCATCAACCCGATCGGCCACTGAGGCGGGGGAGAAGCGACATGCCAGTCACCATCGTCCAGACCAACGACGCGCCCTTCGAGCCGGTCGATCTCGACCCCATCACCCTCGACATCATCGAGAGCGCGATGCGCAGCGCCCGCTACGAGATGGACGCCGTGCTCTACCGCACCGCCATGTCGCCGGGCATCCGCGAGCAGCACGACGAGTTCCCGATGATCGCGAACCCCGACGGCAAGATGGTCGTCGGCCAGTTCGGCTCCTTCATCCACGGCTTCAAGCGCGAGTACGACGGCACCATCGAGGAGGGGGACATCTTCCTCACCTCCGATCCCTACAGCTGCGCCGGCGCCATCAGCCACGCGCCGGACTGGCTGATCCTGCGCCCGGTCTATCGCGACGGCCGCCTCATCGCCTACGCGTCGATGTTCGGCCACATGACCGACGTGGGCGGCAAGGTGCCCGGCAGCCTGCCCACCGACGCCAACCAGATCTACGAGGAAGGCGTCGTCATCCCGGTGGTCAAAATCTACAAGAACGACGAGCTGCAGGAGGACGTGCTCAAGGTCATCCTGCACCAGTGCCGGATGCCGCAGTGGAACCGGAGCGACTTCAACGCGCTGATCGCCGCCGTGCGCCTGGCCGAGAAGCGCCTCCACGAGCTCTGCGACCGCTTCGGCGTCGACACCCTGATCGCGGCGATGGACGAGCTGCTGGAGCGCAACCGGCGCGCCATGCTGCACCTCATCCGCAACACCGTCGGCGAGGACGAGACCCTCTACTTCGAGGACTACGTCTGCGACGACGGGCTCGGCATGGGCCCCTACAAGATGGCCTGCAGGATGTGGCGCGACGGCGACACGCTGGTCTTCGACTTCGACGGCACCGACCCGCAGTCGGAAAGCTCGATCAACTTCTTCCTCAACGAAGAAATGTTCAAGATGTTCGTCGGCGTCTACATGATCAACGTGTTCGACCCGCAGATCATGTTCAACGACGGCTTCTACGACCACGTCGACGTGCGGATCCCGCCGGGGACCCTGCTCAAGCCGCTGAAGCCCGCGGCGCTCTCGTCCCGCACCCATGCGCTGGGCCGCATCTTCGACGTGCTCGGCGGCCTGCTCGGCCAGCGCGCGCCCAACCTCATGGTTGCCGCCGGCTTCTCCGACAGCCCGCACTTCATGTATTCGGGCTATTCGAGCGAGGGCGAGTGGTATCAGCTCTACCAGATCGGCTTCGGCGGCATTCCCGGCCGGCCAGCCGGCGACGGTCCCGACGGCCATTCGCTCTGGCCCTCGTTCACCAACGTGCCGAACGAGTTCCTGGAGGCCTACTTCCCGCTCCGCATCGAGGTCTACGAGACCATCGCGGATTCCGGCGGGCCCGGCCTGCATCGCGGCGGCAACGGCGTCACCATCGGCTACCGCGCGCTGGAGCCCGGCGAGATGTCGCTGCACGACGACCGCTGGCTCACCTATCCCTGGGGGGTCAACGGCGGCCTGCCCGGTGCGCGCAGCCGCAAGGAGATCCACCGCACCGACGGCTCCTTCGAGGTGCTGCCGTCCAAGTGCGACCACGTCAAGGTGGAGGCCGGCGACCTGCTGCTCTTCAAGACCTGGGGCGGCGGCGGCTGGGGCGACCCCTACGAGCGCGACCCGGCGCTGGTGGCGCTGGAAGTGGAGCGCGGGCTGGTCACGCGCGCCGGTGCCGAGCGCTACGGCGTGGTGCTGCGCGACGACCTCACGGTCGACGAGGAGGCCACCTCGGCGCTGCGCGACAGGCTGCGCGCCGCGCGCGGCGAGGTAAAGCTCTTCGATCGCGGCGGCACCGTCGAGGAGCTGCGCGAGCGTTGCCTGGAGGAGACCAGCCTCGAGCCGCCGAAGCCGCCGGAGTTCAACCGTCGCGTCCTGCGCTTCCTGCAGGAGCGGGAGGCCGGCGCTGCCAAGGCCGGCGCCGCGGCGGAGTAGCGAGCCCCCACCTCACGCCGGCCCCTCCGCCTTCGGGGGCGGAGAGGCAATCGCAGGCGACGTGACTCAGGCCACTGCAGCGCGTGCGGGCTCGTCCGTGCGCGCATCCACCGCGCGTCGGAAGGACTCCAGCGCATCGTCCAGCCCGTCGCCCCGGTAGCGAAACTCATCGGGGATGGACTCGTAACGGCCCTGGGCTCGCTCGAATGACGCCTCTCTCCGGCTATCGGGTTCTTCCGCGTCGGAAATGTGGCCCGGAATCGCCTCCCGCACCGTCTCCAGCTCGCCTCTCAGGAAGCTCAGAAAGTCGTGGATCGCGATCTGCTGACGGCCGATCCTCTCGAAGTGATGCCCCATGGCGGCCAGGTAGATCGCGTCGGGGAGCATGCGAGGGTGGTCCCTGGTGACCTGGTCGATGAACTTCGAGAAGACAGGGATTTGTCTGGCTGAGAGACAGCGGCGAACGCCCATGAGGGCTGCAAAGACTTCGTTCTCGCTCTTCGACTTGCGAAGGTGCGGGGCAGGCTTCCAGTGCTGGAACAGCGTCAGGCAGCGCCTGAAGTAATTCTCCAGAGTCGGATCGTAAAGAGAGGCAATCACTCGCTTGTATCCTTCAATCAAGGTCTTGTAGTTCATCTCCGTCCTGAAGTTGAGAGACATGGCGTTGGTGCCGATCGGCGTCTCCAGAAGCCGCTTCTCCGACTTCATGCGCTCGTACATGTCGGTGCCCTTCAGGGCGGTCAACAAGTAGAGGGGGGCAACGGGAATTCCGGTCTCCTGGATGAACTCGATCTGGGCGTCGAACACGCCCTCGCCATCGCCGTCCAGACCCAGGATGAACCCGCCCTGAACCTGCATCCCGTGCTGCTGGATCTTTCGAACGGCAGTGAAGAGGTAGTTCTCCTGGCCCTTGCTGGTGTTTTGCTGCTTCTTGGTCTTGAGCAGGGCCTCGGGGTTCGGGGTCTCGATGCCGACGAACACGGTATCGAAGCCGGCCTCGACCATGGCGTCCATCAACTCTTCCATGAGCGCGAGGTTCGCGCTCGCTTCCGTAATCAGTGTGAACGGATACCCCCTGGCCTTCTGCCACGCGGCGATCACCGGCAGCAGGTTCATGGCATCCCGCTTGTTGCCGATGAAGTTGTCGTCGACCAGAAAGACCGGGCCTCGCCAGCCCAGGCGGTAAAGGGAGTCCAGCTCCGCCACGACCTGTTCCGGCGACTTGGTGCGCGGCACGCGACCATAGAGCTTGATGATGTCGCAGAACTCGCAGTCGAAGGGACATCCCCGAGAGAACTGCACGCTCATCGTGGCGTATATGTTCATGTCGATGAGGTCGAAGCGCGGCACCGGCGTCAGGGTCACGGCCGGCTTGCCCGTTTCCCGATAGAGAGGCTTGGCGCTGCCCTCTTCCAGATCCCGAAGGAACTCCGCGAAGATCTCCTCGACCTCGCCCAGGACGAAGTGGTCCACGCCTGCGATGTCCTCGTGAAACGTGGTCGGATGCGGCCCTCCGGCCACCACCGGAACGCCCGCGTCGTTGCAGCGCTCGATCACGGCCAGCAGCGACGGGTGGTGCGTGATCATCGTGGACGTGAACACCAGGTCCGCCCACTCGAGGTCGGCGTCCTGCAACGCGCTCACGTTCATGTCCACCACGCGCAGCGCGTAGCGCGGCGGAAACATCGCTGCGATGGTCAGCAGCCCCAGGGGTGGAAAGGTCGCCTTGATCCCCGACATTTCCAGCGCATAGTCGGCCCCCCAGAAGGTGGGCGGCTGTTCCGGATAGACCAGCAGAGCGTTTGGCATGAGCGTGACCGGCCCTCGCCGAGGGGTCCGCACGGAATGTTAGTGCATTGACGGCTCCCCGGCCAAGCGGTGGCGCCGGCGGGGCGGAGACGGCGCGGGGGCCTTCGTCTATTCCGCCGCTTCGGCTTCCGACCGCGCCCAGCGCCGCTCGAAGGCCCACACGTCCTCGAAGCCCATGAGCGTGTGCATCTCCGGCAGCGAGATCATCGGCGCGTCGACGTTCGCGGTCGAGCCGTCGCGCAGCAGGGCCTCGAAGGCGCGCTTCATGGAGCCGGCCGCCGGCAGCATGCCGATCGCGGGATAGATCGCGATGCTGTAGCCGAGTTCCGCGAGCCGCCCGGCCGGCACGATCGGGGTCTTGCCGCTGTCCACCATGTTGGCCAGCAGCGGCTTGTCGATGGCCTCGCCGATGCGCGCGATCTCCGCCTCGTTCTCGGGCGCCTCGATGAAGATCACGTCGGCGCCGGCCTCGGCGTAGGCCTGGCCCCGCGCCAGCGCCTCGTCGAGGCCGAGGCTGGTGCGCGCATCGGTGCGGGCGATGATGAGGAAGTCGGGATCGCTGCGCGCCTCTGCGGCGACGCGCACCTTCTCCACCATGTCGTCCACCGGCACGACGCGGCGCCCCGGCGTGTGGCCGCACTTCTTGGGGATCTCCTGGTCCTCGAGCTGGATCGCGGAACAGCCCGCGTCCTCGTAGCCCTGCACCGTGTGCCGGACGTTGAGGAGGCCGCCGAAGCCCGTGTCCGCGTCGCAGATCAGCGGCGAGGCCGTGCCGCCGGCGATGGTGCGGACCCGGCCGACCACGTCGGCGTAGCTCGCGATCCCGGCATCGGGCAGGCCGAGGTGGGAGGCGGCGACGCCGTAGCCGGTCATGTAGAGCGCGCGAAAGCCCATGCCGTCGGCGAGCCTGGCAGAGATCATGTCGTAGATGCCGGGCGCGACGACGAAGCGCCCCTCCCGGATCGCGCCGGCGAGCGCGGCGCGCTTCTCGCTCGCGGTCATTCCTTGTCCTCCGTCGTGGGGCGGCTAGCCGCGGTGGGCATCGAGGAAGCCCAGCAGGGTCTCGAAATAGGCCTCCGGCTCCTCGTACATCGGCAGGTGGGAGGAGTTGGGGAAGACCTTGATCCCGGCATTGGGGAGCGCCGCTGCGAGCTTCATCGAGCAGGCCGGCGTCAGCTCGTCGTGCTGGCCGCAGAGCACCAGCGCCGGCTGGTGTATCCGGCGCAGCTCGGGCAGCCAGTTCTTGTCCTTGATGCTGCCGGTGTAGCAGAACTCGTTGGGCCCCTGGATCGCCTCGTAGGGCCCCATGTTCCAGTCGCCGAGCGAGCGCATGACCGGGGCCGGCCAGGTGTCCAGCCGGCAGACGTGGCGGTAGTTGAGGATGGTGATCGCCGCCTGATAGGTGGGGTGGTCGATGGTGCCCTCGGCCTCGTGGCGCTGCATCATCGCCTCGGTCTCGTGCCCCAGCGCGTGGCGCAGGCGATGCAGCTCGCTTACCAGGTGCGGGATGTCGCCGGCGCCGTTGGCGAGGATGAAGGTCTTGAAGCTCCCGGGGTAGGCGAGCGCCCATTCCTGGCCGAGCCAGGTGCCCCAGGACTGGCCGTAGTAGTGGACCGGGCCGAGCCCGAGCGCGGTGCGCACCGTCTCCACCTCCTCGACGTAGCGCTCGATGGTCCAGAGCGCGGCGTCCTCGGGCCGGTCCGACCTGCCGGTGCCGAGCTGGTCGAAGGCCACCACCCGGTAGCCCTTGTCCGCGAGCCAGGAGTGGGCGTCGCGCACATAGTCGCAGGGCAGTCCCGGACCGCCGTTGACGCAGAACAGAACCTCGTCGCCGCTGCCGAAGCTGTAGGCGACGACGTTGTGGCCGTCGACGGCGACGTTGACGGTCTCGTCCGGTGCGCGGTCGTCCATCATGGCCTGCGGTTTCCCTGCCCCCCCTCGGCGGCGCGCCGGAGTGTTCCACACTTGGCGGGCGCCTCCAAGCCGGGGCGGCTACTCGACGACGAAGGTGGGGGAGAAGTCGGCGGGCGCGAGCGAGAGGCGCGTGCTGAAGGTGTCGAGGTTGGCCCCTTCGACGATGTGGATCGAAGGGCCTGCGTGCAGGTGCTCCAGCTTGCCCTCGAGCAGCCGCACCGCCATCTCGATCCCCATGCGGCCCTGCAGCGCCGGGAAGTCGGTGGGCGCGGCGACGATGCGGTCGCGCTTGATCCCGCGATAGACCGCGTGGGTGAAGTAGTCCGCAAGCACGCGGATCCGGCCGGTGAGACCGCGCGCCCGGAGCAGGCTGACCGCGGCGCCGGCGGTGACGGCGCTGCCCACGATGTAGTCGACGTCCGGGCGCTCCTCCAGCGCCTCCTCCACCAGGATCAGCTGGATCTCGCGCCCGGTGTCGCCCCACTTGCGCACGACGATGTCGACGGCGCTTCCCGCGAGCGCTTCGGTGAACCCCTCCTCGACGAAATGCGCCCACTGCGACTCGCGCGGGCCGGGAAACCACGCCACCTTCACCGGCGGCGTGCCTGCGGGATGGAGGCTGGCGAGGTAGGCGCCGGTCACCTCCCCCATGGTGACCCACGAGACCGCCGCCTTGGCGCTGATGCCGGGGTCGGCGATGTCGTTGACCACGGCGATCACCGGGATCTGCTCGCTGATCGCCAGCACCGCCTCGGTCAGCCCGTCGAAGCTCACCGCCCCCAGTGCCAGGATGTCCGCCTCCTGCGCGCAGTCGGTGATCTGGGCGATCTGGCGGCCGAGGTTGGGGTAGCCGCCGGCCTCCACGACGCGGAGCGCGACGCCGAGACGGCTCGCCTCCTCGACCATGCCGTAGTTCACGCTCAGCCAGTAGGAATCCTTGAGGTGCGGGTAGGAGGCGCAGATGCGCCACTTCCGCGACGCTTCGGCGAGGGGACGGTAGGTCACCGAGGTCTTGGGGCTGCGGAAATCGAAGGGCGGCGACCAGACCTCGAGCGCCCATGTGGCCGGCGTCGCGGCGTTCTGCGTCGCCTCCTGCGCCGGCCCCTGAGACGGGCCTGCGGCCAGCGCCAGGCCAGCGAGGAGTCCGAAAACCAGCCGTGACGTGCGGCCCGCGATCATGGTCCGCATTCTGCGGTTGATTGCCTTTCGATTCCAACCGGTGTTCTACTTCCGCGATGTTCGGACGCTTCGGCATCGCGAGCCGCCTCTTCGCCGCGTTCGCCGGCGTCGCTGCTCTTTCCATCGCCGCCGGCGTCATCGGCTGGGTCGTCCTGCGCAACGTCGACACCGCCCAGACCACCATCGTCGACCAGGCCATGCCGGCGATCGCCGAAGGGCGCATCATCGCCGAGACCTCGTCGCGGATCGCCGCTCGCGGCGCACTGCTCGCCAGTGCGACCAGCCAGCGCGAGCGGCAGGCCGAGGCCGGGATCCTGCGCTCCACCACCGATCTTCTCTCGGCCCGCCTCGACGCGCTGGAGGCGTACGGCTTCCCCGAACGGGAGGTCGCGGAGCTCCGGGGCGTCGTGTCCGATCTCGCCGCCAACCTCGACAGGCAGGACGGGATCGTCGCGGCGCGGATCGAGATGAACGCCGTCCTGGCTGCGTCGATCGCGCGCGCGCTCGACGCGGCCGGCGATCTCTCCACGCTTTCGGAGACGCTCACGTCGAACGCGGCCTCGGGCGCGACGGTCGTGATCTCCAACCTCTACGAGCTCGCCGAAGAGCCGGCGAAGCGGCCGGCGATGCTGGACGCCTTCGACCGGCTGGTGGAGGCCGATCTGTTCCTGCTCGAGCGCATGTTCGAGCTCAGGATGCGCGCCTCGGAGCAGGGGCTGCTGCTGAATCAGCTCGGCCGCGCGCGCGATGCGGACGAGATCGGCTGGATCGAGGAGCGCTACAGCGGCAACCTGCGCATCCTCACGCGCCGGGTGGCCCTGATCGACGATCCCATCCGCCGCGAGCAGGGGGAGACGCTGGTTGCCGCGCTCGCGTTCGACGGGCCCCCGGGCAGCCTGGGTCTCTTCGACATGCGCCGCCGCTCGCTCTCCCTCGACGCGGCGCTCGCCGCGCTCGCCGACGACAATCGCGCGCTCACGGACCTGATGAACGCGCACGTCGCCGCGGTCGTCTCGCGCTCCCAGCTCATCGCGGCGGACGCGTCCGAGGCGGCGGACAGCGCCGTCGAGTTCGGCGGCCTTACGGTCCTGCTCCAGATCGTGCTCTTCATCGCCATCGCCGGCGCCATCGCCTGGCTCTACGTCCATCGCAACATCATCCATCGGCTGACCTCGCTGCACCGGGTGATGCAGAGCCTGGCCGCGGGCCGGCTCGACGTGGCCGTGCCCACGGGAGGGCGGGACGAGCTCTCGGACATGGCCGACACGGTCCGCGTCTTCCGCGACAACCTGATCGACAAGCAGCAGCTCGAGGAGGAGCGCGAGCGGACCAACGCCGAGCTCAGGCAGCACAAGGAGGAGCTGGAGCGGCTGGTCGCGGAACGCACCGCGCAGCTGACCGAGGCCAATGCGCGCCTCGTGGACGAGGTGCGGAACCACGACCGCGCCCGTGCCCGCGCCGAGCAGGCGAGCCGCGCCAAGTCGGAGTTCCTCGCCACCATGAGCCACGAGATCCGCACGCCGATGAACGGCGTGCTCGGCATGCTTCGGCTGATGGCCGACGGCCCGCTCAGCGAGCGGCAGCGCCAGCAGGTGAGGGTCATGCGCTCGTCCAGCGAGATCCTGCTCGGCATCCTCAACGACATCCTCGACTACTCGCGGGTCGAATCCGGGGAAATCGAGGTGGAGCGCTCGGTCTTCGACCTGCACGAGCTGGTCGAGGATATCGTGGTTCTGATGCAGGGCCGCGCCAGGGAGAAGAACCTCGCTCTCGAGCTTGCGATCGCGGACGACGTGCCGGCGGCGGTGACGGGCGACCGGCAGAAGCTGAGCCAGGTCCTGCTCAACCTGCTCGGCAACGGCATCAAGTTCACCGATCGCGGCGCCGTCGGGCTCACCCTGACGACGGGCGCCGATGCGGATGCGGTCTGCCTCGCCGTGCGCGACACCGGGACCGGCATCGCCGATGCGGACCTCGCCCACCTCTTCGAGCCCTTCTACCAGGCGGCTGCGTCGCGCCGCCGCGGCCAGCAGACGGGCACCGGGCTCGGCCTCGCGATTTCGAGGCGCCTGGTCACGGCGATGGGGGGCCGTATCGAGGTCGAGACGGAGCCGGGGACGGGCAGCCGCTTCTCGGTCACCCTGCCGCTGCCGAAGGGCGAAGCCGCCGCGCTGACGCCGGCCGAGGCGATGCCGCGCGAGGCGACCGAGGCCGGCAAGGCGCTCCGCGTTCTCATCGTGGAGGACAACGTGGTCAACGCGATGGTTGCCGAGGCCTTCATCGCCAGGATGGGCCACGAGCCGCTCGTCGCCGCCACGGCAGAGGAGGGCCTGGAGCTCCTCGAGGCCCGGAGCTTCGACCTCGTCCTCATGGACATCAGCCTGCCGGGCATCGACGGCATCGAGGCGACGGAGCGCATCCGCGCCCACCCGGCCCCCGCGATCCGCTCGCTTCCCGTGGTCGCCATGTCGGCCCACGTGTTCGAGAACGAGATCGCCCAGCACCTGCAGTCCGGGATGGACGCCTTCATCGGCAAGCCCATCGCTCCCGACGCGCTCGCGGAGACGATCGCGAGCGTCCTCGGCCGCGCGCCCGCAGCGGTCGAGGCGGGAAGCGGCGAGCGAAGAGAAGCCGGCGACTCCCCGCTCATCGATCCCGCCGTGCTCGCGCAGGACCGTGCGGCGCTCGGAGCGGAGCGGGGCACCCTGATGATCGAGACCTTCATCGAGACGGCGCCGCTGCAGATCGCGGGAATCAGGAGCGCGCTGGCGGACGGCCGGGCCGAGCGGGCCGCGGACCTCGCCCATGCGCTGAGGGGCGCCGCTGGGAGCCTCGGGCTGCGCCGTCTCGCGGACCGTTGCGGCGCGCTCGAGGCGCGGGCCCGCACGCCGGAGGCGGCGGCGCTCGCCGGCGAGCTGGACGACCTGTTCGAGGTGTCGCGAGAGGCGCTGGTGACGCTCTGGGCGGGGCTCGACTCCGCCGCGCGCGAGGATCAGGTGGTGACCGCCGGGGTGAACACGTAACCCTCGCCGTGCACCGTCACGATGAGCTCGGGGTTCCCGGGATCCTCTTCGATCTTCCGTCTGAGGCGCCGGACCAGGACGTCGATGGTGCGATCGCCCGGATCCCACGAGCGGTGGGTGATCAGCGCCAGCAGCCGCTCCCGCGAGAGAACCTGTCCCGGATGGTCCACCAGTGCCGCGAGCAGCTCGTGCTCGGCGCGGGTCAGTTGCACGCTCTCGCCCGCCGGCGAGACCAACTTGCGCGCCAGCGCCGAGAACTCCCAACCGGCAAAGCGGCGCACGGAGGCGGGCTCCCGCACGCCGTCGCCCGCGCGCCGCAGGACGCACTTCATCCGCGCGAGAAGCTCGCGCGGGTTGAAGGGCTTGGTGATGTAGTCGTCGGCACCGATCTCGAGGCCGAGGATGCGGTCCACGTCGTCGTTGCGGACGGTGACGAGGATGATCCCGACGCGGCTCTGCGCCCGCAGCTTGCGCGTGAGGTCCAGGCCGTCCTCACGCGGCAGGTTGATATCGAGCAGGATCAGGTCGGCGGCATCCCGTTCCAGGATGCGCCACATGCCGTCGCCGTCCTCCGCCTCGCTCACCCGGTGGCCGGCGGATTCCGCGTAGCCGGCGAGCTTGGTGCGGGTGACGGCGTCGTCCTCCACCACCACGATGTGAAAGGGATCCGTCATATCCGGGTCCCGTACATCTTCTCCGCGCTATTGTCACATCTTACAGCAAATTTTTTCAGGCCGTTTATTCGATTGGCCTGTCTTGTTCACAACGCCTCTCTACGCTTCCACCGACCGGCGCAGAGGATTGCGCTCGGGGGAGACGGCATGCACGGAACGATGAGGAGGCGATTATGGGTGGAACGACGATGAGACGATGGGCGATCGCCCTCGTGGCGGGGGCCGCAATCGGCCTGTCGGGCGCGGTGTCCGGCGTGGCACAGGCCGCGGACTCCGACGACCCGATCAAGATACCCATCCACAACTGGTCGAGCCAGATCGTGGGCGCCCACATCCTGGGCAAGGTGCTCAACGGTCAGGGCTTCTCGACGGAGTTCATCCCCGCGGACAGCCAGGTGGTCTACACCTCCATGTGCGAGGGCGACATCGACGTGGTCCACGAGGTCTGGCAGGGCGCCTTCGGCGTGGCGTTCGAGCAGGTGGTGGGCGAAGGCTGCGTGATCGACGCGGCGACCCACGACGCCAAGACCCGCGAGGAGTGGTGGTATCCCGCCTATGTCGAGGAGCAGTGCCCGGGCCTGCCCGACTGGCAGGCGCTGAATGCCTGCGCCGAGATGTTCTCGACTCCCGAGACGGCCCCGAAGGGTCGCTTCCTCGGCGGTCCGGTCGACTGGTTGAAGCACGACGCCGAGCGTGTCGCGGGCCTCGGCATGGACTTCGAGGTCGTGAACGCAGGCTCGGCCGCAGCGATCTGGGCGGAGCTCGCATCGGCGTTCGAGCGCAAGGCGCCGATCGTCCACTTCAACTGGACGCCCAACTTCATCGAGGCGATCTACGACGGCAAGTTCGTCGAGTTCCCCGAGTATGGCGAGGGCTGCAAGGACGACCCGGCCTGGGGTCCCAACCCCGACATGACCTACGACTGCGGCAACCCGAAGGACGGCTATCTCAAGATCGGCGTCTGGAAGGGCATGCCCGACAAGTGGCCGACGGCCTATGCCATCGTCTCGAAGATGAACCTGACCAATCTCGACATCGCGGTAATGTCCAAGCTCGTCGACATCGACGGGATGGAAGTGGAAGAGGCGGCCGACAAGTGGCTCGCCGACAACGAAGCCAAGTGGCAGTCCTGGCTGAACTAGCCTAGGACTTCCCGACGATCGGGGGTGCCGCCTGCCGCTGCCGGCGGCACCCCCGCTTTATTTCGCGCACCTGCCGGCCCATAGTGAGCATGTCCCGCGCCGCAGGCTGCCGTGCTGCGGTGCCGAGAGAGCGGGGCAGCAGGATACGCTCCGCCGCAACCGGGGGAGGCGCGCCTTGGCCGAGCCGATTCTGACGTGCAGCAGCGTGTGGAAGCTGTTCGGTCCCAAGCCCCGCTCGTTCATGGGCAGGCACGGGGGCGCGCCCGACCTCGCGGCGATCCTGGAAGAGGGCTACATCCCCGCCGTGCGCGACGCCTCGCTGGACGTGAACGCCGGCGAGATCCTGGTGATCATGGGGCTCTCGGGCTCGGGCAAGTCCACGCTCCTGCGCTGTCTCGCCCGCCTGATCGAGCCGACCGCAGGCGCGATCGTGTTCGAGGGCCAGGACCTGCTCAAGGCGAGCAACCGCGAGCTCACGCAGCTGCGCCGCCACAAGATGGGCATGGTGTTCCAGCACTTCGCGCTGCTGCCCCACCGCACGGTGCTGCAGAACGTGGCCTTCCCGCTCGAGGTCCAGGGCATCGACCGCCGCACCCGCGAGAACCGCGCCCGGGAGATGATCCAGCTCGTCGGCCTCGAGGGGCGCGAGCGCTACTACCCGCGCGAGCTTTCCGGCGGCCAGCAGCAGCGCGTCGGCATCGCCCGCTCGCTCGCGGTGGGACCCGAGCTCTGGTTCCTCGACGAGCCCTTCTCCGCGCTCGACCCGCTGATTCGCCGCGAGATGCAGAACGAGTTCCTGCGCCTGCAGAACATGCTGCAGAAGACGATCCTGTTCATCACCCACGACTTCGACGAGGCCATCCGGCTCGCCGACCGCATCATCATCATGAAGGACGGCATCATCGAGCAGTCGGGCACCGCCACCGAGCTGATCGAGAACCCGGAGACCGACTACGTGCGCGAGTTCACCAAGGACGTGGCGCGGGACCGCCTGCTCAGCGTCGCGACGGCGATGCGCCCCGCGGCGGCGGGCGAGGCGACGCATGGCGAGGTCAGGGCGGACTCCACGCTGGCGGACGTCGCACCGCAGGTCATCGAGGCGGAGCGGCCCGTGGCAGTCGTCGACGAGAAGGGCGAGCTGGTAGGCGTGGTCGACCGCTTTCGCCTCGTCGACGCGATGTATTCCGACCGCTCATAGGCCATGGCCTCCGAGCGGACCCTCGGGGCATCGATCGGCGGGACGGTTGCGGCCACCCGCCGCCTCGTGCGCACGCCGGGCGCGGGGCCGCTGCTCGTGCTGGTGCCCTTCGTCGTGCTGCTGGCTCTCAAGCCGATCCTGCCGGCGGCCGGGATCGTCTGGCCCGCGACCATCGCGGTTCCCTTCATCGACTGGATCAACGTCGTCGTCGACGCCTTCCGCAAGCACGAGATCTTCGGCGCCTTCACGGTCAAGGACGTGACGAGGGCGATCGCGTACGGAATCGAGTGGCCCCTCGACATCATGGAGGGCCTGCTTGCCGGGGGTTTCAAGTCGATCGGCATTCCCGCCATTCCGTGGGTGATGATTGCGGGCCTCGCCGCGGTCTTCGGCTGGTGGCTCAAGGGCTGGCGGCTGGCGCTGCTCGCCGGCGGCTGCATCGTCTACTTCGCCATCTTCGACAAGTGGTCGCTCTCCATGGTCACGCTCTCCCTCGTCCTGGTGGCGGCGCCGATCGCTGGCGCGGTGGGCGTGGCGCTCGGTGTGGTGGCGGTCAAGTGGCCGCCCTTCGAGCGTGCGCTGCGGCCGATCCTCAACGTCATGCAGTCGCTGCCGCACTTCTCCTACCTGATTCCGGTGGCGGTCTTCATCGGCGTCTCGCACCGAGCGGGCGCCATCGCCACCATCCTCTTCGCCATACCGCCGATGACGCGGCTCACGATCCTCGGGCTCAAGGGCGTGGCAGAGGAGGTGCGCGAGGCCGGCCGCATGGCTGGCTGCACGCACTGGCAGATGCTCTTCAAGGTCGAGATTCCGGCGGCGCGCGATTCTCTCATGCTCGGCGTCAACCAGGTCATCATGCAGTGCCTGGCGATGGTCGTGATCGCCTCCTTCGTCGGCGCCAGGGGCCTGGGCCAGGACCTTTTGCTCCGTCTCCAGAGCCTGCGCCTGGGGCAGGCGCTGGAGAACGGCGTGGCCGTGGTGCTGATGGCGGTGATGCTCGACCGGCTCAGCCGCGCGCTCTCCGAAAAGCAGCCGGAGCGCCGTCCCGAGGGCCCCTTCTGGCGCGTGCACCCCTATCTCGTGGCGGGCGCCGCGGTCATCGCCGCCTCGATCGTCGCCTCCCAGCTCACGCCCTACGCCCAGACGCTGCCCAGGTCGGCCACCATCACGACCGCGCCCTTCTGGGACGAGGTCGTCAGGGTCATCACGACCACGCTCTACGATCCGCTCGAATTCATCCGCGGGGATCTCCTCGTCCATGTGCTGATCCCGCTGCGCACCGGCTTCCAGTGGATGCCGTGGATCGCGGTCGCCGCGCTGGTCGGGACCATCGGCTGGCGGCTCGCCGGCCCCAGGCTGGCGGCGACGGCGGCGGGCTTCGTCTGCTTCATCGCGCTCACCGGCTTCTGGGAGCGCGCGTCGATCACCGCCTACATGGTCTTCTTCGCGCTGCTCGTCTGTCTCCTCGTCGGCCTGCCGCTCGGCATCTGGGCGTCACGGACGGCGCGCCGCACGCGCTTCGTGCAGCTCCTCTGCGATACCTTCCAGACCTTCCCCTCGTTCATCTACCTGATCCCGGTAATCATGCTCTTCCAGGTGGGCGACGTTGCGGCGATCTCGGCCGTCGTGCTGTACGCGTGGATCCCGATCGTCCGGTACACCGTGTTCGGCCTGCGCGGGGTGCCGGCAGAGACCATCGAGGCGGCGGTCACCGCAGGCTGCACGCCGCGTCAGATCCTGTGGAAGGTGCGGATGCCGCTGGCCTTCCCCGAGATCATGCTGGGGGTCAACCAGACCATCATGTTCGGCCTCTTCATGGTGATCCTCGCGGGCTTCATCGGGACCAAGGATCTCGGGCAGGAGATCTTCCGGGCGCTGACCTTCGCCGACGCGGGCAAGGGGCTCGTCATCGGCCTCTGCGTCGCTTTCATCGGGCTTGCGGTCGATGGGCTCGTCACGGAGTGGTCGACGCAGCGGCGGCGCCAGCTGGGCCTCGCCTGAGCGGCCGCGCGGGGAGGGTCGCGTCATGACGATCGGCTCGAGCGGAGGGGTCCGTCCGGCGCGCGGCGTGCGGCGGCCGGGCGTGGCCGCGCTGCCGCCGGGGGTGGAGCGCCACGTCGTGCCGGGGCGGAGCGCGAGGGCAATCCGCATCGCCGGGGGCGACGTCATCCGCCTCGTGGACCTGGAAGGCGCGCAGCCCTGCGAGCTGGTCTGCGTGGCCGACGACGGCCGTTTCGCCGCCGGCCTGCTGGGCGCGAGGGCAGGGGGCACCGCCGCCGGCCTGCGGCGGCTGGTGGCAGACGGCGCCGCCCGCCTCGACCGCGCCCTTGCCGGGGCCATGTCGGTGGACCTCTTCGGGCCGGGGAGCCGCGCCGGCGAGGAGGCGTCGTACACGGCGACCGGCCCCGGCACGGTGATCGTGGCGGCGCCCGGTGTGCCCATGGCCGCGGACCGGCAGGACCCGCCGACACCCATCGCGGTCTTCGTCGAGCGCGCCGCCGGGCCCGCGCCGGCGGCCGAGCCGGTGCTGCCCGAGCCGCTGGCGGACCCGCGCCTCGACACGCTGATCGACCGCCGCACCGCCGCGAGCTACGAGGTGCGGGCGGGCGAGTGGATCCAGATCATCGACGTCCAGGGACGCCAGTGCACCGACTTCCAGGCCTTCCACCGCGCGCGCCTGGATGCGGGCGTGGAGCGCTGCCTCGACGTGACCACCACGCGCTCCCTGATGGGCCTCGGCTATCCCCATCCCGGGCAGCGGGCGAAGTATCTCGACCAGGACTTCGAGGCGCTGGTCGAGGTGGTGCAGGACACCTGCATGCGCCACGACGCCTTCGGCCTCGCCTGCACCGCCCGCTACTACGAGGACCAAGGCTACCCCGGCCACGTCAACTGCTCCGACAACTTCAACGTCGCCCTGGAGCCCTACCCGATCCAGCCCCGGCGCGGCTGGATGGCGATGAACTTCTTCTACAACACCGCGGTCGACGGCCAGAACCTCTTCGTCCTGGACGAGCCCTGGTCGCGCCCCGGCGACTACGTGCTGCTGCGGGCGCTGACCGACCTGGTCTGCGTCTCGTCGGCCTGCCCGGACGACATCGACGCGGCAAACGGCTGGAACCCCACCGACATCCACGTGCGCGTCTACCCGGAGACGGAGACCTTCACGCGCGCCGTCGGCCACCGCAAACAACCGGATGCGGACGTGACCATGACCAAGGAAACCGGCTTCCACGCCCGCACCGGCGATCTCACCCGCGACTTCGTCGAGTACAACGGCTACTGGCTGCCCAACAGCTACACCGGCCGCGGGCCGATCGCCGAATACTGGGCCTGCCGCGAGCGTGCGGTCGTCATCGACCTCTCGCCCCTGCGCAAGTTCGAGGTGCTGGGGCCGGGAGCGGAGGCGCTGCTGCAGCACTGCCTGACGCGCAACGTGCGCAGGCTCGCCGTGGGGCAGGTGGTCTACACGGCCATGTGCTACGACACCGGCACGATGCTCGACGACGGCACGCTCTTCCGTCTCGGCCGCGACAACTTCCGCTGGATCTGCGGTTCCGACCAGGGCGGCGAGTGGCTGCGCGAGCAGGGCGAGGCGCTGGGCCTCGACGTGTGGGTGCGCTCGTCCACCGACCAGCTCCACAACCTCTCGGTGCAGGGCCCGCTGAGCCGGCAGGTGCTGGCCGGGGTCGTGTGGACGCCGCCGGCCCAGCCGACCATCGAGGAGCTGGGCTGGTTCCGCTTCGCCGTGGGGCGCCTCGGCGACGCGCGCGGGGCGTCGGTGCTGGTCTCGCGCACGGGCTACACCGGCGAGCTGGGCTACGAGATTTTCTGCCATCCGGGCGATTGCGCGGCGGTGTGGGACGCAGTCTTCGAGGTGGGTGAGCCCCATGGGCTGAGCCCGCTCGGCCTCGAAGCGCTCGACATGCTGCGGATCGAGGCGGGGCTGATTTTTTCGGGCTACGAGTTCGACGATCAGACCGACCCCTTCGAGGCCGGGATCGGCTTCACGGTGCCGCTCAAGTCCAAGGAGGACGATTTTTGCGGCATGGCGGCGCTCAT
>JAJDXK010000056.1 GCA_022823305.1 Alphaproteobacteria bacterium
GTCCGCGTCCGCGCGACTGGGTGAGCGGCGCCGGGTTGGGGTCGTGCTCGTCCACCCGCACCGTCAGGTAGCGGATCACGTCCTCGTTGATGCGCATGGTGCGCTCCATCTGGGCGATCGCATCCGGCGGCGCGTCGATGTTCATGAAGTAGTAGTGGCCCTTGCGGTTCTTCTTGATCCGGTAGGCCAGGCTGCGCAGGCCCCAGTACTCGGTCTTGGCGACCTCGCCGCCGGCCTCCTTGAGGATCTCGCGGAGCTGCTCGGCGAGGCCGTCCACCTGCTGGGACGAGATGTCGGGGCGTGCGATAAACGTGCTCTCGTAGAGCGGCATGCGGCGCTGATCTCCTGAATACCGATCGCGGCGCGCGAATGCACGCGCGCCCCGCCCCGCGGCAGGGCGGAAATCACAGGCGGCGGACTATACAGCATCGCCGCAGGGGCGCAAGCGGCGCGGGGGCCGGAAAGGTCCCGCGCGCGGAGCAAGATCGGATCGCGAAACGGCCCTGCTTGACAGGTGCCGGGCCGCGTGGTGAGTAGCGCCGCGTTCGCGAGGCTCCCGCATGACGACAGCCATCATCTTTCCCGGACAGGGGTCCCAGACGGTCGGCATGGGGCGTGACCTGCACGACGCCTTCCCCGCCGCCCGCGCGGTGTTCGAGGAGGTCGACGAGGCTCTCGGCGAGCCGCTTTCGCGGCTGATGTTCGAGGGCGACGAGGGCGAGCTCACGCTCACCCGGAACGCGCAGCCGGCGCTCATGGCCGTCTCCATCGCCGTGATCCGCGCGCTCGAGGCGGAGGGCGGCTGGCGGATTGCCGAGCGGGCCGCCTTCGTCGCCGGCCACTCGCTGGGCGAGTACACCGCGCTCACCGCCGCCGGCTGCCTCGCGCTGGCGGATTCGGCACGCCTGCTGCGCCTGCGCGGCGAGGCGATGCAGGCTGCGGTGCCGGTCGGCGCCGGCGCCATGGCCGCGCTCATCGGCGCGGACATCGGGCAGGCGGAGGCTGTCGCCCAGGCCGCGGCCGGGGGCGAGGTCTGCGTGGTGGGCAACGACAACGCGCCGGGCCAGGTGGTGATCAGCGGCGCGGCTGCGGCGGTGGAGCGCGCGGTCGCGCTGGCGCCGGAGCAGGGCATCAAGCGCGCCGTGATGCTGCCGGTGAGCGCGCCCTTCCACTCGCCGCTGCTGGCGCCGGCGGCGGAGGTCATGGAAGAGGCGTTCGAAGAGGTCTCCTTCACGCCGCTCGCCGTCCCGGTGGTGGCCAACGTGACCGCGCGGCCGGTCCGCGAGGCGTCCGGGGTGCCCGCGCTGCTGGTGCGGCAGGTGACGGCGATGGTGCGCTGGCGCGAGAGCGTGCAGCACATGGCGGGCGCGGGCGTCGACACGCTGATCGAGGCCGGCGCGGGCAAGGTGCTCACCGGGCTCGCGCGCCGCATCGACCGCGCGCTCGGCGCCAGCGCCGTGGGCACGGCGGCCGAGGTCGAGGCTCTTCTGGAACGGGCATAGGCAAGGGGAGCGGCGAAGCATGTTCGATCTCTCAGGCAAGGTGGCGCTGGTCACGGGCGCCTCTGGCGGCATCGGCGGCGCCATCGCCGGGGCGCTCCACGGCCAGGGGGCGCAGGTGGCGCTCTCCGGCCGGCGGGCGGACGCGCTGGAGGCGCTGGCCGAAGGGCTCGGATCGGGCGCGCACGCGCTGCCCTGCGACCTCGCCGACCGCGACGCGCTCGCCGCCCTGCCGGAGCGGGCGGCCGAGGCGCTGGGGCAGCCCTCGATCCTGGTCCACTGCGGCGGCATCACCCGCGACGGCCTCGCGCTCCGCATGAAGGACGAGGACTGGCAGGAGGTGCTGGAGGTCAATCTCAGCGCGGGCTTCGTGCTCGCGCGCGCCTGCCTGCGCGGCATGATCAAGCAGCGCTGGGGGCGGCTCGTCTTCATCACCTCGGTGGTGGGCACCACCGGCAATCCCGGGCAGGCGAACTACGCCGCCTCCAAGGCCGGTCTCGCCGGCATGGTGAAGGCGCTCGCCGCAGAGGCCGCCGCGCGCGGAATCACCGCCAACTGCGTCGCGCCCGGCTTCATCGAGACGGCGATGACCGAGGCGCTGCCCGAGGCCCGGCGCGAGGCGCTGCTCGGCGCCATTCCCGCCGGCTGCTTCGGCGAGGGCGGCGACGTGGCCGCGGCCTGCGTCTACCTCGCGAGCGAGGAGGCGCGCTACGTCACCGGGCAGACGCTCCACGTCAACGGTGGCATGGCGATGATTTAGAGCGAGTCCGTCCTTGACGGACTCGCGACAGGCCGCGACTGCGGCCCGCCGCTTATGCGGCGCGCCCGCATCGTGCGCTCCGCGCGCGTCCCGCGCGACGGCGCCGGCCGCAGGCCGGCTGCCGTGAGCGACAAAGAGCTAACCTCGTCGCCGGGGGACGCCGGCGCGCACGGCGATGACTCCGGCGCCGATGATCAGCACCGTGCCGCCGGCCATCAGCCAGTCCAGGTGCTCGCCCCAGAAGAGCCAGCCGAAGAGCGCGGCGAAGACCACCGCGGTGTAGACCAGCGTGCCGACCCGGTCGGCAGGCGCGATCAGGCAGCCCTTGGCGAAGAGCACGTGGGCGGCGGTCGAGCAGGCGCCGAGCAGGACCAGCCAGGGCCAGGCCTCGGGCGCCGGCAGGGTGGGGTCCATCAGGACCGGCGCCAGCGTGGCGACGATCCCGAACGCCGCGAAGTAGACGGCGATGCGGAAGGGGTCCTCGTGCGCCGGCATGCGCCAGATGGCGACGGCGGAAAGCCCGCCCAGGATGCCGGAGGCGAGGCCGATCAGGGCCGCCGGCTGGAAGAACGCCGTCCCGGGCTTGAGGATAAGCACGACGCCGGCGAAGCCGATCAGCACCGCCGCCACCGCCCGCGGGTCCAGCGCAAAGCGGAACAGCAGGAAGCCCAGCACGGGCACGAAGATCGGCGCGCTGAAATTCAGCAGCACCGCCTCGGCGAGCGGGAGCACGCTGACCGCGTGGTAGTAGCAGAAGAGCGCTGCCACCAGCGCGACGGCGCGCATCGCCATGAGCCCCGAGTGCGCCGGGCGCAGCGCGCGGGGCCAGTGCCAGACGACCCAGGGCACGAGGATCGCGAGGCTGAGCACGTTGCGCCAGAACAGGACGTGCGTGCTGGGGAGGCTCTCCTCCGCCATCTTGATGCCCATGCCGGCGAGCGCGAACATGAGCCCTGCCGCCGCCACCAGCGCCCCGCCCAGCAGCAGGCGCCGGCGCCCGGACGCGGCGGGCGGTGCCGCGCTCCCGCTCACGGGTGAGCGCCGGTCGATTTTGGCGGTGCGCAGGCAAGGCGGCACGGCCGATTGAGCCGGCGGGGGGCTTGCCTTCCCTGCGCGGGGGCTGCCGGCGGCGGAATGGAGCGGATACGCATGGTTCTCGTGTGCGAGCGTATGGAGTATCGCCAAGAAATGTGTTAACAACCGCTCCGTCCGTACGCGCGGCGTGGCCCGAATCAGGGGCGCGGGAGCCGCACGGAACCGCTTTGCGCTGGTTCGGACCAGCGAGCCTGTCCACGCAGTCGCACGAGGGAAGGTTACATGAGCGATAACGATATCGCCGCGCGCGTCAAGAAGATCGTCGTCGATCACCTTGGCATCGAAGAGGAAAAGGTGACCGAGAATGCGAGCTTCATCGACGATCTCGGTGCGGACAGTCTCGACACGGTCGAGCTCGTGATGGCCTTCGAGGAGGAGTTCGGCTGCGAGATTCCCGACGACGCCGCCGAGAAGATCCTCACGGTGAAGGACGCCATCGACCACATCGAGCAGATCACCTGACGGGGCGGCCAGAGAGGCCGATGGCGCGGACGCCGCCGACGCGGAACCTGGACTTCCGGAGAGCCGGGCATGCGCAGCGCTGATGCGGCGCGCAGGGTGGTGGTCACCGGCCTCGGCATGGTGTCGCCGCTCGCCAACGGCGCGCGCCTGAGCTGGGAACGGCTCGTCGAGGGCCGCTCGGGCATCGCGCGCATCGAGGGCTTCGATCCCAGCGACCTGCCGGTCAAGATCGCGGGCGAGATCCCCTCCGGCGACGACGAGGGCGCCTTCCGCCCGGCCGACATCGTCCCCACCAAGGACCTGCGCAAGATGGACGACTTCATCGTCTACGCGCTGTGCGCCGCGGTGGAGGCGGTGGAGGATTCCGGCTGGACGCCCGAGGACGAGGAGAGTCAGGAGCGGACCGGGGTGATGATCGGCTCCGGCATCGGCGGGCTCAAGACCATCGAGGCGGCGACCGTGCTCGTGGCCGAGAAGGGCCCGAGGCGGCTCAGCCCCTTCTTCATCCCCTCCAGCCTCATCAACCTGGCCTCGGGCCACGTCTCGATCCGCTACGGCTTCCGCGGGCCCAATCACGCGGTGGTGACCGCGTGCTCGACCGGGGCCCACGCCATCGGCGATGCGGCGCACCTGATCCGGCGCGGCGATGCGGACGTGATGGTGGCAGGCGGCGCGGAGGCGGGGGTCTGCCACATCGGCGTCGCCGGCTTCGCCGCGGCCCGCGCGCTGTCCACCAACTTCAACGAGGAGCCGGAACGCGCCTCCCGCCCCTGGGACGAGGCGCGCGACGGCTTCGTGATGGGCGAGGGCGCCGGCGTGGTCGTGCTGGAGGCGCTGGAGCACGCCAGGGCACGCGGCGCCACCATCTATGCCGAAATCCTCGGCTACGGCATGAGCGGCGACGCCCACCACGTCACCGCGCCGGCTCCGGACGGCTCCGGCGGCTACCGCTCCATGACGCATGCGCTCAGGACCGCCGAGCTCAACACCGACGAGATCGACTACATCAACGCGCACGGCACCTCGACGCCGCTCGGGGACGAGATCGAGCTGGGCGCCGTCAAGCGCCTCTTCGGCGATGACGCGGAGCGGCTCTCGATGTCGTCCACCAAGTCATCGATCGGGCACCTGCTCGGCGCGGCGGGCAGCGTCGAGCTGATCTTCTCGATCCTCGCGATCAACCACGGCGTGGTTCCGCCGACGCTCAATCTCGACAACCCCTCGCCGGGCTGCGATCTGGACCTGGTTCCGCACCAGGCCAGGGAGCGCAAGGTCGAGCGGGCGCTGTCCAACTCCTTCGGGTTCGGCGGCACCAACGCCACGGTCATCGCAGGCCGTCTCTCCTAAGCAGGGCGGGCGATGAGGCGCGCCGTCCTGTGGCCGCTGACGGGTCTGGCGGTCGTCTTCGGCCTCGCCGTGGTGCTCGCGATCGCCGGCTGGCTCTACGTTCACGGCCGCTACGACACGCCGGGCCCGGCGCGCGAGGAGCTCACCCTGGTGCTGCCCCAGGGGGAGGGCGCCTTCGACATCGCCGACCGGCTGGCGGAAGCCGGCGTCATCGACGATCCCGTGCTCTTCGTCGCCGGTCTCTGGCTCGAGAACCGGGAGCACGCGCTGCAGGCCGGCGAGTACGCGTTCGAGGCGCTGATCACGCCGCGCGGCGTGATGGAGAAGCTGGTCGCGGGCGACACCGTGGTGCGCCGGCTCACCGTCGCCGAGGGCATGACCAGCGCCGAGGTCGTGGCCGCGCTCCGCGCCGCGCCGGGGCTCGAGGGCGAGGTCACGACGGTGCCGGCGGAGGGCTCGCTCCTGCCCGAGACCTATCACTACGGGCTGGGCGACAGCCGCGCCGACCTGATCGAGCGCATGCAGGCGGACATGGCGCGCCTGGTGGACGAGCTCTGGCAGGGGCGCGACCCCGCCGTGGGTCTCGACGATGCGCAGCAGGCGGTGGTGCTGGCCTCCGTGGTGGAGAAGGAGACCGCGGCGGCGGAAGAGCGCCCGGTGATCGCCGGCGTCTTCCTCAACCGGCTGGGGCAGGGCATGCGGCTGCAGTCCGACCCCACCGTGATCTATGCGCTCACAGGCGGCGCGGGGCCGCTGGGCCGCGCGCTGACCCGCACCGACCTCAGGACGGACAGCCCCTACAACACCTACCGCAAGGGCGGCCTGCCGCCGGGCCCCATCGCCAACCCCGGGCGCGCGTCGCTCGCCGCGGTGCTGCACCCGGCCGAGACCACGGCGCTCTATTTCGTCGCCGACGGCTCCGGCGGCCATGCCTTCGCCGAGACCCTCGACGAGCACAACCGCAACGTCGCGCGCTGGCGCGCCCGGCAGGCGGAGAGGGAGCGCGAGTGAGCGGCACGACCGGCACAAGCAGCATGACCGGCTTCGCGCGGGCCAGCGGCGCCGACGGCGCCAGCGGCTGGAGCTGGGAGGTGAAGAGCGTGAACGGCCGCGGGCTCGACGTGCGCTGCCGTCTGCCCCAGGGCCTGGAGCGGCTCGACCCGGCGGTGCGCGGCGCGGTCGCGGAACGGCTCCGGCGCGGCAACGTCACGGTGGGTCTCAGGCTCTCCCAGGCGCCGGAGGCGGTCGCGCTCCGGGTCAACCGGGCCTGGCTCGACGAGCTCGTCGCGCTGGCCGCCGAGTATCGCGGGACCGAGGGTCTCGCGCCGCCCCGCCTCGACGGGATGCTGGCGCTGCGCGGCGTGATCGAGGCGGCCGAGGGGCCCGGGGGCGAGGCCGACGCCACCAACAACGACGCGGCCATGCTGGCGACGCTGGACACCGCGCTGGCGGAGCTGGTGCGCGAGCGGCAGGCCGAGGGCGCAGCGCTCGCGGCCGCGCTCGGCGAGCGGATCGAGGAGATCGCGGCGCTCACCCGCCGGGCCGGGGCGCTGGCGCCGGCGCGACAGGAGGCGCTGGGAGAGCGGCTCCGGGAGCAGGTGGCGGCGCTCGTCGGCGCCGGCGCGCCGCTGGCCGAGGAGCGGCTGGCGGCGGAGCTCGCGCTGCTCGTCGTCAAGATCGACGTGACCGAGGAGATCGACCGCCTCCAGTCCCACTGCGCGTCCGCCGCGCGGCATCTGGAGGAGGAGGGCGCGGTCGGGCGCAAGCTCGACTTCCTTGCCCAGGAGTTCAACCGGGAGGCCAACACGCTCTGCTCCAAGGCCTCCGATGCGGCGCTCACCGAGGTCGGCCTCGCGCTCAAGGCGGCGATCGACCAGTTCCGCGAGCAGGCGCAGAACGTGGAGTGAGCATGTCCGCGACCCGCAACGACGGCGCTCCCGGGCGCCGCGGCCTGCTGCTGGTGCTGTCCTCGCCCTCGGGCGCCGGCAAGACCACCATCACCCGCCGCCTGGTCGAGCTGGAAGGGGACGGGCTGGCGATCTCGGTCTCCCACACCACGCGGCCGAAGCGGCCGGACGAGATCGACGGCCGCGACTATCACTTCGTCGACCAGGCCGGCTTCGCGCGCCTGCGCGAGCGCGGCGCCTTCCTCGAATGCGCGGAGGTCTTCAGCCACTGGTACGGCACCGCGCGCGACCCGGTGGAGAGCGCGCTCGAGGCCGGCCGGGACGTGGTCTTCGACATCGACTGGCAGGGCACCCAGCAGCTTGCGGAATCGGTGCGCGGCGACCTGGTCCGCGTCTTCATCCTGCCGCCCTCGCTGGAGGCACTGGAGGAGCGGCTCAAGCGCCGCGCCCAGGACAGCGCGGCCGTGGTCGCCCAGCGCATGAGCCGCGCCGGCGACGAGATGCGCCACTACGACGAGTACGACTACGTCGTGGTCAACACCGAGCTGGGGCAGGCCGTCGCCGACGTGCAGGCGATCCTCCGTGCCGAGCGGCTCCGCCGCAGCCGCCTGCGCGGGCTCGACGCGTTCGTGCGCGGCCTCACGGCCGGACCGGAGGATCAGTCGGACTGACCCGCGCGACCACGCCGCCGGCGCCGTCGAGTGCGCCGGGGACGAGCGCCAGCGCCAGCAGCCGGCGCGGCTCGTCGAGGCCGGGGAGCGCGATTCCGTATCCGCCCGCCGCAGTGAAGCCGAAGCGCCCCAGATAGGCCGGTGTGCCTACCGCGACCACGGCCTCCTGCCCCGCTTCCCGCACCGCAGCGAGACCGGTCTGTACCAGGCGCGTGCCGATCCCCTGCCGCTCGAAGGCCGGATCCACGGCGATCGGCCCCAGCAGCACCGCCGGGCGCGCGTCGCCGATGCGCACCGGCCAGTGCCGGATCGCACCGACGATGCGTCCCTCCGTCTCGGCGACGAAGCAGAGCGGGCGCAGGGGCGGGATGCCCTCGCGCAGGCGGTAGGAGGGGCGGGCGTGGCGGTCCGCGCCGAACGCGCGGTCGAGCAGGTCTTCGATCTGCGGGCCGTCCTGCGGCCGCTCGCTGCGAATGGGAAAGCGAATGGGAGTCATGATGGCTGGGCTCTCGCCGACTGACGGACACGGGTGATGCGGCCGCAGCGCCGGGGGCGCTGCGGGATCAGCCGTCTCGTCGTCGCGCGCGAGCCCGTTCCGCAATCATGGCCCGGTGACTAAGGGGTGGCGGGCGCGTTGGCAAGCGGAATTACCGCCCTCCCGCCTGTTGCAGCGCCTCCCAGGCCCGCGCGAGGGCGCAGAAATCGGCGACCGAGAGCGTCTCCGCCCGCGCCTCCGGGTCGATGCCGGCGCTCCGCAGCAGGGCGAGCGGGTCCGGCGTGAGGCCGCGCAGGGCGCGGCGCAGCATCTTCCGGCGCTGGCCGAAGGCGGCCCGCGTCACCCGGTCGAGGGCGCCGGATTCCGCCGGCGCCAGCGGCGCAGCCCTCGGCACCAGGCGCACCACCGAGGACACCACGGCGGGCGGCGGCACGAACGCCTTCGGGCTCACGTCGAAGAGCCGCTCGCAGGCGCACAGCCACTGCGCGCGCACCGAGAGCCCGCCGTAGTCCCGCCCGCCGCTCGCGGTAATCCGGAGCGCCACTTCCTTCTGGAACATCAGCGTCATGCTCTCGATCGGCGCGACCCGCTCCAGCCAGCGCAGCAGCAGGCGGGTGCCGACGTTGTAAGGGAGGTTCGCCACGATGCCGACGCGGGCGCAGCCCAGGGTGGCGATGTCGAAGGCCAGCGCATCGCCCTCGATCACCTGGAGCCGGTCGGGAAAGCGCGCCTCGAGCTCGCGCAGCGCGGCCGCGCAGCGGCGGTCCTTCTCGATCGCGACGATGCGGGACGCGCCGGCCTCGAGCAGCGCCCTGGTCAGTCCGCCCGGCCCCGGCCCGACCTCCAGAATGACGGCGGGCTCGCCCGGCCGGGCCGCGCGCGCGATGCGTCCGCACAGCCCCGGATCGAGAAGGAAGTGCTGGCCCAGCGCGCGCCTCGGCTGGAGCCCGTGCCGGGCGATGACGGCGGCAAGCGGCGCGAGCGGCGCTTCGAGCGCCCCGCCTGCCGCCTGGGAGCCGTCGCCGGTCAAATGCGGATGTCGATGAAGGCCGAGCGGTGGAGGTCGCGCACGTAGCGCCGCGCCAGCATCTCCAGCCGGCGCCCGGCGATCTCCCGGGCGATGACCTCGCGGTCGGGGCTGGCGGCCTCGGTCTCCTCGCGCTCGCACACCATGATGAGGCGGACGCCGCCGTCGTGCGGCAGCGGCTCGCTGGCGCGGCCGACCGGCAGCGCCTCGACGATGGCCCGCATGTCGGCGGGCAGGTCGCCCGGCGCGACGCGGCCGAGATCGCCCGAGAGCGGGGAGCCGATCTCCCCGCTCCGGGCGAGCAGCGCCTCGCATCCTTCCGTCTCCTCGCGGAGCCGTTCCAGGGTGCCGTCGGCGCGGGCCGTCTCGGCGTCCTCCGGTGCGAGGACGAGCTGTGCCAGGTGCACGCTGCCACCGCCCGGACCGCCCGAGAGCACGGTGCGCCGGTCGAGGAGGGAGACGATGTAGTAGCCGTCGAAGGCGCGCACCGGCGGCGAGACCATGCCCGGCTCCATGCGCGCCAGAACGGCGTCGATCTCGCCGGGCAGCTGGCCTTCGATGACCCAGCCGATTTCGCCGCCGATGGCGGCGGTCGCGCTCTGCGAGAACTGGCGGGCAATCTGGGCGAAGGCGGCACCCTCGTCGATCTGCTCGAAGAGGCTCCCCGCCGCGGCCCGGACCTCGCCCTCCCGATCGTCCGCCTCGACCGCCAGGAAGATCTCGGCGACGCGGTATTCCGGGCGGCCCCGGTTGCTCTCCAGTCGGGCGATCGCCTCGTCGATTTCCCCTTCGCCGACCAGCACCGATCGACCCAGCCGGCGACGCACGAGCTTGGACCACAGGAGCTCCGCGCGAAGCTGGTCCGTGACGGCGTCGACGTTGAGCCCCTGGTTCCTGAGGAAGTCCTCGAACTGGTCGGCGGGGATCCTGTTGCGCTCCGCCACGCTGCGCTGCGCCGCGTCGACTTCCTCTTGGCTCACCGTCGCCCCGAGGCGCCGCGCTTCCTGCAGCTTCAGCCGCTCGTCGATCATCGAGCGCAGCACCTGAGGCGCCAATTGCCTGCGCAGCTCCTCGCTGGGCCGCAGCCGGGATGCCACGATGGCGATGTCGATCCGCTCTGCGAGATCGGGGATGGAAATCGCCTCGTTGTTGACCACCGCGGCGATGCGCGCGAGCTCCTGGCCGCTCGCGCGGTCCCCGCTGCCGAGGATGACCGGCAGGAGCGCGAGCAGCAGCAGGGCCGCCCTCGTGATCGGCGGGATCGTCATCGCTGCCTCAGCCCGCGGGCCTCAGCTTGACGGTGAAATACAGCACCGTGTCCGGCTGGACGTCGCGGTCGCGGGTGAAGGAGCGCGTGACCCCCGTGCCGACAAGAATGCACTCATCCTCGTAGGAGAGGCCCATGTTCCACTTGATGGTGTCATTGTCCTTGAGGTCGCGACGGGTCTGGGCGGTGAACGAATAGTTGTCGAGCAGGGTCGCCGACGCGCCGGCCACGGCCTCTCGGCCGCCGACGAATTCCTCCGTCACCGTGCCGGCATGCCGGTCCAGGTCGGCGAAGCCGATGCGGCCACGCAGCCACTCCGGCCCGGCGACGAGGTCGATCTCGTTCCGCCTGGCGACGAAATCCCGGCGATCGAGGCGGAAGCGCCATGAGAAATCGACCAGCGGCGAGGGCTGCACGAAGATGCGGCCGACATAATCGGAGAACTGGTGTTCCAGTCCGCTTCCGCTCTCGAAGAGGTCGTCATCCTTCGCCCGGGCGCTCTGCCCGAACAGTGCGGTCGCCCGGCCGCCGTCGGGACCGTAGAAGCCGAGGCGAACCCCGTAGTTGACGCGCCGCCCGCTCTCGACACGGTCGAAGCCGGTGAAGCGGTTGGTGCTGAACAGGTTGGTGTGGTCGAACTCGAGGTCGCGGCTGTCCTCGTTGGGTATGTCGTCGGGATTGCCGCCGTAGGGACTGATGACCCCCTGCGCGATGGGCTCGATCAACTGGCGGATGGAGCCGATATGGGTGATCAGGGGATAGCGCCATTCGACGGAAAGCTGCGGCACCACGCGCGTGTCCGTGTCGCTACCCTCCTTGTCGGCCGAGGGCGCGTAGGCACGCGGCTTGTGGAAGTGATAGAGGTCGCCCCTGAGACTCGCGTCGATGCGCAGCAGATGACCGCCTTCGAGGATCATCGGCCGGTGCCAGCCGCCGGTGAGGGAGAGCCGCCGGCTGTCCATCCCGTCCTGGCGCTCCAGCACCATCAGGTTGCCGTCGAGGGTGCCATAGCCGCCGAAATACTCAGGCGCGCTCACCAGGTTCGCATCGAGCAGGGGAAGCACGACCGGCGACCGGTCGCTCTGGAACCCGGCGCGCAGGCTCTGGAACCCGTAGGCGTTGGCCGACATGAAGCTGCGCCGGTCGTAGTTCTCCGCGAACAGGTTGCTGACCAGGTCGTCCTTCGACGAGATGGCGTAGCGAGCCAGATAGGTGTCGTCGAGGGCCCCCTCCAGGTCGAAGCCCCATTGCGCCTCCCGGTCGATGTCGAAGAGACCTTCGGCGAAGAGGTGTCCGCGCAGCCTGCGGTCCTCCTCCGCGGTGGTGTTGGCGTGGGTGATGCTGGCATCGAGCATGTACCGGCCGCTCTCCGTCCGCTCGCGGTACTCGCCGGCCAGCACGATGCCCTCGTCCGAGGTGAAGCGCGGCGAGAAGGTCGCGTCGCGGTTGGGCGCGATGCTCCAGTAGTAGGGCACCATCACCTCCGCGCCGAGGGCGGCGGAGCTCCGGTAGACCGGGGTGAGGAAGCCCGTCTGACGCTTCACCGTGGGGTCGGGATGGCGGAAATAGGGCGTGTAGAGAACCGGCAGGCCCAGCACCTCGAGCGAGGCGTCGTAGTAGGTGAGCGAGCGCTCGCTCTGGTCGTGAACGACCGTGCCGGCCTTGAACTGCCAGAGGGGCGGCCGGGCGGGACTGTCCGGACACAGCTCGCAGGGTGAATACACGGCCTTGCGCATCACCGTGCGGTTGCCGTCGGCGCGTCTCGCGCCCGCCGCCGCAATCCTGGAGTTGTCGGTCAGCAGCACGCTGAGGCGGTGGATCACGCCGCTCTTCAGGTCGCCGCTGAGCTCCACGGAATCGGCGAACATCACCTCGCCGCTCGGCTCCAGAAGCGCCACGTCGCCGGAGGCCGTCACCACCCCCTCTCTGCGCCGGTATCTGATGTTGGCGGCACGCAGCACCCGTCCGCCCTGGGCGACCTCGACATTGCCCGAGGCGACCACGGTGTCGCTGGCCTCCTCGTAGGACAGCGTATCGGCGGTCATCAGGAAGTCGCCCGTGAGAGCGCCGCCGAAGTCCGGCGTCTCGTCGGCTTCCTGCGCGCCTGCCTGCGCGGCGCAGAGCAGGATCAGGCCCGCCAGCGCGAGCCGGGCAACGAGCCTGGTCATGACCTCGCTATCCGTCCTCCAGATGGAACAGGCCCGCGACGCCGAGCAGCGTGAAGATGGCGGCCGGCGTCCATGCCGCGAGCACCGGCGGCAGCTTGCCGGAGAGGCCGAGCGCGAGCACGAGGTCGGACACGAAATAGAAAAGGAAGCCGATCAGCAGGCCGGCCACCACCAGCACCCACGTGCCGCGCCGCGTGAAGCGGAGCGAGAACGTCGCCGCGATCAGGACCATGGCACACAGGAGGAGCGGGACGGCGAGCAGCGAATGCCAGTGCAGGCGGTGCTTGGTCGAGGAGAATCCGGATTCCTCGAGCACGTCGATGAAGCTCGGCAGGGCCCAGAACGAGAGAGTCTCCGGGGGCGAAAAGCTGTTCTGGATGCGCTCCAGGGTGAGGTTGGTCGGCACGCGGGCGTTCGCCCGGTGTCGGGCCGGCTCGTCCGGCGCGGTGAACAGCGCGTCCTTCAGGTTCCAGTAGCCGTCCTCCAGCCGGGCCTCGGCGGCGTCGATGCGCCCGACGAACTGATCCTCCTGTGCGTAAAGGAAGATGATCGTGTTGTGCAGCGTCAACGTCTCCTGGTCGATGCGCTCCGCATGGACCACCGATTGCCCCTCCGAATCGCCCTGTCTGAGCCAGATTCCGGTTTGCGAGAGCGCCAGGAGACTCGAATTGCCGCGCAGATGGGTCGCGTCCAACTGTTCATAACGCGATGTCGTGGCGGAGGCGAGCGGGTTGACCACCGTCATGAAGACTCCGCCCAGCAGCCCCGAAATGACCAGCACCGGCAGAATGAACTGCCATACCGAGACCCCGGCCGCCCGCGCGACCACCAGCTCGCGGCTCCTCGTCATCCGCGCGAAGGTGACGATGCCGCCGACGAGCACGACGAAGGGCAGCGCCTTCTGGGCCATGAAGGGAATGTGCAGCGACGCCATCTGCAGGACGGTCTCGAGCGTGGCCGTCTTGTTGGGGCCGGAGGCGCGGCGCAGCAGCTCGATCGTGTCGGCGATGAGGATGGTCACGATGACGAGCAGGAAGACGAGCGCGACGCTCTGCAGGTATTGCCGGCTCATGTAGAGCGACAGGGTTCCGGAGAGGCGCATCGGCCGCAGGCCCTACCCGCGCACGCCCGGGCTGAGCGCCGCGCCGCCGCCGAGGGAGCGCGGCAGGCGGCGGCGCAGGACGGCGAGCGAAACGGCGATCACGAGCACCGGGTTGAGGTACATGAGCGGGATGAGCTGGCTGTTCTTGGCGGTCGCATTGACGAGGAAGAGGGCGAGGGCCTCGAACGCGATCGCCGCCGCGATCGCCGCGAGAATCCGGCGCCACTGCCCGCGCCGGTTGAGGTTGCCCGAGAGCAGTGCCGCGAGGCCGAGGGCGGCGAGCGCGTAGGCGAAGAGCGGCGAGACGATGCGGCTGTGCGCCTCGGAGAGGAACTTGCCGCGCATCCTGTCGGCCCCGTGGGCATCGGGGTCGAGCAGCTCGTCGACGAAGCGCTCGCGCGGCTCGCGCCAGCGGGGTCCGTCGGGCCGTGCGAAGGCGCTCAGGTCCATCGTGTAGCGGTCGAAGTTGAGGAGCGAAAGCCGCGACGTATCGCGGTCGATGCGCTGGCGGTGGCCGTTGAAGAGGATGAAGCGCGGGCCCTCGGCGGTCCGGACCAGGACCCCCCGCTCGGCCATCATGGTGATCGGCTTCTCCCCCTCGCGGGCGTCGTGCACGAGGATGCCGTTGAGCGTGCCGCCGTCGCGCCCGCGGATGTAGACCGTGACGCCCTCGCTCAGGGTGTTGAAGGTGCCCTCCTCGAGCAGCAGCGACGAGAAGTCGCTGCGCAGGACGAACTGCCGCTCCTTGAACTCGCGGTGGCTGACCGGCATCGCGTACATGCCGATCGCGTAGGAGAGGATGGCGATGACCGTCGCCATCACCAGCGCCGGCGCCGCCAGCGACCAGTGGCTGACGCCCGCCGCGCGCAGGCTGACCAGCTCGCTGTCGATGGTGAGCTTGTTGTAGACGAAGAGCAGCGAGCAGAAGAACGCGATCGGCAGGATCGCGCCCAGGAAGGTGGGCAGCACCAGCATGCTCATCAACAGGAAGTCGCTGAGCGACAGGCCCTTGTTGACGATCAGGTCGATGATGCGCAGCGACTGCGACAGCCACACCACCGCCGTGAGGCCCAGCGCCACGAGCACGAAGGGGCCCACGAGCTGCCGCAGGAGGTAACGCTGGTAGCGGAACATGCTCCATTATAGCCGGTGGCGCGCCAAAACGGGCGTCGCGCCTCCGGCGACGGCACGCGCATGCCGCGCGCGCCTATTCGTTGCTGAAGGCCTGGAGCTCGTCGAAGTAGGCGAGGACCCGCTCCAGCGGCTCCACGTCGCCGAACTTGGCGTCGATGTCGAACAGGTTCCACTCGACCACGCCCGGCACCCGGTCGCCCACGCCCTCGCGCACCACGATGGGGCGGAAGCCCTCCGCGATCGCGTCCTCGGCGGAGTGGCGCACGCAGCCCGCCATGGTGACGCCGGTGATGATCACGGTGTCGACCCGCTGGGCGCGGAGATAGCCGGCCAGGTAGGTGCCGTGGAAGGCGCTCGCGCGCTTCTTGACGATCACCTGCTCGCCGCGCGCCGGCAGCGGCGCGATGCGCTCGTCGATCGCGGCCTCGTGCGAGCCCTCGCGCAGCGTCTCCACCGGGATCTTCATGTGCCAGAGCCCGGTGTCGGCGTGCGGCCCGGTCGGGTCCTGGTAGGCCGTCGTCGTGTAGATGACGGGGACGTTCTTGTCCCGCGCCGCGGCCAGAAGCTTCTGGTTGGCGGGGATGATGACCTCCATGTTGTCGCAGGTGAAGTTGTGGCCCGGCCGGGTCCAGGCGTTGGCGAGGTCGATGATCAGCAGCGCCGGCCGGGTGCCGAACCCGATGCGGCGCTGGAAGCCCCGGGTCTGGTAGATCTCCGAATCGGCGGCGAAGATCGTCTCCAGCGCACGCCGCACCTCTTCGTCGCGAGAAAGCTCCGCCGTCATCCTGTCTCCTCCCACCGTGGGTCGGCCCGAGTGTAGCCGCAGCGCCGGCTCGCCGCCAGCGGCCGGCCTCGCCGGACGCTCGCCCGGGCGCCGCAATCAAGACGGTTGACCGTGCCGCCGGCGGAGGCCTAATTGGGACCGGGGGTGCGGCGTCCCCGATCGCGCCGGGGCTGCGCCTTTGGCCGGGTGGCAGAGTGGCTATGCAGCGGACTGCAAATCCGTGTACGCCGGTTCGATTCCGGCCTCGGCCTCCACTCCCTCCGCCGATCCAGGGCGTCTGAGCGGCGGCGCGAGCCCCGCCTGAGCCCGCTAAGGCATGGAGATTCCATGGCATCCGATGCGCCTGCATGCGACCCGTGCTAAAAGAGCCGCCATGCACGTTCGACGCAGGGCCGCCGGCATGAGGCGCCCCGACATCGCCAGGGCGCTGCGCGCCGGCGTCCTTCTCGCGGCACTGGCGGCAGCAGGCTGCGAGCTCGCCGACGAGGAGCAGTCCTATCCGGTGCCCGGCCAGCGCAGCGGGCCGCAGACGGAGGGCAGCATCTTCGGCCCCGGCGGCATCAACCTGCTGGGCGGCGACAGGGACGAGCCGGCCGCCGGCGGCGGCATCGGCGTCAACAGCTTCCTCTGGCGCGCGTCGATCGACACCGTCTCGTTCATGCCGCTGCTCTCGGCCGATCCCTTCGGCGGCGTGATCATCACCGACTGGTACGCCCCGCCGGAAAGCCCCGACGAGCGCTTCAAGATGACCGTCTACATCCTGGACAGGGCGCTGCGCTCGGACGCCCTTCGCGTCGCCGTGTTCCGGCAGCAGCGCGCCGACGGCGGCCAGTGGGAGGACCGCCCGGCCAGCGACACCACCGCCGCCAGCCTCGAGAACAAGATCCTCGACCGCGCCCGCCAGCTGCGCACCGCGCAGATCGGCGGCTGACCCGCATCTGTCACCGAGGGCGCTGCCCGCAATGCGGCGGGACGCGCGCGGGGGCGCGCGATGTCGCGCGGAACGCGCGCGGGGGCGCGCGATGCGGCTGCGTCGCCTCGCCCGTCATGCTATAGGGGCGCCGCTCCCCGGCGCGGGCCGGGACCAAGGAGCGAGCGGGGCCGATGAGCGAGCGTTACGACGCGCAGGCGGTCGAGGCACGGTGGCAGGCGGCCTGGGAGGAGGCGGGCCTGTTCCGGGCGACGCTGAGCGGCGCCCGCCCGACCTACTACGTCCTGGAGATGTTTCCCTACCCGTCGGGACGCATCCACATGGGCCACGTGCGCAATTACACGATGGGCGACGTGGTGGCGCGCTACAAGCGGGCGCGGGGCTTCGACGTGCTCCACCCCATGGGCTGGGACGCCTTCGGCCTGCCGGCGGAGAACGCGGCCTTCGAGCGCGGCGTCCACCCCGCCGAGTGGACCTACGGCAACATCGCGACCATGCGCGGCCAGCTCAAGATGATGGGGCTGTCCATCGACTGGGAGCGCGAGTTCGCCACCTGCCACCCCGGCTACTACGCGCACCAGCAGGCGCTCTTCCTCGATTTCTTCGAGGCCGGCCTGGTCGAGCGCAAGGAGGCCTGGGTCAACTGGGACCCGGTCGACCGCACGGTGCTGGCCAACGAGCAGGTGGTCGACGGGCGCGGCTGGCGCTCGGGCGCACCGGTCGAGAAGCGCCGGCTGGCGCAGTGGTTCCTGCGCATCACCCGCTACGCCGACGAGCTGCTGGAGGCGCTGGACGCGCTGCCGCGCTGGCCCGACAAGGTGCGGCTCATGCAGCGCAACTGGATCGGGCGTTCCGAGGGCGCGCGCATCCTCTTCCCCGTCGAGGGTCGTGACGAGGCGCTGGAGGTCTTCACCACCCGCCCGGATACGCTCTTCGGGGCGTCGTTCTGCGCGCTCTCGCCCAATCACCCGCTGGCGACGGCGCTCGCCGCCTCCGATCCGGCGCTCGCCGCCTTCATCGACGAGTGCAACCTGGCCGGCATCGGCGAGCGCGACATCGAGGCCGCCGGCAAGCGCGGCCACGATACCGGGCTCAGGGTGCGCCATCCCTTCGCAGCCGAGCGGACGCTCCCGCTCTACGTCGCCAACTTCGTGCTCATGGACTACGGCACCGGCGCGATCTTCGGCTGCCCGGCGCACGACCAGCGCGACCTCGATTTCGCCCGCTCGCAGGGCCTGCCCGTCATCCCGGTGGTGTGCCCGCCGGGCGAGGACGCGGATGCGGTCGAGATCGGCGACGTGGCCTACGTCGGCGACGGCACCGCCATCAACTCCGACTTCCTGAACGGGCTTGCGGTCGAGGACGCCAAGGCCAGCGCCGTCGCGGCGCTGGCGGAGCGCGGCCTGGGCGGCAGCGCCGTCAGCTATCGCCTGCGCGACTGGGGCATCTCGCGGCAGCGCTACTGGGGCTGCCCGATCCCGATGGTTCTGTGCGAGAGTTGCGGCGTGGTGCCGGTGCCGCGCGAGGAACTGCCGGTGCGCCTGCCGGAGGACGTGACCTTCGACAAGCCCGGCAATCCCCTCGACCGTCATCCGACGTGGAAGCACACCACCTGCCCGCGCTGCGGCGGCGCGGCGGTGAGAAGCACGGACACCATGGACACCTTCGTGGATTCGTCCTGGTATTTCGCGCGCTTCTGCGCGGCCCGCGCCGACGTGCCGCTGCCGGCCCCGGAGGTCGAGCCGTGGCTGCCGGTCGACCAGTACATCGGCGGCATCGAGCACGCGGTGCTTCACCTGCTCTATTCCCGCTTCTTCACCAAGGCGCTCAAGCTCTGCGGCCATGTCGCGATCGAGGAGCCCTTCTCCGGCCTCTTCACCCAGGGCATGGTGTGCCACGAGACCTACCGCGACGCCGAGGGGCGCTGGTACTACCCGGACGAGGTCGAGACCCGCGCAGGCCGGCTGGTGGCGCGCGAGGACGGGCGACCCGTGACGGCCGGCCGCTCGGAGGCGATGAGCAAGTCCAAGCGCAACACGGTCGACCCCGAGGCGATCATCGAGGCCTACGGCGCCGACACGGCGCGGCTCTTCATGCTCTCCGACAGCCCACCCGAGCGCGACCTCGAGTGGACCGACACCGGAGTCAAGGGAGCCTGGCGCTACGTCGCCGCCTTCTGGCGCATGGTCGCCTCGCCCCCGGTGGCCCTGCCGCCGCCCGGCGCCGGTGCGCCGGCGCAGGGCACGCTCGCCCCGCCGCTGCGCGCGCTCCGCCGCAGCATCCACAGGACCGTCGCCGGCGTGACCGAGGATCTGGAGCGCTTCCGCTTCAACCGCGCCGTCGCGCGGGTGCGGACGCTCACCAACGAGCTCTCGGCCATCGAGGACACGCCGGGCGCGGGCCCGGTGATGCGCGAGGGGCTGGAGACCGCCGTGCGCCTGCTGGGCCCCATCGTGCCCCACCTCGCCGAGGAGGCCTGGCGCTGCCTGGGGCACGAGAGCTGGCTCGCGCAGGAGCCGTGGCCCGAGCCGGACCCCGCGCTGCTCGCCGACGACGTCGTGGTCGTCGCCGTGCAGGTGGACGGCAGGAAGCGCGCGACCATCTCGCTGCCGGCCGACCACGACAAGGCGGAGGCGGAGGAGGCGGCGATGGCGGAGGGCGGCGTGCGCCGGGCGCTCGCCGGCCGCGAGGTGCGCAAGGTGATCGTGGTGCCCGGGCGGATCGTCAATGTCGTCACCTGAGCCTCGCCGCCGGCCCTTCCGCGCGCTCGCTCTCGCTCTCGCGCTCGCCGTGCCCGGCGCCCTTCTCGGCGCCTGTGACGTGCAGCCGCTCTACGGCTCGCGCAGCGGGATGAGCGAGTCCGGCCCGGCGGCGGCAATCGAGATCGCGCCGGTCAAGGACCGGGTCGGCCACATCGTGCGCAACCACCTGATCGACAGCCTCACGCCCGGCGGGCAGCCGGCGCAGCCCGAGTACCGGCTCACCCTCGCGGTCGAGGAGAGCGAGACGCCACTCCTGATCCAGCTCGACGACCACGCGACCCGCTTCAACCTCAGGCTCGACGCCACCTTCTCCCTCGAGAACCGGGAGGGGGAGCAGGTCTACAGCGGCTCCGCCCAGGCCATCGGCAGCTTCAACGTCGTCGAATCCGGGTTCGCCACCGTGACCGCCAAGCGGGACGCCGCCGACGAGGCGGCGCGGGTGCTGAGCGAGGAAATCCGCACGCTCATTCTCCTCAACCTGCCGCGATGACGCGCCGGCGATCGCGGAGCGCGGCGGGCGTCGGAACGTGAAGATCCAGCCGGCCCGCGCGGATCGCTTCTGCGCCGCGCCCGACCCGGGAATCCGGCTGGTCCTCATTTACGGCCCCAACGAGGGACTGGTGCGGACCCGCGCCGAGGCCTGCATCCGCGCCGTGGCCGAGGACCCGGACGACCCCTTCCGCGTCGCCAGCATCGAGCCTGCCGCGCTGCGCGACGAGCCGGGCCGGCTGGCGGACGAGGCGGCGGTGCTCTCGCTCACCGGCGGCCGCCGCGCCGTCCGCCTGCGCGGCGCGGGCGAGGCGGTGGTGCCTGCGGTCCGCTCGTGCCTCGCGCTCCCCGACACGGAAAGCCTGGTGGTCGCCGAGGCCGGCCCGCTGACCCCGCGCTCGGGGCTCAGGAAGCTCTGCGAGCAGGAGCAGACGCTCGCCGCGATCCCCTGCTACGACGAGAGCGCGGAAGGCGCCGCCGCCCTGATCGAAAGCTTCTGCGCCGCGCGCAACATCGAGATCGCGCCCGAGACCGCGGGCTGGCTGGCCGAGCGGCTGGGTTCCGACCGGCGCCAGATCGAGGGCGAGATCGAGAAGCTCGCGGTCTATCTCGGCGACGGCGGAGCGGAGGGCGGCACGCTCACGATCGAGGTTGCCGAGGCCTGCATCGGCGATGCGGCCGATGCCTCCGCCGACGCGGTCGCGCGCCTCGCCGCGGCCGGCGAGCTCGAGCGGCTCGACCGGGCGATGGCGCGGGCGCTCTACGGCGGGGTTCAGCCGATCACGATCCTGCGCGCCGCCTCGCGCCGGCTCGCCCGCCTCCACCTGGCCTCCGGCGCGGTGGAAGGCGGCGCCAGCCGGACAGACGCCATGGGCGCCCTCAAGCCCCCGGTCTACCCCAGGGAGCGGGCCGCCTTCGCGAGCGAGCTCGCGCACTGGCCGAGCGCCCGCGCCGCCCGTGCGCTCACCCTGCTCAACCGTGCCGAGCGGGACTGCAAGACCACCGGCAGCCTGCCTGCGGCCATCTGCTGGCAGGCGCTGCTTCGAATCGCGCGGGCGGCGCAGCGGTAGCGCGCCTGAGGGAGCTTTCGCCGGGTTCAGGCGGCGATGCCGGCCAGCGTGCAGATGCGCCGCCACTCGGCGGCCGTGACCGGGCTCACCGAAAGGCGCGACTGGCGCACGAGCTGCATGTCCTGGAGCAGCGGGTCCTGCTTGATCTGCTTGAGCGAGACCGGCTGCGCGGTCGGGACCACGGCCTTGACGTCGACCATGCCGAAGCGCCCGCTGGCGTCGGTCGGGTCGGGATAGTGCTCCTTCACCACCTCGACGACGCCCACGATCTCCTTGGCGTTGACCGAGTGGTAGAAGAAGCAGCGGTCGCCCCGCTTCATCGACTTCATGTTGTTGTTCGCCTGGTGGTTGCGCACGCCGTCCCACTCGCTGACGCCCTCGCGCACCTGGTCGTCCCAGGACCAGCAGCTCGGTTCCGACTTCAAGAGCCAATAGGCCATCCCGTGCCCTCCAGAGGCCGACTCGCCGTGGGCGCAGTCTAGCCAACCGCCGTCCGGCCGTCAGCCATCCCCGTCGGCGCACGGGAGGCTGCCTTGATATCGGCAGGCGATGCCCCCACACTACGAACGGGTTGATCCGGGCGAATTGAGCGGCCGGGGCGCCGTGTGCGGCGCCGTCGGCGGCGGATGGGCGCGGGGCGATGTCCTTCTTCGATATGGGCGGCTATGCCGCCTATGTATGGCCGGCGTTCGGCGCCGCCGCCGTGATCATGATCGTACTGCTGGCGCACAGCCTGCGCGCCATGCGTGCGCGCGAGGCGGCGCTGAAGGGCCTCGAGGCGGCCGCCCGCCGCCAGCGCGCGGCCGAGGGCGGCGAGGGCGACCGTGACGGGGGGCGGAACGCCCCGGCATGAAGCGCAAGCACCGGCGGCTGGTCCTTCTCGGCGGGGGAATGGCGGCGCTCGGCCTCGCCGCGGGGCTGGTGCTGACCGCGCTCGACGACACGCTGGTCTTCTTCCATGACCCGAGCACGGTCAGGGAGCGGCAGTTCCCGCCCGACCAGCGCCTGCGCATCGGCGGCCTGGTGGAGGAGGAGAGCGTGGTGAGGGCGGACGACGGGCTCACGGTGCGCTTCACCATCACCGACCTCGCCCACACCGTGCCCGTGACCTACCGCGGCATCCTGCCCGACCTCTTCCGCGAGGGGCAGGGGGTGGTGGCCGAGGGCTACCTCAAGGGCGGCGTGTTCGAGGCCGACGAGGTGCTGGCCAAGCACGACGAGAACTACATGCCGCGCGATGTGGCGGACGCGCTCAAGAAGTCCGGCAACTGGAAGGGCCAGGCCGAATGATCGCGGAGATCGGCCACTACGCCCTGATCCTCGCGCTGGCGATGGCGCTGGTGCAGGCCGCGGCCCCGCCGCTCGGCGCCCGGCTCCGCGATCCTGGCCTGATGGCGCTGGCCCGGCCCGCGGCGGCGGCGCAGTTCTTCTTCATCTCGGCGGCGCTCGGCTGCCTGATGCACGCCTTCGTCGTCTCCGACTTCTCGGTCGTGACGGTCACCGACAACTCGCACTCGGCCAAGCCGCTGCTCTACAAGTTCACCGGCACCTGGGGCAATCACGAGGGCTCGATGCTGCTCTGGGTCTGGATCCTCGCGGTCTACGGCGCCGCGGTGGCGGCCTTCGGGCGCAACCTGCCGCCCACCTTCCGGGCCTGGGTGCTGGGGGTGCAGGCGCTGATCGGGCTGGGCTTCCTGGTCTTCGTGATCGCCACCTCCAACCCCTTCCTGCGCCTCGATCCGGCGCCGGCGGACGGGCGCGACCTCAACCCCCTGCTGCAGGACCCGGGCCTCGCCTTCCACCCGCCGCTGCTCTATCTCGGCTACGTCGGGCTCTCCATGGCCTTCGCCTTCGCCGTGGCGGCGCTGATCGAGGGCCGGGTCGACGCCGCCTGGGCGCGCTGGGTGAGGCCCTGGACGCTGCTCTCCTGGTGCGCGCTGACGGCCGGCATCGCGCTCGGCTCCTGGTGGGCCTACTACGAGCTCGGCTGGGGCGGGTTCTGGTTCTGGGACCCGGTGGAGAACGCCTCCTTCATGCCCTGGCTGATGGCGACCGCGCTGCTGCACACCTCGATCGTGGCCGAGAAGCGCGATGCGCTGAAGAGCTGGACCGTGCTGCTGGCGATCCTCGGCTTCTCGCTCAGCCTGCTCGGCACCTTCCTGGTGCGCTCGGGCGTGCTGACCTCGGTGCACAGCTTCGCCTCCGATCCCGCGCGCGGCATCTACATCCTGATCTTCCTGGTGATCGTGATCGGCGGCTCGCTCATGCTCTACGCCTGGCGTGCGCCGGGGATGCGCGCCGGCGGCTCGTTCCGTCCGCTCTCGCGCGAGGGCTCGCTGCTCGCCAACAACCTGCTGCTGGCAGTCGGCTGCGCCACCGTCTTCATCGGCACGCTCTATCCGCTGATCCTCGATGCGCTCGCCGGCACCAAGGTCTCGGTCGGCCCGCCCTTCTTCGAATCGACCTTCGTGCCACTGATGATCCCGCTCCTGCTGGTGATGGCGGCGGGGCCGCTGATGGCGTGGAAGCGCGCGGGCCCCGGCGCGGTGCTGCGGCGCCTCGCGCTCTCGCTGCTCGCGGCCGCGGCGGTGGCTGCGGCGGTGGCGGCCTCCGGCGGGGGCCCGTGGGGCGCAATTCTCGGCATGGCGCTTGCCGGCTGGGTGGCGGCGGGCGTGCTGATGGAGCTGGCGGAGCGCGTGCGGCTCTTCCGCGTGCCCCTGGCCGAGAGCGCGCGCCGCGCCCTCGGCCTGCCGCGCGCGGCCTGGGCCATGAGCATCGCCCACCTCGGCGTCGCCGTGCTGGTGGTGGGCACCGTCGGCGCCGGCAACTGGCAGAGCGAGCGCGAGCAGACGATGCACCCGGGCGATACGGTCGCGCTCGCCGGCTACGACTTCGCGCTGCTGGGTGTCGGCGACGTGCCGGGCCCCAACTACCTCGCACGGCGGGGCACGGTGGGGGTCTCGCGCGACGGCGAGGAGGTCGCGCTGCTGCTGCCCGAGCGCCGCCACTACCCGGTGCAGGACACCTGGACCACCGAGGCCGCGATCCACACCACCTGGCTCGCCGACCTCTACGTCGTGGTCGGCGAGGACGCGCCGGGCGGCGGCACGGCGATCCGCATCCACCACAACCCGCTGGTGCCGTGGATCTGGATCGGCGCGCTGGTCATGGTGGCGGGCGGCGCCGTCTCGCTCAGCGACCGCCGCCACCGCGTGGGCGCGCCCGCCCGCCGCCGGCCGGCGCAGGCGGTCGCAGCCGCCGGCACGGGCGACTGAGAGGCGCGCGACGGGGATGGCGGACGAGAGCACCAGGGCGCCGGCGGAGGAGCCGGCGGCGGCGAAGCCCGTCTCCGCCTTGCGCCGGCTGCGCTACCTCGTGCCGGTGTTCCTCTTCGTCGCGCTCGCGGCCGCGCTCGGAGTCCAGCTTCTCACGGGCGAGCCCGGCAAGGTGCCGTCGGCGCTGATCGACAAGCCGGTGCCCGAATTCGCACTCCCCCCGGTACAGGGCTTCGAGGACGCAGGCGGCTTCGCGAGCGCCGATCTCGGGCAGGGCGAGGTCGCGCTGGTCAACGTCTTCGCCTCCTGGTGCGGCCCCTGCCGGGTCGAGCATCCGCTGCTGATGGCGCTGGCCGAGGCCGGCACGGTCCCGCTCTACGGCATCAACTACAAGGACACGCCGGCGGACGCCGAGCGCTGGCTGGGGCGCCTCGGCAATCCCTACAGGCTGATGGGCGCGGACCTCGACGGCCGCGCCGCCATCGAGTGGGGCGTCTACGGCGTGCCCGAGACCTTCGTGGTGGACGGTGCGGGCCGCATCCGCCACCGCCACATCGGGGTGCTCTCGCGCCACGACATCGACGAGACGATCGTGCCACTGATCGAGGACCTGCGGGAATGAGGATCGCGTCGCGGGCCCTGCTGGCGGCAGCCTGCGTGCTCTTGGGGCTCGTGGCGGGCGCCTCGGCCTTCACGCCCGACGAGCCGCTCGCGGACGCGGCGCTGGAGGCGCGCGTCAGGGCGCTGCACGCGGAGCTCCGCTGCCTCGTGTGCCAGGGCCAGTCGATCGCCGATTCCAACGCGGGCCTCGCCCAGGACATGCGCGCCATCGTGCGCGAGCGCATCGCCGCCGGCGCGAGCGACGAGGAGGTGACGGGGTTCCTGGTCGAGCGCTACGGCGACTACGTCCTGCTCGACCCGCCGGTGAAGCCCGAGACCTACGCGCTCTGGTTCGGCCCGGCCGCCGTCTTCGTCGCAGGCGCGGGCCTCGTCTTCGCCCTGCTGCGCCGCGCGCGGACGGCTGCGGGCGCCGCCGGCGAGGCGCGGCCGGAGCCGCTCTCGGCCGAGGAGCGGCGGCGGCTCGACGCGCTGCTCGACGACGACGCCTGACCCGGCAATGATCTTCGCCATCGTCGCCGCGCTGCTGACGGCGCTTGCCGTGGCCGCGCTGCTGATCCCGGTGCTGCGCCGGCACCGCCGCGCGCCGGCGCGGGCGGACTACGACCTCGCCGTCTACCGCGATCAGCTGCGCGAGCTGGAGAGCGATCGCGCGCGCGGGCTCGTCAGCGGGGAGGAGGCCGACGCCGCCCGCACCGAGATCGAGCGACGCATGCTGCGCGCCGCCCGCGCCAGGGAGGCGGCGCAGGCGGTCGAGGCAGAGGAGGAAAGGGCGGCCGGGCCCCGCCTGTGGCGGCGGCGCGCGGCGGCGCTGGCGCTCGGGCTCTGCGTGCCCGCGCTCGCCGCCGGCGTCTACGCCAGCTTCGGCACGCCGGGGCTTCCCGACCGTCCCTTCGCGGAGCGGCCGCAGGCGGCGGCGGAGAGCGCGGGCACGGCCCTGAGCGAGCCGGTCGAGAGGCTCGCGGCGCGGCTCGCGAAAGATCCCGACGACCTCGAGGGCTGGCTCCTGCTCGGCCGCTCCTATCTGGTGCTGCAGCGCTTTGGCGACGCGGCGGACGCGCTGCGCCAGGCGGCGGCGCTCTCCGGCGGCGACCCCGAGATCCTCTCCATGCTGGGCGAAGCCATCGTCTGGGCCAGCGGCGGGACGGTGGTGCCGGAGGCGGTCAGCACCTTCGAGCGCGTGCTGGAGACGCGGCCCGACGATGCCGCTGCGCGCTATCACCTCGCTCTCGGTCTCGCCCAGGCCGGCGCGGTGCGGGAGGCCTACGAGATGTGGCGCGCGCTCGCCGCCGACACGCCGGCGGACGCGCCCTGGCGCGCCGACCTGGAGGGCCTGATCCGCCAGGCCGCCGAGGTGCTGGGGATCGAGCCCGGGACGCTCCCGCGCGCGCCCGCCGCGGTCGAGGCGCCCGCCGGTCCCGGCGAGGACGACGTGGCGGCGGCGGCCGAGATGACGCCGGAAGAGCGCACGGCGATGATCCGCGGCATGGTGGAGGGCCTCGCGCGGCGGCTCGAGGAGAATCCCGGCGACGCCGAGGGCTGGCTGCGTCTCGCGCGCTCCTACGACGTGCTGGGCGAGCCGGAGAAGGCGCGCGACGCGCTGCGCCGCGCGACCGACGCGGTGCCCGACGACCTCGCCGCGCTGCGCGCCTTCGCCCGCGCGCTCACGGGCGAGGCCGGGCCCGAGGCGCCGCCGCCTGAGGCTGCGGCGGTCTACGCGCGCATCCTCGCCCTCGATCCCGACGATCAGCCGGCGCTCTGGTTCACCGGGCTGGCGGCGGCGGAACGCGGCGATGCCGCCACCGCGCGCAGCCATTGGCGGCGCCTGCTCGACCTGCTCGCCCCCGACACGCCCGAGCACGCGGCGGTCCGGGCGGCGCTCGACTCCCTCTAACCCGCTCGCGCCTTCACGCATCGCGGCGCGGTCCGGCGCTGCAGCGGCTGCTCGCGCATCGGCCTTGCCCGAGCCGCCCGACCGACCATTCCCCGAAGCGCCCACCGGCAATCGCCCGGTGCAACCAATGCGTCACACGGGCGCAACCTTCACGTCACGCAGGCTGCTTAGGGTGCCGTCGGAGCGAGTCGCCGGCAGGGAGCACGGCGCGCGCAATCGGACAACCAGAGCGGCATCGGCCAACGGAGGAGAGTGTGATGGGATTCGTGCGGAATCAGCGGCGTGTCGGGGGGCGGAGCCTGGCTGCGGCGCTTCTCGGGACGACCTTCCTGGTCGGCCTCGCGGGTCCCGCGCTCGCCGACGGCCACCTCGAAGCTGAGAATGCCGAGCTGCGCTCCATGATCGAGGACCTGCAGCAGGAGGTTCAGATCCTCAAGAACATGGTGGTCCAGCAGAACAAGAAGAACATGGAGCAGGACGAGAACATCGCCGCCGCGGCCGAGCCCATGGCCCCGGCCAAGATGGTCAAGTCCGGCAAGGACAACGTGAGCCTCACCGTCTACGGCCAGGTCAACCGCATGATGCTGCGCGCCGACGACGGCGACGAGACCCGCACCTTCCAGGCGGACAACGACATCTCGTCCACCCGCGTCGGCTTCAAGGGCAAGGCCAAGATGGACGACGGCTGGTCCGCCGGTACCAAGATCGAGTTCCAGATCGAATCGAATTCGTCGGCCGACGTGAAGATCGACGACAAGGGCGGGGGCGACGACAACAAGGCCTCGCTCTCGGAGCGCAAGCTCGAGGTCTGGGTCAAGAACAAGGGCTTCGGCAAGCTCACGCTGGGCCAGGGCAGCACCGCCTCCGACGGCACCATCGAGGAGGACCTATCGGGAACCGGCGTGATCACCGGCGCGGGCTTCGCCGGCACCGGCGATTCGCTTGAGTTCATGGATGCCCGCGCTGACGGGCGGATGGGCGCCGATGTCACGGTCGGAGACCTGTTCAGCAACAATGACGGGCTGAGCCGCAAGGACCGGATCCGCTACGACACGCCCACCTTCGGCGGCGTGCAGCTCTCGACGTCGTGGCTCGGCGACCAGTGGGACTCTGACGACGAGACGGTCGACTCCGGGGCCTGGGACGTGGCGCTCCGCTACGGCCGCGAGTTCAGCGGCTACGAGGTCGCCGCCGCGGCCTCGCGCTGGGAGAAGAACGACGAGGTCAAGGGACAGGGCGGCTCCGCCTCGGTCCTCGCGCCCTTCGGCACCAGCCTGAGCGCCTCCTACTCGGTCGTGGAGGACGACACCGAAGGCAACGACTACGAATCGACGTTCACCTACTTCAAGCTGGGCCACGATTTCAAAGCCCTCGACGTCGGCAAGACCTCGGTCTCGGTCGGCACCGCGAACGCCGACGATCCGGACGGGAAGGGCACCGGGGGCGACTACTACGACCTCGCCGTGGTGCAGAAGATCAAGGGCCTCGGCGCCGAGCTCTATGCCGTCTACGGCGTCTACGACGCCTCCATCCGGGACATGACCCTGGACGAGATCCAGGTCATGGGCGCCGGCGCCCGCATCAAGTTCTGATCGCAGGTTCCATCCGGCCGCTCCGGCAGGGGCGGCTCCAGGCGGGGAGGGCGGTCGCACGGTGCGGCCGCCCTTCTCGTTTGTCGAGCCGGAGCCGCGCTACACGCCCATGAAGCTGATCCAGCCGGTGATGATGTACTTCTCCTCGCGCGGCGCCACCTCGCCCCTGTGGGTGTGGGTGAAGCCGGCCGGCCAGATCACGGTCTTGCCCTTGGCCGGCGCGACCAGGTGCTCCTGAAAGGTGAAGTAGGTGCCGCCGCCCTGCGCGATGTCGTTGAGGAAGGTCTGGAAGGCCAGCACCCGGTGGGCGATGTGGAGGCCGCTGCTCTCGTAGTGAGCGCCGTGGAAGGCGCCGCCCGGCTTGTAGTACTGCATCTGCGGCGGCTCGAGGAAGCCGAGCTTGTCCGAGGCCTCGCCCAGCACCGGGAAGGCGCGCAGGTAGTCGGCGAGGCAGCTCATGACGTGGCCGCGGTATGCCCGCACCGTCTTGGCATACACCTCGTAGGGGAAGCACGTGAGGCTCGCGTCCTCCGAGTTCTTCCAGTCGGGGTCCACGCCCTTGGCGCTCGTCCCGGCATGGGTGAGGCCGAGCCGGCGCGTCCGCTTGAAGCCCTTGATCAGCTCGTCGCAGAGCGCGGGCTTCTCCAGGCTGTATTCCCTGATCCAGCGCATCGATCGCGTGCCGCCTCCGTCTCGTCCGTGGTTCCCGTGCGCGCCGCGGTCATGCCCGCGTGCGAACGCATTCTAATTCCATTTGCATGTCTGGCACGCCCTCGTTATGGTGCGGGCCACGAAGGGAGCCTACCGGCACCGGCCTCGGCCGGTGCCTCACCGTATGGGACAATCGAGGGGATCCGGGGCCTCTGGTCTCGGTCCGGAGCTGCTAGGAGCGTGCGCATGTCGCATACCGACAAGAAGGAACAGTTTACCAAGGAACTGTATCGACTCTGGTCGATGCACGCGGACCGCAAGAACTACAAGATCTCGCGGCGCGATCTGATCAAGGGCATGGCTGGGCTGGGCCTTGGCGCGGGTGCGATCAAGATGCTCATGAACCAGGCGCCCTTCAGCGTGAGGGAGGCCTGGGCGGCCGAGGGCGCAACGCCCGAGGAGCGCGCCATCAACGGTGCCAAGGCGCTCTTCGACAGCGCAGAGAAGAAGACCATCAGCATCATGTATCCCTCCGGCTCGGGCGGTAACCTTTCGCCCTTCGTCGAGGAGTGGAAGGGGCTGACCGGCTTCGATCTCGAGCTGATCGAGGTGCCGGTCACCGAAACCCACCAGAAGGCGATGCAGGAAGCGGTGGCCAAGACCGGCCGCTACGACATCATGATCCCTGCGCCGCTGAGCCTCGCGGACCTCGCCGAGTCCGGCGTCGCGCGTCCGCTCGACGACTTCATGGACAAGTACGATCCCGAGGTCTACTCCGGGCCCAACCAGCTTCAGTTCCCGGTGTCCGACTTCGGGCAGAAGTACAAGGGCAAGACCTACGGCCTCTACTGCGACGGCGACTGGTGGCACCTCAGCTACCGCATGGACAAGCTCGCGGAGAAGGGCCTGGCGCGGAAGTCGAAGCGCGAGATGGTCCACACCTGGGCCGAGTACGACGAGTTGTGCGCCAAGATGCACGACCCGGACAACAACTTCTACGGCGCCCTCGAGTATCGCTCGCCCTTCTGGAACAAGTTCCACTGGATGACGCGGGTTCAGTCGAAGGGCCACTTCTACTTCGACGAGGACATGAAGTCGCTGGCCGGCACGCCGGAGAGCGTCGAGACGCTCAAGGAGCTGATCGCGCTGCAGGACATCATGCCGGCCGAGCAGTTCACCTACGGCTTCACCGAGAACTATGCGCAGTACTACGCGCAGGGCCGTGGCTTCTGCGAGTTCGGCTGGCCGTCGCTCTGGCGCTACAGCAACGACGCGGCGGGCTCCCAGTCGATCGTCGCCGGCAAGGACGAGAACGGCGAGCCCAACCAGACTGCGGTCTCGAAGGTGCCCGGCACGATGCACAACGGCGAGCTCATCCGCTCGTGCATCCATGCCTTCGCCTGGGACTTCGTGGTCAGCAACTACTCGCCGATCCAGGAGGCCGCCTACTGCTTCTCGCAGTGGATCACCGGGCCGACCATGTCGATGCGGTCGATCCCGAACGAGGGCGGCTACTTCGACCCGTGGCGGGACAACCACTTCTTCGCCCCGTCGGCGGAGTTCTTCGCCTCCTATCCGGGCGATTTCTTGGCGACCCACGCCGAGGCGATCGTCGACGCCGTGCCGGAGATCCAGCTGCGCGGCGCCGCCGAGTACCTCAACGCGCTCGACGTCAATCTGACCGCCGCCTACAACGGCAACAAGACGCCGGAAGAGGCGATGGAGGATGCGGCCAAGGAGCAGGATCGCATCACGCGGCGCCTGGGCAAGGCCGAGCAGAAGGAAAGCTGGCACGGCCTGGCCAAGATGTATCCCGAGCCGCTGCAGAAGCTCGTCGGCGTCGACAAGTGGGTGCTGTAGTCCGACTGTAGGTACACGGACGGACCAGCAGTACCGTGGTCGCCAAGACTGCGAACGGCGGCGTG
>JAJDXK010000124.1 GCA_022823305.1 Alphaproteobacteria bacterium
CGTCGCCAGCCCCGCGCCGGCCCCGCCCGCGCCCGAGGGGGAGCCGCCGGCCGCCCCGGTCGCAGACGATGCCTCCCACCCCGGCGCGGTGACCTCGCCGCTGGTGGGCGTCGTCTATGTCGCGCCCGAGCCCGGCGCCAGCCCCTTCGTCGCCGTCGGCGACCAGATCGGCGAGGGCGATACCCTCTTCATCGTCGAGGCGATGAAGACGATGAACCCGGTGCGCGCGCCACGCGCGGGCCGCGTCGCCCGCGTTCTTGCCGAGAACGGCGCCCGGGTCGAGTATGGCGAGGTTCTGCTGATCCTCGAGTGAGGCCGATGTTCGACAAGGTCCTGATCGCCAACCGGGGGGAGATCGCGGTCCGGATCATCCGCGCCTGCCAGGAGTTCGGCATCAAGACCGTCGCGGTCCACTCGACCGCGGACGCCGAGGCCATGCACACGCGGCTGGCGGACGAATCGGTCTGCATCGGCCCGCCGGCGCCGCGCGAGAGCTACCTCAACATCCCCGCGATCATCAGCGCCGGCGCCATCACCAACGCCAACGCGATTCACCCGGGCTATGGCTTTCTCTCCGAGAGCGCGCGTTTCGCGGAGATCGTGGAGGAGCACGGCTTCGTCTTCATCGGGCCGAGCCCGCAGCACATCTCGCTGATGGGCGACAAGATCCGCGCCAAGCAGACCGCGAGCGCGCTCGGGCTCCCGGTGGTGCCGGGCTCGGCCGATTCGCTGGAAAGCGCGGACGACTTCGCCCGTGCCGCCGACGAGATCGGCTACCCGGTGCTGATCAAGGCGGTCTCGGGCGGCGGCGGACGCGGCATGAAGCGGGTCGACGGGCCGGAGGCGCTTGCCGCGGCGGTGGCCACCGCGCGGGCCGAGGCCGAGGCCTCCTTCGGCAACGACGCGCTCTACCTGGAGAAGCTGGTGGCGACACCCCGCCACATCGAGGTGCAGGTGCTGGCGGATACCTTCGGCAACGCGGTCCACCTCGGCGAGCGCGACTGCTCGCTGCAGCGGCGCCACCAGAAGGTGCTGGAGGAGGCGCCCTCGCCGGTGCTGGACGCGCGAGCCAGGGAGGAGATCGGCGCCCGCGTCGGCGCCGCCGTGCAGGAGCTCGGCTACCGCGGGGTCGGCACGCTGGAGTTCCTCTACGAGGACGGCGCCTTCTACTTCATGGAGATGAACACGCGCATCCAGGTGGAGCACCCGGTCACCGAGATGATCACCGGCATCGACCTGGTGCAGGAGCAGATCCGCGTCGCCGCCGGCGAGCGGCTGGCCATCGCTCAAGACGACGTGCGCTTCGAGGGCCACGCCATCGAGTGCCGCATCAACGCCGAGGACCCCGCGACCTTCCGCCCCTCCCCCGGCGCGGTGAGCGGCTACCACACGCCGGGCGGCCCCGGCGTGCGCGTGGATTCCGCGCTCTACGACGGCTACCGCATCCCGCCCGACTACGACAGCCTGATCAGCAAGGTCATCGCCCAGGCGGGCGACCGCGACGCCTGCGTGATGCGGCTCAGGCGCGCGCTCGAGGAATACATGATCCAGGGCGTCTCGACCACGATACCGCTGCACCTGCGCCTGCTGGAGAGCCCGGCGTTCGCGAAGAGCGCCTACGACATCCACTGGTTCGAGCGCTTCGTGGCGGAGAGCGGCGCCGGCGCCTAGCCCGGGGGCCACGATGTCGGTCGAGCTCACGCCGGCGCTGATTCTCAGGGCCTACGGCTGCGGGCTCTTCCCCATGGCCGAGGGCAAGGCGGAGCCCGACGTCTTCTGGGTCGACCCGGAGAAGCGCGGCATCATTCCGCTGGACCGCTTCCACGTGCCGCGCAGGCTGGCGCGGACGGTGCGTGCCGGGCACTTCGAGATCACCGTGGACCGCGAATTCGCCCGCGTCATGCGGGGCTGCGCGCGGCGCACCGGGCGCAGGCCGGAATCCTGGATCAACGGCGCGATCTTCAAGGCCTACTGCGCGCTGCATCGGCAGGGGCACGCTCACAGCGTCGAGGCCTGGCGCGACGGGCGGCTCGCCGGCGGCCTCTACGGCGTCGTGCTGGGCGCCGCCTTCTTCGGCGAGAGCATGTTCAGCGCGGAACGCGACGCGAGCAAGGTGGCGCTGGTGCACTTGGTCGCGCGCCTGCGCGCCGGCGGGTTCAGCCTGCTCGACACCCAGTTCGTCACCCCGCACCTCACCCGATTCGGCGCGGTGGAGATGCCGCGCGCCCGCTACCTCGCGCGCCTTGCGAACGCGCTGCAACGGGAGGCGAGCTTCTATCCGGCGGGCTTCTCCGACGAGGCGGTCTCGGACGCTGGAGGCGACTCGGTACAGGCGAGCACGCCGATGTCGTAGACCGGGTGCTCCAGCGCCGCGAGGCCCGGCGTCGACGAGAACATCCAGCCCGTGTAGCGGCGCGTCGCGCGGCCTTCGTGATCGACCTCGTCGATCTCGAGGAAGGCGGCGTTCTCCGGCGGCTCCTCGGGCGGGGCCTCGTGGCAGACGCGGACGACAATGCGCAGCGTGCCGAAGCGGATCGGCACGTCGAGCGGCGCCTCCAGCGTGGACGTGCGCGCCACCACCTTGTCCAGCGCCTGCAGCAGGGCGAGCGGGCGCTCGGCCGCGCCGGCGACCGAGCCTCCGGCCGCAGCCGCCGCGAGCGCCCCGACTGCCGCGAGAAGAAGGCTTCGCCGCACCTAGTCCGAGCCGAAGGCGAACTTGCCGATCAGCTCCTCCAGCAGGAGCGAGGACTGGGTGTAGTGGATGCGGCCGCCGTCGGCGATCAGCTCCTCATCCGCGCCCGGCTGGAGGTCGATGAACTTGCCCCCGATCAGGCCTTCGCTGACCACCGCGGCGGCGGAATCGGTCGGCAGCGCGACGGTCTCGTCGATGCTCATGCGCAGCACGGCACGGTAGCTCTCGGGCTCCAGCTCGCGCCCGATCACCGAGCCCACCTTGATGCCGCCGATGCGCACGTCCGATCCGTTGGTGATGCCGTCGACGCGGGTGAACGCGGCAGAGACCTCGTAGCCGCTCACCGTGGCGACGCCGCTCCGGGTATAGGCGAAGACGATGAAGCCGATGGCGACCGCCAGCACCACCGCGCCGAGCAGGGTTTCGACAAGGCTCCTCGACATGGCGACTCCTCCTGCCTCTGGCCTGAGGATTGCGGCATCGCGCGCCCTTGGCAAGACCGTGTGGGGCGCGGGGAGACGGATTGTTGCGTTCCCCGGTCAGTCTTGAAACCATGACCGCCGCCGGCCGCCGGTGCAGGCCGGCATTCATCGCGGAGAGCGGCGGGGCGCCAGCGTGACCGACATCGGCGAGGCCTTCGCGGCGGCCTTCTCCCTCGTCTACCACCTCGACCGGGACCTGGGCGAGATCGTGCTGCTCTCGCTCCAGGTCAGCGTCGGCGCGGTGGCGGTGGCGAGCGTGATCGGCCTGCCGCTCGGCGCCGCGGTGGCGCTCTTCCGCTTCCCCGGCCGGGGCGCGATCGTCGTCGTCCTCAACGCGCTGATGGGCCTGCCGCCGGTGGTGGTGGGCCTGGTGGTCTACCTCGTGCTCTCGCGCGCAGGGCCGCTCGGCGTGCTCGGGCTGCTGTTCACGCCGACGGCCATGGTGATCGCCCAGGTATTCCTGGTGACCCCGATCATCGCGGCGCTGGCGCGCCAGGTGATCGAGGACATGTGGAGCGAGTACGAGGAGCAGCTCCGCTCCCTCGGTGCGACGCCCCGCCGCGCGCTGGGAGCGCTGCTCTGGGACGGGCGCGTGAGCCTGCTGACCGCGGTGCTCGCGGGCTTCGGCCGGGCCATCGCCGAGGTCGGCGCGGTGATGATCGTGGGCGGCAACATCGACCACGTGACCCGCGTCATGACCACGGCGATCGCGCTCGAGGTCTCCAAGGGCGACCTCGCGCTGGCACTGGGGCTCGGCATCGTGCTGGTGGCGCTCTCCATCGCCGTCAGTGCCGCCGTGGCGCTGCTGCGCGGCACGCTGGCACAGGCGCAGGCACGATGACGACGCCCTCCATCCTGCCGCTGGAGCTTCGCGCCGTGAGCTTCGAGCGCGACCGGCAGAGGCTGCTGAAATCGCTCTCGGTGCGCATCGCCGAGGGGCCGAGGACCATCATCATCGGCCCCAACGGCGCCGGGAAGAGCCTGCTGCTCCGCCTCTGCCACGGGCTGATCGCGCCCAGCGAGGGCGAGGTGCTGTGGCATGGCGCGCAAGGCCGCGATCCCCTGCGCTTCCAGGCGATGGTGATGCAACGCCCTGTGATGCTACGCCGCTCGGTCGCCGCCAACATCGACTTCGCGCTCAGCCTGCACCGCATACCCCGGCCGCAGCGGCGGCGGCTGATCGCGGAGGCGCTCGAGCGCACCGGGCTCGGCGCCTTCGCCCGCGTGCCGGCGCGCGTGCTCTCCTTCGGCGAGCAGCAGCGGCTTGCGCTGGCGCGCACCTGGGCGCTCCGGCCGCAGGTGCTCTTCCTCGACGAGCCGACCGCCAATCTCGACCCTGCGGCGACCCACGTGATAGAGGACGCGATCCTGGCCATGGCCCGGGAAGGCACCAAGATCATCATGACCACTCACGATCTCGGCCAGGCGCGCAGGCTCGCGGACGAGGTGATGTTCCTGCACCGCGGGCGCCTGCTGGAGCATGCCGAGGCGGCCGCCTTCTTCGCCGGGCCCGAGAACGAGCTGGCCCGCGCCTTCCTGCGCGGCGAGCTCCTGTGGTGGGAGCGGCGCGAGCTCACCCCGCCAGGCACGCGCGTCTGAGAGAGCCTGCCGTGCGCACGCTCGTTTCGGGCCGGCGCGGCCCTCTCGCGCGCCTCCTTGCGGCAGTCGCGCTGGCCCTCCTGCTCGCCGCGCCGGAGGCGGGCGCGGACGAGTTCATCACCGTCGCCTCCACCACGTCGACCCAGAACGCGGGCCTCTTCGACCACCTGCTGCCGCTCTTCGAGGCGGAGACGGGGATCGAGGTGCGCGTGGTCGCGGTCGGCACCGGCCAGGCGCTCCGGCTCGCGCGGAACGGCGATGCCGACCTGCTGCTGGTACACGACAGGCCGTCGGAGGAGGCCTTCGTCGCGGAGGGCTTCGGCAGCGCGCGCTTCGACCTGATGTACAACGACTTCGTGCTCGTGGGCCCGTCCGCCGACCCGGCCGGGATCGCGGGGCTCGGCGATGCGGCGGCGGCGCTGGAGCGGATCGCGCGGGCGGAGGCGCCCTTCCTCAGCCGAGGCGACGACAGCGGCACCCATCGGCGCGAGCGCGCGCTCTGGCAGGCGGCAGGGAACGACCCCGGCGCCGCGTCGGGCACGTGGTACCGCGAGGCGGGCCAGGGCATGGGGGCGACGCTCAACACCGCCTCGATGATGGAGGCCTACACGCTCGCCGACCGCGGCACCTGGCTTTCGATGCAGGGCAGGCTCGACCTCGGTGTCCTGGTGGAGGGCGACGCCGGGCTGCGCAACCAGTACGGCGTCACCCTGGTGAGCGCCGCGCGGCACCCGCACATCAAGGCCGAGCCGGCGCAGCGCTTCGCCGAATGGCTGCTCTCGCCCGCAGGCCAGGCGGCCATCGACGGCTTCACCATCGGCGGCGAGCGGCCCTTCATTCCAAACGCGCACTGGACAAGGGACGAATCACCCGGGTAAGTGCGGGCCTTCGGGGCCACGCGCGCGGAGGCTGGCGCATGCCGGTTCAGATCCTGCCGAAGGAAGACGCCACCAACGGGTGGAGCCGCATCCTGCCGCCGCGCGCGCCGGCGCCGCCGCTCGCGGGCGACCTGCGTGCCGACTGGCTGGTGGTGGGCGCGGGCTTCGCGGGCCTCGCCGCGGCCAGGCGCCTCGCCGAGAACCGGCCGGACGACCACGTCGTGCTGCTGGAGGCGCACGAGGTGGGCGAAGGGGCGTCGGGGCGCAACTCGGGCTTCGCCATCGACCTCCCGCACAACGTGGGCGGCGAGTTCGAGGAGCTTTCCAATTCCCAGGGCTACATCCGCCTCAGCCGGGCGGCGATCGACTACCTGGACACGTGCGTGGCGCAGAACGGAATCGACTGCGGCTACACCCGGCGCGGCAAGTACCACGCGGCGCGCACGGAGCTGGGGCACCGCAAGATCCTGGAGCCCTTCGCGCGCACGCTGGAGGCGCTGGGCGAGCCCTACCGCTGGCTCGACGCCGCCGAACTCAAGCGCGAGCTGGGCATCTCCTACCATTCCTCGGCGCTCTACACGCCGGGCGGGCGGCTCATGAACCCGGCGGGGCTCACCAAGGGCCTCGCCGCCACCATGCCGGCGAACGTGACCCTGCACGAGCACACGCCGGTGATGGAGGTGGAGCAGCGCAACGGCATCCGCGCGACGACACCCGGCGGCAGCGTGGATGCCAGGACCATGGTGCTCGCGGTCAACGGCTATGCGCCGCAGTTCTCGGTCTTCACCGGCAAGCTGCTGACCTTCGCCGCCCACGGGAGCCTGACGCGGCCGCTGACCGAGGACGAGCACCGGGCGCTCGGCGGCGCGGACGACTGGGGCCTCACGCCGGCCAACTCCCACGTCGGCGTCACGCTGCGCTACACCACCGACCGCCGCATCCTCGTGCGCCAGCGCTTCTTCTACGCGCCGAAGCTCCGGCGCTCGGACGCCGAGATGGCGACGATCCGCCGCGACCACCAGCGGGCCTTCGAGGCGCGCTTTCCCATGCTGCCCGACGTCAGGATCGAGCACACCTGGCGCGGCTACGTCTGCCTCTCGCGCAACCACGCGCCGGGCTTCGGCAGGATGGGCCCGCATACCTTCGCCGCGGTGTGCCAGAACGCGATCGGCGTGACCAAGGGCACGATCTCGGGCGTGCTCGCCGCCGACATGGCCTGCGGCGAGGACAACCCGCTCATCGCCGACATGGAGGGCCAGGGGACGCCCGCCCCGCTGCCGCCCCAGCCCTTCTGCGACCTCGGCGTGCGCGCCCGCCTCGCCCTCGACGAGATCCTTTGGCGGCGCGAGCGCTAGCCCAGCTCCCGCCGCAGGTCCCGCAGGAAGTTGATGGCCGCGTGCGCGGGCTCGGTCGAGGCCCGCACCAGGGCGTCGAAGTGGCGGGTGAGCACGCGGATGTGCTCCAGCGTGTTGAAGGCGAAGAACATCTGGCCGACGTAGACCACCGCCCGCTGCGGCCCGAACACGGTGTAGGGGACCGAGAAGTGGGTGAGCCCGTCGAAGAAGAACACCCGCAGCGTGGGGTAGAGCTCGTCGATCAGCGCGATCATGTGATCGAGCTGCTCGCGCCGTGCCGCCGGTGACAGGTCGCGCCAGATGCCCTCGGCGCGGGTGAAGGACTCCATGGACTGGCTCGACTGGCAGATCTCGATGTCGGTCTCGGGCAGGCGCACATAGGCGAGGCGCCCGTGGGAGATGGCGATGGCGCGGTCGGCCGACCTGGCGGCGAAGTCGCGGTACTCGTAGTCCAGCACCTCCTCGGTCTTCAGCAGGTCGGGGAGCGTGGTGGGCACGTGGCGGATCTTGTAGCCGGCCGCCTCGGCGTACCAGGCGGCGAGGCTCTCGTCCACCGGGGCGCGGGGGCTCGCGCGCACCTCCACCGACTCCTCCAGGATGTCGGCGACGAGCTTCTCCTGCTGGCTGAGGCCGAGCAGCCAGTCGAGGCTGACGTTGAGGGCCGACGCGATCGCCGCGGCGGTATCGGCGCGGGGCAGGCGGCCGGCCTCGGGCGAGAGAAGCTGCGAGAGGGTGGAGCGGTCGATGCCGATGCGGGCGGCGAGGGCCGAGCGGTTGACCCCCGCCCGCGCCATCGCCTCGTGCAGCCGCTCGCGAAAGCGTCGCACCGTATCACGGCGATCCATGCGTTTTCTCCCCTTATGCTGCGTTATATCACGTATTGAGGAGATAAGTCATGCATATGGAAATTATGGCGCGGGCTGTGACCGTATGGGCGAATTCCCTCGTTGTTTCACCGCCGGACGCGCCGCAGAGTGGCCCTTCGTCGCAACGACCGCCATCGCCACCAACGCCTGTCCCCCATGTCCCAGGCCCTCGATCAAGCCACCCCCAGAGCGGGCCTCCCTGCACTCTGGCGGCGCATCGAAGGGCCGACCTGGCTGGTGGCGGTGGCGGTCTACGCGGGGTGGGGGGCGCTCACCTGGCACCATCATGCGCTCCCCTGGTGGCTGATCCTGCCGCTCGGCGGCTGGCTGGTCGCCTGGCACGGCAGCCTGCAGCACGAGGTGCTGCACGGCCATCCGACGCGCTGGCAGGGGTTCAACACGGTGCTGGCCTCGGCGCCCTTCGTCCTCTGGCTGCCCTATCCGCTCTACTACAGCCGCCACCGCCGGCATCACGCCATCGCCTCGCTCACCGACCCGCTGGAGGACCCCGAGAGCTTCTACGTCGAGCCTGCGCGCTGGCGGCGCCTCGACCCCGGCCGGCGGCTTCTGCTGCGGGTCAACAACACCCTAGCCGGCCGGCTCCTTATCGGGCCGGTGCCGACGATCCTCGCCTTCTGGCGGGAGGAGGGCGGCCGGCTCGTCCGCCGCGAGCCGGGCTGCGTGCGGATCTGGGCCTCGCACGCGGTGCTGACGGCGTTGCTGCTGGTCTGGGTGGTGGGCGTCTGCGGCATCCCGCTCTGGGCCTACGTGCTGCTCTACGCCTACCCGGGCACCGCGCTGATCCTGCTGCGCTCCTACTACGAGCACCGGCCCGCGCCGGAGCAGGCCCAGCGCACCGCCATCGTCGAGGCCGGGCCGCTGATGACGCTGCTCTACCTCGGCAACAACTTCCACGCGCTGCACCACGAGCGCCCGAACATCCCCTGGTACGACCTGGCCCGGACCTACCGGGCCGAGCGCGAGCGTCTGCTCGACGAAAACGGCGGCTTCCTCTTTGCCGGCTACGGTGATATTGCGCGGAAATTCCTGTGGCGGGCGAAGGACTCGCCCATTCACCCCGGCTGGGCCGGACCCGGCCAGCAAGGAGAGCGCATCCATGGCTGACAGCGCAGGGTCTCGCGGATCGGGTCTACTCGAGCGGCTGGCCCAGGGGCCGGTCGTCTGCGCCGAGGGCTATCTCTTCGAGATCGAGCGGCGCGGCTACCTCACCGCCGGCGCCTACGTGCCGGAGGCGGTGCTGGAGCACCCCGACGCGGTGGCCCGGCTGCACCGGGACTTCCTGCACGCGGGCTCCGACGTGATGCTGGCCTTCACCTACTACGCCCACCGCGAGAAGCTCCGGGTGATCGGCAAGGAAGGCGCGCTCGAGGAGATGAACCGCACCGCGCTCCGCCTTGCACGGGAAGCGGCGGAGGAAGGCGGCACGCTCTTCGCCGGCAACGTCTGCAACTCCAACATCTATGTCGACGGCGATGCGGAGTCCGCGCGGCAGGTGCGCGCCATGTTCGACGAGCAGGTGGGCTGGGCGGTCGACGAGGGCGTGGACTTCATCGTCGCCGAGACCATCTCCTATGCCAACGAGGCCCTGCTCGCGCTGGAAGCGATCAAGGCAGCGGGCCAGACGGCGGTGATCAACCTCGCCGTCCACCGCGACCCGGAGACGCGCGAGGGCCTGAGCCCGGCCGAGGCGGCCAGGCGCCTTGAGGACGCCGGCGCCGACGTGGTCGGCCTCAACTGCACGCGCGGCCCCGCCTCCATGCTGCCGCTGCTGGGCCCGATCCGCGAGGCGGTGAACTGCCATGTCGCGGCACTCCCGGTGGCCTACCGCACCAGCGCCGAGGAGCCGACCTTCCAGTCGCTCACCGACCCGGCCTGCGGCTGCCTGCCGCGCGAGCGGCCCTTCCCCGAGGCGCTCGACCCCTTCACCGTCAACCGCTACGAGATCGAGGACTTCACGCGCGCGGCGCAGGCGCTCGGCGTGAATTATCTCGGCGTCTGCTGCGGCGCGGGCCCGCACCACATCCGCGCCATGGCCGAGGCGCTCGGCCGCCGCCCGGCCGCCAGCCGGTACTCGACCGACATGTCGCAGCACGCCTTCTACGGCACCGACGCCAGGATCCCGGACCAATACAAGGCCTTCGCGAAGAACCTGTAGCGCAGGACGGCCTCTAGCCGCCGACGCCGCCGTAGGCGACGCCCGAGAGGCGCGCCATGTCTTCCTTCCAGGTCACGAGGTCGTCGGGCTCCAGCTCGTTCAGATGAGAATGGCCGCAGGCGCGGGCTATGATCTTCATAAGCTCGACGCTCGCCTCGAAGAAGTTGGCGAGCCGGCGCGCGGACTTCTCGACCTCGATCCGCGCGGCCAGATGCGGCTTCTGCGTCGCGATGCCGACCGGGCAGTTGTTGGTGTGGCAGGCGCGCATGCCGAGGCAGCCGATGGCCTGGATCGCCGCGTTGGCGACGGCGACGGCATCGGCGCCGAGCGCCAGCGCCTTGGCGAAATCGGCAGGCTTGCGCAGGCCGCCGGTGATCACCAGCGTCACGTCCTTGCGCCCGCAGGCGTCGAGATGGCGCCGCGCGCGCGCCAGCGCCGGAATCGTCGGCACCGAGATGTTGTCGCGGAACAGCAGGGGCGCAGCGCCGGTACCCCCGCCACGGCCGTCGAGGATGATGTAGTCGACGCCGACCTCGAGCGCCGCGTCGATGTCTTCCTCGATGTGCTGCGCTGAGAGCTTGAAGCCGATCGGGATGCCGCCGGTGCGCTCGCGCACCCCGGTGGCGAAGTCGCGGAAGTCGCCAACGCCGGTCCAGCCGGGGAAAGTCGGCGGCGAGACGGCGGCATGGCCCGGTCGCAGCCCCCGGACGTCGGCGATCTTCGCGGTCACCTTGCCGGCCGGCAGGTGTCCACCGGTCCCGGTCTTGGCGCCCTGCCCGCCCTTGAAGTGGAAGGCCTGCACACGCGCCAGCTGCTCCCACGAGAACCCGAAGCGCGCCGACGCCAGCTCGTAGAAGTACCGTGAATTGGCCGCCTGTTCCTCGGGCAGCATCCCACCCTCGCCCGAGCAGATGCCCGTCCCAGCGAGTTCCGCGCCCTTCGACAGCGCGAGCTTGGCTGGCATTGACAGGGCTCCGAAGCTCATGTCCGACACGATGAGCGGGATCTTGAGCCGCAGGGGCTTGCGGGCGCGAGGGCCCACGACCAAGTCGGTGCCCACGGCCACGTCCTCCTGTAGCGGGAGGCGGTGGAGCTGGGCGGTGACGAACTGCAGGTCGTCCCAGCGCGGGAGCGTGTCGAACGGCACACCCATGGCGCCCATCACGCCGTGCGATCCGAGGGTGTCCAGCCCCTCGGTGGCCAGCATCCGGATCATCAGCTGGTGCTGTTCCACCGGCGCGTCGTTCTCACCTGACGCCGCACGGCTGATGGAAGGCGGCGCGCTGCCTGTGGCAGTGTCGGCTTGCTCGATCTCCCCGAGCTCCACCAGCACCTCACCCCACCGCGGATCGACGGTCACGCCCAGCGACGCCTTGCCGTGCTTGAAGCGGGCTACCGGCTCACCATCGACCGTGCCGAC
>JAJDXK010000090.1 GCA_022823305.1 Alphaproteobacteria bacterium
CTGCGCCCGGCGCACCACCGCGCGCCGACGCCGCGCCGATAGCGCCCACAGCACCAGCAGCAGCGCCAGCAGCGCCCCTCCGCCCGCCACGCCCCACTTGGCATAGCGCTTCATCTGCTCCGTGCGCCGCCTCTGCTCGCGCTCGCGCTCGCCCGCCTCCGCCGCTCGCTGGTTCGCCTCCTGCACCGCCCGCTCGGCCTGCGCCGTCGCCTCGCGCGCTTGGTTCGCCTGCGCACGCGCCGCCTCCACCTCCTGCCGCGCACGCTCCGTCTCGGCCCGCGCCTGCTCCTTCTCCTGCTCCGACGCCTGCGCATCCGCTTCGGCCTGCTGCAGCCGCTGCTCCGACTCCTCAAGCTGCTGCTGCGTCTGCGCCTCGCGCGCCTCGGCCTGCTGCTGCGCCTCGCGCGCTTCCTGCTCGTGCGCCTGCGCCCGCGCCGCCGCCGACACGCACCCCTCGACCACCTGCGCGAACTCCACCCCGCGTCCGCCCAGACGCGCCGCCAACTCCTCGCCACTCACCGCAAACACCGTATCCCCGGGCTCAATCTTGCGCGGCGCGGTGAATACCGTGAACGCGTCCGGGTCCGGAACGTTCAGCCCCACTACCTGAGAGCACTCGTTGACCAGCGGCGAACCGTACCCACGCGCGGCAATCCGCGCGTTGTGCCGCACGAAACCCACCTCCTCGCCACCCACCGACTCGGTCCCCAGTTCGGTCACCGAACCCTTGTCAATTCGCGCGCCGCTGGCCCCCTCGCCCGGCGTCACCGAGAACGTCCGGAGCCCCGGCTCCAGTTCTGCCACCGACACGGCCAGCCCCGCGCGCTCCAGCTCCTCCACCTGCAGCAGCGCCAGACCCGAGTTCCGGTCCTTCCACTGCTGCCGCGCTTCGAGCTCCCGTTCCTCGCCCTGCGCGACCACCGCCATGCGCGTCCCCGGGCCCAGAACCGCAGCGCTCGTCAGCACCTCGCCCGAGGCGCCCACCACTACGCCCGCGCCCTGCGCCTTGAGCTCCCCGTCCTCGTACACCCGTACCGTCACCACGTGCTCGCCCACCAGCGCCTCGTCGAGTTGCGCCGGCGCCGCCACCGGCAGCACCAGCAACGCAACCACCAGACCCGTGCACCAAATTCCGCCGCCGTTCATCGCGTTGTCGCCCCCAACCGGTCACGCCGCCGATCCCTGCCCGCAGTCTAACGCCATCCCCCGCGCATTCGCACCGACTCTCCGCTCGCGGCCGCGCTTGCGACGAGCAGGACCCGTTTCCGTGGGCAGGCTCGGAGATACAGCCGACAGGAAGGGGATGCGCGGGCGACCGCCACCGCAGGCACCGCGGTGATGCGGCGCCTGGTGGCTGCCGCAAAAACGGGGGGACGCCTCAGCGACCGCAGATGTGCCCGGACATGGCGTCAGCAGCGCTCCGGGCATCGTCCGCCGTGACGGCGCGGTACTGCCTGCACTTCCCGGCTGCATTCGACGCAGCGGCGGCGACACATCGCGGGAACCACGGAGACCGCGACTACCCGGTGGCGCGGAACTACGTTCCCCGGATACCCCGCTTGCCGGTCGTCGGGATGCCCCGGCTGCCGGGGGCTGCCGCACAACTCGGCGCTGGTGCGGACAGCATCAGCTTTCCTCGGAAACGGGAACGTCCACTCCGAGGGTCAGTTCAGCAGCCCGGCCGAGCGCATCGCGTCCCTGACCTTCTCCTTCGTCGCCTGCGTGGGCTCGACCAGCGGGAGACGCACCTCGGGCGAGCACTTGCCGAGCACGCTCGCGGCGTACTTCACCGGGGCCGGGCTCGTCTCGGCGAACAGCGCATCGTGCAGCGGCATCAGGCGCTGCTGGGCCGCCAGCGTCGCCTTCGAGTCGCCGTCCATCCAGCTCGCGTGCATCTCCGAGCAGATGCGGGGCGCAACGTTCCCGGTCACCGAGATGCAGCCGTGGCCGCCCTCGACGAGCAGCGCGAGCACCGCGGCATCCTCGCCGGAGAGCTGCACGAAGTCCTCGCCGCAGGCGATGCGGGTCTCCAGCGGGCGGGTCGCGCTGTTCGACGCGTCCTTCACCCCGACCACGTTCGGGAGCCTCGCGCAGCGCGCCATGGTCTCGACCGTCATGTCGACGACCGAGCGTCCCGGGATGTTGTAGATGAGGATGGGGAGGTCGACGGCGTCGTTGATCGCCTTGTAGTGCTGGTAGAGCCCTTCCTGGGTGGGCTTGTTGTAGTAGGGGGTGACGACCAGCGCGGCGTCCGCTCCGCACGCCCTGGCGTGGCGGGTGAGGCTGATCGCCTCCTCGGTGGAGTTCGAGCCGGTCCCGGCCACCACCGGCACCCGCCCGTTGGTGACCTCGACGCAAATCTCGGTCACCCGGCGGTGCTCGGGATGGCTGAGCGTCGGCGACTCTCCCGTGGTGCCGCAGGGCACCAGCCCGTGCGTGCCTTCCGAAATCTGCCACTCGACGAAATCGCCGAACGCGCGATCGTCGACCTCGCCGCCGTCGAACGGCGTGATCAGCGCGACATAGGAACCCTGGAACATGGCCTCTCCTCCCCTCGCGGCCGCGACGGATGCGGCATCTTAGCAAGGCCGGCGCGCGTCAGTACGGCTCGATGATCGTCGCCTGCAGGGTGTAGCCGGCATCGCCGACCTCGTTCAGGTGCGCCTCGGCGCGGAGCTCGCCGGTCACCCACACCGGGTCGAACAGCTCCTGCAGCGGATAGCCCGCCACCGTCTTCACGTAGACGATCTGGTTCGACGGCGGCGGCGGCACGTGGATGCATGCGCCGAAGTAGGGGACGAGCAGGAACTCCGAGATTTCGGTGTCTTCGAAGTCGAGCGGCACCACGAATCCGGGCAGCCGGATCTTCTGGCCGTCGAGCTCGCGTACCACCGGCGCCGAGCGAACCGCCTCCTGGTAGGCGTTGAACAGCTCGACGGCCCGCACGCTGTTGTCGGAGAGGTTCTGCAGATCTTCGCCCGCCAGCGCGTCGAGCTCGGCCAGCGGGTCCCAGCCTTCGGGCATCAGCTCCTCCCATTCGAGCTCCCGCACCTCGTCCGGCGCCGCCATCGCCGGGCCCGCCGCCACCAGCGCGATGCCGAGCGCGAGGGACCGCGCGGCCGCGGCCGCCGCCCTCCCCGGGGCACCGTGCGCATGCCTTCGTGGTGCGATCATCGTCAGATCCTCATCGAAAGGCCGTCGGCGAGCGACAGCCGGTAGGCGCGGAACGCCGGGACGCCGCCGGCCGCGAATCCGGCCAGGACCACGGCCCCCATGATCCACCAGTCCGCGGTCGCGGGCACCGCGATCGGCACGTGCAGGCCGAACTCGCGCGCAACGATGGGCTGCCCGATCAGCAGCGCCGCGTAGAGCAGGGCCACACCGGCCGCCACACCGAGCAGGGCGAGCACCCCCGCCTCGCTCATGAACAGCGCGAAGACATGCAGGGGCCGGGCACCGACGGAGCGGAGCACCGCCATCTCCCTCCGCCTCGCCTCCAGGCTCGCCAGGATCACAGTCAGCATCCCGAGCAGTCCCGTCGCCACGACCATGGATGACACCACGCGCAGCACGTTCTCCGCAACGCTCATGAGATCCCACAGCTCCTGCAGAGCGACGCCGGGAATGATCGCGAGCAGCGGCTCGGCGCGGTACTCGTTGATTCGCCGCTGCACGCCGAAGATGGCGATCTTCGAGTCGAGGCCCACCAGGAACGCGGTGATGGTCTTCGGGGTGAGGTCCATCGTGCGCGCCTCCTCGGCGGAGACCCTCGCTCCCGGAATCGGCGCGCCGGCGGCCCAGTCGACGTGCATCGCGGTGTAGCCCTCCAGGCTGACATGCACGGTGCGATCGACCGGCGTGCCGGTCGGCGCGAGGATTCCGGCCACGCGAAACGGCTTGTCGTCGTGCTCCATGAAGCTCACCTCGCCCGCGCCGTGGGCGACGACGAGCGAGTCGCCCAGCCCGTATCCGAGCCGCTTGGCGACCTCCGCCCCGAGCACCGCGTCGAAGACGTCCTCGAACACGCCGCCGGAGGCGAACGCGAGGGAATGGGTGCGGGCGTACCGGTAGTGCTCGAAGTACCCCTTCGACGTACCCATCACCCGGAAGC
>JAJDXK010000086.1 GCA_022823305.1 Alphaproteobacteria bacterium
GCCTTCGGCAGGGTGCTGCGCACCGCTGCCCGCGGCTCCGGCCGCACCGCCCGCCACTCAAGCGCCGTGGCGGCTCCCATCCGCCGGGTTCCCCGGCGTCGATTCCCCCTTCGCTCATTCATCGCGCATCGTGATTCCGACACCGCCGGGGCGGGCTTTTCGTCCACACCCCACGCATCGTTGATGCAGGCCTGCCATCGGGTTCCATGCCCTGTCCTCCCGGGGTCATCGGGTGTCATCGGGGGTCTCGGGGTTGTTGGAGCGAGCGAGTTGCGCACGCAACTCGCGGCCCGTCACCGCCCCGTCGCCGGGCGGCACCGCCCGTCACCGACCGCAGTGCGCACCGACCTCTCCGCAGTGGGGATCCGCGATCCGCGAGTTTCGCGCGAGTTGCGCCCGGCCGGGCCGAATGGCCCCGCCTGTCACCGGCCGCAGTGCGCGTGAGTTGCGCGGGCCCGAGCGCCGCCCGCGCTCAGTCCGGGGTGCTTCGGCCGAGCGTTTCCTGGAAGGCGCGGGCCTCCGCGACCAGTCTGTCGACCTCCTCGCCGCGCCCTTCGCGCAGCATCGCGTCGCGCTTCTCGGTCGCGAGGAACCAGGCGTAGCGGAACGTCCGCTCGATCAGCGGCCCGAGCGGCAGCGGAACCGGGGCCGCCCCGGCACCCTCGGGGCCGCGCGCGAGCCCGAGCATGGTCCGGCGAACGAACTCCGCGGCCGGCATGTCGTGCTCCCGCGCCGCGCGCTTGACCTCGTCCCACTCCGAATCCGAGAAGCGGATGCTGCGGGTCTTGCGGAGGTCGACCGCCTTTTCGGGGACCGTCCCACCCTCGGCAGCTTCGTTCCGGCCGTCCTCGCTCATCGCTCCATCCCTTTCCGGTCATCGCCCGGCGCGGCGGCGCCGTCACAGCCCGAGGTCCATGCCTCCCTTGCCGCGCTCCCGCGCCGGCGGTTCGGGCGCCTTCGCGGGCGCTCCCGGACCTTCGCGGTCCCTGCCCATGCCCCGTCCACTGTCCCGGCCGGGCTGCCGCCCGTCTTCCCGCGCTGCTTCGACCGCCTTGCTGGGCGCGTCGCGCTCCGCCTCGCGCTTCATCTCGCCGACGCCTTCCAGCGCGGCGATGCGCTCGCCGGTGACGGCCTGGAGCTGGGCCTTGAGGTCGGCCGCGTCGTCGGTCACCAGCTCGGCGCGGTCCCGCGCCCGGCTGATCTCGACGTAGAAGCTCTTCCGGGTGGTGAGATGCTTGTGCCGCGCTTCCATCGCGGCGATCACGTTATCGACCGTGCGGCCCTGGAACGCGTGCACGGTGGAGGCCCAGGCGTGGTCGAGATGGCGCAGTTGGGGATCGCCCGTGCCGAGATCCAGCGTCTTCCCATCCTCCAGCCGGAACGTCACCCGGCCGTCCTTCACCGCGACCACGTCGGCCGTGCGGCTGTTGACCAGCCCGAGGCCGGCGTCGTTGCGTGTCCAGCGGATGCGGTCGCCGGCCCTGAGCTCGATGTCCTCGCGGCGGTAGACCTCGCTGCCGCCGCGGCGCCCGCCGATTTCGTCGGGCTTCCAGGCGACGGCGCCGCCCTTTCCGTCGTCGAGCAGGACCTCGTGGTTCGCGCAGTCGACGCCCGTGACGGTGCGCTCGTCGCCCTTCCCGACGCCGATGCGCTTGTAGGGACGGTGGAACGCCACCACGTCGCCGGCCGCGTAGTTGGCGGCCAGCGCCTTCTCGGCGTTCGTGTAGCCCTTCGAGACCAGACGCTCGGAGTGCATGGCGGGGCCGTTGATGCGGCCCTCGCGGGCGAGGCGTTCGCGGATATGGCCGTTGATTTCGCGCCTGAGCGCGTGCGAGGGCGCCATGACGCCGGTGTTCTCCCGCGCCTCCGCGTCGAGCCCGAGCCAGCGCGCGGCGACCGCGCCGGCGATGTTGTCGGGCTTCACCTCGGCGACATTGTCCCCGAGCTTCTCGAAGGCGCGCTCGATGTCCCCCTTCAAGCTCGCCTCGACGGCCTCCTTCAGCGCCGGGTCGCGCTGGCGCATGATCTCGTCCATCGTCGCGGTCTGCATCCCGGCGGCCTGAAGCTGGGCGAAGGGCTTGCCGGCGTCCACCGCGTCGAGCTGCTTCGCGTCGCCCACCAGCACCACGCGCGGGATGCGGAGCGCGTTCGCGATGCGCAGCAGGTCGCGGGCCTGCACGGTGGACGCCAGCGAGCCCTCGTCGACCACCAGGATCGTCTTCGCGAAGGCGGCGCGCATCGCCTTCGCGCCCTTGCCTGTGAGCCTGCCCTCGGCAACACCGGCGTTGCGGGCGAGGAATCTTTGCAGGGTCTCGCTCTCGATGCCCGCCTCCGACGCCAGCGTCTGGACGGCCGAGGCGGACGGCGCGAGGCCCGCCATGCGCCAGCCCTTCTTCTCCGCCAGCGCCCTTGCCCGGTTCAGCATCGTGGTCTTCCCCGTGCCGGCATAGCCCTGGACGCCCACCATGCGGTCCTTCGCCGACAGGATCAGCTTCACCGCGTCCTTCTGGCCTGCCGTGAGCGGCCCCCTGTTGAGGTGCCCCTGCACCTGCCAGCCGCGCATCGGCGCCCGGCCGCGGCCCTGGCCCGCCCGCATCGACGCGACCGTCTCGCGCTCCTCGCCGGCGGTGCGGTCGGTGGCGAGCGAGTCCTCGGCCTTCGGCACGTCCACCGCGTGCAGCGCGCCCTCCTTCTCCAGCCGCGCCACCTCGCGCTCGGCTTCGCCGATGGTCGTCTTGCCCGGCCCGTGGGCGAGCGCGGCGGCCAGGAGATCGGCGCGGGCGAACACCGCCTCGCGCTCCGACAGATGCGCCATCGCCCAGGCGACGGCCTCCGCCGCGGGCGACGGCAGGGGCTCCGGCGCGCTCTCGCGCCCGGGCGTGGGCGCCGGCCCGTCGAGTGCCGGCGCCGTCGGCTCCGCTGCCCTTCCCGGCTCCGTCGCGGGCTTCTCCGCCGCTTCGCGTTCCGGCGCGACGGATTTTTCGACGGCCTCCGCGACCAGCGCCCCCGCATCGAGGCCCAGACCGGCCGCCTGCCGCGCCCACACGTCCCGCAGCTCCTCGCGGTCGATGTCGCGCTTGGCCGCGCGCGTCATCAGCGCCGCCCGCTCGGCAAGCCGGGGATTGTCCGCCGAAGCGCCGAGCCCGCGCTCGTCCATCGCCGCCTCGATCTCGGCGCGCCTCGTGGAAAAGGCCTCGATCGCCGCGCGCGGCACAGGGGAACGCCCTGGTCCGCCCGCGATCTCGAAGCGCCCGTCCGCATGGCTCTTCTCGATCCCGTATCCGAGCTTGCCGAGCGAGGCCGCAAGCTCGTTGCGGTAGAGCATGCCGATCAGCTTCTGCTTCGCATACAGTCCCTCGTTCGCCATTGAGCGCCACTTGCCGTCGCCGCCCTGTACCATGTTGGCCAGCACCGCGTGCGTGTGGAGCTGGGGATCGAGGTTCCTCGACGTGTCGTGGCGGAACGTGGCGACGACGATCTTCTGGTCGCCGGTGCGCGCCATCCTTCCCGTGTCGGGGTCCTTCATGCGCGTCTCGGCGGCGTTCCTCTCGATCCAGTCGAGCGTCGCCGCCACGGCTCGGTCGTGGGCCTCGACGATGCGCCCGTCGCCGCCGACCAGCGCGGCGATGGAGACCGACTTGGGCGCGCTGAAGGTGAGATCGCGGCCGGGGCGGTGGAGGATTCCTCCGTCCTTGCCGCGCCGCCCGAGCCTGGTGTCCGAGCCGTCCGGCACCCGGCCTTCGAGGACCTGCCGGAAGGCGTCGGGATCGACCGGACCCTTCAGCCCGAGCTCTTCGGCCCCCTTTCCCGACCAGGCGCTCGCCTCGCGGTGCTCCGGGTCGTCCTTCGCGTAGTAGCCGTCGCGCTCGTAGTAGGACGCGCCCTGGGCCGCCGAGGCCAATGCCCCGATCGAGAGCATGTCAGAGCCACTCGCGGTCCGGCCCGGCGTCCGGCGCCGGGGCGTCCTCGCCGTCCGTCGCGGGGTCCTTTCCTGGCGGGGTTTGCGCCTGCCCATCCGGCGCCGCGGATCCGTCTTCCGGTTCCGGACCGGGCGCGGGCGTTGCGGGAGCGTCCGCCCCGGTCTCGGGGGATGGCTCCCGCTTCGGCGGGATTTTCCCCGGTCCGCCGTCCGCGTCCGTCCCGGCGCCGGTATCCGCGCCCCCGGCCTCTCCCGGAAGCGGCGGCAGGTCGAGCTCGCCCTGGCGCGGGGCCGGAGCCTGCCCGCCCTCCGGCGCCGGCAGCGCGAGGCCGCCCGACCGGCTGGCTTCCGCCGCGCCCGGGACCGTCATGCCGTCATAGGCGGACGGCGCGGCGGCGCCGGGCTCCGTTCCGTCGCCCTCGCGCGGCATGAACCGCTCCGCCGCCTTCGGCCGGGAGACGTATCTCAGCCTGACGGAGGCGACCGGGAAGGGGCCGGGGAACTTGAGATAGCCCGATAGGTTCTCGAGCCGCATGATCTCCGAGGGCAGCGCCAGCGCGCGCAGCTCGCGCTTCGGCGTCAGGCTCACCCCGTCGCGGATGGTGTTGGCGCCGTAAGAGAAGCCCTCGGCGACCTCCTCGACCTCGGCGCGGCCCAGGCTGTCGGCCGACCACTGCGCGGTGTCGCGGTCGGGGGCCGCCAGCACGACGCGCGTGCCGCAGAGCCCGGAGATGGTCTCGGCGCCGTTCCTCCCGTAGAGGTCGCGCAAGGCGGACGCCACCTGGACGCCGAGCACGAAGCAGCCGCCGAACTGGCGTGACTCGGCAAGGCCGGGCTGGAGGCTCGGCACCTGGTGCAGGGTGGGGAGCTCGTCGAGGATCACCCAGATGCGCCGGCCGTCGTCCTGGGCGAGCGACAACATGGCGTTCACGGCGATCTCCAGCCAGGTGGATATGAGCCCCCGCAGGGACGCGTGCTGGTCGCCCCTGGACGTGAGGAACAGGAACCCGTCCCGGTCCTCGTCGGAGATCCATTCACGGATCGAGAAGGGCGTTCCCTCGTCGGGCAGGAACTCCAGCGCGGAGAGGTTCGCGGTAAGCATGGCGCGCACCGAGAGCGCGGTCTTGGGGTTCTCGGGATCGACGATGGACTGCGCGACCGTGCCCTCCATCGCCTGCGCCAGCTCGGTCAGCTCGGTCTTGAGCAGGCGCTCGACCAGGACGCGGTTGCGGGTCTCGCCCTTCTGGCGCAGCACGCCGGCGCCGTTGGCGAAGAGCTGGCGCGCCGCGGTTACCCAGAACGGGTCCACCGTGTCCTTCTGCTGCGGGATCAGCGCCGCCGCCATCATGTCGAAGTCGCGGGGGTTGCGCGCCTCGTAGAACGGCGACCAGCGCGGCGCCCTCGCGTCGAGCGGGTTGAGCAGCACGTCGCGGCCGGCGTCGAAGAAGGCCGCCGTGTAGCTCCCCATCTTGTCGTAGATCACGCAGCGCTCGCCCTTGCTGCGGATCTGCGCCACCAGATCGGAGATCAGCACCGTCTTGCCCGAGCCCGTGGTGCCCGAGACGATCGTGTGCTGGGTCTCGGTGCGCTCGGGATACGGGATGCCCGCGATCGAGTACGGCCGGAGCGCCTTCCAGCCCGGCATCCGGTCGCGCGCGCGCAGATGCGCCGGGCGCACGCGGCGGCGGAGCTCGCCCGCCGTCACCAGCTCCGCCCCCCGAATGCGCCTCTGGCGCGAGAGCCGCACACCGCGCCACCAGAACCAGGCGAGGAAGAGCGCGATGACGCCGAGCCCGGCCTTGGCGCCGAGCCACGCGGAGGCGAACATTTCCCGCCTGATCCGCTCGCGCGCCTCGATGGCCGGGACCGAGGCGGCGATGTCGCGGATGGTCAGCACCCGCCGCGTGCCGTCGGGGAAGCGGATTTCCTGGCCCGAGTCCGGCCCGTAGCCGAGCACCAGCTTGACCTCGGCCAGCGTCACCATGCCGGCGGCGTACCACTCGGCGCCGCCGGTGCGCTGCCACAGCGTCCAGGCCGGCACCGCCACCGTCATGAAGGCGGAGAGGAACATGGCCGCCTGGAAGAGCTGGCCCCACATGCGCAGTCCGTGGAAGACGGTCTGGCCGCCCCGCAGCGTGCTGCCGCCGATGCCGCGCATCAGCCATGCCTCGCGGGCCGCGCCGCCCGGAGGCGGAGGCCGGCGGGGAAAGGGGCGACGGAGCCGGAACCGGAGAGTGCGCGCCCGGATTCCATTCTTCCGCCTATTCGGTATGCTCGGAGGCCATGGACATGACGCGAACATCCACTCACTCCCCCCTGTGCTCGACCTGGCGCGAGC
>JAJDXK010000010.1 GCA_022823305.1 Alphaproteobacteria bacterium
CCTCGGCGGCGGCTCGGCCGATGCGGCCGCGGCGCTGCGGGGCCTCGCCCGGCTGCGGCGGCTCGGCGCCGGGCACGGCGACATCCTCGACGAGGTGGCGCTCGGCCTCGGCGCCGACGTGCCGGTCTGCCTGCACGGGCGCGCGGCCTTCATGGCCGGCATCGGGGAGAGGTTGAGCGTGCCGCCGCCGCTCCCGCCCTGCGCGGTGCTGCTGGTCAATCCCGGCGTGCCGGTGCCCACGGGCGCGGTCTTCGCCGGCAGGCGGGGGACATACTCGGGCGCCGGGCGCTTCGACGAGAGCCCGGCGGACGCGGCGGCGCTGGCCGCCTTGCTGCAAGGGCGACGCAACGACCTGGAGGCGCCCGCGCTGGTGCAGGCGCCCGCGATCGGCCGCGTGCTCGCGCGCCTGGCCGCCGCGCCGGGCTGCCTGCTCGCCCGCATGTCCGGCTCGGGCGGCACCTGCTTCGGCCTGTTTGCAGCCGAGACGGAGGCGGCCGCGGCGGCCCGCGCCATCGCCCGCGAGCAGCCGGCCTGGTGGGTGCGACCGACGCACCTGGTCCACGAGGCCGCGCAGACCCTCGTTCACGACTCACGCTGAAGAAGGAGAACACCCATGGTCAACCCGATCGATCCCGGCAGCACCGCGCTCTTCGTCATGGACATGCAGGTGGACGCGGTGGGCGAGCACGGCGTCTCGGCCGAGGCGGGCGCCTGGCGTCACGAGCAGAGCCAGAACGCGATCGCCCACATCCAGGCCCTGCTGACGGCGGCGCGGGCCGCCGGCGTCCACGTCGTCCATGTCCATCACGTGCGCTACGGCGACGGCCGCGACGGCCCCACCAACGCGCCCCTCTACCGCGCGCTGGTGGAGGGCGGCGGCTTCATGCCGGGCTCGGCAGGCGTGCAGGCGGTGCCGGGGCTCGCGCCGGAGGATGGCGACCTGGTGGTGCACAAGACACGCGTCAGCGCCTTCCACGGCAGCGACCTGGAGATCAAGCTCGCCGCCCTCGGCGTCACCAGGATCCTGATGACCGGCACCTGGACCAACTTCTCGGTGGAGAGCACCTGCCGTTACGGCGCCGATGCCGGCTACGAGATGGTGCTGATTACCGACGCGACCTGCACCATGGACGCGGACTGGCAACAGGCCTCGGAGAACTTCGCGCTCACCCAGCTCGTCGAGATGGCCGCGACGGCGGACGTGGTGGCGGCGCTGGGCGCCGCGTGACGCGCGGGCGACCGCTCAGGGCGGCAGGCGCACCGCCTCCAGCCAGTGCGCCTTGACCACCGCGGCGACCGAGACCATGTCGTCGAAGGCCGAGGGCTTCACCAGATAGGCGTTGGCGCCCAGCGCGTAGCTCGCCGCGATGTCCCGCTCGTCGTCCGAGGTCGTGAGGATCACCACGGGGATGCTGTTGAGCTCCGGCTCGTTGCGCAGCTGCGCCAGGAACTCGGTGCCGTTGACATTCGGCATGTTGAGATCGAGCAGGATCAGGCTCGGGCGCGGTGCCGCTGTCGGGTCGGTATAGTCGCCGCGCTGCTTGAGGTAGTCCATCAGCTCGGCCCCGTCGTGAACGACGTAGAGCGGGCAGGTGATGTCGGCCTTGCGCAGCGCCTTTTCGGTCAGGAGGCAGTCGGCGGGGTCGTCGTCCGCCATCAGCAGGACGGTGCGCTCGATGGTCTCTGCTCTCGGCACGACTTTCCTCCCGGCCGCTAGGCCGCGTCCGGCCCGGCTTCGGGCTCGCCGGCGGTGGTGACGAGCCTGAGGGCCAGCGACGGAAACCGCGCGACCGCGCCCGCGAAGGCGACGAAGTCGACCGGCTTGTCGATGAAGGTGGGCTCCGCCGGCCCGTCCTGCGCCAGCGCGGCACGGTCCTCTCTGGACCCACCCTGCAGGATGACCGGCAGGTCGCGGAGCGCCGGCGTGCTCGCCATCTCGGCAAGGGCATGGCGCCCTTCCGTCTGTTGCAGGCCCGGGGCGAGCAGGACCAGGTCGGGCCGCGGCGCGCGCGTGCCGTCCCCGTGGACGTGCCGGCCGTGGAGGCGATCCAGCAGCGCGGCGCCGTTGGTCACGTAGGTCAGCGGATTGTCGAGGCCCGCGGCCTGCAGCGCCTTGGTCGCCAGCAGGCACTCCTCGGGGTCGTCGTCGGCCATGACGACGACCGCCGGCCGCTCCGCCCCGCCGGCTTCGGCCGGCACGGTCAGCTCGTAGCGGCAGGTGCGCAGCCGCAGCACGGCGTCGTGCAGCTTGGCGAAGGTCACCGGCTTCACCAGATAGGCGTAGGCGCCGAGGTTGTAGCTGTCGGAGATGTCGAGGCTCGCTTCCGACGCGGTGAGGATGACGATGGGGATACGCCTCAGCGCAGGCCGGAGGTTGATCTCCCAGAGCGAATCGAGCCCGGCCATCTTGGGCATGTTGAGGTCGAGCAGGATCAGGTCGGGGCGGGGCGAGGAGGCAGGGTCGGCAAACCTGTCCTGCCGGTTGAGGTAGTCGAGCAACTCCTGCCCGTCCTGCACGAAGCGCAGCTCGTTGGCGAGCCGCGCCTTCTGCAGCGTCTTCTTGGTCAGCAGGCAATCCTCGGGATCGTCGTCCGCCATCAGGATGAGGACCGGCCTGGTGCTCATGCGTCCCTCACCGGGGCTGCCGGCGCGGCAGCGTCACCGTGAAGGTGGCGCCCTCGCCCGGCGTCGCGGATGCGGTGATCCGCCCGTGATGGCGCAGCACGATCTTCTCGCAGATGGCGAGCCCGATGCCCGCGCCCTCGTACTGCTGGCGCGCGTGCAGCCGCTTGAAGGGCTGGAAGAGCTTGGCTCCCTGCGCGGGCTCGAAGCCGATGCCGTTGTCGCTCACGACGATGGTGTGCGCCGGACCCGGCACCGCGTTGAGCGGCTCCGCCTCGTCGGCCATTCGCACCGTGACGCGCGGCGGCACGCCCGGCTTGCGGAACTTGAGCGCATTGCCGATGAGGTTGCGGAAGAGCTGTTCCATCTGGGTGCGGTCCGCCTCGACGGTCGGCGCCGCAGCGACGTCGACCCGGCCGTCGGCCTCCTGCAGCGTCACCGAGAGGTCGGAGAGCACGGTATCGAACACCGCGTCGAGCGCAAGGTCCTCGAAGGGCTGCGCCGCGGTGGTGACGCGCGAGAGCGCGAGCAGGTCGCTCACCAGCGTCTGCATGCGGGCCGCCGCATCGGTCATGAAGTCGATGTACTGGCGGCCTTCCTCGTCGAGGCTCTCCTGCTTCTCCTCGGCGAGCAGGGCGCCGAAGGCGCGGATCTTGCGCAGCGGCTCCTGCAGGTCGTGGGAGGCGACGTAGGCGAACTGCTCCAGCTCCTCGTTCGAGCGCGCGAGGTCGTGGGCGTGGCGTTCCAGCGCCTCCTTCGCCTCCTTCTGCTCGGTGATGTCGCGCACGATCCCCATGATCCGCACCGGCGCGCCGGCCTCGTCGCGCACCAGGATGGCACGCACGGCGACCGGGAAGACCGAGCCGTCCTTGCGGATGTATTCCTTCTCGTACTCGTCGGTGTAGCCGCGCGACATGATCTGCCTGGCGACGATCTCGGCTTCCATCTTGGCCCAGCGCGGCGGTGTGAGTTGCTGGTAGGTCACGCCGGTAAGCTCGTCGAGCGCGTAGCCCAGCATGTCCAGATACGCGCCGTTGGCCTCCTCGATGGCGCCCTCGAGGGCGACGAAGACCACGCCGTCGTGGCTCAGGTCGAAGAGGCTGCGGTAGCGCTTCTCCGAGGCCTTGAGCGCCTCCTCCTTCTCCTTCAGCTCGCTGATATCGCGGACGATGCCCATGAAGCGGACCGGCTGCCCGTCCAGGTCGCGCACCAGGATGGTGCGCAGGCTGATCGGTGCGATCGAGCCGTCCTTGCGCACGTACTCCTTCTCGTACTCGTCGGAGTAGCCGCGCCGCATCACCTGGGTCTCGATGATCTCCGCCTCGCCGTCGCGCCACTTCTCGGGCGTGAGGTCCTGATAGGTGTGCGTGGTGATCTCGTCGCGGTCGTAGCCGACGAGGTCGAGGTAGGCCTGGTTCATCTCCTCGATATGGCCCTCGAGATCGACGAAGACGATTCCGTCCCGGCTCATGTCGAAGAGGGCGCGGAACCTGTCCTCCGAGGTGCGGCCGGCATCGCGGGCGCGCCGGGCCTCGGCCAGCGCCTGCTCGAGCGCCGCGATCCGTGCCTGCAGGTCGTCGCCTCCGGCGTCGCGGCCGGCGGGGCGGGGTTCAGCCGCCATCGACCAGGTCCCCGGCGTAGGCGAAGAGCGCCGGCATGCCGCCGGTGTGGACGAAGACCACCGTCTCGTCCGCGCCGATCAGGCCGCGCTTCACGTGGTCGATGAGGCCGGCCATGGCCTTGCCCGTGTAGACGGGGTCGAGAATGATGCCCTCGCGCGCGGCGGTGAGCCCGATGGCATCCCGCGCTTCCGCCGAGACCACGCCGTAGCTCTCCCCCACGTAGTCCTCGTCCGCGACGAAGTCGTCGGGCCCCACCGCGAGGTTGAGGTCGAGCGCCCGTGCCGCGCCGTTGGCGACGCGCGCGATGTCGAGCGCGCGCGGCTCCTCCCAGTGGATCGGGCTGATCGAGGTCACCCGCGCCCGGCGGCCGAGCGCGCGCAGGCCGGTGACGAGGCCCGCCGGCGTGTTGTTGGCGCCGCAGACGAAGACCCGCGTCGGGTCGATCCCGACGTCCTCGAACTGGGCGTCGAGCTCGATCGCCGTGACTACGTAGCCGAGCGCCGCGCGCACCTGCTGGTCGATGTCGAAGGGCGCGATCACGAAGGGCTTCCGCCCGGCCGCCTCGAGCGCGCGGGCCTTCTCGTCGAGATGGGGCTGGATGCCTTCCATGGACGGGATGTCGACCACGGTCACGTCGGCGCCCATCAGGTGGTCGAGCAGCAGGTTGCCCTGCACCCCCGGCCCCTTGACGCCGTGGATCAGGACCAGGGAGACCGCGAGCCCGTGCTTGCACGCCGCCGCGGTGATCTGCCGGCACCAGTTGGACTGGGTGTAGGCGCCCGCGACGACGGTGTCGGCGCCCGAGCGCAGGATCTCGGCGAAGGTGAACTCCAGGTGGCGGGTCTTGTTGCCGCCGAAGGCGAGCCCCGTGAGGTCGTCCCGCTTGATGTAGAGGGCGCTGAGCCCGAGCGCCTCGGCGAGCCGGGGGCAGAGGTCGAGCGGCGTCGGCAGGTGCGCGAGGCGCACGCGCGGGTGCGCCTCGAGGCGGGCTTCGAGCGCCGCCCGCGCCATTGCTGCCTCCGTCCGCGCCTCTGCCACCGCCATGTCGTCCCCCCTCGGCCTCGTCTGCATCCTATCGCCGCCCGGAAGCGCCGGGCAACCGATGGCGAGCGGCGGTCCGGCCAGCGGGACGAGGCGCGAAGCGTCCCCCGCTAGCGGGTCTCACCCGCTGCCGGACGCTCCGACAGTCCGGCAAGCGTGGCGCCCGTCTCGGCCGTGATCTCGTAGGAGCGGAGCCGGGCGGCGTGGTCGTGGATGTTGGAGGTCACCATGATCTCGTCGACGCCGGTGTGCGCGGCGAAGCCCGCGAGGCGCTCCGCCACCAGCGCGGGCGGGCCCGAGGCCGAGCAGGTGAACCAGCGCTTGAGGATCGTGCGCTCCTGCTCGTCCAGTGTCGCCTCCAGGCCGCGCACGGGGCGGGGCAGGGGGCCCGGCGCGTTGCGGTGCAGGTTCAGCACCGATTGCTGGGCCGAGCTTCGCACGTAGGCCGCCTCCTCCTCGCTGTCGGCGGCGAAGACGTTGAACCCGGCCATCACGTAGGGCGCGTCGCACTGCGCAGACGGCCGGAACTGCTCGCGATAGACGTCGATCGCCTGCATCAGCGCGGCCGGCGCGAAGTGCGAGGCGAAGGCGTAGGGCAGCCCGAGCGCGGCGGCAAGCTGCGCGCCGAAGAGGCTGGAGCCGAGGATCCAGATCGGCACGTCGAGGCCCGCGCCCGGCACCGCGCGCACCCGTCGCCCCGGCTCCGACGGCTGGAAATAGCTCTGCAGCTCCACCACGTCGCGGGGAAAGTCGTCGACGTTCCCCGTGAGCGTGCGACGGAGCGCGTGCGCCGTCATCTGGTCGGTCCCCGGCGCGCGGCCGATGCCGAGGTCGATGCGCCCGGGGTAGAGCGATTCGAGAGTGCCGAACTGTTCGGCGATCACCAGCGGCGCGTGGTTGGGCAGCATGATGCCGCCGGCGCCGACGCGGATCGTCTCGGTGGCGCCGGCGACGTGGCCGATCAGCACCGCGGTCGCGGCGCTGCCGATGCCGGCCATGTTGTGGTGCTCCGCCAGCCAGTAGCGCTGAAAGCCCAGGCGCTCGGCATGGCGCGCGAGGTCCACCGAGTTGCGGTAGGCCTGCGCCGCATCCGCGCCTTCGGGGATCGGCGAGAGGTCGAGGACCGAGAGCGCCACCATGGGCAGGCTGCGGCTCTCCGCCTCAGCCGAAGGCGCTGCGGCGGCGGGCGCTCTTCTTCTTGCCGCGCTTGCGGGCCGAGGTGCCGGGCGCGCCCTTGCTGCTGCGCCCGTGCGGGCCCTCACCCCCCGCGCTGCTGCCACGACGGGCGCCCTTCAGGCCGAGGTCGAGGTCGTTGAGGCGTCGGATTTCGTCCCTGAGCCGCGCCGCCTCCTCGAACTCGAGCTCCGCCGCCGCCGCCTTCATGCGCGCTTCGAGGTCCTTGAGGTGAGCCTCGAGGTTGTGGCCGATGAGGCGCGGGCTCTCCTCGTCGCCGGTGGCGACGGTGACGTGATCTGCGCCGTAGACGCTCTCCAGGATGTCGTTGATCGACTTGCGCACGCTCTCGGGCGTGATGCCGTTGGCGGCGTTGTAGGCCTGCTGGCGGGCGCGCCGGCGCTCGGTCTCGGCCAGCGCGGTGTCGAGCGACCGGGTCATCTCGTCGGCATAGAGGACGACGCGGCCGTCGATGTTTCGCGCGGCCCGGCCGATGGTCTGGATCAGCGAGGTCTGGGAGCGCAGGAAGCCCTCCTTGTCCGCGTCGAGGATCGCCACCAGCCCGCATTCCGGGATGTCCAGCCCCTCGCGCAGGAGGTTGATGCCGACCAGCACGTCGAAGGCGCCGAGGCGGAGGTCGCGGAT
>JAJDXK010000097.1 GCA_022823305.1 Alphaproteobacteria bacterium
GCCCCCGCGCGCGTATCCGCGCGACGCTGGCTTGGCTACGCGCTTCGCGCGCGGCGGGGTCTCGCCGTCCGGGCCTGCGGCCCGGCGCCCTCTCCCTCTCCTCCCCGCCGGGGAGGAGAGGGGCGGGGTGGGGAGGGGAAGCCCTGCACCCTCCAGACCGGAGTTCGCAGCGCTGAGCGACGGCGTACACGCCCGTAAGTCGGGTCGGTACGCGCCCACAATGGGCATTTCGCCGGGATACGGCGGGATATAGTGGGATATATTGGAAGAGCCGTGTTCGACCGTGGAGGTGCGTATCGCGATGATTGACCTCAGTGGAAAAGCCGCGTTGGTCACCGGGTCCACCACGGGAATCGGCGAGGCCTGCGCCCACGCCTTTGCCGAGGCAGGGGCGTCAGTGATGGTCACCGGCCGCAACGAGGAGCGCGGCGCATCCGTGGTCGCGGCACTCAGGGACAAGGGCGCCGAGGCCGATTTCCTGGCCTGCGACGTTCGCGACGAAGGGGTCGGGGACAGGCTCGTCTCGGCGACCGTCGAGCGTTTCGGCGCTCTCGACGTGCTCGTCAACAATGCGGGCGTTCTCAGCGCGGGCGACGTCGTTGAAACCACCTGGGAGCAATGGCGGGAGATCGTCGATGTCAACATCAGCTCGCTTTTCGCGATCAGCAAGTCGGCGGTCATTCAGATGAGAAAGCAGGGGGGCGGCTGCATTATCAACCTTGCTTCGGAGTGGGGCCTCAATGGCGAACCCGGCTACCTGGCCTATTGCACCAGCAAGGGCGCCGTGGTGCAGATGACCCGCTGCATGGGCCTCGATCACGCGCAGGAGAATATCAGGGTCAACTCGGTCTGCCCCGGCGAGGTGCACACCCAGATGGTCGACGAGATGCTCAAGGAGGACGGCAGCACGCCGGAGGAGCTGGCGGCAGGCGTGCCCATGCGGCGTCTGGCGAAGCCCGGCGAGGTTGCGAACTGCGTGCTCTTTCTGGCCAGCGATCTCTCCAGCTACGTCACGGGAACGAACTTCTCCGTCGATGGCGGAAACGACGCCACCGGAGGGGGCTATCCCTGACGCCCGCGCGCGCCCGAGGCGACCGAGGGCCTGTCCGGGAGAGCGGCCATCCCGCTTGCTGCCGGGCTTGCAGTCGTTCCATCCAGGAACGCGATGATTGCAAGAAAACCCGGGCAATCGATGCCGACAACGGGATCGAGGTCGAATAAAATATCGTTCCATCATTTTGTTTTATTGATGGTTTATGCGTTTACCGGAGATCGTTATTGATAGCTCGGATGGAGAGTCCTTGTTCTTGCATGAGAATCCCGAGTGTTGACGCTCCCCAATTTGCCATGATAGCCTGAATTTTTCTGCTGCCCTTTCGAGTTGGGCAGGTATTGTGCCAAGTCGCACCGGTAGATGCGTACTGCTGAATCGGTCAACGCAATGCAGTCGCAGGAGTGCGTGGTTTGGTTCTCGGAATTTGCTGAAAGGCGAAACGTGACGTGTGAGACCCGAGGTCTCACCGGGGAGGAATCATGAAAAGAGATACAGATGCGCCGTCAACGAAATCCAGGTGGGGCGTGCCGTGGAAAGCGGCGCTCGCCTGCACTGCGCTTGTTGCGGCCGTGGCGCTGGGCCACTCCGATGCCCGGGCCGAGGGCGAGCTTCGCGTCCTGACCTGGGAGGGCTACACGGATCCGAGCTTCACGGACCAGTTCGAGGCCGAGTCCGGGTGCGAGGTTTCCACCGTCTTCGTCGGATCGAACGACGAGTTCGCCGCGAAGCTGATTGCGGGCGGCGTCCTCTACGATGTCATCTCTCCCTCGCTCGATACGACGACGATCATGGCAAAGCTGGGCCTGGTCGAGCCCGTCGACGTTTCCCGCCTCGAGCACTGGAACGACATTTTCGAGATCTTCAGAAATCATCCCTCGATCCAGTTCGAGGGCGAGGTCTGGGCCGTGCCCAACGACTGGGGCTCGATTCCCTTCCTCTACAGGACGGACAAGTTCGACGAGCCGCCCACATCGGCAGCCGTGCTCTGGGACCCGGCATACAGTGGCAAGATCGCGGTCTGGGACGACAAGTCCGCCCTCTACGTGACCGCGCGCATGCTCTTCGGCGCGGACACCAACGTCTACGATCTCTCCGACGAGCAGATCGAGGCGGTCAAGCAGAAGCTGATCGAGCAGAAGCCCCTGATCCGCAAGTACTGGGCGACGAACGGCGAGCTGGTGAACCTGTTCGCCAACGACGAGGTGTGGGTCGCCAATGCCTGGGAGATCGCCAAGGCCCCGTTGCTCGAGCAGGGCATCCCCGTCGAGGAGTTCATTCCCGTGGAACGCGCCGATGGCTGGCAGGACGCGTGGCAGGTGGTCAAGGGATCGCCGAACATGGAGTGCGTCTACGCCTGGCTCAACTACGCCAGCGGCCCGGGCGGTCAGTGCGGAACCTTCCTGGCCAATGACTACGCAGGCGTGAATCCCGAGGCGCTGAAGACGTGCATGACGCCCGAGGACTTCACCCGGCTCAAGTTCGACGATCCGGACTACCTGAAGACCCTGGACTTCTGGGTCGAGCCGGCGCGTGTGGAGGTCTACATCGAGGCCTGGAACGCCGTGAAGGCCGCTCAATAGCGGAGCACGGCGACGCCGGCCCCTGAACGCCTGACCCGCGCCCGGGCCACCACCGGGCGCGGGCCCTTCCCCCGTCTCGCGCGGTCCGGGGCCGGAATCGGTGCCGGTCGGGGGGGGGGCCTTCCCGCGCCGGCGGTCATGTGGCGCAAGGGAGGCGGCGTGACCGCGACGTTGCCCGGCTGGCCCGCATGTCTCGCCAGGGTCATGGTCTGCGCAACCAATTGCGGAGGCCGCTTGCGCCGGACATCATGTGCCTCACCGGCCCTCGGACGCATTGCGTGTCTCGCGCTGCCGCGCCGGCATGTGCGCGCCTTGAGGTCCTGGAAGGCCAGGCGCGGCGAGGGGAACGGGACGTTCGGTCAGACATGAGCCTGTCGGCATGAGCCCCATCGTCAGACTGGAGAATGTCACCAAGCGCTTCGCCGGCAACGTGCTGGCCGTGGACGACGTGAGCCTCGACGTCCGCAGGGGCGAGTTCATCACCCTCCTCGGGGAATCCGGCTGCGGCAAGACGACGACCCTGCGCATGATCGGCGGCTTCGAAACGCCGACGAGCGGGAGGATCTATCTGGGCGATCGGGACATCACGGCGCTGCCGCCCTACCGCAGGCGGGTCAACACGGTCTTTCAGGACTACGCGCTCTTCCCCCACATGAGCGTCGAGGCGAATGTCGGCTACGGTCTCAAGATTGCCCGCGCCTCCAGGTCGGAAATCGCGGCCACCGTCGCCGAGACGCTCAGGATGGTCGGTCTCGAGGACAAGTCCAGGCAGCTGCCGCACCAGCTTTCCGGCGGACAGAAGCAGCGCGTGGCGCTGGCGCGGGCACTGGTGCGCAAGCCCGAGGTCCTGCTGCTGGACGAACCCCTGTCGGCGCTCGACGCCAAGCTTCGCGCGGCAATGCGTGTCGAGCTCAAGCATCTGCACGAGCAGCTCGGCCTGACCTTCATCTTCGTCACGCACGACCAGACCGAAGCGCTCGTCATGTCGGACCGCATCATCGTGATGCACGAGGGCCGTCTCGTTCAGGACGGGACGCCCACCGCTCTCTACGACCGTCCGGCCTCGCCCTACGTGGCAGGCTTTATCGGCGCGTCCAACATGTTCCCGGCGCGGGTCGTGGCGGTGAACGGGGGCGACATCGTGGCCCGGCTGCGAGGCAGCGACGTTCGCTGTCGCGCCAATGGACGCACGTTTCGCGAGGGCTCCGACGCGATCATCTGCGTGCGGCCGAGCAAGGTGGCGATCCTCGAGGACGAGGCGAGCCTGCCGGAGGGCTTCAGCGTGGTTCGGGGCGTGGTCCGCGACTGCCTCTTCCACGGCGACAGCTATCGGGTGGAGGTGGACATCAGGGAGGCCGAGCCGTTCATGGTCGACGTCAAGCTCCCGGACGACGTCAGCCACGCGGTCTTGCCGGTTCCGGGATCCAGCATCGCGGTTGCGGTGAACCCGGCGGTGGTGACCGCCTTTCTGGCGGAAGAGGCCTGGTAGACGGACTGACCCGAACGTCCTGCAGGACGTGATCGACGTGAGGACGGGAGCGGGATGGTGTTCAAGGCGGCACCCGGTCGGACAGGGCGATCCCGGAGCGACGGCTGCCTCATCGTCGACGGCCAGGCTCGCGGCTGACGACGACATGGACGCAGGCCCCTCCCCCGCGCACGGGTGTCCTCGAGTGGGGAGCGCGGCCGCCCGGCGCGCGAGACGCTTCACATGAGCGAGGCCAGCCGGGACTACGGCCGCCGCCGTGCGCTCGGATTCGCCGCGTTGTTTACCGGCCCCGCCCTGTGGTGGGCAACGGTGTTGCTGGCGCCCTATGCGCTCATGTTCGCGATCAGCTTCTATTCGAAGCAATTTCCGTTCATGATTCCCGATTTTCAGTTCGGCAACTACATAAAGCTGTTCTCCGAAAACCAGTACTATACCGTTCTTCTGCGCAGCCTGAAGGTCGCCTTTTTCGTTTCCTGCCTGGCCTTCGCCCTCGCGTATCCGCTGTCCTATTTCCTCGTGTTCATCGTGCGCCGCCCCCGCTTGCGCCTCTTTCTCTACGTTGCCACCATCATCCCGTTGTGGGTCTCCTATCTGCTCCGCGCCTACACTTGGAAGACCATTCTCGGAACAGAGGGAATTCTCAATTCGTTCCTGATCCTGGTCGGATTGACCGACGAGCCTGTCCAGCTGTTTCTCTACAACCAGTTCGCGATGATCGTAACGATGACCTACATCTACATTCCCTTCATGGTCATGCCGCTCTATGCAAGTCTTGAGAAGATTCCCCGCAGCCTGATCGAGGCGTCGAAGGACTGCGGTGTCGGCAATCTCAAGACCTTCCTGCGCATCACCCTGCCTTTGACCGTGCCGGGAATTCTGGTGGGATTCACGTTTACGTTCTGCTTGTCCACCGGAGACTTCATCGCTCCGCAATTGGTCGGCGGTCCGTACTCCAACATGGTCGCGAACGTGGTCGCCACGCAGTTCGGTATCGCCAATAACTGGCCGCTGGGGTCTGCGTTCGCAATGATCCTTCTGTTTATCGTTCTCGGCATCGTGACCCTGTCGGACAAGTTCGAGCGCACCGGCCGCTTGAATGTGGGATAGGCGATGACGCAGGTGCACCGCAAGGATGACCGCCCCGAGGGCACGTTCCACATCCCTCTGGGCTTTGCGAGCTGGGATGTAAACCGGGTCACTCTCGGCATCGCGGGCGCCAGCGTTCTCGGCTTTCTTTATCTGCCGATCGTCGTCCTCATGATCTTCAGCTTCAATTCCAACCCGATCACGCGCCTTCCCCTCACCGAGTGGACCCTGAAGTGGTACGACACGGCCTTTTCCAACGAAGTCCTCCTGATCGCATTGGCGAACAGCGTCATCGTCGGTGCGGGTGCCGTCGCCATCTGCCTGGTCATCGGCGTGCCGACGGCCCTGGCCCTCGATCGCTACGAGTTTCCCGGCAAGGCGGTCCTCCGCCGCTTCGTCATTCTGCCGCTGACACTGCCGGGCCTGATAACCGGCGTGTCGATGCTGGCGTTCTTCAACATGATGGGGGTCTCCCTGAGCCTCGCGACCGTGTTGATCGGCCACGGGACGGCGCTGACCGCGATTGTCGTGACCAATGTCTTTGCCCGCCTGCAGCGTTACGACCGGCGCATAGAAGAAGCGTCGGCGGACCTGGGTGCCGGTCCCCTTCGGACATTCTGGTACGTCACGCTTCCGAACATCCGCTCGACCCTCATCGGGTCTTCGCTCATCGCGTTCACTCTTTCCTTCGACGAAATACCGGTCACTTTCTTCCTTACGGGCCGCGACAACACGCTGCCGATGTATATCTGGTCGACGGTCCGGCGTGGCATTACGCCGGAAATCAACGCGATCGGCTCGATCATCATCGCCGTTTCAATCTGTCTGCTGCTTGTCGCGGTCTTCATCATGAGGGGAGAAGACAGGCGGTCCGGGCCGAGACGCGCTCGTCAGGCGAAATGAGTCCCGAGGGCGGGCAGGGACGCCATCGAGGCCGGCGACATCGCCGCCGCCGCCGATGAGGGCACGGCCGCCGACGGGAGCGCGGCGGCGGAAACAACCGGCCGGCGTGGAGCGCAGAGCCCGGCATCCAGGCTGCGAGGCTCCGCGAGGTCGGCGCGGCCGGGAGAGCAAGGGTCGGGCGGTGGCCCTCCCGATGACGGGCTTCTCAATTCGAGTATTCTGTCGAAGGAAGGCCGCCGGCGCGCGCCATCGGTGATGGCGCAGCACACCTGTCGGATTGGGCGAGTGCGACACGAGAGATGAAGGTTTCAGTGCCCGCCATGCTCGAAGGGCTTCAGCCGCAGCCGCGCTTTCTCGCGATCTGGCTGGCGCTCCTCGTGCTCATCGTCGTCAGCGCGATCTTCGTGCCGCGCAGCCTGATGGCCACCTCGATCCTCGCCATCATCCCCTTCGCCGCCTTCCTCTGCATCGCGTCCATGGGCGAGGCGCTGGTGCTGATGGCGCGCGGCATCGACCTCTCGATCCCGGCGGTCATCACGCTCTCCAGCAGCCTGATACTCGGCATCTCGGGCGGGCAGGACGCCGCGCTCGGCCAGGCCATCGTCGTCGCACTTGCCGTCTCCGCCGGCGTCGGCCTGATCAACGGTGTTCTCGTCTCCAACTTCAGGCTGAATCCCCTGGTCGTCACGCTCGCGGTCGGGACCATCATGATGGGTGCCGCGATCTGGTACCGGGAAGGAATCGCCCAGGAGGCGCGGGTGCCGCCGATCCTCGCCGACTGGGGCGAGACGCGCTTTCTCTCGATCAACTTCTCGGTGTGGGTGGCGATGGCGCTCGTGCTCCTCTCCACCTTCCTGCTGCGCTTCACCCTCTACGGGCGGCGCTTCACGGCCGTCGGCGCCAACCCCGTCGCCGCCTGGATCAGCGGCATCGGCGTGAACCGCTACAGGGTGGCAGCCTACGCCGCCGCCGGGCTGCTCTACGGCATCGCCGGCATCCTGCTCGCCGCCTTCATCCGCAACCCGACGCTCGACGTGGGCGCCGCCTACCTGCTCGCGCCCATCGCCGCCGCCGTGCTCGGCGGCACGGCGATCGGCGGCGGCGTCGGCAGCATGATCGCGGTGGCCGGCGCGGCGCTCTTCCTGACCCATCTCGGGCAGATCCTGAAGATGATGGGGCTGACCACGGCGATCCAGTTCATGGTCTACGGCGGCGCCATCGCCGTCGGCATGGCGCTTGCCGGCGTCCGCTTCTCCGACCTGCGCGATGCGTGGGCGCGGCGGCTCGGCCGCACTCCTGCGCGCGGTGCCGAAGCGCCATAGGGCGCCCTTATGCCGAAGGGGAGTGTCTGCTATCTATGGACACATGCCGCGAGAGTCAGGTTCGCGGCATCGACCGGTCCGAATTCTGCTTCACCGGCACACAGACATGGGAGAACACGAACATGAGCCGATTGCACTGGATGACGAAGGCGGCCGCCTCGGCGGTGGTCGCCGGAACCCTGGCGCTGGGGGCCCACAGCGGCGCGCGCGCGGAAGCCAATCCCGAGCTGATGTTGAAGGCGCTCGGCACCACGGAGGGCATCGGCCCGATCGTCACGGCGACCTTCGAGCGTGCGAGCGCCGCGCTCAGCGAGGAAGAGCGCGCGCTGGCGCTGACGTGCTGGCAGGAGCAGGTGTGCGAGACGGGTCGCGGCGAGCTCACCGTCGCGCTCGCCGACGGCTTCGGCGAGAACGTCTGGCGCCGCGTGACGCACATGGAGTTCGTCATGCAGGCGCTGAGCTACCCCGAGGTCAGCAAGATCATCTACACCTCGGCCCGGGGCGACGCCAGCAAGGCGATCTCCGACATGCGGAGCCTGATCGCGCAGGGCGTCGACATCATCGTGACCTTCCCCGACGCAGGCCCGGCGCTGCTGCCGACCGCGCAGGAAGCGACCGAGTCCGGCATCACCGTGGTGCCCTACATCGCAGGCCTCGGCGGCACGGCGGGTGAGGACTATCTCACCTTCGTCGCGGAGGACCTGTGCGAGCTGGGACGGCAGTTCGTCCAGTTCGTGGCCGGCGCCAACAGCGAGGAGAGCATCGAGATCGTCGAGCTGGGCGGCACGCCCGGCAACCAGCTGAGCGCGGCCTGGCAGGCCTGCTCCGAGAGCGAGATCGAGGGCAACGCCGCCATGACGCTGCTCGGCAAGGCGGACACCAACTGGACCCAGCAGGGCACCTTCGAGGCGATGTCGGGCTTCCTCTCGCAGCACCCCGATGTCGACGCGGTGCTCTACGAGTATGCCGACGGCTTCCGCGGCGGCGTGCGCGCCTATGCCGCAGCCGATCGCGCCATGGACGTGATCGTCACGCTGCGCACCGACGAGCAGGGTCTCTTCTGCGATTGGGAAGAGGTGAACAACCCTGACTTCCGCATCTTCTTCTCCTCGGGCGGCACCTTCCAGGTCCGCATCGCGCTGACCGCCGCCATGGAGGCGAGAGGCGGCGCCGAGATCGGCGCCCACGTCGACGTGCCCTTCAAGATGAAGGAAGTGCAGCAGGGCATGTGCGACAAGGCGCTGCCCGACCAGATGCCGGTCTCCACGCTGGTGGACACCGACATGCTGAACGCGATGTTCAAGGAGTAGCGGCCACGACGAAGGGCCCGACCGCCGGGCGGAGCGGAAGACGCCGCACCCCGCCCGGCGGTTTCGTTTGAAGGCCCGCAGACCGCCGCCGAGAGAATGCCCGACCCCTCGCTCCGCCTGTCAGGAATCTCCAGGCGCTTCCCCGGTGTCCAGGCGCTGAGCGAGGTGAGCCTGGAATGCGTGGCCGGCGAGGTCCACGCGGTGCTCGGCGAGAACGGCTCGGGCAAGAGCACGCTGCTCAAGATCGCGAGCGGCGCGCTGACCCCCGACGAGGGCACGGTCGAGATCCTGGGCAGTCGGCTGACCTCGGCCGACACCTCGCAGGCCCATCACTTCGGGCTCGCCACCGTTTACCAGGACAACTCGCTCGTACCCGAGCTTACCGTCGCCCAGAACCTCTATCTCGGCACGATGGGCGAGGCGCTGCCCTATCGCAGGCTGGAGGCCTGGGCCGAGGCGCAGCTCGCCCCCTACGATCTCGCGCTGGCCGGCACCGCCCGCGTCGCCGATCTCTCCCCGGCCCAGCGGCAGTTCCTGGAGGTGGTGAAGGCACTGGTCTCGAAGCCGAAGGTGCTGCTGCTCGACGAGCCGACCGCGTCGCTCGACGTCAACGACGTGGAGACCCTGCACCGCATCGTCCGCCGGATCGTGGCCGAGGGCACCACCGTCGTCTATGTCAGCCACCGGCTGCCCGAAATACTCTCCCTCGCCCAGCGCGTGACCGTGCTGCGCGACGGCGAGGGGCAGGGCACCTTCGAGACCCACGCGCTCTCCGAGGACGACCTCATCGCCCTCATGGTCGGCCGTCCGATCGAGGCGGAGTTCCCGCCCAGGCAAGGCGCCGGGATTCTCTCGAGCGAGGTGTGCCTGTCGGCGCAGGCGCTTTCCGGCGACGCGTTCAGCGACGTCGGCTTCGAGGTCCACCGGGGCGAGATCCTCGGCCTCGCCGGTGCCGAGGGCAACGGGCAGCGCGAGGTGCTCCGTGCCATCGGCGGCTTCGAGGACGCGTCCGGCACCCTCTCCTGCGAAGGCCGGCGCATTCCGCTCGCCGCGCCGCAGCGGGCGCTCGGCGCGGGCGTGATGATGCTGAGCGGCGATCGCGCCGTCGAATCGATCTATCCGGCGCTCGGCGTACGCGAGAACATCACGCTCCAGGTCCTCAAGGACTTCGCGACCGCGAGCGTGATCTCGGGGCGCAGGGAGCGCGCGCGCACGCGGGACATGATCGAGGAGCTCGACATCGTTACCGCGAGCCTCAATCAGTCCATCGTCTCGCTCTCCGGCGGCAATCAGCAGAAGAGCATGCTGGCGCGGAGCTTCCTGCACGGCGCCAGGGTGGTGCTGATCGACGAGCCGACCCAGGGCGTGGACGCCGCAGCGCGTTTCGACATCTATCAGGCGGTGAGAGCCAAGGCCGACAGCGGCACCACCTTCGTCATCAAGTCGTCGGATGCGCTGGAGCTCGCCGGCCTCTGCGACCGGGTGCTGGTGTTCTCGCGCGGGCGCCTCATCAGGGAGCTGGTGGGCGACGAGGTGAGCGAGGAGAACATCGTGTCCTCCTTCCTGACCTCGCGCGTGGGGCGCACGGGCGACGCTGCTGCCGCCGCGGCGCCCGCACCCGCGGCAACCGCGGGCCTGTCACTCGCAAGGGATGTCGGGCGGCTCGCCCTCGCCCGCGACCAGTGGTGGACGCCCCTGGGCTTTCTGCTGCTGCTGATCGTCCTGGTCGGCGCCTATGCCTCCAGCCAGTCCGACGCCTTCCTCTCGCCGCTCAACGGGCGGCACCTGCTGCTGGCGACCGCGCCGCTCGCCCTGGTCGCCATGGCCCAGCTCAACGTGCTGCTGGTCGGCGGCTTCGACATGTCGGTCGGCTCGCTCATGAGCATGACGGTGGTCGCCGCTTCCTTCCTGCTCGGCATGGGTGTGGACATTCCGGTGCTCTTCGGCGGCACGCTCGCCTGCCTGGCCGCCGGGCTCGCGGTCGGAGTCATCAACGGCGCGATGGTGCGGCGGCTCCACATCAACCCGGTCATCACGACCATCGCCATGCTGAGCGTGCTGCAGGGCGTCGCGCTCCACTTCCGGCCGGTGCCGACCGGCCTGGTGGAGCCGGACTTCATGTCGGCGCTGCGCACGCGCATCGATTTTCTTCCCGTCTCCTTCCTCGGGCTTGTCGCGCTCGCCGTCCTCGGCGATCTCTGGCTCTACCGCACCAAGAGCGGGCTCCGGCTCCGGGCCGTGGGCTTCCACGAGGAGGCGGCGCGCCGCAACGGCATCAGGACCGGCTTCGTGCACTTCCGCGCCTACGTGATCTCCGGCGGCATCGCGGCGCTGGCCGGGCTCTTCCTCAGCACCGAGGTGGGCGTCGGGCACCCGACGGTGGGCACCACCTATACGCTCACCAGCATCGCCGCCGCGGTGCTGGGCGGGGCGGCGCTCTCCGGCGGGCGCGGGTCCTTTTCCGGCGCGCTGCTGGGCGCGATCTTCTTCACGCTGATCGTCAACATCATGCCCTTCCTCGCGGTCAACACCGCGCTCGGCGTCATCGTCAGCGGCGCATTGACTCTGCTGGCCGTCCTTCTCTATTCCGGGCGTCTGCCGACCGGCCGCGTGGGCCACCTCCTGCGCGTCCTCGCCAGCCGCCGCTCCATTCCAACCTGACGGGTATGAGGTCATGACAGAGCTTTCGCCGATCCCGCAACGCGAAACCGCCCGCCCGGCCGCCGCGCGCGGGCCATACGACGGCGCCTTCGACATCGTCTGCGTCGGCGCAGGCGCCGGCGGCCTGGCGACCGCGCTCTTCTCGCGCTGGCTCGGCAACAGCGTGCTGATCCTGGAGAAGGCGCCGGAGGTCGGCGGCACCACGCGCAAGGCCGCCTTCTGGTACTGGGTGCCCAACAACCGGGCGATGCGGGACAAGGGCATGGAAGACCCGCGCGAGGACTGCCTGCGCTACATGGCCCGCCTCTCGCGCCCCGAGTGCTACGACCCCGCCGATCCCCATCTCGGCATGCCCGCCTGGGAGTACGCGATGTTCGAGGCGATCTACGACAACGCCTCGACCGCGACCGAGCTCCTGAAGGAGAAGGGCGCGCTCGACTACCGGCACTGTGACTTCGTGCCGGACTACTGGGCCGAGCTGCCCGAGGACAAGGCGCCGACGGGCCGCGTCCTGGTCCCGGTGGACGCGAGGGACACCATGTCGGACGGCGGCCTGCGCGCCGTGGAATCGATGTCGCGCGCGGCCCGGGAAGCCGGCGTCGACATCCGCACCGGGCACCGGGTGCAGCGCGTCATCCGCAACCTCGCGGGCGATGTCGTGGGCGTCGAGGCCAGCGCCGGCAACGGTTCGGCACGTCGCTTCCAGGCCCGCAAGGCCGTGGTCTTCTGCACCGGCGGCTTCACCCACAACGTTGAGATCCGCAAGAACTTCCTCAACGTGCCGATCTACGGCGGCTGCGCCGCCAAGACCAACGAGGGCGACTTCATCCCGATTGCCGGCAGCGTGGGCGCTCAGTTGCGCAACATGAATTACGCCTGGATGTGCCCGGTCGTGCTGGAGAAGGCGATTGCCGGCGACCCCGCGTTGATCGGCACCTTCTCGCCCTCGGGCGATTCGATGATCTACGTGAGCAGGCAGGGGCACCGCGTCGCGAACGAAAAGCTCGCCTACAACGAGATGGCGCAGAAATTCTACGAATGGGACCCGACGGCGGGCGAGTATCCCAACCTGGTCCTGATCGCGGTCTGGGACCAGCGCAGCCAGGACCACTGCGCGAGCGACGAATACGGCCGCTTCATCGTGCCGCCGGGGGTGGACGATGCCCACGTGATCGAGGGCGAGACCCTGGGCGCGCTGAGCCGGGCCATCGACGAACGGCTCGGGGGCTACCGGGCCGAGACCGGCGGAATCCGGCTCTCGGCGGACTTCGAGGCCAACCTCGAGGCGGCGATCGGGCGCTTCAATGGCTTTGCCGAGAGCGGCGAGGACCTGGACTTCCACCGCGGCGAGCGGCAGGTCGAGCAGCTCTTCAACGGGCCGGTGGCGGAGGAGCCTTCCGCACCCAACCCCACCATGTACCCGATCAGCGGTGAGGGCCCCTACTACGCGGCGCTGCTCTCCGGCGGCACTCTCGACACCAAGGGCGGGCCCAAGGCTGCGCCCACCGGCAAGATTCTCGACGACACCGATACACCCATCACGGGCCTCTACGGCGTCGGCAACTGCGTCGCCTCGGCCTCGGCGCGCGCCTACTGGGCCGGCGGCGCCACTCTCGGGCCGATTCTGGCCTTCGCCTATCTGGCCGCGAACGAAGCCGACCGCGAGCCGCGCAAGCTCACCAACTAGGGCTCCCGCCCGGACATCCGAATGAAATCGGACACGCAAGGAGGAACAGCATGGCGCTTTGCACGCAGACGATGACCGACGAGCAGCGCAAGTCGGTCGCCCTCGAGTACCTCAAGGCCTTCGACAACGCCGGCGTGACGTCCACCGGCGGCAGCATCATGGACCTGTTCGCCGACGATGCGCAGGTCTACTTCCCCAAGTGGGGCATCGCCACGGGCAAGGAAGAGATCGGCCAGCTCTTTACCGACGTGGGCGGCACCATCAAGTCGATCCTGCACCACTACTCGCACTTCAACTACATCTTCTCCGGCAGCGACTGTCTCGTGGTCGAGGGCACCAGCCACGGCGAGCACCGCGACGGTCCCTGGCGCGCCGGCGTGCCGGAGCACGGCGCCGGCCGCTGGTGCGACGTGTTCGAGATCCGCGACTGGAAGATCCAGCGCTGCTTCATCTACCTCGACCCGGACTACGCCGGCGGCGACAACGCGCGCTATCCCTGGCTCGCCGACAAGTAGGCGCAGCCGGGCATCGCGATACGGAGGCGGCCGGGCGTCCGCCCGGCCCCGCGGAACATGGCCCCGCCGGGCGCACTCGACTAACATCCCTTAACATCCCTGCGGACCGTCCGGCGGGGCCGGCTGCACCCGCTTCGACGCGATCGACAGGCATTGCACCGAGAGGAGGAGATCATGCGACTGCTCAAGACCTGTGCCCTGGCCGCCGTCGGGCTGCTCTTCGCGGCGTCGGCGAGCGCCGACTACGAGGGCGTTCCCCGCACCTTCCTGTGGAACCCCGGCAGCGTCGACATCTACGACGCGGCCGAGCACAAGAAGGACGGCCCCTACGTCGTCGGCTTCTCCAACGCGAGCCTTTCCAATCCCTGGCGCGTGGCCATGCTGCACGGCATCGAGGCCGCCGCCGAGCGCAACAAGGACAAGCTCGCGCGCTTCATCATCACCGATGCCAACGACAACCCCTCCAAGCAGGCCGCCGACATTCAGGACCTGCTCGCCCAGGGCGTCGACATCCTGCTGGTCAGCCCGGCGACCGCCGAAGCGCTCGATCCCGCGCTGCGCCGCGCCAACAAGAGCGGCGTCCCGATCGTCCTGGTGGACCGCGAGGTCACGTCCAAGGACAGCTACATCACCTTCGTCACCGCCTCCGACCAGGCGCTGGGACGCATCTCCGCCCAGTGGCTGGCCGAGACGCTGAACTTCGAGGGCAAGGTCGTGATGCTGGGCGGCCTGGCCGGCGCCTCGCCGGCGGAGAACCGCATCAAGGCGGCGCTCGAGGTCTTCAACCAGTATCCCGGCATCGAGGTGCTGGAGGTCCAGTACACCTCCTGGTCGCCGGCCAACGGCAAGACGATCATGGCGGCCCTGATCCAGAAGTACGGCCAGGACATCGCGGGCGTCTGGGCCGATTCCGGCCTGCAGGGCTCGGGCTCGATCGAGGCCTTCCTCGCCGCCGGCCACGAGGCCGGTGCGATCCCGCCGCACACGGGCGGAGACTTCAACGCGATGTACCAGCTCAGCGTGCAGAACCAGGTGCCGATGGTCGGCATCGACTATCCGCCGGCCATGGGTGCGGTCTCCTTCGAGGTGCTCTTCGACGTGCTGGCCGGCAAGGGCATCCCGCGCCGGATCGAGGTGAACCAGCAGATCGTGGTCTCCGAGGGCCACGAGACCGCGTCGGTGCAGGCGGACGTCTACGTCAAGGACTACGCCCTGATGGACAGGCCGGGCTCGGTCATCATGTCGAGCGGCGTCGGCCCGGACTACGATCCGGAGACCTTCTCGGCCGACTACCCGAAGTAGAACGCCGATCAGGAGTGGAGGGTTCCCCGGCCCCGGCGGCCGGGGGGCCCTTCGCCACCGCGGCCGGGAGCCGCCGCCCGGAGGAAAGGCGACATGGCTGATCCGGTGCTTGCCGCACGGGGCATGACGAAGTCCTTCGGCAGCAACGAGGTCCTCCGCAACATCGACTTCGAGGTGATCGCGGGGCGCAACATCGCGCTCTGCGGCGAGAACGGCGCCGGCAAGTCGACCCTCATCAAGCTCATGACCGGCGTCTACACGCCGACCGCCGGCGAGGTCCTGCTGGATGGCGCGCCGGCGGTCTTCGCCGGGCCGAAGGAAGCGATCGCCGCCGGCATCGCCGTCGTTCATCAGGAGTTCTCCACCATCTCGGCGCTCACGGTCGCCGAGAACGTGTTCCTGGAGAAGGAACCCCGCACCCGGCTCGGCCTGGTCGACCGGCGCAGGCTCCGCCGCGACTGTGTCGACCTGCTCCGGCAGCTCGGAATCGATCTCGACCCCGACACGACTCTCGACCGGCTCAGCGTCGCCGAGGCGCAGATGGTGGAGATCGCCAAGGCGCTGCGCTCCAGGGCGCGGGTGCTGATCCTGGACGAGCCGACGGCGGTGCTCTCGCACCGGGAGATCGACCACCTGTTCCGGATTCTGCGCGATCTGCGGGAGCAGGGGATGGGGCTCGTCTACGTCTCCCACCGGCTGGACGAGATCTTCGAGGTCTGCACCGACATCTGCGTGCTCAAGGACGGCGACGTCACGTCTGCGGGGCCGATCGGCGACTACGACCACGACAGGGTCGTCGCCGCCATGGTGGGCCGCAGCCTGGGCGAGCTGTTCCCGCCGAAGAGCGGGCCTGCGGAGGGCGCGGAAGCGGTGCTGTCGCTGCGCGGCCTCGTCGCCGAGGGCGGCGCGCCGCCGGTGGACCTCGTCCTCCGCCCCGGCGAGATCGTCGGGCTGGCGGGCCTGGTCGGCTCCGGCAGGACCGAGCTCGCGCTCGCGGTCTTCGGGGCGGCACGCAGCAGCGGCGGCGTCGAGCTCGCGAACGCGACCTACGGCAAGCGCACGCCGGGCCGCAGCCTCGCCGCCGGTCTCGCCATGCTGACGGAGGACCGCAAGACCGACGGCCTCTTTCCCGACGCCTCGGTCGCCTGGAACTTCGCGGCGTCGACGCTGGGCAAGGGCGCCCGCCCCCTTGCGCTCTCGCCGCAGGAGGAGGAGAGGCGCTCCCGCTCCGTCGTCGAGCGCTTCAAGGTCGTCGTCGACCACGTGGGGCAGCCGATATCGGCCCTCTCGGGCGGCAACCAGCAGAAGGTGCTGATCGGCCGGCTGCTCGAGAACGCCCCGCGCGTGCTGCTCCTCGACGAGCCCACCCGCGGCGTCGACGTCGCCACCAAGGCCGAGATCTACCGCACCCTGCGGCGCCTCGCCGAGGAGGGCGTGGCCATCCTGGTCATCTCGTCCGAGCTGATCGAGGTCGTCGGGCTGTGCGACCGCGTCCACGTCATGCGCGACGGCGCGCTGGTCGCCGAGCTGATCGGCGACGCCATCACCGAGGACGGAATCATGGCGGTGGCCGCCGCGGCGGGCGGCGGTGCGCCCTGACCGAATGTCCGACCTCGCGCGCGCGGTCCGCTTTCAGAACGTCCATCTGGCGATCGTCGGGCTGATCGCTGCGATCTTCATCGTCGGCGTGTTCTCGTCGGACCGCTTCGTCACCGTGCTCAACATCGCCAACGTGCAGGACCAGCTGGTCGCGCTGGCGCTGGTCGCGCTGGCCCAGACGGTCGTCATCCTCTCGGGCGGCATCGACCTCTCCTTCGCCGGGCTGCTCGGACTCCTCTCGGTGCTCTTCGCCACCTTCGCAGGGTCCGACCCGGAAACCTTCGCCGCCGCCTATATCGGCATCCTCGCGCTCGGCACGGCGATCGGCGCGCTGACCGGCGGGATCGTCGCCTTGAGCGGCATTCACCCGCTCATCGTGACGCTCGCGACATCGACCATCATGGCCGGCGCGGCGCTGCTCCACACCAAGCAGCCCTCGGGCTCGGTGCCGATCTTCTTCGAAGACATCGTCTATGCCCGCTTCTTCGGCTTCCTGCCCTGGGGGACGCTCTTCGTCGTCGCCGCCTACGTGCTCGTCGGCTTCGTGCTCTGGCGCACGCGCTTCGGCATCCGCGTCTACGCCATCGGCGACGACGAGCGGGCGGCGACGATCTCGGGCGTCCCGGTCAAGCTGACCAAGGTGCTGATCTACGCGTTCTCCGGCTTCATCGTGGCGCTGGCCGCGATCTACCTGGTCGGCCGCTTCGGCGTGGGCGACCCGCGCGCCGGCATCGGGTTCGATCTGCGCTCCATCACGCCGGTGATCGTGGGCGGCACCCTGCTCGCCGGCGGCCGCGGCGGCGTGCTGGGCACCTTCCTCGCCGTCATCCTGCTCGCCCTTCTCGCCAACGTCCTGAACTTCCTGAACGTCTCCAACTTCTACCTGTGGATCGTCGAGGGCGTGATCATCGTGGTCGCGGTCTCGCTCTTCGTCGCGAGGACGCGCCCATGATGGCGCGACTCCTCGGCGGCGGCGGCACGGTCAGGGGCCGGAAGACCCGCGAGATACTGCTGCTGCTCGCGTTCCTCGTCCTGATCTGGGGCATCACGACGGCGCTCTCGCCGCGCTTCCTCAGCGTCCAGAACATCACCGACATCCTGGTGCAGGCCGCGCCGCTCGGCTTCGTCGTCATCGGCCAGATGATCGTCATCGTGGTGCGGGGCCTGGACCTCTCCGTGGCCTCGATCATGGCGACCGCGGCGGTGCTCTCCATCGGCGTCTTCGACAACACCGCCACCGCCTTCATCGCCGCCCTGCTGCTCGGCGCCCTGGTGGGCGGCGTCAACGGCTATCTGGTCAGCTACCGGCGGGTGACGCCCTTCCTGGCGACGCTGGCGACGATGATCGTTCTGCAGGGCATCCGCTTCGCCTACACCAAGGGCGCGCCGAGCGGCTCCCTGCCGGAGGCCTTCCGCTTTCTCGCGACGGGCACCCTCGGCGGCGTCCCGGTGATCCTGATCGTGCTGATCGGGGTCGCGTTCGCGGCGCACTGGATGCTGGAGCGCAGCGTTCCGGGGCGCCAGCTCATGCTCTACGGCGACAACCCGGAGGCCGCCCGCATGAGCGGCCTGCCGGTCAATCGCATCCTGATCTCGGCCTACGTCGTCTCCGGCGTTCTCGCCGCCATGGCGGGCCTCTTCCTGGTCGGCTACGTCGGCATCGTCGACAACTGGACCGGCCAGGGCTACGAGCTGGACAGCATCGCGGCAGCCGTGATCGGCGGCGCCTCCCTGCGCGGCGGCAAGGGCAGCGTGATCGGCGCCCTGCTGGCGGCG
>JAJDXK010000082.1 GCA_022823305.1 Alphaproteobacteria bacterium
GGCTGAGGCCGGCATCGCGCGCGATCCGCTCCCCCATCGCGCCGGGAGCGGCGAACAGCGACAGACCCGGCCGCGCGGCGGCGAGCGCGTCGAGCACCACCGCCGCCCGCACGCCCGCCTGCGGCCTTGCGCCGCGGGCGCGGGCCTCACGCAGGATGGCCGCCGTGTCGGTGCCCTTGAGCCCGACGCTGCCGCCCATGCCGGCGATGGGATTGACGATCAGGCCGAGCACGGGCCGCGGCCCATGGCGGCGCAGCTCAGCCGTAACCGCCGCCGCCGTGCCCGCCCGCGCCGCGCTTCACGTTGGCCCAGTTGCCCCGCTTGCGCCGGTACGCCCGCGCGGTGAAGGCCCAGCAGTCGGGATCGTTCGGCACGTCGCCGTCGACCGGGCGGATGGCGGCGCCGTGCGGGGCGGACTTCACCGTGTCGGGTACGTCGCGCGCCTCCCCGGCGATGCGGCGGAGCGCGTCGAGCACGTGGTCCATCTCCTCGATGGTGAGGGATTCGCCCGGCTCGAGGGTGAAGGGCTGCGGCACCAGCATCGGCACGTGGCTCTCCATGTAGTGCTGCACGCCGAAATCGACCATGCGGTTCATCACGTCGTGGCTGGCGACGCCGGTCTCCTCGTAAAGCGGCTCCCAGCTGTAGCGGACCTGCTCCAGCTTGGGCCAGGTGTTGGCGGGCCACGGGATCGAGACGCCCGGAATCTGACGGATGTGGTGCAGCATGTAATTGTTGTTGAGCACCGCGGTCTCGGCGACCGCCCGCAGGCCCTCAGGCCCGAGGCTGCGGACCCAGGCGTAGGCCTTGAGCACCGCGTGCACGTTGCCGAGGAAGGCGCGGATCTTCTCGATCCCGTCCCCCGGCTCGTGGTCGAGGCCGTAGCGCTCCCCGTCGAAGGTGACGATGGGGCGCGGCAGGAAGCGCTCGAGGTGCGCCTTGACGCCGACCGCGGCACAGCCGAGGCCGATGGCGCCGTGCGGCGCGGAGAAGGTCTTGTGCAGGTTGAACTGGCACATGTCGAAGCCGGTGTCGCCCGCGCGCACCACGCCGAGCAGCGGGTTGCCGTTGGCCTGGTCGTAGGCGCAGAGGCCGCCCGCCTCGTGCACGATGTCCACGAATTCCCGGATGTGCGGGTTGTACTGCCCGGTGTCCTCGGGATTGGTCAGCATCAGGCCGGCGGTGCGCTCGGAGACCGCAGCCCGGAGCGCATCGACCTCGGCGAAGCCCATCTCGCCCGGCATCAGCGTGATGACCCTGAAGCCCGCGACCGCCGGCGTCGCCGCGTCGGCCGGGTGGGAGAAGGCGGTGGTGATGATCTCGTCCCGCTGTTCGCCCTCGCCGCGCGATTCGTGCCAGGCGCGGATCAGGCAGGCGTTGGTGTAGATGCCCTGCGCGCCGCTCGCGGGCTGGAAGGTGAAGGCGTCCATCCCCGCGATGGCGCACATCATGCGGTTGAAGCGGTAGAGGATCTCCAGCGTGCCCTGCAGCGTCTCCGGGTCCTGCAGCGGGTGGACATCGGCGAAGGCCGGCTTCCGCGCCACGTACTCGTGCACCTTGGGGCTGTACTTCATGGTGCAGGTGCCCATCATGTCGGCGGTCACGTCGAAGCCCATGGACATCTGCGAGAGGCGCAGGAAGTGCCTGAGCACCCGGTGCTGGGGCAGCGCGGGCAGCGCGGGCGGGCTCTCGCGCCGCACGCCCTCGGGCAGCGCGGCGGCGACGTCGCCCACGGCATCGGCGATGGCCTCGTCCACCTGCGGCGGTAGCAGGCCGCGCCCGGCCTCGCCGCCGATCTCGTCGATCAGCGGCTCGTCCCAGCGTGCGGCGTGGAAGCCCGTGCCCGTCCGCTCGCTCATCGGACCGCCTCCCCGAGGGCGGAGACCAGCCTCTCGATCTCTGCCGCCCCGTGCAGCTCGGTCACGCAGTAGAGGGCGGATTGTCCAAGCGCCGGGAACTCGCCGCTCAGGTCCTTGCCACCGTGGATCTCGGCCTCGAGCAGCGCCCTGTTGATGGCGGCGACGGTCTTGCCGGTGGCGGAGAAGTCGACCGTGAACTCCTTGAAGAAGGGTTGCGCCAGATGCGGCACGGCAACGCCGGGGAGGTCCGCGATCCGCTCCGCCGCGTAGCACGCCCGCTGCATGATGCCGCGCCCCAGCTCGGCCATGCCGTCGGGGCCCATGAGCGAGAGGTAGACCGCGGCCCCGATGCCCCAGATCCACTGCGTCGTGCCGGTGTAGTCGGTGGCGTCGTGGCGGGTGTCGTAGGAGGTGCGCTCCATGGTGGACCAGGCGAAGCCGAAGCCGGGTGCGTTGCCCGGCGCCGGCGCAATGCTGAAGAGGATCGAGGGGTACTCGGCGACGAAGCGCGCCTCGTCGCGGCTCGCGATGAAGCCGCCGTTGCCGCCGCCCGCGTACATGTGGATGCCGAGCGGCTGCAGGTCGCCGACCACGAGGTCGGCGCCCCAGTCGGCGGGCGCTGCGAGCACGCCGAGGGAGATCGGGTCCACGCCGGCGATGAGCAGGGCGCCGGCCTCGTGCGCGATGGCGGCGGCCTCCGCCGCCCCGGTCTCGATCGGGCCGAGGTAGCCGGGCGACTCGATCACCACCGCGGCGGTCTCGCCCGAGACCTTCCCGCGCAGGTCCGCGAGGTCGACGAGGCCGGTTCCGGGATCGCGGGCCACCGTCTCCACCGTCGCGAAGGGCTTGGTGAAGCCCCGGAGCTGCGCGCGCCGGTCGGCGCTCATGCTCTCGGGCACCAGAACGCGACTCCGGCCGCCGATGCGGCAGGCCATCAGCACGGCGCTGCCCGTCGCGGCGCCGGCGTCGTAGGTGGGCGTCGAGACCACCTCCATGCCGACCAGTTCGCCCATCAGGCTCTGGAACTCGAAGAGCGCCTGGTTCTTGCCGTGGTCGGAGTAGGTGCCGCCGCCGTAGGCCGTGAGCAGCTCGCCGCGATGGACGATCTCGTCGACGATCGCCGGCACGTAGTGCTGGGCGCAGCCGGCACCGCAGAAGTTGAGCCACGACCCGGTGCAGGACCGGTTGCGGGCGACGGTCTCCTCCAGGTGCCGGCGCAGGTCCTGCTCGCCGGGGAGCGCCGGCGGCAGGTCGAGCAGCCCCTCGACCCGGAGCGCCTCCGGAATCGCGGCATAGAGGTCAGTCACGTCGTCCACGCCGATCGCGTCCAGCAGCTTCCGGCGCGGCGCCGGCGCCGCGTTCGGCACGTAAGGGTGGGTAAAACCGTCGCCCATTTGTCCGCCTCCCGCCCGTTTTGCGGGCAGTCTATCCCGCCGCCCGCGAGCGCACCAACGACGCCTGCCCGGCCCGTATGGGCCAACCGCCGGTGGCGGGCAAACCACGCTGGCGCTTGACTCGCCCTTCCGCGTGCGGGGTAATGGCGCAGGAACGAAAGGGCCGCCGGCAGCGTGGGAGGCTATCCGGCGGCAGGGAAACGCGGGAGCGAGTCTCGACGCCGCTCGGCTCTCGCGGCATCAGAGCGAGACGGGAGGATCCACATGGGCATCAAGATCAACACGAGCAACTACGGGCAGCTTCCGCCCTCGATGAGCCGGCGCAGCTTCCTGAAGGGGACTGCGGCGGGCGCGGCGGGGCTTGCTGCCGCCAGCGCGCTGACGGGCATGCCCGCGATGGCGCAGGACAAGGACCCGCTGATCTTCGGCTTCTGGCCGTGGGGCAGCGAGATCGTGACCTCGAACGCCGACCTCTTCATGGCCGAGCAGAACGAGGTGGTCGAACTCCAGCCGATCCCCGGCGACTATGCCGCAGTGCTGGAGACCAAGCTCGCCTCCGGCGCGCCGCTCGACATGTTCTACGCCCAGCGCGGCCAGGCCTCGCGCTGGCACGCGGCCGGCTGGATCAGGCCGGTGGATGACATGCCGGGCCTCGATCAGATCCGCAGCGAGATGATTCCCGGCCTCGATCAGGACACCTTCGCCTACAACGGCGACTACCTGGGCCTCACCTACTACAACGGCGGGCCCTTCTGCACATACCTCAACATGAAGCACCTCGGGGCCTGGGGCTTCGAGGCGACCACCAACGTGAGCGACTATCCCCAGACCTGGGACGAGATCACGAAGATCGCCCAGGAGATGAAGGCCAAGGGGATCTGCGAGAACCCGATCCTGCCGGCCTGGTACAACTCCTGGACGGGCCTGCCCTGGGCGCTGATCGCGCAGTGCTTCTCCGAGGGCGAGCAGTTCGTCGACGAGGGGCTGAACGCCACCTACGGCCCCGACACGCCGATCCTCAAGGTGCTCACCGACTGGAAGCAGTGGTGGGACGAGGGCCTGTGTCCCCGCGGGGTGCTTACCACCCAGGAGTCGACGATGATCGACCTGTGGGTGACCGGCGACCATGCCTTCCACACCTACATGGACTACTGCCACTTCATCTACGGCGACCGCGCCAACACGCAGATCGGCGAGTACAACCTGATGAACCCGGTGACTCCGGGAGCGACCCACGACACCGTGCTCGTCGGCCACGCGCTGCTCTGCACCGGCACGCACGATCGCAGCGAAGAGGACGTGCTGCGGGCGTGGGAGCTGATGAAGTTCTACGGCCACAAGAACGGCGCCGGCGAGTACCACACCCACAAGCGCTGGGCGCTCAAGGCCAACCTGCCGATCCCCTACCAGGCCGTCTACGACGACCCGGAGGTGAAGGCGGCGCTGCTGGAATGGATGCACGGCGACCTGGGCGAGAACCAGCTCAACTGGCAGACCGAAGGCCGCGCACGCTCGCTCGGCCCCTACCTGCTCAAGTCGCCCTGGCACCAGGAGTGGGACACCTACACCTTCGACATGATCGCCAACGACATGCTGGTCGCCGACGACCTGACGCCGAAGGAGGTGGTGGTGAAGACCCGCGAGCGCTGGGACAAGCTGCAGGACAAGTACACCCAGGGCAATCGCAAGAACTTCTACATGGCCTGAAGCGATCTGGCCTGAGGACGCGGGGCCGGGCTAGGCCGGCCCCGCGACGGACGGGGAGGCGCGCATGGCGACCGTCACGCTCGAGAGCATCACCAAGACCTTCGGTGAGACGCTCGCGGTCGACGATGTGTCCCTCCACATCGAAGACGGAGAGTTCGTCGTTCTTCTCGGCCCGTCCGGGTGCGGGAAGACGACGACTCTCAACATGATCGCCGGCCTGGAGAGACCGACGGCCGGCCATATCTCGATCGGCGGCGAGCGCGTCGAGCACGTGCCGCCGGACAAGCGCGACATCGCGATGGTGTTCCAGAGCATCGCGCTCTACCCGCACATGACGGTCTACCAGAACATCTCGTTCCCGCTCCGCATGGCGCGCACGCCCAAGGCGGAGATCGACCAGCGCGTCCGCGCCGCCGCAGACCTGCTGCGCATCGGCGAGCTGCTGGACCGCAGGCCGCACCAGCTCTCCGGCGGCCAGCGCCAGCGGGTGGCGCTTGGCCGTTCCGTGGTGCGGGACCCGGCGGTGTTCCTCTTCGACGAGCCGCTCTCCAGCCTCGACGCCAAGCTCCGCGTCGACATGCGGGTGGAGGTGAAGAAGCTGCACGAGCGCCTCGGCGCGACCTTCGTCTACGTGACCCACGACCAGGTCGAGGCCATGACCATGGCCGACCGGGTCGCCGTGATGGACGAGGGCAACATGCTCCAGCTCGGCGCCCCGGACGACATCTACACGCGGCCGGCCAACCTGATGGTGGCGGGCTTCCTCGGCAATCCGGGCATGAACTTCCTTTCCGGCCGGCTTGCGAACGGCGGCAGCGGGCTGCGCTTCGAGGGCAGCGGCGTCGCCCTGGATCTGCCGGCCGCAGCCGCGTCCGCCGCCGGCTCGGGCCGGGCGGTCACCCTCGGCATCCGGCCGGAGAGCGTCGAGGTCGGCGACGGCGCGGCGGACGGTGCGACCGTTCACGGCAGCATCTTCGCGACCGAGCCGGTGGGCTCGGACCTCTTCCTCGACGTCCTGTTCGGGGACGACGCGGGCACGAGCGACGGGGCGCGGCTCTTCAAGGTGCGGGCGCGGCCCGACCTCAAGGTGCGGACCGGCGAGCGCATTCCGCTCTGCCTGCCGCACGCAAACCTCTATCTCTTCGACGATGCCGGCCACCGCATCCATCCCGAGTAGCGCCGGCGGCGCAGCGCCGCGGGCCGGCCGGAGCGGACCGAGGTGACCGCACTCCAGCGCGTAGCCCTGTGGCGAAGCAGGTCGGGCGGGCTGACCGATCCCCAGTTCGCGCTCGCCATCGTCATCGGCGTGCTGCTCTTCCACGTCATCATCATCATCGTGCCGCTGGCCTATTCGTTCTGGCTCAGCCTGCACGAGACCAACGTCATCCTGCGCTCGCGCGAATACGTGGGCTTCGACCTCTGGGGCGAGGCGCTGTTCGAGGAGGAGACCCAGTCGGCGACGCTCAAGAGCCTCTATTTCGCCGCCGTCTCGGTGGTTCTCTCCCTCGTCCTCTCGCTCGGCATGGCGCTCGTCCTCAACCAGGAGTTCCCCGGCCGGGGCATCCTGCGCGCGCTGATCCTGCTGCCCTGGGCGGTCTCGGAGGTCGTGACCGCCACCATGTGGACGGTGATGCTGGAGCCCTCCTGGGGCTTCTTCAACGGGGCGCTGCAGCCGCTCGGCATTGTCGGCGAGGGGCACGTCTGGCTCAACAAGGACTGGGCGCTCTTCTGGCTCGCGGTCGCCTTCACCTGGCACATCGCGCCGCTCGGCACCTTCTTCTTCCTCGCCGCGCTGCAGACGATCCCGCAGGACCTCTACAACGCCGCGCGGATCGACCGGGCCGGCGTCATCTCGCGCTTCTATCACGTGACCCTGCCGCACATCCGCTACGCGGTTCTGATCGTGCTCGTGGTGGTGACGGTGGAGGCGTTCCGACAATTCGACCTGGTCTTCGCCATGACCAGCGGCGGCCCCGGCACGACCACGCAGATCCTGCCGCTGCTGATATTCCGCTACAATTTCCAGTTCTCGCAGTACGGCCTCGCCTCGGCGTCGTCGTTCATCCTCATCATCATCGCCACCATCCTCGCCGTCGCCTACTTCGTGCTGATGACGCGCCGCACCAAGCAGACGCGCGTGGCGGCAGCGCAGCGCCGGGCGGCCATCGCGGCCGAGTCCTCCTGAGGGCGTCATGAAGCGCGACGCCAACCTCAAGCTCTTCGTGGCGCTCTCGGTGCTCTTCGTCTTCCTGTGGACCATCGTGCCCTTCTTCTGGATGCTCTGGGCCTCGTTCATGACCGATTCGGAGCTCAGCACGGGCATCGTCCAGGGAATCGACGATCCCACGCTGGATCACTACAACCGCATCTTCGGCCATGCCGACGAGGAGGCGATCCACGGCGGGCAGACCAAGCTGATCGGCCAGGGCTTCCTCAACAGCCTGCTCGTCTCGCTGCCGGTCGCCATCATCGGCACCGCGATCGCGACGCTCGCCGGCTACGCCTTCGGGCGCTTCAACTTCCCGGCCAAGACCGGGCTGCTCTTCGGCCTGCTGCTGACCCGGGTGCTGCCGCCGGTCGCCATCCTGATCCCCTACTTCACCATGTTCAGGACGGTGGGGCTGGTGGGCGATCCCGGGGGGCTGATCCTGACCTACCTCACCGGCATCATCCCGCTGCTCTCGTGGGTGCTGATGGGCTACTTCGCGACGCTGCCGCTGGAGGTCGAGCGCGCGGCCCGGATCGACGGGTGCAGCCGGCTCAAGGTGCTGTGGTACGTCATCATCCCGATGGCGGCGCCCGGGATCAGCGCCGCCTTCATCATCGCCTTCCTCTTCGCCTGGAACGAGCTGCTCTTCGGCATCATCCTGGTCGGCGGCACCAAGTGGCAGACCCTCTCGCCGGCGCTGCTGGCGATCTCGCCGCTGACCGCGGTGGGCTACTCGCCGATCGCGCTCTTCTCGGCGGCGAGCGCGCTCTCCATCGCGCCGCCGCTGATCCTGGCGCTGATCTTCCAGCGCTACATCACGCGGCTCAACATCGTCGATCCCGTCACCGTCCGCGAATAGCCGCCGGCGGCCGTGATGGCCCTCCTGAGGCGCCTCCGCGCCCGCTGGCGCGCCGCATCCGGCTACCAGCGGCTCGGGGCGGTGGTGGCCGTCGCCGCCATCTTCGTCCTGATCTGGTCGACCCTGCCCTTCCTGCTGATGTTCTGGGTCTCGCTCATGACCGAGGGCGAGATGGTGACCGGCGTCGTCGGCAACATCGAGAAGCCCACCCTCGAGCACTACCTGCGCATCCTGGGCCATGCCGACGAGGAGGCGATCTTCGGCGGGCAGACGAAGCAGATCGGCCGCGGCTTCCTCAACAGCCTGATCGTCTCGCTGCCGGCCGCGTTCACGGCGACGGTGCTCGCGACGCTGGCGGGCTACGCCTTCGGGCGCTTCACCTTCCCCGGCCGCATGAGCCTGCTCTTCGCCCTCCTCTTCACCCGCGTGCTGCCGCCGATCGCCGTGCTCATCCCCTACTATTCCTTCTTCCAGGCGGTCGGACTGATCGGCAGCCCGGTCGGGCTGTTCCTGACCTACCTCACCGGCATCACGCCGCTGCTCGCGTGGATACTGATGGGCTACTTCGCGACCCTGCCCATCGAGGTCGAGCGCGCCGCGCGGGTCGACGGCTGCAGCCGGCTCCAGGTGCTCTGGCACGTGATCGTGCCGATGGCGCTGCCCGGCATCAGCGCGGCCTTCATCATCGCCTTCCTCTTCTGCTGGAACGAGCTGCTCTTCGGCATCATCCTGGTGGGCGGCACCCGCGGGCAGACGCTCTCGCCGGCCCTGCTCGCGATCGGGCCGCTGACCGCCGCAGGGGCCTCGCCGATGGTCCTCTTCGCCGCGGCCAGCACGCTCTCGATCGCGCCGCCGCTCGTGCTCGCGCTGATCTTCCAGCGCTTCATCACCCGCCTCAACATCGTCGACCCGATCACCACGCGCGACATCTGAGCCGCGCCGGCCGCGGCCGCGCGCTTTGACTGGCCTGCGCCGCCCGTGCACTGTTCCACGCCACGGGCGAACGGGGAGCACGCCATGGCGGTCACCATCAACTGCGACATCGGCGAAGGGTACGGCCTCTACACCTTCGGCAACGACGAGCGGATCATGCCCTTCATCAGCATCGCCAACGTGGCCTGCGGCGTTCACGCCTCGGACCCGTCGGTGATGCACCGCACGGTGCGGCTCGCCCTCGAGCACGGCGTCGCGATCGGCGCGCACCCCTCGCTCCCCGACCGCCAGGGCTTCGGCCGGCGCGAGATGCAGATGGAGCGCGAGGAGCTGCGCGACCTGCTGATCTACCAGGTGGGCGCGCTCAAGGGCTTCCTCGAGGCGGCCGGCGCGCCGCTCAACCACATCAAGCCCCACGGCGCGCTCTTCGGCATGACGTCGAAGTACGAGCACTGCGCCGAGGCGGCGGCCGATGCGGCGGAGATCTTCGCCGTGCCGCTGATCGGCCAGGCCGGCACCATGCACGACACGGTGTATTCGCGGCGCGGCCTGCCCTGGTGGCCCGAGTTCTACGCCGACCTGGAATACGACCGGCACTGCGGTCTCATCATCACGTGCAGGCACGAGCCCTACGAGCCGGAGGCCACGGCCAGGCGCACGCTCCGCGCCATCGAGGAGGGCACGGTGACCTCCGTCGAAGGCGTGGACCTTTCCATCCGCGTGGAGACCGTGTGCATCCATTCCGACACGCCGGGGATCGATGCGGTGGCGCCGGTGCTGAGGCAGGCGCTCGCGCCCCACATGGCCTGAGCGCCCGGTCTCGGGTGACAGCGGAGGCAACGGCATGACGAGCTCGAACCTGACCCTCGGCGAGCGCGACGACGCGACCATCGCCGACATCCAGAAGCTGCGCTTCAACCCGCTCGCCGCGCGTGGCGGGCAGGGCTCCTACCTGGTGGCCGACGACGGCCGCCGCATCCTCGACCTCTCCGCCTCGGCCACTGCGGCGAGCCTCGGCTACGGCCACCCCGCAGTGATCGAGGCAGTTACCGCCGCGATGGCCGACATGGCGGGCGCGAGCCTGCTGATGTACCCGAACGAGCCGGCGGCAGCCCTTGCCGAGGCCCTGCTCGCGACCATGCCGGGCGACGCCGGGCGGCGCGTCTGGTACGGCCACTCCGGCTCGGACGCCAACGACGCCGCCATGCGCGTGCTGCAGGCGGCCACCGGGCGCCCCCGCTTCATCTCCTTCATCGGCTCCTACCACGGCGGCGTGTCGGGCTCGATAAGCGTCTCGGGCCACACGGCGATGACCCACACGCTGCCGCGCCCCGGCCTGGTGCTGCTGCCCTACCCCGACCCCTACCGGCCGCGCCATTCCGCCGAGGCCGTGCTCGACATGCTCGACTACCAGTTCGAGACCACCTGTCCGCCGGAGCAGGTGGCGGCCGTGTTCATCGAGCCGCTGATGTCGGACGGCGGGCTGATCGTGCCGCCCGCCGGCTTCCTCAAGGCGCTGGAGGAGCGCTGCCGCTGCCACGGCATCCTCACCGTGCTCGACGAGGTCAAGGTGGGCCTGGGGCGCACCGGCGCGCTGCACGCCTTCAGCCACGAGGGGCTGGAGCCCGACATGGTGGTGCTCGGCAAGGGCCTCGGTGGCGGGCTGCCTCTCTCCGCGCTGATCGGGCCGGCGGCGGTCATGGACCACCGCCCCGCCTTCGCCATCCAGACCACCGGCGGCAATCCGGTCTGCACCGCCGCGGGCCTCGCCGTGCTCCGCACCATCCAGGGCGAGGACCTCCCGGGCCGCGCCGAGCGCATGGGGGCGAGGATGGCGGAGGGCTTCCGGCGCCTCGCCGAGCGCCACGAGTCGATCGGCGACGTGCGCGGGCGCGGCCTCGCCATCGGCGTCGATCTGGTGCAGGAGCGCGAGACGCGCGCGCCGGTGCCGGCGACCACCACCGCCAAGGTGATCGTGCGCGCCTACGAGCTCGGCGCGAGCTTCATCTACGTCGGGCTCGCGGCCAACGTGCTGGAGATCACCCCGCCGCTCACACTCAGCGACGCGGAATGCGACGAGGGCCTCGCCATCATCGACCGGGCGCTCGGCGACGTCGCCGCAGGACTGGTGCCGGACGAGGCGGTCCAGGCCTACATGAACTGGTGAGTCAGGTGCCGGCGCCGTCGATCACCGCGAGCGCCGCCTCCACGCCGGCCGCGACATCGGCCTTCCCGCCCAGCGCCGCGACCGCGCCGCCGAGCGCGGTGACCGCGACCACGGCATAGATCGGCCGCGCGGTCGGCCCCATGTGGCCGATGCGCACCAGCTTGCCGAGCAGCGTGCCGCGCCCGGCGGAGAAGACCACGCCGTAGCGCCGCCGCGCCTCCTGCCGGATCGCCGCGTCCTCCAGACCCGCCGGCACCCGCACCGTGGTCGCGGTATCGGCGCAGATCGCCTCGCGCGCCGGCCAGAGGTCGAGCCCCATGGCGCGGACGCCGGCACGGCAGGCGCGCGCCGTCAGCGCATGGCGCGCCCAGACCGACTCCGGCCCCTCGTCGAGGTAGTTCTGCACGGCAGCCTCCAGCGCATGCACCTCGGAGACGGAGGGCGTGTAGGGGAAGAGCACGTCGCGGCGCCAGGCGTCGCGCCAGTCCACGAGGCTCAGCACGGAGTCCGTGGGCGCTGCGGGGTTGGCGTCGATCCGGTCCCAGGCGCGCTCGCTGACGTGGAGGATCGAGAGGCCGGTGCTGCCGCCGAGGCACTTGTTGGGGCCGGTCACGAAGATGTCGGCGTGGATCTGCTCCGGATGCACGTCCATGCCGCCGAAGGAGGAGACCGCGTCGACGATGGTGAGCACGTCGTGCGCGCGGCAGATCGCGCCGATCTCGGCGACCGGGTTGACCGTGCCCGAGGGCGTGTCGTGGTGGCAGACCGAGAGCACGCGGATCTCCGGCCGCGCCTTCAGCATGTCGCCCACGGACTGCGGATCGATGGCGTCGTCGTAGGCGACCTCGATCTCGACCAGCTCGCGGCAGTGGCGCGCGGCCCAGAAGCCGAAGCCCTTGCCGTACTCGCCGGAGGCGAGGTTCAGCACCACGTCGTCGGCGTGGATCAGGGCGGCGGCGGCGGCCTCCAGACCCAGCACGGGCTCGCCCATCAGGATCACCGGCGGCCGCGCGGTGCGCAGCGCCTCTGCCGTCTTCAGCACGGTCGATTCGTAGAAATGCTGGAAGGAGGGATCGAAATCGTAGGTGACCGGCCGGGACAGCGCCCGCAAAACCGCAGGGTAGGCATCGACCGGCCCGGCGCTGAGGGTGATGATCGGGGGATCGTCGTCGCGGTTGCGCATGGCCGGGCCCGCTTAAGTCCTTGTGGAAGCACCAGAATACATCGCGGAGACGCCTTGCCCAAGGCGCCATGTGCCAACTTCATGACGGGCCGCGGCGAACCCCTGCACAGCGGAATTCAGACACGACAAGGGCTTACGAGAGGTCGATTGACGCGCATGTGCTTTGTAGTACGGTTGTCGTGCCAGTCTCGTGAGACACGGACCTTGCGACGGGCCAAGAGGCGACTCGCCACGGGGAGAGAGCCATGCCGGAGACGCCGCATCTGGATCGCGTGAACAGCCCCGAAGACCTGCGCAGCCTCTCGATCAAGGACTTGAAGAAGGTTGCGGAGGAGCTGCGGGCCGAAACCGTCGACGCGGTCTCGGTGACCGGCGGGCATCTCGGCGCCGGGCTCGGCGTGATCGAGCTGACGGTGGCCCTCCACCACGTCTTCGACACGCCCCGCGACCGGCTGATCTGGGACGTGGGGCACCAGTCGTACCCGCACAAGATCATCACCGGCCGGCGCGACAAGATCCGCACCATCCGCCAGCCGGGCGGCCTCTACGGCTTCACCAAGCGGAGCGAGAGCGAGTACGACCCCTTCGGCGCGGCGCACTCGTCGACCTCGATCTCCGCCGGTCTCGGCATGGCGGTGGCGAGCGGCCTCAAGGGCGAGCCGCGCAACGTCATCTGCGTCATCGGCGACGGCGCCATGTCGGGCGGCATGGCCTACGAGGCGATGAACAACGCGGGCTCCATGCCGCCCCGCCTCATCGTCATCCTCAACGACAACGAGATGTCGATCGCGCCGGCGGTGGGCGCGCTCAACGCCTACCTCTCGCGGCTGCTGTCGAGCCACCAGTTCCGCAGCCTGCGCGAGCTCGGCAAGCAGTGGGCGCGCAGGCTGCCCAAGGCGATGGGCGATGCCGCGATGCGGGCCGAGGAGTATTCGCGCGGCATGGTCACCGGCGGCACCCTCTTCGAGGAGCTGGGCTTCTTCTATATCGGCCCCATCGACGGCCACAACCTGGAGCACCTGATCCCGGTGCTGCGCAACGTGCGCAAGGACGAGACGCCGGGGCCGGTGCTGCTCCACGTGGTGACGAGCAAGGGCAAGGGCTACGAGCCGGCCGAGAACGCGCCGGACCGGGGCCATGCGCTCGGCAAGTTCGACGTGGTGACGGGCGAGCAGAAGAAGAGCAAGCCCAAGGCGCCGAGCTACACCAGCGTGTTCGCGCAGAGCCTGATCGAGGAGGCCAACCGGGACGAGAGGATCGTCGCGCTGACCGCGGCCATGCCTTCCGGCACCGGGCTCGACAAGTTCGCCAAGGCGCACCCGACGCGCTGCTTCGACGTGGGCATCGCCGAGCAGCACTGCGTCACCTTCGCCGCAGGCCTCGCGACGGAGGGGCTCAGGCCCTTCGCCGCGATCTACTCGACCTTCCTGCAGCGCGCCTACGACCAGATCGTGCACGACGTGGCGATCCAGAAGCTGCCGGTGCGCTTCGCCATCGACCGCGCGGGCCTGGTCGGCGCCGACGGGCCCACCCATGCGGGCAGCTTCGACATCACCTATCTCGCGACGCTGCCGGGCTTCGTCGTCATGGCCGCGGCCGACGAGGCGGAGCTCGTCCACATGGTGCACACCGCGGCGCAGCTCGACGACCGCCCAAGCGCCTTCCGCTACCCGCGCGGCGAGGGCGTCGGCGTGCCGCTGCCGGAGCAGCCGCAGATGCTGGAGATCGGCAAGGGGCGCGTCGTCCGTGAGGGCAGCGCGATCGCGATCCTCTCCCTCGGCGCCCGCCTGCAGGAGGCGCTGGACGCGGCCGACGAGCTGCAGACGCGGGGGCTTTCCACCACCGTCGCCGACGCCCGCTTCGCCAAGCCGCTGGACCACGACCTGATCCGCCGGCTGGCGCGGGAGCACGAGGTGCTGATCACCATCGAGGAAGGCTCGATCGGCGGCTTCGGCGCGCATGTCATGCAGTTCCTCGCCACGGCCGGCTTCCTCGACGCCGGCCTCAAGATCCGGCCGATGCTCCTGCCCGACCGCTTCGTCGCCCACGGCACGCCCGCCGGCATGTACGAAGACGCGGGACTCACCGCGCGGGACATCGTGGATACCGCGCTTTCCGCCCTCGGCAGCAACTCGGCCACGATGCCGCGCCACGCCTGACGCGCTGATGGAGTTCGCCCGCGCCGAGGCAGACCGGCGGAGCGAGACAGCCGCCCGCGAACCATCCGGCGGCGATGGCCATGCGGCCCTTCCCGACATCCAGGCGGTGATCGACGACGCGGCCGCCGGCCTGCGCGGTCTCCAGCGCGACGACGGCCACTGGCTGTTCGAGCTGGAGGCCGACGCGACCATCCCCGCCGAGTACATCCTCCTCAACCACTTCCTCGACGAGGTGGAGCCGGAGACGGAGGCGCGGCTCGGCGCCTACATCCGCGCCCGCCAGGCCGACCACGGGGGCTGGCCGCTCTTCCACGGCGGCGCCTTCGACATAAGCTGCACCGTCAAGGCCTACTACGCGCTGAAGCTGGTCGGCGACGATCCGCAGGCCCCGCACATGGTGCGCGCGCGCGAGGCGGCACTGGCCGCCGGCGGGGCTGCGCACTGCAACGTCTTCACCCGCATCACGCTCGCGCTCTTCGGTCAGGTGCCGTGGCGCGCGGTGCCGGCGATGCCGGTGGAGATGATCGACCTGCCGCGCTGGTTTCCCTTCCACCTGGACAAGGTCTCCTACTGGTCGCGCACCACCATCGTGCCGCTCACCATCCTGCTGGCGCTCAAGCCCCGCGCGAAAAACCCGCGGGGCATCGGGATCGCCGAGCTGTTCACGACGCCGCCGGAGCGGGAATGGCACTATTTCCCGAGGGAAACCGTGACGCAGTGGTCCTTCCTGACCCTCGACCGTGTGCTCGCGGTCGGCGAGAAGGCGATACCGGGCGCCGTCCGGCGGCGCGCGGTCGAGAAGGCGCTCGACTGGTGCATGACCCGGATGAACGGCGAGGATGGCCTCGGTGCGATCTTCCCGCCCATGGCCAACCTGCTGATGGCCTTCGACACGCTCGGCTATGCGCGCGATCACCCGGCGCGCAGCACCGCGCGTCGCGCCATCGACCTGCTGCTGACCGAGCCGACGAACGGCAGCCAGTACTGCCAGCCCTGCGTCTCGCCGGTGTGGGACACCGGGCTTGCCGCGCACAGCCTCATGGAGTGCGGCGGCGAGGCCGACGAGCGCGCGGCGCGCGCCTCCCTCCCCTGGCTCGCAAACCTGCAGATCGACGACCTCGCGGGCGACTGGGCGGCGACGCGGCCGCATGCGCCGCCGGGCGGCTGGGCCTTCCAGTACCGCAACGATTACTACCCGGACGTGGACGACACGGCGGTCGTCGGCATGGCGCTGCATCGCGCCGACCCCGAGGCGCACAGGGACGCGATCGAGCGGGCCGCCGCCTGGATCGTCGCCATGCAGAACCGGAACGGCGGCTGGGGTTCCTTCGACGCCGAGAACGAGCACTTCTATCTGAACCACATTCCCTTCGCCGACCACGGCGCCCTGCTCGACCCGGCGACGGCCGACGTCAGCGCGCGCTGCATAAGCTTCCTCTGCCAGATCGGCTACGCGCGGGAGCACGACGCCGTGGCCCGGGGCGTCGCCTACCTGCTGCGCGAGCAGGAGGAGAACGGCTCCTGGTTCGGCCGCTGGGGGACCAACTACATCTACGGCACCTGGTCGGTGCTGTGCGCGCTGAACGTCGCGGGCGTCGACCCGGCCTCCGCCTCGGTGCGCAGGGCGGTCGCCTGGCTCGAATCCAGGCAGCGCGACGACGGCGGCTGGGGCGAGACCGGCGACAGCTACTACGCCGAGCGTATCGAGCGCTCCTTCGACGTGGTCTCGACGCCGTCGCAGACCGCCTGGGCCGTGCTCGCGCTGATGGCCGCAGGCGAGGTCGGGAGCAACGCGGTGCGGTGCGGCGTGGACTACCTCTGCCGCGCCGAACGCGAGGGCGCGAAGTGGCTGGAGGACCACTACACCGCGGTGGGCTTCCCGCGCGTCTTCTACCTCCGCTACCACGGCTACAGCGCCTACTTCCCGCTCTGGGCGCTGGCGCGCTACCGCTCCCTCATGCGCGGCAACGAACGCCTCCCCAGCCACGGCATGTAGACGGACCGAGGGCCCGGCGCGCCATGGCTGACCGGTCCCGCGTGGGCATCGTCACGGGCCTCGTCGCGGAGGCGGCGACCATCGCCGACTGCGGTCACCGGGTCGCGGTCTCGGCCGCCGACCCGGCGCGCGCGGCCCAGGCGGCCGATGCGATGGTTGCCGGCGGCGCCGGCCTGCTGGTGAGCTACGGCCTCGCCGCCGGGCTGGACCCGCGCCTCGGTCCCGGCGCGCTGCTGCTCCCCGAAACGATCGTCGCCCGCGAGGGCGAGATCGAACCGCCCGGCCGCGGCGGCATCCGCGACCAGCTCCATCGCCTGGGATCCTTCAGGCGGGAGGAGGAGGACGCGCCGCCGCCGCCCTCCACCGACGATCACCTCCAGGTGGACAGGGCCACGCGACAGGCGCTCGCCGACGGGCTGGGCGAGGCGGTGGAGGGCGGCGTGCTCGCTGGCCTCGACCGCCCGGTGATGCACACCGACCAGAAGCTCACGCTCTTTGCCGAGACCATGGCCCGCGCCGCCGACATGGAGAGCCACGTCGTCGCTCGCGCGGCAGCGGCGGCGGGCGTGCCCTTCGTCGCGATCCGCGTGGTCGGGGACCCGAGCAACCGCGCGATCCCGCGCGCGGCGCTGGCAGGGCTCGGCGAGGACGGCCGCGTCGCCGGCGGCGCGGTTGCGCGCGCGCTGCTGCTGCGCCCGTGGGAATGCATCGACATGATGGCGCTGGCGCTGGACACCGGCCGCGCGATGCGCCGGCTACGCCGCGTTGGTCGCCGCGCGGGGCCCCTCCTCGCGAGCCTGTGACGCCGCCGCCTCGGCCGCGCGGATCTCGCGCACCTTGTCCTCCACGTGCCGGTCGAACATGTATTCGGCCGGGCGGGCCTTGCCGAGCGCGATCTCCGGCGCCATCGGGCCTTCGGTCCTGATCCCGCGCAGCTTGAGCAGCAACGCGGCCCAGGGTCGGGACAGGGAGTGTTCCGCCGCGGTCGGCTCGTAGCCGCAGTGGACCATGCAGTCGGCGCACTTCTCGTAGCGGCCGGTGCCGTAGGAGTCCCAGTCGGTCTCCTCCATCAGGCCGCGGAAGGTCTTGGCATAGCCCTCCCCCAGCAGGTAGCAGGGCTTCTGCCAGCCGAAGACGTTGCGGGTCGGGTTGCCCCAGGGCGTGCAGTGGAAGCTGCGGTTGCCCGCGAGGAAGTCCAGGAAGAGGCTCGACTGGCTGAAGCGCCAGCCCTTGCCGCGCCCTTGCGCGAAGATGGCGCGGAAGAGCTCCCTGGTCTTGTTGCGGTTGAGGAAGTGCTGCTGGTCGGGCGCCCGCTCGTAGGAGTAGCCGGGCGAGACCGTGATCGCGTCCGTGCCGAGCTCGTTGGTCGCGAAGTCGAAGAACGCCGCGAGCCGCTCGGCCGGGTGGCCGTCGAACACTGTGGCGTTGACGTTGACGCGGAAGCCGCGCCGCTTCGCCTCCCTGATCGCGTCCACCGCCCGCTTGAAGGTGCCGGGCTGGTCGACCGCGTGATCGTGCTCCTCCTCCAGCCCGTCGAGGTGGACCGAGAAGGTGAGGTACTTGCTGGGCGTGAAGCGGTCGAGCTTCTTCTTGAGCAGGAGCGCGTTGGTGCAGAGGTAGACGAACTTCCTGCGCTCGATGAGGCCGTCGACGATCTCGCCGATCTCGGGGTGGATCAGCGGCTCGCCGCCGGGGATCGAGACCATCGGCGCGCCGCACTCGTCCGCCGCCTCCAGGCACTCGTCCACGCTGAGGCGCTGGTTCAGGATCTCCGGCGGGTAGTCGATCTTGCCGCAGCCGGGGCAGGCGAGGTTGCAGCGGAAGAGCGGCTCGAGCATGAGCACGAGCGGATAGCGCCTCTCGCCGCCGAGCTTCTTGCCGACGATGTAGGCGCCGACGCGGAGCTTCTGGATGAGCGGAACGGACACGGCCTGCCGCTCACGCGCCCCGTGCGGGCCGGGTCTGCTCAGGCACCGGGGGCCGGCTCCCGCACCGCGCCGCTGCCGCTCGCCTCGACCAGCTCGGAGGGCAGCTTGAAGCGCACCCGCTCCTTGATCCCGTCCTGGATCTGGAGCTCGACGGCGTTGATCTCCCGCAGCCGGGCGACCAGGTCCTGCACCAGCTCCTCGGGCGCGGACGCGCCGGCGGTGACGCCCACGCGGTGGACGCCCTCGAACCAGGTGGGGTCGAGGTCGCGGGCGTCGTCGATCAGGTGGGTGGGCACGCCCATCTCCTCGCCGATCTCGCGCAGGCGGTTGGAGTTGGAGCTGTTGCGCGCGCCGACGACGAGGATCAGCTCGACCTCCTCCGCCAGCTTGCGCACCGAGGCCTGGCGGTTCTGGGTGGCGTAACAGATGTCCTTCACGTCGGGGCCGGAGATGCCCGGGTAGCGCGAGGTGAGCGCCTCGATCACGTCGCGCGTGTCGTCGACGCTGAGCGTGGTCTGGGTGACGTAGGCGACCTTCTCGGGGTTGGCCACCTCGAGCTTCTCCACGTCCTCGGGCGTCGCCACGATGTGGACGCCGTTCTTGACCCGGCCGCTCGTGCCCTCCACCTCGGGGTGCCCGTCGTGGCCGATGAGGATGATCTCGCGGCCCTCGCGCTCGTAGCGCCGGGCCTCGATGTGCACCTTGGCGACCAGCGGGCAGGTCGCGTCGATCACCGGCAGGCTGCGGCGCTCGGCCTCGCTCTCCACCTTCTCCGAGACGCCGTGGGCGCTGAAGATGGTGACCGCGCCGTCAGGCACCTCGTCGATCTCCTCGACGAAGACCGCGCCCTTCTTGCGCAGGTCATCGACGACCCACTTGTTGTGCACGATCTCGTGGCGGACGTAGACCGGCGGGCCGAACACCTCAAGCGCACGCTCGACGATCTCGATCGCCCGCTCGACGCCGGCGCAGAAGCCGCGCGGCTCCGCCAGGATGACCTGCATGACGCCGCTCTCGCTCACCTCAGGCCCCTGCTCCGTCATGGAAGTGCCCGGGGCGCGGGATCGTCGACTCCACGCCCGGGACTGCCGCCACACCCTATCGCAGGCGCGCGATCCCGGCAATACGCGCCTGCCCCGCGCCCGCCCGCGGGGTCTCGCGGGCGAAATGCGCTATCGTCGGCGGCGCGCAGGACAACGAAGGGGAGAGCCCATGGCGCACGTCGCCGTCTGCGTGAACGTGCCGAGCCGGACCGAGGCGGAGGCCATCGGCCGCGCCCTGGTCGAGGCGCGGCTCGCGGCCTCGGTCAACGTCGTGCCGGGTGTGTCCTCCCTCTACCGCTGGGAGGGCGCGCTCCGCGAGGCCGGCGAAGCCATGCTCTGGGCCAAGACCCGCGCCGACCTGGTGGAGCCGCTGACCGCGCTGGTCAAGCGGCTGCACAGCTACGCCTGCCCCTGCGTGATCGCGCTGCCGATCACGGGCGGCAACGCCGACTACCTCGCCTGGATCGACGCCGAGACCGCTCCGGTCGATACGGACTGAGCGGGGCTGGGCGCGCGCTGGTCAGCGACGGGTCAAGTTGTCTCGCCGCCGCCCTCGAACGCCGCCAGCAGATCGTCGGGGAGCGGCTCGAAGAAGGCGGCGGGCAGGGTCATGCCGCGGTCGATGCCGACGGGACGCGGCTCCCGCGCCGGCTTCGGGAGCGCGCGTATCTCGGCGACCGGCACGTTGCGCCGGCAGAGAACGACGGTCTCGCCGTGCTCGACGCGCTTGAGGTAGCGCGAGAGGTGCGTCCTGGCCTCGGCCACGTTGACCCGGATCATGGTCATAAACCAAATCGGTTACATGATCGTGATCAAGCGCCGCGCGCCGCTCACCACTGTCGATTCACGCCGATGGCGTCGAACACCGCGTCGAGCGAGACCAGCGCGCAGTTCTCAAGCCGCGCCTGGGCGGCGAGGAGGCGGTCCCATGGGTCGCGGTGCTCCCAGTCGAGCTGCACCGCGTAGTCCGCGTGGTCGTGGGTGACGGGCAGGTCCTCGACCGCATTGCGCCGGAGCGCCGCGCGCAGCTCCTGCGAGGGCAGGTCGAGGCGGCCGCGCCGCGCCTTGTACTCAAGCTCGTAGATCGAGACGGCGCTGACCAGCACGGCATTCACGCGGTCGAGGATCAGCCCTCTGGCCCTGTCGGAGAATCGCGGGCTGCCCGCCAGCCACCAATAGACAGCGTGGCTGTCGAGCAGCAGCCTCACGAGGCTTTCGGCGGGCCGCGCCAGATGCCGAGCGTGTCGCTGTAGTCGCCGGCGTCGATCGCGGCCTGCTCCGCATCCTCATGGTCGAAGAGGTCGTCGGGCAGGTCGAGGTGCTTGAGCGGCGCAGCCTCGCGCTGCGCGGCTGCGGCCGGGGGGACGATGCGCGCCTGCGGTTCGCTGCCCTTCGTGATCATGATCTCCTCCCCTTCCTTGGCCCGCGTCAGGAGGTGTGAGAAGCGGGCGCGGGCCTCGGCAACCTTGAAGATGCGGGTCGGCACGGTTCGATCCTCCAGCTTGCGTCGATATGTACAACATAGATGGTCATCTCCGTCAAGCAACTTCGCCCCGGATGTCGTCTGCGCGTTGACGGCGCGGACCGGGTGCCGATGATGGCGGGGTGCGAGCGGCGGGGGCGGCATGATCTACGACGAGCCGGTGTTCAAGACGCTGGGCGATACCGCGATCAACGTCGAGTTCGGCGACGAGACGAGCATTCCCCTGAATTTCCGCATCCTGGCGCTGGACCTCGCGCTGCGCGAGAACGCGCCGAAGGGGCTGGTGGAGACCAACCCGCAGGTGCGCACCCTCGGCCTCGTCTTCGACCCGCTCAGCACCACGCGCGCGCGCATCGTCGCCCACGTGAGAGAGCTGATCGCGGCCCAGGGCGCGGTGACGATGCTGCCGAGCCGCCGCGTCGTCATTCCTGCGCTCTACGACGACCCGTGGTCGCGCGAGTGCGCCGAGGCCTTCGGCGTGCGCAACAACATCGAGTACATCGCCGCGTTCAACGGCATGACCGTGCCGCAGGTGATCGAGACCCATACGGCTTGCGACTACTGGGTCACGGGCGTGGGCTTCGTTCCCGGCGCCTTCATGTCCTACGCCATGGAGCCCGCGAAGCGCTTCGGCGCGCCGCTCTACCGCACGCCCCGCACCTGGACCCACGCGAGGCTGCTCAACTTCGGCGGGACCACGTCGACCATCTACCCCATCCGGGTGCCGGGGGGCGGGCAGCTCTTCGGCCGAACGCCGATCGAGATCTTCGACCCGAGGGAGCCGAGCCCGGCCTTCGCCGACGGCCCGGTGCTGGCGCGCGCGGGCGACCGCCACCGCTACGAGTCCATCGGCCGCGATGAGTACGACGCGATCCGCGCCGAGGTGGAGGCCGGCACCTACGAATACCGCGTGGAGGACGGCACCTTCGACTGCGCCGGCTACGTCGTGTGGCTCGAGGCGCAGGGCGAGCCGGCGGAGAAGCGCGACCCCGAGAGCACCTGGGGGCCGGCCTGATGCTTGAGGTGCTGGACGGCGGCCTGCGCACCACGGTGCAGGACATGGGGCGGTGCGGCGGCCAGGCGCTCGGCATCCCGCCCTCCGGCGCACAGGACGGCTTCGCGCTCCGCATCGCCAACCTGCTCGCCGGCAACCCGCCGGGCGGGCCGCTGGTGGTGGGCGGGGAGCCGGGCGCGGCCGGGCTGGAGATGACCCTCGGCCGGCTCAGGCTGCGCGCGCTGGAGGACCACGTGCTGGCGCTCGCGGGCGCGGACACGGGCGCCACCATCGACGGCGGGCCGGTGCCGTGCTGGTCGAGCTTCGTTCTCCGCGCAGGGCAGACGCTCGCCTGCGGCCTTGCGCTGAGCGGCGCGCGCGCCTACCTCGCGGTCCACGGCGGGATCGACGTGCCGCTCTACCGCGGCAGCCGCGCCACCCACGTGGGCGGCGGCTTCGGCGGGCTGGAGGGGCGCGCGCTCCAGCCAGGCGACCGCCTGCCGGTAGGGCGGGCGACGGCATCCGCCGAGGCGCTCGCCGGGCGCCGCCTCAGGCCCGACCTCGTGCCCCGCTACGAGACGCCCCACGAGGTGCGCGTCGTCGCCGGCCCCGAGGCGCACCTCTTCACCGCGGACAGCGTCGAGACCTTCTACGCCACACCCTGGAAGCTCAACCCCAAGGCCGACCGCACGGGGATGCGCTTTATCGGCCCGGCGCTCTCCTTCAGGCCGGAGCGGCCCGGCTACCTGGTCGAGGACGCGGGTCTCGACCCCTCCAACATCGTCATCGACCCGGGCGCACCGGTGGGCACGATACAGGTGCCGTCCGGCGTCGAGCCCATCGTGCTCTGCGTCGATTCGCCCAGCATCGGCGGCTACACGCGGATCGCCATCGTGATCTCCAGCGACATGAGCCGCGTCGGCCAGGTCCGCCCCTTCGAGGAGACCCGCTTCGTCCGCATCTCCCACGAGGACGCGGTGGCGGCGCTCGCCGAACAGGAGGCCCTGCTCGCCGACCCCGCCATCCTCGTCTGAGAGACGGCGCCCGAAAAAAGTGACCCCGGCGCCGTGCGACGCCGGGGTCCCGATTGGCTCCCGCGAGTCTGGAGCGGGTGCCCCCTACTCCGCCGCCATCTTCTGCGGCTGGGGGATGCCGTCGACGGGGCAGCCGGTGACGCCGATGGAATCGCGGGTGATGGATTCCACCATCTGCTGCGCCCGGCGCGGGTCCTCGACCCAGGTGCGGTAGAAGTCG